>CANJVX010000035.1 GCA_947478405.1 Beijerinckiaceae bacterium | reverse complement strand
CGAAAAAGCCCGGTCCGTCGTTGCTTTAAGTCGCGTCCCCCGTTTGGCGGGGTTCGCCGGTTCGCTCCGGCTGCCGGTTTTTTACTGACGAGTGACCGGCCTCTTGTCCGGATCCCCGCCAACCGACACACGACCACAGGCACGTGCGATTTGGGCAAGCGGGAAAATACTGACTATTCAGGAGGGCGCAAGAGTTTTTTTCGTCACATCGCGGGATTCTTTACGCAATATGAACCCCGTGTTGAAAAAACACAGGACCACGCCACACAAAGGCCGCTTGCAGCTCCGCTGAAACGGCCTTACCTCGTGAGCGTCGCGCGATTTTGCGCATCTGACGAAGGCAAACATGCCGCACCTGACCCGCCGCGGACTCTCCACGCTTCTGGCCAGCTCAGCCCTCAGCCTTGCGCCCCTGCCGCAAGCTTGGGCGCAAGCACCGCAGCAAAAGCCGGCCAAATTCGCCTTTGAAGATGTGCAACGACGCGCGCGCGAACTAGCCGCCGCGCCCTATGCACCCAGCCCCCCGCTGCCAGACGCCATCCAGAAGCTTGATTATGACGCCTGGCGCGACATCCGCTTCAAGCCCGACCGCACAGCCCTCAATGGCTCACCTTTCCGCCTGCAGACTTTTCACTTGGGCCATCTCTACCGCCGCCCCGTGACTGTGAATGTGATTCGCGAAGGCCTTGCGATGCCCATTCCCTATGCGGCAGGCCTGTTTGAATATGGCCGCAGCAAATTCGAGAAGCCGCTGCCTGTGAACCTCGGCTTTGCCGGCTTCCGCCTGCATTATGCGCTCAATGACCCACGCATTTTCGACGAAGCCCTCGCCTTTCTGGGCGCCAATGCCTTCCGCCTTCTGGGCCGAGGCCAGCGCTACGGCCTCTTGGCGCTGGGCCTCGCCGTGAACCCGGGCATGGAAAGCGAAGACATTCCGCAATTCATCGAATTCTGGGTGGAGACGCCCGAGGCCAATGCTGAGCGCTGCACTTTCTATGCGCTGCTCGACAGTGAATCGGTGACGGGCGCCTATCACTTCGAATTCACGCCCGGCATCGATTCCATGATCGATGTGTCAGCGACGCTCCATCCGCGCCGGACGATTCATAAATTAGGCCTGGCGCCACTCTCCTCCATGTTCCTGACCGGCGAGAATGATCGCCGGATCCTGAGCGACTGGCGTCCGGAGCTACATGATTCCGACGGACTTCTCGTTAATACGGGGGCTGGTGAATGGCTGTGGCGGCCCTTGCGCAATCCGGCCAAGCAAGAGATCTCGTCTTTTGTGGATCGCGACGTGAAAGGCTTCGGCCTGCTGCAACGCGACCGCACATTTGAACACTATCAGGATCTCGAACTCTCCTATGAAGTACGCCCGAGCTATTGGGTCGAGCCGCGCGAAGGCTGGGGTGAAGGCCGTATCGATCTCATCGAAGCGCCCGCCAAAGATGACTCCCAGAACAATGTGCTCGCCGCATGGATACCCAATGCGCCGGTGGAAACGGGCAAGCCGATCAACCTGGCCTGGCGCATCACCGCCAGCCTCGATATGCGTCGCCTCTCGCCAAATGGCCGCGCCATTGCGACCTTCCAGACGCCGCCGCGCGCCTTCGGCTCCTCTGCGCCCGTGCTGCCGGGCTCACGCCGTTTCATCGTCGATTTTGCCGGTGGAGAATTGCGCTATTTCCAAACGCAACCCGAACTCGTTGACATCGTGCCCTCGACAACAAGCGGCGAGATCACGCGCTCCTTCGTACAAGTCAATCCGCAGACTGGCGGCTTCCGTGCAGCGTTCGATGTGCAATTAGCGCCCGGACAAAGCACGGATCTGCGCGTCTTCTTGCGTACAGGTACACGCGCGCTGACCGAGACATGGACATTCCCATGGCGTTCCGAGTAAAGGCGAAAGCCACCATTCGCAAAGCACGGCTCGTCGATCTCAACCGCGTGGAAGAGATCGAATGGAACGTGTTTGATTCCGATCAGTTGTCACGCCAATCCTTACGGCGCTATATGCAAGTGTCTTCAGCCGCCATGATTGTGGCAGAAGAAAACAAACACATCACTGGATATGCACTTATTGGCGTGCGCAAAGGCTCGAAGATCGGGCGGCTTTATTCCATAGCCGTCGATAAAGCGTGTGCGGGACGCGGTGTCGGGCGATTGCTGCTTGATGCCAGCGAACAAGCGGCGAAGAAGCGCAAATGCAATCTGTTTGCCTTGGAAGTCCGTGCCGACAACAAGCGTGCCATCAAACTCTACAAGAAGAACGGTTATGCGCTCGTCGGCCGGGAAAATGACTGGTATGAAGATGGCGGCGCGGCGCTGAAATTCGAGAAGAAACTCTAATCGAGCGGCCCGTCATTGAGGCGCGCGAGATCAAAGGCTTCTATATCCTGCAGCAATTCGATGAATGCGGTCGCGCCATAATCGGCGCTGGCTTCGCCCTTTTCGACATTGGCGACAGCAGCATTGCCCATGGCGCCCGAGGGCGACAAATCTTGCGACATCCAGCCAAAGCCGACACCTTGATGCGCGCGCAGCCACGTGAAACTGCGCTCCATTTCAGCATTGACGCTCGGGAAATTGACGAGTTCTTCCTCGCGCACCAGATCGGGACGAAAGGCCATCATCAGCGAAGTCTCGATATCGCCGCCGTGAATGCCATGCGCGCGCTCTTCTGCTGTGAAGAGATCATCCGGATAGCCAAAACGCGTCCATGAGCAGATGACGACAAACATGGTGAAGCGACGGCGCAATTCACGTGCGACATGATCCATCACCGCGACATTGCCGCCATGGGAATTGAGCAAAACGAGCTTGCGCACGCCTGCCCGATGCAGACTCTCGCCAATCTCGATCCAGGCGCGGGTCGCGGTCTCGGCTGAGAGGGTCAGCGTGCCGGGGAAGGCATTGTGCTCATCCGATTTGCCGATGGTCTGGATGGGCAGAAAGAGCACGGGACTTTCGGGTGGAAGGCGATCAACCACGCGCTCCAGATAGCCCTCCATGATGAATGTATCGGTGCCCAGCGGCAGATGCGGCCCATGCTGCTCAACAGCCGCGACCGGCAGGACGGCAATGACCTTCTCCATATTGAGAGCATCAAAATCAGTCCAGGCAAGTTCGGTCCAGAAATGGGTCGGCAGCATGGGCAAGAGACCTTTCAAGGAGAAACTAGCCGACCCAGCCGGTCATGGCGAGAAGCAATCCTGGCGAGAAGCAATCCTGAGGTGGCACGCGAGGCATTCTGGATTGCTTCGCTTCGCTCGCAATGACGTATAGACTTTATCCCCAGGAGCACCACATTAGGCGCACAGGGCGGAGGGGTGGATGCAAACGGCGGTTCGGGCACTGATCTTGTTTCTGGCATGCAGCCCATCGGCTCAGGCCGCCGACAAAATACGCTTCGGCACGAATTGGCTGGCGCAGGCCGAGCATGGCGGTTTTTATCAGGCTGTTGCTGACGGTACTTATGCCAAATACGGGCTCGAGGTTGAGATCGTTCAAGGTGGGCCGCAGTCCAACACCCGCCTCATGCTGCCAACAGGGCGCATCGAATTCGTCATGGGCGGCAATATGATTCAGGCCTTTGCCGCGGTAGAGCAGAATGTGCCGACCGTCGTTGTGGCGGCCATGTTCCAGAAAGACCCGCAGGTCTTCATGGCGCATCCGGGCCAAGGCCGCGACACGTTCAAGGACCTTGTCGGCGCGCCGATTTATCTGGGCAAAGATTTCGTCGCCGCCTCTTACCCCTGGTTCAAAATGCAATTCGGATTCCGCGATGCCGATCTGCGCCCCTATAATTTCAATGCAGGCCCCTTCATCGCCAACAAACAATCCGTGCAGCAGGGCTATGTGACGGCCGAGCCCTATGCGATCGAGAAACAGGCGGGCTTCAAGCCCAATGTCTTCCTGCTCGCCGACCATGGCTTCGATACATATTCCACGACCATTGAAACGCGCGCCGATCTGATCGCCAAAAACCCTGATCTTGTGCAGCGCTTCGTCGATGCGTCGATCATCGGCTGGGTGAATTATCTCAACGGCGATGCTGGCAAAGCCAATGCGCTCATACAGCGCGACAATCCCGACATGAGCGCTGAACAGATCGCCTATTCCATCTCTACGATGAAAGAATATGGCATTGTCGACTCCGGCGACAGCAAACGGCTTGGCATCGGGGCCATGACCGACGAGCGCCAGAAGAGCTTCTTTGATAAAATGGTGACTTCAGGTGTGGTGAAGGCCGGCATTGATTATCGTCGCGCCTATACTTTGGCCTTCGTCAACAAGCGCGTGGGCATAGAGACAAAGTGAGCGCGCCTCTCGTCAGCCTGAACGGCATTCAAAAAACATTTGCCAATGGAACACGCGCGCTGGATCATCTCGAGCTGGCCATCATGCGGGGGGAATTTGTCTCGCTGCTGGGCCCATCAGGCTGTGGCAAATCAACGGCCTTGCGCATCATCGCAGGCCTTGAGCAAGCAGACGCAGGGACGCTCACCTTTGATGGCGGCCGTCCGGAAATAGCTTTCGTCTTTCAAGACGCAACGCTCATGCCTTGGGCAAATGTATTCGACAATGTCTTTCTGCCGTTGCGACTGAAAGGCCTTTCACGCCAAGACGCGAATGCTTCTGTCATGGATGCGCTGGTCCATGTCGGCCTTGCTGATTTTGTTACATCCTATCCGCGCGAATTGTCGGGAGGCATGAAAATGCGCGTATCGATTGCTCGCGCACTAGTCACCAAGCCTACGCTGCTGCTGATGGACGAGCCGTTTGCTGCGCTCGATGAAATCACACGCCATCGGCTTAATCGTGATCTTCTCACGCTGCAGGCAGACCTAGACATGAGCGTGATTTTCGTCACCCACTCTGTTTATGAGAGCGCCTTTCTCTCAAGCCGCATTGCCATTTTCTCGCCGCGGCCCGGGCGCATTGTCGAAACAATCACGGTCGCGCCAACAGGCGCGCGCACGGAAGAGTTTCGCCGGACGCCCACCTATCTTGAGGCCTGCGGAAAAGCCGCTCACGCACTCGAACTGGCTATGGTGGGCGCATGACAGCGGCCCGCCTTTTGCCACTCGCCGTCTTCCTCGCGCTGCTGGGAGCCTGGGAAGCGGTCGTTCATCTGCAATCCATCCCGCCCTATATCTTGCCGGCGCCCTCGCTGATCTTCACCACCTTGATCGATGATTGGAGGCTCTTGTCTGCATCTCTTGCGGTGACGTTACGTATCACTGCACTGGCGCTGGCGCTGGCGACAGGTTTTGGCGTGCTCTTCGCCGTTCTGTTTGCACAATGGCGCTGGCTGGAGCGCTCGCTCTTTCCACTGGCTGTCATTTTGCAGGTGACGCCGATCATTGCCATTGCGCCTTTGCTGCTCGTCTATCTGGATGCAGGCACGGCTGTACTCGCCTGCGCATTTCTGGTCGCTTTCTTTCCCATTCTGTCGAATACGGCGCTGGGCCTGTCGTCGACGGACCACAATCTGCGCGATCTCTTTGATCTTTATGGCGCCTCGCGCTGGCAGCAGATCAAGCTTTTGCGGCTGCCTTCGGCACTGCCCTATTTTCTGGGCGGACTTCGCATTGCAGGCGGGCTTTCGCTGATTGGCGCCATTGCAGCCGAAATTGCAGCAGGCGCTGCGGGCCAAGGCGCAGGCCTTGCCTATCGCATTGTGGAAGCAGGATATCGGCTCAACATTCCGCGCATGTTTGCCGCCCTTGCCTTGATTTCGATCGCTGGCATTGCGATCTGGTTGGCGCTCGAATGGGCCAATCGCGCCATGCTCTCGCGCTGGCATGAATCCGCCCGCGAACGGGGCCTATGAACACATTATAAGGTGTCAGCGCGCACGCATTCCGAAAATCGCCACGTGACAGATAAAGAGGAGGGACATTGATGAGCGAAATTTTGATGCCCGTGCGCCTCTCCGATTCCATCATTCGCGATCTGGAACAGCGCCACCATGTGCACCGCTTGTGGGAAGCGCCGGATGCTGAGGCTTTTCTCGCTGATGTTGCGTCTCGCATTGAGGTCATCGTCACTGCGGGATCGATTCTTGCCAGCGGCATGACCCTCATGGTTGATGCGAGCTTCATTGCGCGCTTTCCCAAATTAAAGCTCATCGCCAATCATGGTGTCGGCTATGACACGGTGGATGCGGCTTTTTCCGCATCTCGCGGGATCACCGTCACCAACACGCCCGATGTTCTGACAGATGAAACTGCCGACACGGCTTTCGGCCTGGTGCTCAGCACCGTGCGCGAATTTTCAGCCGCGGAGCGCTATCTGCGCGCGGGTCAATGGATGAACGGTCCTTATCGGCTCACCGCCAGCCTGCGCGGCAAGACCATGGGCATTCTGGGCTTGGGCCGCATCGGCAAGGCCATTGCCAAGCGCGGCGAGGTCTTCGGGCTGACCATCGCCTATTGTGGACGCAACAAGCAGGCCGATGTGGCCTACGTGTATCACGCGACCCCGCAGGCACTCGCGCAAGCTTGCGACATTCTTGTGGTGGCGGCACCCGGTGGCCTGCAAACGCGCAACATCATTGACGCCAATGTCCTCAAGACACTCGGACCACAGGGTTTTCTCATCAATATCGCGCGCGGCTCGCTGGTTGACGAAGCGGCCCTGATCGAGGCCTTACGCAGCGGCATAATTGCGGGCGCGGGGCTTGATGTCTTCGGTCATGAACCAAAAGTCCCAGACGCATTTTTGAGCTTGGAGAATGTTGTCCTGCTGCCCCATGTTGGTTCTGCCAGTGTAGAGACGCGCAAGGCTATGGCTGATTTGCTCATCGCTAATGTCGATGCTTATGCGACGGGTGGCCAATTGCTGACACCCGTGCCCGAGTGCATGCTTGCTCGTGCGTCGGCGCGATGCTAGCGAACAGGTAATAGGTTTCGGATCCGGAGACATTGTGATGAGACTGACAGGCCATAGCGCATTCCTTGCCGCGCTCAGCCTTGCGTCGATCCTCTGCGCAGCAACAGCAACAGCCCAGAACATGCTCGACCCTGCGCCGCTGGGCTCACCCGCCGATGCGCGCCTACGGGGCTCAGCCACCCAACAGCCTACGGGCACACGGGCGAGCGCCTTCACCGGACAGCCGGCAGGACGCTATGCTCCGCTGCGCGAGGGCAAGAAGGACACCGGCTGTATGATCACGCTGGAGGCCAGCCGCAAAGCGCAATTGGCGCCAGCCTGCCGAGACCAGGGGCTCGTGGTTTTTGATCCCGTCAATTGGCAGATGGAGCGCGGACGCCTTGGCCTTACGGCCCGCAAAGGCCACAAGGCCTGGTTCGACCGTCAGGACGATGGAACATGGTTGCGCGACCCGAAAGAAGGAAAAACCCTGATTTTGCGGGTGATTTAATAAAGTGAATCAGCAAAATCAGGCATTTCTTCAACTTATCAGTGCTTTAGCCCAATAATCACGAGCTTCGCCTTAAGGAAATGGGCATTTTTGGCCCATAAATCCTCTTCCTAGGCGTATTCTCGCCTCTTTCTCGCCGCACCGCACAATGAAAACCCTGCCCGCAGCCACGTGATGGCCTGCGCGTGCAGAGGAGTTCCATTGAAACCCATTCTTGTCGCGGCCCTGGTTTCGGTCACTTTCATCGCTCCCGTCGCTTTTGACGGGGCCGCCCATGCGCAAAGCTGGACCGGCAAAGCATCTTTTTATTCACACGGCACCCGCACGGCGAGCGGGGCCAAATTTCAACCCGGAGCATTGACCGCCGCGCATCGCAGCCTGCCCTTTGGCACAGTGTTGCGCGTCACCAATCTCGCCAATCAACGCAGCATTACTGTGACTGTGAATGATCGCGGCCCCTTTATCCGCGGCCGCATTCTCGATGTGTCTTCTGGCGCTGCCGATGCACTGGGCTTTCGTGGCGCAGGCGTAACGCAAGTGCGGATCGAAAAAGTCGATCGCACAGCGACACTTTAACAGGCAAAACGGCCCCTCATATGATGAGGGGCCGTGCTAGTTTTAGCGCTTCAGAATTTTATCGCTCCAGCGCGGATCAAACAGACCTTCAGTCGGCGGCGCTGTTGGAAAATCACCAATCTCGACCTGATAGGCGAGTAAAGCTTTGGTCGGTGCTTCGATCTGGCGAATGTCGAAAATAAAATCGACCGCGGGTGACTTCAAGGCCGCTTCCATTGTCGCGGCATCAACGAGACCGCCACCCAAAACCGCTTCGACATGCTTTGCCGCTTCCGCCGGATTTTTACGGATGAGATCGGTGGCGCGCGCAAACAGGCCGACCATTTTTTCGAGCGCCTCTGGTGAGGCTTTTTCAAAAGCCGCTGTGGCTGCCATCACGACACCGGGGATATCCGGGAACATATCGCGCGCAGTCAGCAACATTTTCAGTTTGGGATTGCGCTGCAAGACAATCGTGGCTGACGGCTCCAGCACTGTTGCGCCATCGACCGAGCCAGCCAGCATAGCTTGCTGGACGGCATCAATACCCATCGCAACAATCTCGACATCGTCTTTCGACACTTTGCCGATCTTCCAGAGCCAATGATGAAGCGCAACCGTTGGCACGCCGCCCGGCGGCAAGGTGGCGAGCTTGGCTTTGCGCCCTTGTGTCTTGGCGAAGTGAGCAAAAGCCGCGGTCGGATCTTTGTTGACCGCAAAGCTTGCCGCCAAAGATTCTGAAGCCACAAAACCCGAACCACCAGAACCCGCGGCCGCGACCACTTTGACATCAAGGCCACGCGCACGCGCAACCGCAACAGGCGCCACACCAATGGCCAGCATATCGAGTGTGCCAGATGACAAAGCCTGAATGGCAGAGGGGCCGGAATCGAAACGGACCAGTTTCAGATCAAGCCCCGCCTCGCGCGCCCAGCCGGTGCGGTCCACAACGTAAAGTGCAGAGGCGCCAATCACGGGCACGTAGCCGATGCGCACAGATGTGAGGTTTTGTGCAAAAGCACCAGCTGGAGAAAAAGCCGATGCAACGGCAAGGGCGCAGGCCTGACGGCGAGACAGATGAACCATAACAAGCTCCCGAAATGTGAGCTCCTGTCTATCACAGGCATTATGCAGCTGGGCAGAGAATGAAAATCTCTTTTTGACCCACAAAACAGAACGGGCGCCCTAAGGCGCCCGTTCATCAATACTCTTTTCCAAGCGGATGGATCAGAGATCCATCTTTCTTGATTGGATGGACCAGAGATCCATCTTGCCTAGTGGATGGATCAGAGATCCATCCATGGCATCAGCGAGACGTGGATCACGTCCGGTGCGCCCATGCCGCCAACTGACTTGATCGCATATTCGGCGTCTTTCAGACCGAAGCGATGTGTTGTCATCATGTCGATCGGGAAGCGCTTTGAAGCGAGCTGTTCCAGCGCCAATTCGCAAGCCTTGTAGGAATGGCCGCGTGCCGACTTCAGCGTGATGTATTTCACCGTCATCTTGCCGACGGGGAAGTTCGGGAAGTCAGCCATTTCACCCTGAATGATCATTGTGCCGCCCTTGCGCTTCAGGGCTTCGATGCCCAGCAGGATCGGCGCGGTGCCAGCGCCTGCCGTGCAATCGAGCACGACATCAACGCCCTTGCCGCCAGTGATTTCATTGATGCGCTGGATCGGATCTTCTTCCTGCACATTGATGACGTAATCCGCACCCATGATCTTGGCGCAATCGAGACGCGCCTTATCCTTGTTGGTGCCGGTGACGATGATCAGCGAGGCGCCTGCCTGCTTACAAGCGATGGTCTGCGAGAGACCCTGCTGGCCGGGGCCCTGAATGAGCACGGTCGAGTTGTAACCGACGCCGCAATCCATCAGCGCCCATTCAATGCCATTGGCCATGGGGGTGACGAGACCAGCGAGTTCCGGTGTCACGCCCTTGGGCACGTGATGAACGACCGAATTCCATGGGAGATAGACATACTGAGCAAAGCCGCCCCACAGATGCGGAGGGTTGTCGCAAGTCGTGTAGCCGTAGCGAATGCCGTTCGGGTTGTAGCGCCAGTCGGTTGCCTCGCAATGGCGGTACTGGCCCAGATGGCACCATTCGCACTTGCCGCAAGAGACATAGTGCTCAACGAAAACGAGATCGCCTTCCTTGAAACCCTTGCGGTTGGTGAATTCGCGGCCTGCCTTGGCGATGTAACCAATGTTTTCATGGCCCATGATGACCGGACCGCCCTTGAGGGGATCCTTGAACATCTTGACGTCCGTGCCGCAGATGCCGGCCACTTCCATCTTCATCAACGCGCCGTCGATCGGAATCTCCGGCATGGGGAATTCACGGATCTCCAGCTTGCTCGCGCCTGTTTTAACCGAAGCAAGTACCTTCTCGACCATGATATTCCCCTTTCGTTGTAGAGGTGGACTTCGTATCTTGCGGCAAGCGGGACGGTCAAGCGGGTTTTGCCTGTAAAATCCGTCACTCGCGCTCTGGAGAGACCATGTCGAGTGATGTTGCAGCGCAGCAAAACCCTGAACCCAGCGGATCGTACCGTTTGGGCGTCAGTGCGCGCCCGGCCGAGAACCGCGACGCCATTGTGCGCGTGAAGCAATATGTTCGCGCCCGTTTCCGATTGGCGGAAGACGATGTGGTCATGGTAACGGAGCTGGAGTGCGGCCTTCCGGGCTGCCCGCCGCTGGAGACCGTCATCGCTTTCTGGACCGAGGACGAACAGCGGCGCCATTACAAGGTCTTCAAACCGGTGGCAGAGGTCGTCGAAGACGATTTGCCACCGTGGTGGATGAAAAACGCATTGATCGTGCCAGAAGGCACCGGCTGCGACTGTTGCTAGGAGAGGAAATAAACTTGGCCAAGAAAATCCCGCTCAAACTCGCCATTGCCGAATATCCCCATACTTCCAAGATCCGTGACGGATCGATTGAGATCGAGGGCATCGAGCCGGAATTCATCACCGTCAATCCGCAGATCGCCGCCTATCGGCGCATGGTGCGACAGGTCGAGTTTGATGTCTGCGAAATCGCACCCACCACCTATATGATTGCGCGCGCCTATGGCGCGCCTTTCGTCGCACTGCCGATTTTCGTCACACGCCATTTCCACCATGGCGGCCTGTTGGTGCGCCCGGAGCTGGGCATCAAGCATCCGAAAGATTTGGAAGGCAAAAAGGTCGGCGTGCGCGCTTATTCCGTCACCACGGGTGTGTGGACGCGCGGCATTTTCATCGACGAATTCGGTATGGACACAAGCAAGGTCACATGGGTCGTCGATGACGAAGAGCATGTGCAGCAGCTGACACTGCCTGAGAATGTCATTCACACGCAGGGCAAATCGCTCTTCCAGATGATGAAAGACGGCGAGCTGGCCGCAGGCTTTGCAGCCAATGCCGGCATTGGTCGCTCAGGCGATCCGGCTGGTGGCTGGAAGACGGAGGACACAAGCATGTGGCCCGATCTCTTCCCCAATGCGCATGATCTGGAAGCTGAATGGTACAAGCGCACCGGCATCTATCCGATGCATGCCACCATTGTGGTCAAGGATTCGGTTTTGGCTGAACATCCTTGGGTCGCGCGCTCGCTTTATGATGCCTTCGAGACTGCAAAGCAGGATTGGATGTCGCGCATGAATTCGGGCGAGCTCGATGGGGCGAATGAAAAGAAATACAAGAAGATCATGAAAATCGTCGGCGATGATCCGCTGCCCCACGGCATGGAATTCAACATGCCGACGATTCTCAAGCTCGAAGATACAGCTTTCAAACAAGGCATGATCCCGCAGCGCGTGCCGCTGGACAAGGCCTGGGTTGATCCGCTGAAAGTGTAAGTCTCGCACGGCCATCGCCGTCATTGCGAGCCGCAGACGAAGCAAACCAGAAGCCTCACGCGGGACGTCTGGTTTGCCGCGTCGCCTTCGGCTCCTCGCAATGACGAAGAAAAAATTATGGAGGAAAACAAAATGAAACTGCACACCGCACTCCAGACACTCGGCCATACGCAAGCGCTGAAAGACGGCACGATCCGTCCGGAAACTTTCGAGTTCGATTTCGAAGAAGTGCCAGCCATTATTCAGGCCTTCCGCCGCATGGTGCGCGGGACCGAATTCGATATTTCGGAAATGGCGATCACGACTTACCTCTGCGCCAAAGCGCATGGCAAGAAGTTCACCGCTATTCCGGTGTTTCCATTCCGCGCTTTCCACCATGGCGCGATTGTCACCAACACCAAGCTTGGCATCACAGACCCCAAGCAGCTCGAGGGCAAGAAAGTCGGCGTCAATCGAGGCTATACGGTGACAGCGGGCGTGTGGGCGCGCTCGATCCTGCAGCATGATTACGGCGTTGATCTCTCCAAAATCACCTGGGTGCTCTCGGGCGACGAACATGTGGCCGAATATAAGGCGCCCTCCAATGTCGTGCCGGTGGAAGCTGGCAAGAAGGTTGAAGAGATGCTGCTCTCAGGCGAGCTGGCTGCAGCATCGGGTGTGGTGATCGATCATCCCGATATCAAGCCGCTGATTCCCAATCCCGCACAAGTCGGCTTCGAGGCTTTGCGCACGCGCGGTCATTATCCGATCAATCACACATTGGTTGTGAAGGATGAATTGCTTGAAGCCCATCCCGGTCTCGCAAAAGACATTTTCGAGACCTTTGCCAAAGCCAAGCGCGCCTATGTCGAAACGTTGAAGGCTGGCATTGCCGAGCCGACGAAGAATGATCAGACAGCGATGAAGATCATGGAGATTACCGGCAAGGATCCGATGCCCTTTGGTGTCGAGCCCAACCGCGCGATGATCGAAGCGATCAACCAATTTGCAACAGAACAACAGATCATCCCGCGCCCGTTCAAGATGGACGAGATCTGGGCCAAGGGCACGCTGGATCTGGTGGGCTAAGAACAAGAAAAGGCGGCCAAATGGCCGCCTTTTTTATTGTCGTCATTGCGAGGAGCGCAGCGACGCGGCAATCCATAAGGCCGCGCGTGAGGCTTTCTGGATTGCTTCGCTTGGCTTGCAATGACGAGCTGTTAGACGCTGCCCAGAAACTCCAAGAGCTCCTTGCGCGTGGCTTCTTCGCTTTGGCCTGCGGTTGCCATATCCCAGTAACGGGCATTGGGCAGGCATTCCTGCAAATAGCGCGCAGCTGACGTCGAGTGGAAATTATCCGCGCCCGGCACGATGATGGCGGGCAGCTCGCACCGCATCATATCTTCGGGTTCGGCGCCGGGCGCCGTGTCGCGGTCCATCAGGCCGCGCACCATGCCCACCACAATGTGCTTGTATTTCTCGACATCGAGCTGCGCATAGGTTTCAGCAAAAGCCTCATCCGACTTGATGGTCGAAGCCCAAGGCCCGCCGCGCGGATCAGCGCCAAAGGCCTTGCCATCGCGCTTGATCAAATCCACCACCGCCTGCATGCCGTTTTGGTGCACGAAGGCCAGATGTTCGGCAAAGCGCTGGTGGCTCGACATGCGATATTTGGGGCCACCCACGGGCCAATAGATCACCATGGAGGAGACGCGCTCGGGCGCCTGCGTGCCCATGGCAATGACGGGCGAGCAACCCATGCAGCCGCCCATAATATGCGCCTTGTCGATTTTCAGATGATCGAGCAGCGCCACGCCTTGGCGCACAAAATGCGCCCAAGTGACGCGCTCGACGCGGCCACCCGACTGGCCGCATTCGCGCCGGTCAAACAGGATGACCTGATAATGCTGCGTCAGATACTCAAGCGGCTTGGTCTTGGCGTAAATACCCAGCGACGACCATTTCTCGATCGTGGCGTCAAAACCGCCCGGCGCGAACATGAGCAACGGCGGCCCCTCACCCCGGACTTCATAGCGGGTGGAAATGCCGTCAAGGAGCGCTGTGGCCATGTCTTTTCCTGCATGATTCTCTGAGATAGATGGCTCGTTGGATGCGCAGAATTCATACCCCGCCAGAGTTTTGTCAATGGTGTTCGGAGAAAGCCGATCCAAACATCTTGCCACGGGTGCGGCGCTCTGTTTAAGAGGACGGGAAGAGCCCGAATAAGGGCTGGAGCTTCAGGAGAGGGCGATCAGACAATGATCATCGATATTCACGGCCATTATACCACCGAACCGCAGTCGCTGTTCGCCTTCCGCGACAAGCAGCTCGCAGGCCTCATTGACGCCACGCGCAAGCCGACCACGAATGATCTGGGCATCACCGATGAACAGCTCGAGCAATCTGTGCAGCGCCAGCTGGCGTTCCAGAAAGAGCGCGGCTCGGACATCACCATTTTCTCACCGCGCGCCTCGGGCATGGGTCACCATGTCGGTCCTGAATGGGTCAGCCAGGAATGGACGCGGATGAACAATAATCTCATCCATCGCATCTGCTCGCTGCTGCCGGAAAATTTTATCGGCGTTGGTCAGCTGCCGCAGTCGCCCGGCGTTGATCCGCGCAATTGCATTCCTGAACTGGAACGCATGGTCAACGAGCTTGGCTTTGTTGGCGTCAACCTCAATCCCGATCCGTCGGGCGGCTATTGGACGGATCCGCCGATGACGGATCGCTATTGGTATCCGATTTACGAAAAACTGGTGGAACTTGAAATCCCGACCATGATCCATGTGACGGGTTCGTGCAACCCGAACTTCCATGCCACGGGCGCGCATTACATCAATGCCGACACGACCGTGTTCATGCAGCTCATTCAAGGCAATCTGTTCAAGGATTTCCCGACACTGAAATTCGTTATCCCGCATGGCGGTGGCGCTGTGCCTTATCATTGGGGTCGCTATCGCGGCCTGTCGATGATGATGAAGAAGCCACCGCTCGTCGAATATCTGATGAAGAATGTCTATTTCGACACCTGCGTCTATCACCAGCCGGGCATTGATCTGCTGGCCAAGGTTGTGCCGGTCGAGAACATTCTCTTCGCCTCAGAAATGATTGGCGCTGTGCAGGGCATTGACCCAGAAACAGGCCATTATTTCGATGACACGCGCCGCTATGTGGATGCGGCCAAGAACCTGTCAGACGAAGATCGCTACAAGATCTTTGAAGGCAATGCGCGCACGGTCTATCCGCGTCTGGACGCGATCCTCAAGAAGCGCGGCCTTTAAGAAAACCCTACAGGGCGGCGGGTTTTCGCCGCCCTTTCCTTTTGACGACACGTTTATCGGAGACCCACATGTCCCTGCCCCGCCTCAACGGCATTATCCGCGCGCTGGAAAACGGCCAGCATGCTTTCTCGTCTTTTCAGCCCATCGACATCAATGTCGCGGTGGAACTGACGCAATCCAATTACGATGGCATCGTGCTCGAAGGCGAGCATCAGGGCTGGGACATCACGACGATGCGCCACGCTCTGCAATATATGTTGAACCGCGGCCAGATCGCCAAAGGCGGCATTGCGCCGAAAGTCACGCCAATGGCGCGCGTGCCCTCGAATGGTGTCGAGAAGAACCAATTCCTCGCCAAACAGGCGCTCGACATTGGCTGCTATGGCATCGTCTTCCCGCATATCTCGACTGTCGAAGAAGCCTACAACGCCATCGCGGCCTGCCGTTATGCGCGCTTGAAGGACAAGCCGCTGTATGAGCCCCAAGGCATTCGCGGCGATGGCCCGATGCAGGCCTGCCGCTACTGGGGCATCAGCCAAGCTGAATATTACGAAGTGGCTGACGTCTGGCCGCTGGCACCCAAGGGCGAACTGTTCATCATCCTGCAGATCGAAGATACAGCCGGCATTGAGAACCTCGATGACATTCTCAAAAACGTGCCCGGCATTGGCGCGATTTTGATTGGCGAAGGCGATCTCTCCCAAGAGCTCGGCTATCCGCGCCAGACCGATCATCCCGTTGTGCTCGATGCGATGGCGAAAGTTGTCGACACCTGCAAGCGTCACGGCACCATCGTCGGCCATCCGCATGTGTCGGGCGCCAATGCAGAGCGCGTCATTGCAGAAGGCTATCGCTTCCTGATGTGCGGCGCGCCGCGCAGCTATGGCACGCTCGACAATACACGCAAGCTCGTTGGCCGCTAAAAGCGGGCACCCAGCAAAAACAGAAAAGCCCCGGTTTCCCGGGGCTTTTTTATGTCTTCCACCAAGGCGCTATCGCTCAGGCGTCTTTGACCAGCAAGAGCAACTGCCCGCCTTCAATCAGTTCACCCCCGATAGCGTCAGCGACATCATAGGCAAAATGCGCTTGAACGACGACAAGCATGACGCGCGAGCCCGGCTTATACCAAAGCGCGGAGCGGAACAGATCAGTGACGTCTAGAATGCCCGATGTTTCCTTGTCATCGACGAAGGGAGCCGTGGGCGGCGCATAAGTTCCAGAGACCACATCGCCAAAAAGACTTGGCTCGAATTTGGTGACGATTTCAAAGGCGCCAGTCTGCGTATCATAAGACCAGATTTTGCCATTGTGGCGGCTGTTGCCTGGATCTTCGCAGAGATAAATGACGCCATTGTCACCCAGCGTCACATTATCGAACATGTCGCCGCCCTCAGTGCCATCGAGCAACATTTCAATGCGCCCGACGGGCGCGCCATCGGTGGCCATTTTGGTGACATCGTCAAAGGTCACGGCCCACAAGCGGCTGCGACCAATCTGCGTAACGTCTTGGCCTTCGCGCACGGTGCCGTCGGCTGCAAAATTATTGCGATCGGTCGTGACAAAGAAATAGCGGTTGGGATTGCGCGCATCCCAGACGCCATCTTCCGGGCGCAAGAAACTGGTACCCTTGTTGACGTCAGCCAGCGCCACACTTTTGCCAGCGCCTTTGCCGACGAGGCTTTTTTCAATCCCGATATTGGTGTTGCGGTTTTCTGCACTCACGCCCTGCACGAGAAGAGCGAAAATCTTGCCACCCGCAAGACCCGCACGCTCGATAGGCGAGCCCGCACGCGATTTGCGGCCGAAATACAAATAGACCTGGTTGCTGCCGCCGTCTGAATTGCCCGCCACAATGGTGACATCGCTCGCAACAGGATTGACGAGCAGATTTTCCCATGACGGAGGCAGGTTCTTCTCATCATTGACTGTGCCAAAGGCAAAGCCGGGAAGCTCATAAGCCTCGCCGCTTTCTGCGATAAAAGCAAAAGCGCGATTGGCATTTGTGCCGCCACCTTCCTCGCCGGTGAGGAAGATGTGGCCCTGATATCCCAGACCCGTCTGCGCATGAAACAGGCCGCTGACGGGCGCCAGATCGGCTGAACAGAAACGGTTGAGATCGCGCTGCTTGGCGGGCGCTGTGTCGGCGCTCTTCCATGCATCGCCCATCCACAATTGAAGCTTGGCGGGGCTTGCCAGAAAATCCTGCCCCGCAACGACTTGCAGCGTATCCTTGTCGAGACGCCAGCGCGAAACAAAGGCGCCCTTGCCACCATGTGCGCGTTCAGCACCTTTGCCGCCCGCCAATTCATGATTCATCAAAAGGGTGATGGTGCGATCACCATTATCAAAGGCACCAAGACCATCGGGGATGCCAGCCATGCGATAGCCGGCAACCTGATTGCCCGTGGTCAGCAAAGACGTCACATGCCAGCCCTTGGCAACGGGCGAAATATAAGGCGCACCCGTTGCTGCTGGCGTTTTGCCAATGGCTGCCACATCAAGGCTGGAAGGCCCGCGGCTCACCTTTTGCGCGAAAGGATCAAAAGCCGCAGCCTGTGCCCAGCGCGGCGCAAAGGCGCTACCTGTAAGGAGTGCTGTGCCGACCAGAAGCTTCCGACGATCAAATGACAAATGCGCGGCCATGCCTGCCTCCAAAACAAAAGGGTTGCCAAGGTCCAATCCCTGACAGCCCCAATGTGCGGAGAAATATGACGGCGAGATGAAGGCTTCGGCTTTACCCTTTGAAAGCAACTGCGGCTGAGCTAGGCTTCTCCCAGAAGAACGGGGAGGAAGACATGAAACGTGTTTTGACGATCATGGCGCTGGTAGGTCTTTCGCTGGCTCCCGCTTGGGCCCAGCAGAGCCAGAATCTGCGCGGCACCATTCGCGCCTTTGACGGCCAGACCATGGCGGTGGACACATTCGATGGCCGCGCGCTCTCGGTCGCTGTTCCCGCCGACCTGCGCGTGACAACGACCAAGCCGTTTACTTTGGCCGAAGTGAAGCCCGGCATGAAACTGGGCGTGACCACAGTAAAGGCGCCTGATGGCAGCACAATTGCCATTGACGTGCGCCCGATCTCGGCCACCGCGAGTGAAGGCCTGTCGCCTTGGGATTTGAAGCCCGATTCCGTCATGACCAACGGTATTGTCGAAGCCACGGTGACTTCGGCCAAGGGTCCGGAGCTGACACTCAATTACAAAACCGGCTCGGTGAAGGTGATTGTCCCCCCGGAAGCCACCCTGTCTCAGCCAGGTCCCGGAGCACTTGCGGATTTGAAGGCGGGTGAGACGATTTTCGTCGCGGTCACCCGAGAAGGCGACAAGCTGGTCGCCCAGCGCGCGCAGGTCAGCAAAGACGGCGTCAAACCCACGCAATAACAAGGTGCCCGTCCCAAAAATCCGGCGGGCTTGGCCCCGCCGGGCCGCCAGAACTCTTGGCAAAGCCCCGGCGAGGCGAGTATGAATAAGTCAACCAATCCTGGACCACGGGGTTTTCAACGCGCATAAAAAAACACGCGAAACGAGGGACGGAGAAAATGAGCACTGCCGCCATTCACGACACGACCAAGGCCCGTCGCGAAGATGTCTATGATCGCGAAGGCCCATTTCATCCCGAAACCTATGTCGGCACATCGCCGATCAAGCCCAACAAGCTCGGCCACTTTGTCTATGAAGTGAGCGATGTCGAGCGCACGGCGAAATTCTGGACCGAAGTCATGGGCTTCGTTGAGACCGACCGCAACAAACACGGCATGGTCTTCTTCCGCTGTGGTAACGACCATCACGGCATCGGCCTGAAGCCGATGGGCAAGAACAAAATGCCCAAGCGCGACATTCATGGTTCGCTGCAGATGGAGCATCTGGCCATTGAAGTCGACAATACAGAGGTGTTGCGTCTGGCGAAGGAATATTTCCTCGCTAACAAAATTCCGATTGTGTTTGAAGGGCGCAAGGGTGCGGGCTGCAACATCAGCATCAATTTCCTTGATCCCGATGGCTATGAATTCGAAATCTACACGGACATGGATCAAATCGGTCCCGATGGACGTCTGCGTCCGCCCACCATGTACAAGCCACGCAATCCGCTCGAAGACGCGATCAAAGATCCAGTCGAAAAGAAGTGGTAAAATGAAAAAAGCCGCCCTTCGGGGCGGCTTTTTACTTTTACGGCCCGCGGTGACTATTCGTCTTTCATCGCTTTCAGCTTGAGCACTTTGTCTACGCAAAAATCATGTGCGCGCAGCTCAAGAGAATCACCGTCTTCGAAATCAATGGCGATCTGCACTTTGCAGGATTTGCCGATATTTACTTTGATTGACTTGCCAGGTGCCAACGCATCCTTGAGCAAATTTGCATCAGGACCAGCCGAGAAAAAGATCACAGCTGAAGCCGTATTGTTTGTCAGCGTGATCACATTCGGGCCCGCAGCGAAAGCTGGAATGGCCGAAAGTACAATCAGGGGAAGGGCAAATTTCAGGACGTTCATTGAATGGCCTCAGTCTCTTTTCTTGGTGACAGGGAAACATGCTGGACCGAGCGCTGCGAAAAGGCAACGCTGGTCAAAAGTCATAGGCGACAATAACCGCTGCCCGCATAAGACGAGCCCGACGGGCAGGAGCCATTGTGGGCGGGGACATAACCGCGTCCGCCACTAGAGCGACAATAATTACTGCCCGCGTAAGACGAGCCGGAAGGGCAGGAGCCGTTATGCGCCGGCACAAACACATCCGATGAACTGGAGCGGCAATAGCCGCTGCCCGCATAGGACGTTCCCGATGGGCACGACCCATTATGAGCGGGCACCATGGATTGCGCCTGTGCTCCACCACAGGTGAGGAAAGCCACGCCCGCCCCGACAAACCAGCCCTTCATGCAGCCCTCCCCGTTTCTTCAATGGCTTGGCTAAAAATAACGTGAAACAAGCCGGAAGGGCAACGCTCTTGATGCTGCACCGCAAAATCGTCCGTCCAAAGCATAAATCCAATGAGGGTTTGTCTTTTTCCGATCACGCTAGGCCATGATGAATAGGGCACTCTGCCGAGAGTTTGCCCTCAAGGAAAATGCGCATGAAACGAGTCCTGGCTTTAGCGGTCGCTTGTGCGGCTTTCGCAAATCTTTCCAGCGCCTATGCGCTCGACAAATTCGTCATCGCCTCGGGCGCCTTCGGCAATTGGCAGACCTCTCCACCGCATATGGGAAAAGTATCAGGCATTTTCGAAAAGCACGGACTTGATGTCGAGGTCCTGTGGACGGAAGGCGGTGGTGAATCGCTGCAAGCTGTTGCCTCCAGTAGCGCCGATGTTGGTGTTGGTCTTGGCTTGGCAGCCGTCATGGGGGCGTTTCAAAAAGGCGCGCCTATTCGCCCCATTGGCAATACGAGCACTGGTCCTGACCTTTATTGGTATGTGCCGGCGAATTCGCCCATCCGTTCATTCAAAGACGCCGAGGGCAAGAGTATTTCTTATGCGACACTTGGATCATCGGGCTATATTGCGCTGATCGGCATGCAAAAACTTCATGGCGTCAATTTGAAAATGGTGGCGACCGGTGGACCTGCAGCAACATTCACGCAAGTCATGTCGGGCCAAGTCGACATTGGTTGGGCCAATCCTCCGTTCGGTTTTGAGCAACGCAAGAAAGGGCTGATCCGTGTGATCGCCCTCGAATCCGAATTGCCTGAATTCCGTGACCAGACTTCACGCGTTCTGCTCGCCAATCTCTCAACGATTCGCAACAAACCCCAACAAATGGGAGCTTTTCGCGCAGCTTATGCAGAAACGATTGAATGGATGTATTCGGGGCCCGCAGCCATGCAGGCCTATTCGCAATTTTCTAGTGTGCCACTCGACATAGCCAACCAGGTCATCGAGGAATTCTGGCCGAAAAAAGCTATCCTGATGACGACACTGGGGGGTGTGGACGCAGCCATGCGCGACGCGGTTGAGATGAAACTCATGAAAGAACCGCTCACCAAAGCCCAGCAGGATGAATTCTTTGCTTATTACGCGAAGTGATCTGAGAAAGTTCAGGAGGCCATCATGCTTCCTGGACGCGCGGCATCGCAAATAGATAGCCAAACATTTTGAATGTTACGTCCCAGAGAGGTGCAGTATCTGCGCCTCTCTTTTTTAATCGGATCAAAGGGCCGCAATCTGTGCCGTGCTGAGCGCCGCGAATTGATCTGTCGAGATCGCTTCGACCTGCGTTGAAGTGAATGCGGCCAACTGACTGGTCGTCAGCGCTACCATGGCGTCTGTCGTCAAGGCGGCCACTTCGCTTGTCGAGAGCGCCAACATTTGCGAAGCCGTGGAGAAGCCGACTTAGTCGGCAATGCTATTGGACGTAATGTCCTCTAACAATACATTATCGTAAGCCTATACAGACCGGCACCTCGTAAATGCCCGCACATCATGAAGGTCGCAACATTGACTCAGGTAGAAAACAGGCCGCGAAGTGCAGTTTCGAATTCGTTCACGAACCCCACCGTGTTGAAGAGTTCGCCGCTTTCCCTGTTGCGTGTGAGCCGATCGCGTATCTCCTGCAGTTGGCCCCGGTGCATCGCAAAATGATGGGCTTTCGCCTCATATTGCTCAAAGTTGTAGGTTATAAGTTCAGGCAAACCAGCCGCACGCAGCAAGCTTCCGGCCATACGCGACACATAAGTCCGCCCTGAATAAGTTAGCAGTGGCAACCCCGCCCAGAGCGCGTCATTGGCCGTTGTGCCCGCGTTATAGGGGTTTGTGTCGAGGAATAGATCGGCGGCGCGGAAACGAGTGAGATAGTCGCGCGGGTCGATGCGCCCGGCGAAGTGCAGGCGTGCGGGATCAACTCCGGCGCCCTCGGCGTGCTTTATAAGGTTCTGGCGGGACCAGCGGTTGTCTTCAAGCAACCAAAGCAGGCTATCTGGTGTCCGGTGAAGGATACGGATCCACGCCTCGAACATTTCCGGCGCGATCTTGTAATTATTATTGAAGGCACAAAACACGAAGGCATCGTCGGGTAAACCATAGAATGAGCGCGGATGGTCATTCCCAAAGCTTCGTGTCGTATCGCAAACCTGAAATACGGTCGGTAAGCGAAGAGGCTTTTCAGTGAAGAATGGCTCAAGCTCCGGTGGCAGAACAAAATCGTCTGCGACAACATAGTCGTTGTAAGGAATGGCGCTCGTGCCGGGATAACCGAGCCATGTGATCTGCACGGGTGCGGGGCCACGCGCGATAATATTTGGCCGCGTGCGTGCGGATAACCCGTGGAGATCAACGAGCACATCGATTTCCTTCGAGCGGATCAACTCCGCCGCCTCCTGGTCATCGAGCTGGCCTATGGTATGAAAATGATCAAAAGCATTCCGGACGCGTTCGCGGAATGGCGTGCCATCCTCACGGCTCCAACAGAAGGCGTGAACCTCAACTTGGTCGCGATTATGGCGTTCGAACAACTCGACTGTCAGCAGCGAGACCGCATGCATGCATAGATCAGCTGATAGGTAGCCAATACGGAGCCTGTCGTGTCCGTACCGGTGATGAGGCGCGACCATACGCGGAAAGGCTATTATCCTTTCACGGGCTAACCTCTGCGAACAAGCGAGCTGCTCCGCAGGATCATCCGTGAGGCTCAGGATGCTAAGAGGAGAAGCGAAACGTGCAAGCTCAGCGCGCGGTAAGACCTCGTCCAGCACCGGCCAATTACATTGCTTCTGGCGTAGATGGATCCAGTGATGCAGGACCGGGCCCTGCGACGGATCGAGTGAAATGCTTTCGCGCATGGCCAGTTCAGCGCCAGCTAAATCGAGGATGACCTCTTTCAAACGCCCAACATTGTTGTAGAGCTTGATGCGACTGGCACGGCTCGCCTCATCGCTACCGGTGGCTTGCGTAAGGCCGAGCTCCCAGCAGGAAAGGGCATCCTCCAAGCGATTCATCTGCTCTAGGATCGCCCCGAGACTGATATAGCCTTGAATGAAACTGGGATGAGCTACGATCGCCTTGCGCAACTGCACTTCGGCCTCGTCGAGCCGCTCTAAGCTGCGTAGAACGACAGCGAGATTATGCTGACCGAAATGCCCTAGGCTGTCCGCCGGATCAGCAAGATAGCTCTCGTAGATCAGCCTCGCCTCTTCCAAGCGTCCTTGCGCAGACATGGCATCTGCCGCAGCAATCGCCTCCGGAAGCCCCATCCGTACTTGCTGTCCTGAAAAATTTGGTTCACTTACTGCGGCATGCGCGGTCGGCGCGGGACGTGCGTCATGCAACTTCTGGCGGATCGTGGCATAAGCAGCGATATATTCCTGATCACCCGTCTCCTGGAACGCAATCTTCAAAGCGTCGCTGATCACGGCTTCAGTCGGGAATTCTTTCAGCGCAGAACTCGACCAGGCTGTCTTAAAAGCGTCATATCGAACGCTACGCCAGCGCTTGTCTGTCGTTAGAATGAATGATGCTGTGCGTTCCTGGAGGAACACCTTGCGCTGTACTGCGCCGGTAAAATTGGTCGGCTCACGAAGCAGCGCACCAACGGGATCGGCCGGGTCCTCGGCGAGGCGAAAAATAGTTTCATTCAACGCCAGCCACATGCGCCAGAAAGCCGGACGCGCGACGAAATAATTCGAAAAGACGATCTGGCGGGAATCCATCACCAGGTTTTTGATCGACATAGAAACACCGGCGCTACGAAGGGCCGCTTCGTATGTCGCTATCATTCCAGAATCGAAGGCTTCTGCCTGTTCGAAGACATTGAAAAAGAATGCGCCCATATCAGGGTGCGGGGAGAAAATTACCACATCAGCCTTGTCGGAGTGCTGGCGAACAAACTGGCTCACTTGGGCGGCCGTAAGGCCTGTTTTCAATCTAAAACGCGGGCTGAAAAAGCCGTAAAAGCCCTCCTCATCTAATTGGTCGCTCAACAAAAAGTTGCGTATCGGCCAATATTCGAACCAGTCGGGCCGCTCATTCACAAGATTATCGAGAAGCCGGAAGCCTTCTTCGACGCTTTCCAGCGTCTCCTGTGAATAGGCAATCTGAAAAAGGTGGACATGGGGGTCAGCAGAGCGTCCCGGAGAAACGACTATCTGACTAAGCATGGAGCTGGCCTTGCGATCCGAAACAAGCTGCGGGAAACCTCGCTTCATTGCGTGCCGGGATCCTTCAGCACGCCGTCGACCTGATCAGACTAGGCGGCAAAAGTTCATTTTTCTTTAATGACTAGCAGCTTACGACGTTGACAGTGCGGCAGTTCAGATCTGGGAGTGCGAATGATCTCGGTGATCAGGAATCGCCGTGTTGGCGACCACCGCGGCTGGTTCGCTGAGACTTTCAGCCAGCGCCGGCTTGAAGCGGCGGGCATAAGCGCCCATTTCGTTCAAGATAACCACTCGCTCTCCCGCATTGTCGGGACGCTGCGTGGCCTTCACTTCCAGACACCTCCCTTCGCTCAGGACAAACTGGTTCGCTGCCTTCGCGGCCGCATTCTTGACGTGTTCGTCGATGTTCGACGTGGCTCACCCAGCTATGGCAAGTGGGGAAGCATTGAGCTTTCGAGCGAACGTGACGAGCAGGTGCTGATCCCGCGAGGCTATGCACATGGCTTTCTCACACTCGAGCCGGACAGCGAGATCGTCTACAAGGTTTCAGATTTTTATGCCCCACACAATGATGGTGGCCTGCGATGGAATGATCCCGACATTGGGATCGCCTGGCCGTCTCAAGTCGATCCCGGCCTAATGTCGGAAAAGGACACCAAGCTCCCCCTGCTTCGTGACTTTGATTCTCCGTTTCCCTATGACGGCAACCCTCTCGAAATCGGGGTTCTGGAACCATGAGCCGGACCAAACGCATCATTGTCACTGGCGGCGCAGGCTTTATCGGCTCCGCGCTCGTACGCCACCTTATCGCCAACACAGAGCATCAGGTGCTTGTTTATGACAAGCTCACTTATGCCGGCACGCTGACATCACTTGAGCCTGTGTCGAGCGATCCGCGGTTTTATTTCCTGCAGGGCGACATCTGCGATGCCGGAGCAGTGACAAAAGCCTTTTCAGAATTTGATCCAGATGTGATTGCCCATCTCGCAGCTGAATCGCACGTGGACCGTTCAATCGACGGGCCCGGAGCGTTTATCGAAACTAATATTACTGGCACTTATGTGCTACTCCAGGCGGCGCGGGCGCATCATGAACGACTGAATAGGGACCGACGCGGCACGTTCCGCTTTCATCATGTTTCGACTGATGAAGTCTTCGGTTCGCTCGGCGCTGAGGGCTTTTTCACGGAAGAAACTCCCTATGATCCGCGATCGCCCTATTCAGCCTCCAAGGCGGGGTCTGATCATTTGGTGCGCGCTTGGCACCACACTTATGGGCTGCCTGTCACGGTGACCAATTGCTCCAACAATTATGGTCCCTATCACTTCCCCGAAAAACTTATCCCGCTGATGATCGTTAAAGCGCTCGCCGGAGAGCCCCTGCCCGTCTATGGCAGCGGCCAGAATGTGCGTGATTGGCTCTATGTCGAAGACCATGCGCGCGCCATCGCGACCGTTTTTGAGCAAGCGTCACCCGGCGCCACCTACAATGTTGGTGGCCACGCCGAGCAACGAAACCTCGACGTGGTGGAGACACTTTGCGCAATTCTGGATCGGCTGCGCCCACGTGGGAGCGGCCCCTATCGCGATCTCATTTCCTTTGTCACGGACAGGCCGGGACATGATTTCCGCTACGCTATCGATTCCACGCGGCTTGAAGCGGATCTTGGCTGGCACCCGCAGGAAAGCTTTTCCAGCGGGCTCGAAAAGACATTGCTCTGGTACCTGGAAAATGAGAGCTGGTGGCGGCCCCTGCTTGAGCGAAATTACTCCGGCCAGCGTCTGGGCCTGAAGGCATGACAAAGCATATTCTCGTCACCGGCGGGGCGGGACAGGTCGGCCTCTCGATGCAGGCACTTGGCAACGACACTCTTGTCCTTCATACGCCTGACCGTACGCATCTCGATCTGATGAATGACGCCTCGATCCGCGACGCCGTCTTCTCGCGCCAATGGAGTGCGGTGATCAATGCCGCTGCCTATACGGCAGTCGACAAGGCTGAAAGCGAAAGAGATATCGCTTGGTACGTGAACGCGGTCGCACCTGGCATTCTTGCGCAGGCATGCTCTCAGGCGAAGGTTCCGCTTGTCCATATATCGACGGATTATGTTTTCTCGGGCGAGCTCGGACGGCCTTACGTCGAAGACGACACAGTCGATCCGATCAATGTCTATGGCGCGAGCAAGGAAGCGGGGGAAGACGCCGTACGGAGCGCCTGCGAGAGCCATATCATTATCCGCACCTCATGGGTTGTGAGCGCATGGCGGAGCAATTTTTTGAAGACCATGCTGCGGCTGTCCTGTGAACGGGACGAGCTGCGTGTAGTTGCCGACCAGACGGGGCGCCCGACGTCCGCCCATGACCTGGCCAATGCGCTATTGTCGATAGTAGGGCAGGTGAACGGCGCCGCGGATGCCCGCTTCGGCACATTCCATTTTGCCAACGCGGGCGGGACGAACTGGGCCGATTTTGCGCGTGAGATCATCCGGGTCAATGGTGCGCATGGCGGGCGCGATGTTCCCGTCAGCTCTATCTCGACAGCAGATTATCCAACCCCAGCCAGGCGACCCAGAAACTCGGTCCTGTCGACAAATAAAATCGAAGCCGCATTTGGCTTACGCATCCGGCCCTGGCAGGAGGCCACGATCGACATCCTAGCAAAGCTGGCGCGAAAGGACATTCCATGAAGGGCATCATTCTGGCCGGAGGCTCCGGCACGCGCCTCTATCCGGCGACTTTGGTTGTCAACAAGCAGCTTCTGCCAATCTACGACAAGCCGATGATCTACTTTCCGCTCTCGACGCTCATGTTGGCGCAGATACGCGATATTCTCCTGATTTCATCGCCCGATTACTTGGAAAACTATCGCAAACTGTTGGGGGATGGCTCAGCCTGGGGTTTGAACATCAGCTACAAAGTCCAGGAAAGGCCCGAAGGGCTGGCACAAGCCTTTTTGATCGGCGCAGATTTTGTCGGCGATGATCAGGTCTGCCTCGTTCTCGGAGACAATATTTTCTATGGCGCAGGCTTGGGTGAGAAACTCACGACTGTCTCGCAGCGCAAGACGGGCGCTACCGTATTCGGCTATCACGTGGAAGATCCGGAACGCTATGGCGTCGTGACATTCGAAGCTTCCGGCCGCGCCGTGGACATTGTCGAAAAACCTAAAAACCCGAAATCGCCGTGGGCCGTTACGGGGCTATATTTCTACGACAACCGCGTGCTTGAAATCGCGAGCAACATCAAGCCTTCGCCCCGAGGAGAACTCGAAATCACGGATGTGAACCGAGCCTATCTAGAACTTGGTGAATTGGCGGTCGAACGCCTCGGCCGCGGCTATGCTTGGCTTGACACGGGCACACATGACTCACTGATCGAAGCGAGCGAATTCGTGCGCACGGTTCAGAAACGCCAAGGCGTACAGATCGCCTGCCTCGAAGAAATCGCATTTCTGAATGGGTTCATTGATGCCGGGCAAATGCGCGAACGCGCGCGGCTCTATTCGAAGACTGACTACGGGCGGTATATCGAGCGCCTTATTCCTTAACGAGGAGCTCCCCCGGAGCCTATCCGGGGGAGATCTATTGTAATCAGCTGAGAGCGGTAAGCTGATCGGTCGTCAGCGCACCCACCTGATCTGATGTCAGGGCACCGATCTGCGCACTGGTCATTGAAGCGATATCCACGGTTTCAAGCTTAACAAGCTGCGCCGTCGTCAGAGCCGAGACCTGGCTCGTGGACAGAGCAACCGCCTGCGCCGTCGTCAGGGATACAATCTGGTCGGTCGTCAGCTTGACGAGCTGATCCGTCGTCAGAGAGCGAACCTGCGCCGTGCTAAGCGCCGCAAGATCAACGGTTTCAAGCTTAACAAGCTGCGCCGTCGTCAGAGCCGAGACCTG
>CANJVX010000034.1 GCA_947478405.1 Beijerinckiaceae bacterium | reverse complement strand
GGGTTCAATATGATGAGCAATGCCTTGCGCGAGCAAATGCGCCCAGGCGGATTCCGCCGTTTCAGCAAAACTGAACAGCGATAGATCGCATTTTTCGATCATGCCTGCTTCCACCAACGCATCGAAATTAACGATTGAGCGCCAATATTTCTCATCGAAGAGGACAACAGGAATGTTGGACGCCTTGCCGGTCTGGTGCAACGTGAGTATCTCGAATAGTTCATCCAATGTGCCAAACCCACCGGGAAAAACCACCAGCGCCTTGGCGCGCATGGCCAGATGCATTTTGCGCATAGCAAAATAATGAAAGCGGAACGTCAGTTCCGGCGTCGTGTAGGGGTTAGGTAATTGTTCATGGGGAAGCATGATGTTGAAACCGATCGAGGGTGCGTCGGCATCATGGGCACCACGACATGCGGCCTCCATAATTCCGGGCCCGCCACCTGTTGCAATCACATTGTCGCGTTGGCCGCCTGCGCGATCAAGTGCGCCACCTTCGAGCGAGCAGATTTTTCCAAATTTGCGCGCCTGCTCATACCAGCGCGCCTGTTGCTGATTGCCATTCTCACGGACCCGCGCACTGCCAAACACCACGACGGTTGAGCGCACGCCCCAGCCGCGCAAAGCCTGTTCGGCCTTTTCATATTCCAACATGAAGCGCAGGCCGCGCTGGGCATCGGACAGCAGGAAGTCCTGATCAAGTGCGGCCAGTCGGTAGGCGGGCGAGGCGGTGAGAGCTTCAATATCGGGTTTTGTTTCCGTCATGTGTGTCCGTTCAGGGTGTGCGCGCAATTACGATCTTCTGGAGTGGCTCGCCCTTGAGCCACAGGCGCAAATTGTCCGCAAGGATTTTGCCCATACCGTCCCCGGTGCCTTGCGAGCCAGCTCCTGCTACATGGGGGCTCAAGACGACATTTGAAAGAGCGTAAAGCGCATGCCCCGAGGGTAACGGCTCGACGGACGTCACGTCGAGGCCGGCACCTGCAATACGTTTGTCCCGAAGCGCGTCGATGAGGGCCGGTTCATCCACCATTGCTCCACGTGCAATATTGATGAAATGCGCCTTCGATTTCATGACCGCGATCATCTCTGCGCTCATCATTTCATGCGTTTCGGCTTCATAATTTGCAGCCATAAGCACGACATCTGCGTGCGCAATAGCAGTTTTCATTTCGCTGCGCGGCCGTAGATGATCAAAATGAAGCAATGGCGCGCTGCTGCGCGATATGCCTGTGACGAACATGTCGAAAGCTTTCGCCTTGCGTGCAATTTCCTGGCCGATGGCTCCTGTACCGATGATGAGGAGGTGCTTGCCTGCCAGATTGTCCATCTGCGGTGTAATGAGATCACGCACCCATACATTGTCTCGCTGGCCGTGATCGGCCGCGCGCGATTGCCGCATAAGGGCCAGCATCAGGGAGAATGCATGTTCGGCGACACTGAAAGCGCGAAGCCCTGCGGCATTGGTAATGGCGCAGCCCCCAGGCAGGCCCAGGGCGATGGCCTTGTCGAGGCCTGATGTAGTGAATTGAATCCATCGCAGTGCAGAGCCCTTTTCGCGGATGATCCGTGCGGCTTCAGCCTCATAGGCGCGATTGCTGGTCACGAGAATCTCGGCACCCGCCATTGCCTCTGCCAAATCATCCAGTGTCACAGGGCGCTTAAAGGTAATATCGGGAAAATCCTTCATCGCAGTCGCGATTTCGGGGCGGCGGGCATGCGGATCATAGCAGACCAGTTTCATGGGCAGTCTCAGCGTTTCCTCAATGCACAAACTTTAAGTGTGTCGGCGATTAAGGTAAAGCACCGCTAGCGGTCAAACTGGACCGGTGCTTAACGAAGCGCCTCAACGAAAGCGCCTAGATTGTTGCGCATCATTTCGAGATATGTCGGAGCCGGGCCGCTGCTATCTGAGAGGGAATCAGAAAATACGCGCGCACCAATTCTGGCCCCGGTTTCGTGCGCAATCTGCATCATCAGGCGTGGGTCGGAAATATTTTCGAGAAAGACGGCCGGAATCCCCTCAGCGCGAATCTGGCGGATGATGCGCGCTACATCACGTGAGGATGCCTCCGCTTCCGTTGACACGCCTTGGGGCGCAATAAACCTCAGGCCATAGGCTTTGGCGAAATAACCGAATGCATCATGGCTCGTGATCATGCGGCGGCGCGCGGTTGGAATCTGCGCGAGGCCCAATCGCATCTCTGCTTCAAGTCGGTCAAGCTCAGCCAGATAAGAGCGCAGGCGCTCAGCATAATAAGGTGCACCATCTGGATCGGCGGCGCTCAATGCGGCACCAATATTTTTCACATAAAGCTGCGCATTGGCAACATCTTGCCAAGCGTGCGGATCGAGATTGTGGCCGTGGCCGTGCCCATCGATGCTCTCCTTGATGGCCGGGACATTATGCGAGACCGTGACAATCGTCGCGCGTCCGCCAGATGATTTCACCAGGCGCGGGAGCCAGCCTTCAAGCCCCAATCCATTGATGAAGACGAGTTTGGATTGTCCGACCCGCCGCGCATCAGCGGGTGTTGGTTGGAATATATGGGCGTCGCCACCAGGGCCAACAAGAACAGTCAGATTGACGCGATCGCCACCAATCTGGTTCACGAAATCGCCAATGATCGAAATGCTGGCAACAGCATCCAGCTTTGTTTGCGCGGAGGCCGTTAGTGGGCTCAGAAGAATAAGCAAAGCAAGCATTATTTTGCGTATCATCATGCCTCCAAATGATGTTGTGGAAGAATTTTCAAAATCAATCCGCCACGTGGACCAAAGGCGAGTGATAGGAGATAGAAACATCCAGCCACGAGAATGATCGCGGGTCCCGAAGGCAGGCCGAAATGCCATGAGACAAGCAAGCCTACAACGCTGGCTGCAAGGCCCGACAGAGTTGCGACAAAGATCATGCCGGTGAGTTCTGTCGCCCAGAACCGCGCAGTAATGGCAGGAAGCATCATGATGCCGACAGACAGCAATGTGCCCAAGGCATTGAAACCCGAGACAAGTGTGGTGACGACCAGAGCCAGAAAGACAAGATGAACTGGCCCACCGGCGCGGCTGACCGAGCGCAGAAACGATGGATCGACACATTCCATCACGAGTGGGCGAAAAATCAGTGCGAGTCCGATCAGCGTCATACTTGTCATGCCACAGAGTAGAATGGTCGCAGCATCGTCCAGGGCGAGGATTGAGCCAAAGAGAACACGTAGCAAATCGACGTTCGAGCCTTTCAGCGAAACGATGGTCACACCAAGCGCGAGTGAAATGAGATAAAAGCCTGCCAGAGAGGCATCTTCGCGCATCTGGGTGGCGCGTGTCACGAGACCTGCAAGCAGCACGACGACGAGGCCTGCGGCAAGGCCACCCAGTGTCATCGCGGTTAAAGAGAGGCCGGCCACGAGATAGCCGATCGCGGCACCTGGTAAAATGGCATGAGCCATGGCATCGCCAAACAGGCTCATCCGGCGCAGCATCAGAAATGTGCCGACGGGGCCCGCCGCAAGTGACAGCGCAATACAGCCGATGAGCGCGCGGCTCATGAATTCGAATTCGGTGAAAGGTGCAATCAGCGCATCATAGATCATGAAACAAGCTCCTGCGCGCAGACATGGGCTGCTTCATCGAAAGCTTCGATCATATCTCGGGCGCGTGCGAGATTGTGTTCGCTGAGCACGTCCTCTGTCGGTCCATGCGCGACACACTCGCGCGCCAGCAGGAGGGTTTGCGGAAAAATATTTCGTACAATCTGCATGTCATGTAGCACGACGATAATCGTGCGCCCTTGTGCATGCCATGTACGGATCAAGTCGATGAGATCAGCGGAGGTCTTCGTGTCGACAGCGGCGAGCGGCTCGTCGAGCAAAATGAGATCGGCGTCCTGCAGCATCAAGCGAGCAAAAAGTGCGCGCTGCAATTGTCCGCCCGAGAGCGCATCGATGGTGCGACGCTCGAACCCTGACAGGCCGACGGCGCTCAATGCATCATGGACCTGTGTGCGGTCTGTGGGCGACAGGCGGCCAAAAGGACCGAGGCGATGCCACAGGCCCATGGCAACGAGATCGAAGACGCTGATCGGGAATGAGCGGTCGAGTGCTGCTGTCTGCGGCAGCCAGGCCATCCGCGCCGCGCCCTTTGTGAGGATGGTGCCACTGAGCGGCTCGAGCGCGCCCGACAGCCCCTTTAGCAAGGTCGATTTGCCAGCCCCATTTGGGCCAACCACCGCGCTCAGGCTGCCCCGCGTGATCTGCAGGGTGAGGTGGTGGACGGCAGGGTGGCGATCATAGCCCAGCGTCACATCTTTCAGTGTGAGGATCGGGCCGCTCATGCCAGCACCTTAAAGACGCCCATCCAAAGCAGGGCGAGCAGCAAGATGACACCCAGAAGTCGCTGCCCGACAGATAGGCGCACAAGCGATACCGGCAAGCGCGGTCGTGCGTGGCTGTGTTCGTGCTCATGTGTGCGGGCGTGATCATGCGCCATGTGGGCCGGCCTCCAGAATAAGTAATGTTATATTGTTACATTCTCGATCTTGGCAAGCTCGCCCGTTGCCCGAGGCTGGCGTGAGCCTCTTGGGCCATAAAAAAACCGCCGGGTTGCCCCGGCGGTTTCTGTTTCGTTGAGCCTTTCGGATCAGGCGCTTGGCATGTGAGCCTTCCACCAGGGAAGGAAGTCACCGAGCACCGAACCCGGCCACGGGATCGTCAGCAATTGATCGAAGACGATGTAGACGAGCGTGGTCGTGCAGATCGCCATTGGCAGTGTGATGCGCCAGGGTTCATTTCCTTCAGAACGCATGAAGGCGACGATGAACAGCGGCACTGTCGGGATGAGGCCTATCAGCGCCATTGAGGCGAGGAAGCCGATCATCCAGCCGAAGAAGATGGCACCACGCTTGACGATCTCCATCGGGGTCATGTTGTCAATGGTGGAGGCGATGTCCATGTGCATCTTCTCCGCTGCTTCTCCGCGAGCCGCACGTTCCTCTTCCCGCTTCTTGTGGATCTCATCCTTGAAGACTTCGTTCAAGAGCGAGACCGAGCAGAAGAAGATCGCACCCGTGCCGACGATCATCGGAATGATCCTGGCCGAAAAGTTCCAAGTCACGGCTTCCGCCATCATGACTCCAAAGATGCAGAGCATGATAATCGGGAAGATATGCGTAACATTGAACTTCGGAGCGTGGAACTCTAAGAGCATGGCCTTGATGCCGCCGTGAGTCTTCACGTCCAAAATGAACGGACGCACGAGCGACAGAAGTGCCATCGCGAAGAGCACAATAACGATCGGGCGTTGCCAGATCCAGTCGCTGCCATAACGCTGGATCGAGATGAACATATAACGCTCAAGGATTGCTCCGAGAATGAAACCCAAGACCAGCGGCGGGCGCGGCCATTTGAAGTGCTTCATGCCCCAAGCAAAGATGCCGAAGAACAGGAGCGAGAAGAGATCGCCCCAGTTACGGTGACCTTCGAAGGCGCCGATATAAACCAGCGACAGAACGAAGGGCAGGATCAGCGTATAGCGCAAGCTGGCAAGCTTCGCGAACTGACTGGAGAACAGGTAGCAAAGACCCGAACCCAGAATGTTCGCAATGGCGATCGACCAGACCATCGAATAGGTGATGGCGAGGTGCTTCGTCAGCATTTCCGGTCCGGGGACCAAGCCATGCATGAGGAAGGCGCCAAGCAGAATGGCCATGCCGGCCGAACCGGGAACGCCGAACACGATCGTCGGAACAAGTGCGCCGCCTTCACGTGAACATGTCGCCGATTCCGCCGCGATTACGCCGCGTACGTCGCCTTTGCCGAAAGTGAGGGTAGCGCCCTTTTCGGTCTTGAGTGCGTGACCGTAGGAGATCCAGTCAATCACCGAGGCGGAGATGCCCGGGATTGCGCCGATGACGGAGCCAATCCAAGAGCAGCGGATGTTCAGCCACCAATGGGTGAAGCAATCCACCGACCCATGCCATAGGCCGCGCCAATTGTCCTGGACCTTTGATTGCGCCACGACCGAGGTGCGGGCGACGAGAAGATCGCAGAGTTCTGGAAGCGCGAAAACACCGAGTGTGAGCGGAACGAGGGGCAGTCCTTCCCAGAGGTAAAGGCTATCCATCGTCCAACGTAACGTGCCGGTCTGCGGATCGGAACCGATCATGGCCAGCATGATGCCAAAGCATGCCATGGTGAGGCCGCGCAGAGGCGTGTTGCCCGAGAGTACGGCGACCATGGAAATACCAAACACCGCGAGTGCCAGAAGTTCCGGCGAGCCGATGAACAGGATGAGGGGACGAACGACCGGCAAGGAGACCGCCATCAGCACGGCGCCGAAGAGACCGCCAATCAGCGCGGACATATAGGCCGCACCCAGAGCGCGAGCACCTTCGCCGCGTTTGGTCATCGGATAACCGTCGAGGGCAGTTGCGGCAGAAGCCGCATGACCCGGCGCGCCCAGCACAATGGCCGAAATCGGGTCACCGTGGGTTGTCGTCGCAGCAAGGCCGAGCAGCAGCGCCATGGCTGCCGCCGGGTCCATGTTGTAGGTGAAAGGCAGGAGGAGCGCGGTACCCGCGACCCCGCCGATGCCTGGCAGGATGCCGAGTGCCAGACCGCACAGCACACCAGCCCAAAGGAGCATCATACGATGCGGCTCGAGGAGCAGCGTGAGCCCCTGGGATAATGCTTCCCAAATTTCCATGAAAGTCCCCTGGTTTTATTCTGATGGTGCTTTCAGCCGGGATGTACGTGTTTTTCCGGCAGTCACGCCCTTACGGGACGAGGAAAGGCCATCCTTTTTCGGAAATGGTCCTGCGAGCCCGTGATCCTTCCTAAAAGGAATCGGGCCGCCTTAGACGATTATGGCCGGAGGTCCCCGAGCGTGAAAGGAGCGGCCGCAGCCACTCACTCGGGGAGCGTCTTGACTATGGCAAAGCTGCTCACCAAGTCGCAGGCTGACTTGATCGCGCCTGGCCAAGCTCCAGAGCGAAAGGTCGTCACCATCAAGGCTCTTCTTTTCTGCCGACTCGTCTGGAGCCTGATCGGCAAGGGCCATCTCAGTGACATTTTCATATGTGTTAAAGAGCGGGTCCGCTTGGACGACAACGAGTGAGAACATCAGCACAAAGGCATGCAGCAAAGCGGCAGCAGTCGCCACCCCAGCACGTTCCCTCATACCCGACCCGTTATTCATTTTATTCGCCCTGCTCGGGCTCGCGCCCTTATGATTTCATCCTATGAGGATTTTTGGACCAGCCAACGTGGTCAGAAGGTAAGTCAGTGGAACGGAGCTGATCAACGTCAGTGTTTTCAGAGCCTTTTACCGCGCGGCTCTCTCTGGAGCCTGCCGGAATGGTACGTTTCGTTCCTATGTGCCTTGTTCTTATAATTACTCAGGTAATCACATCTGAGGCCTAAGCGGAAGCGCAAACATCACGACGAATACGACGAAATGAGTAATCCGTAAGCCCATTTTGTTGTTTTTTATGTTGCAGTGCAAAAAACTCACTTCAAACCGCATCAGGCGACCGCAGTTTTCTGCATATCCACGAGGCGCGCGATGCCGTTGCGGGCCAGGCCCATCATCGCAGCGAGTTGGTCTTCAGTGAAAATTGCGCCTTCGGCTGTCGCCTGAATTTCGACAAGGCCGCCCGAACCGGTCATTACAAAATTCGCATCGGTCTCGGCAACGGAATCCTCCGCATAATCGAGATCGAGCACGGCCATGCCGCGCGACACACCGCAAGAAATGGCAGCGACATGGTCGCGGATGGGCATATCCTTGATGATTGAACGTCCACGCATCCACTTCAGGCAATCATGCAATGCGATCCATGCGCCGGTGATGGCCGCGGTACGGGTTCCGCCATCGGCCTGCAGCACATCGCAATCGATGGTGATCTGGCGTTCGCCGAGCGCTTGCAGGTCAACAACTGCGCGCAAGGAGCGTCCAATCAGACGCTGGATCTCCTGCGTGCGACCCGACGGTTTCCCGGCTGTTACCTCACGGCGCGTGCGTGTGGCAGTCGCGCGCGGCAGCATCGAATATTCCGCAGTAACCCAGCCACGGCCCTGTCCGCGCAGCCACATGGGTGGCTTGTCTTCAAGCGAGGCGGTGCAAAGAACATGCGTTTCGCCGAATTTCACGAGGCAGGAACCCTCCGCATAGCGCGCAACATTGCGCTCCAGCGTAACGGACCGCATTTCATCGAAGGCGCGCTGAGAGGGACGCATGATATTTTCCTTGCATCAAGATAGCGCGCCTCTCTAAGCGGTCTTGCCGAGTGAAGCAACTGAAATTCGGGATTACCGCTGTGCCCGCAGCTTTTCGCGTGTCGGCGGATCGGCGCCGGGGCGCGCGCAGCAAAGCGAAGCGGCATGTGCAGCAAAGGACAGCCAATGCCGCACTTGTTCTGAGCTCCAACCATCACGCTTGTGCCCGAGCGCGTTGTCGTCGCTCATGATGGCCAGCAGTGCACCCATGAATGTGTCACCGGCGCCAATCGTGTCGCATACGTCAACGCGGGGCGTTGCAACTTCGAATTGCTGGTGTTCAAACCAAGCCACGGCACCTTTTGCACCGCGTGTGACGATTACCAGTCGCACACCGAGTGCAGTCCACTCATCAATAATATGATCATGCAGAATTCCCGGAGCAATGACATCAAGGTCTTCGCTGGAGACTTTGACAATATCGGCATGCTTGATTCGGTGGGCTAGCAGGAGCGGGATGGCCGAGCGGTCCGGAAAAATGCTCGCGCGGATATTGGGATCAAAGCTCGTCGAGATTGAAGAGCGTGCTTGCTGCAAGGCGGCGAGCGCCGAGGCACCTCCCGGGCCCAGCGTGGCCGCAAATGACGTTGCGTGAAAATGTGATGTGTCATGCAGCCAGCCCCATTGCAGGGGCGCCTCTTCAAGCGCGCTTCCGGCCAGATGCAAATCATAAGTGGGCACGCCTTGCGCATCTTTGCTCGCAAGCACATGCGGGCAGGGTTTGTTGCTAGCCCATGTCTGCGATAGATCGATCCCTTCATTGCGCATGAAATTTGAAAGCTTGTGACCATTATCATCGCACGACAGGCTGCCAGCAAAGGACGTTTCGATTCCAAGCCGTGCCAGCGCAAGTGCCGTATTGAGACCAGAGCCGCCGGGTGTCCATTGCAGAGCCCCGTTTTCATCCTGCACAAAATCGACAAGCGCTTCGCCGGCGACAGTGATGCGGGTCACGGCTTCACATCAACCTTGTGCTGGCTGACTGGAATTTGTGTCCGCACACGTTTGATCAGATCGCGGTCAAGATGTGTGGTGATGTAGCCAATGCCGTCCGATGCTTTGGAGATGACCAATCCCCAAGGGTCGGCGATCAGCGAATGGCCATAGGTTGCGCGCATGTCTTTGCCTTGTCGAAACTGGCCTGTCTGCGCGGCCGCAGCAAAATAAGTCTGCGTTTCAATGGCACGCGCACGGCACAGCACATCCCAATGATCCTTGCCTGTTTGCAAGGTGAAGGCCGACGGCAAGGCGATGAGATCGGCACCACGCTGGCTGAGTGCATCGAAAAGCGCCGGAAAGCGCAAGTCGTAGCAGATGGCGCAACCGATGGTGAGGCCTTCGCATTCATATGTCACGACAGCATCGCCTGGCTTCATCGCCTGACTCTCGCGATATTCCATGCCATCGGGTGTCGTCACATCAAACATGTGAATCTTGCGATAGCGCGCGACTTCCTTGCCCTGGCGATTGAATGCGACGCTCGTATTGCCGAGCCGAGCTTCGCCTGGAATTTTTTCGAGCATCGAGCCTGCATGAATATGCACATGGTAGCGCGTGGCAAGCTCCCGCATAAGATTGTAGGCGACGCCGTCGGGAAAAGTTTCAGCGGCCGCGATTTTATCATCGCGCGATCCGCCCATGAAAGAAAAGACTTCGGGCAGGCTGATCCAGTCAGGGCGCTCTTTCGCAATACAATCTTCAACAAGACGGCGCGCCTGTTCTAGGTTGGCAGTCTTGTCATCTATGGAATTCATCTGGATGAGCGCAATTTTCAACGTTTATTCCTCATCCAAATAGTCTTTGCAAAATGCCAAAGGCGTTCTTTTCAGCGCACTGCCTCTAATGCAATGGCGATGCCTTGGCCCACGCCAATGCACATTGTGGCGAGCGCGCGTTTTTGTTTGCGGTCGTTCATTTCAATCGCCGCTGTCAGCGCAATGCGCGCTCCTGACATGCCCAGCGGATGGCCGAGTGCAATTGCGCCGCCATTGGGATTGACGTGTTCGGCGTCGTCAGGCAAGCCGAGACCGCGTGTGCATGCCAATGCTTGTGCGGCAAAGGCTTCGTTGAATTCGCAAATGTCGAAATCTGAAATTTTGAGTCCCAAGCGGTCCATTAATTTCTGCGTCGCAGGCACGGGACCAAAGCCCATGATCCGCGGCGCGCACCCCGCAGTTGCCAGCCCATTGATTTTGGCGAGCGGGGTAAGACCATATTTTTCAACTGCGCGGGCGGAAGCAATGATGAGTGCCGCAGCACCATCATTCACGCCAGAGGCATTGCCAGCGGTGATCGAGCCACCTTTGCGGAAGGGTGTGGCCAGAGACGCGAGCTTTTCAAGCGTCGTTTCCCGCGGATGCTCGTCGCGCTCGACGCGGGTAATGTTGCCTTTGCGATCCTTGATCTCATAGGCGACGATTTCTCTGGCAAAGCGGCCCGAGGCGACGGCCTTGGCCGCGCGCGCTTGCGAACGGAAAGCAAAAGCATCCTGATCGGCGCGCGAGATCTGTTTGTCTTCGGCGAGATTTTCCGCGGTTTCGGGCATGGAATCGACGCCATATTGTGCCTTCATCAACGGATTGACGAAGCGCCAGCCAATCGTCGTGTCATGCACTTCGGCCGTACGCGAAAAAGCTTCCGTCGCTTTGTTCATCACGAAAGGCGCGCGCGACATGCTTTCTACCCCGCCCGCAATCACGAGATCGCTTTCGCCCGCCTTGATGGCGCGCGCAGCAGCGCCTACCGCATCCATGCCCGAACCACAGAGGCGGTTCAGCGTCGTGCCCGGCACGCTCATGGGGAGTCCCGAGAGCAGGCCCGCCATACGCGCGACATTCCGATTGTCCTCGCCTGCCTGATTGGCGCAGCCCGCATAAATCTCGTCGATCGCTTCGCCGGGAATTTGCGGGTGGCGCGCCATCAGCTCTCGGATCGCATAGGCCAGCATATCGTCGGGGCGCACGGAGGAAAGGGCGCCAGCATAGCGCCCGATGGGGGTGCGCAGGCCTGTGCAGAGGAAAGCTTCGGTCATCGGTTCCATTCCTTGATGTTCGTATAGAGAACATTTGGGCGAATTACGAACATTTTAGGCGCCTGCCCAAAAGCGCGTCAAGCGCGGTTGAGCTCTTGTGCCCGTTCAGCCTATATCAGCGGGCCTCCCGAGCGGAGGCTCTGTTTCTTGCACTTGCGGGATTTCATGTCGACCATCAGCGCCCAATATGTCCTGACGCTCTCCTGCCCGAACAAACCCGGCATTGTTGCTGGCGTCTCAACCTATCTGTTCAGCCACGGCTGCAACATTCTCGACGCCCAGCAATATGACGATACGCAGTCTAATGTGTTCTTCATGCGCGTCGTCTTCAATGGTGTCGAAGATGCGAGCTTCGACAAAGTTCATGCTGATTTTGCAGAGCTTGGCACTAAATTCAGTATGAACTGGACCATGCGCGCGACCGTGCAGAAGAAACGCGTTCTCATACTCGTGTCGAAATTCGATCATTGTCTGGCTGATCTGCTCTATCGCTGGCGTATTGATGAATTGCCGATGGATTTGGTGGGTATTGTCGCCAATCATCCGCGTGAAACCTATGCACATCTCGATTTTGATGACGTGCCCTTTTATCATCTGCCTGTCTCGCGCGACACAAAGCTGGAGCAGGAGACGCAAGTTTGGAATCTCGTTCGCGAAACCAAGACCGATCTGGTCGTCCTGGCGCGTTATATGCAAATTTTGTCAGAAGGCCTCTCGGCCAAGCTGTCCGGGCGCTGCATCAATATTCACCATTCCTTTCTGCCGGGTTTCAAGGGCGCCAACCCCTACAAGCAGGCGCATACGCGCGGCGTGAAGCTGATCGGCGCTACGGCACATTACGTGACGTCCGATCTCGATGAAGGCCCGATCATCGAGCAGGATGTGGAACGCATCAGCCATCGAGATCTGCCGGAAGATCTCGTGCGCAAGGGTCGTGATATTGAGCGCCGCGTGCTTGCGCGTGCCGTACGCCATCATCTCGAAGATCGTGTGATTTTGAATGGATCGAAGACCGTGGTCTTCGGGGATTGAAAAGCGATACATTCGCGCGCTGTGTGAGCATCGTCATTGCGAAGAGTGTCAGCGACGAAGCAATCCAGAAAGGCGCACAACGAAACGAAACCAATCGTGCGGCCCCCACCCCGCTCTGTTTCGTAGCGTCGCCCTCCCCACAAGGTGGAGGGAGGAGAAAGCAGCGAGAGTATTTATCATTATGGAGAAGAAGGGCCATGTCTGGATTGCTTCGCTTTGCTCGCAATGAGGGCCTCATAAGCCTCACTTTGTTTATCACTCTTGCGATTTCCATATCGGCGCAAGGGCAAGATGCAGGCACGCTCCATCCAAAACCGCTTCCCCCGATTGCCAATCCCGATGACCCAGGCGTGCCAGCGAAAGAGCTGTTTGGCCGACGCGCGACGGCGGCGAAAATGATTGCAAAGCCTATTGGCTTTTACTCGCGGGGCTGTTTGGCCGGGGCTGACATGCTGCCCATCGATGGCGAGGCCTGGCAAGTAATGCGCTTGTCGCGCAATCGGAATTGGGGTCATCCTGATTTAGTTTCTTTTCTGCAGCGCGCGGCATTCCAGATGCGCCAACAGAATATATGGCCGGGGTTACTGGTCGGTGACATGTCACAACCGCGCGGTGGTCCGATGTTGACAGGCCACGCATCTCATCAGATTGGGCTTGATGCCGATGTCTGGTTCACGCCCATGCCCGACCATCGACTGACGCGGCAAGAACGCGAAGAAACATCTGCCACAAATCTGGTGCGTGAAGATTGGCTCGAAGTTGAGCCGCAACTTTTTGGTTCGCGCCACATTGCCTTGTTGAAATATGTTGCCCAGCAAAGCGAAGTCGAGCGTATATTTGTGAATCCGGCAATCAAGAAAGCTATTTGCCATGATGCGCGTGGCGATCGCTCATGGCTTGGGAAGATCCGACCTTTTTACGGTCATAATTACCATTTCCATATTCGCCTCGCCTGCCCGGCAGGTGAGGAATCCTGCCGCGCCCAAGAGCCGCCCCCAAAAAGTGATGGTTGCGACAAGACGCTCGACTGGTGGTTCACAGATGAGGTGTTGCACCCCAAGCCGGTGCCAACGGAAAAGCAGGCTAAGCCTGTGACTTTGGCCCAACTACCAGGTGAGTGCCGCGCTGTTCTCAACGCAAAATGATCAATGCACTTTGTCGCCGCTGGAATGCGATTCTCCGCTGATTTTGTCTGTCCAGGCAAGAATAATACCCGACGTCACGAAGACGATGTGAATGATGACCGACCACATAATATCGCGGTCCGAGACATTTTTGATATTCATGAAAGTCTTCAGGAGCTGAATTCCCGAAATGGCGACGATCGAGGACAGAAGCTTCAGTTTCAGTCCGGTGAAATCGATTTTGCCCATCCATTCGGGCCAATCGCGATGCTCGCTTTCATCGATCTTCGAGACAAAATTTTCATAGCCGGAGAAAACGACAATGACGATGAGGGATCCGGTGAGTGTGAGATCAATCAGCGAGAGGACACCAAGAATGACATCGCTTTCACTGGCTACCAAAGCATGTGTAATAAAATGCCACAGCTCCTGTGCGGCCTTTAGCAGAAGCCCGGCAAGGCTGACCACTAGCGCTACATAAAATGGCGCCAGTAGCCAACGACTGGAAAAGAGAAATTTTTCGAGCGCGCGTTCGATCATTGTTGAGCCCCTCACAGAATTTCTTTGATGCCATGAGAGGCAATCATCAAGCAAGCACGCTTCAGCTTGCACGCACGCCGGTGCCGATGGCACAGGTCACGCCCGTTCCACCAAGGCCGCAGTAACCATTGGGATTCTTTGCCAGATATTGCTGGTGATAGGCTTCTGCAAAATAAAATGATCCGGCATTCTGAATTTCTGTGGTGATGGGCGCGAAGCCTTTTACTTTTAAAGCAGTCCCAAAGAGAGTACGGCTTGCCTCGGCTACCACGCGCTGTGCTTCAGTGTTGACGTAGACACCCGAGCGATATTGCGTGCCCACATCATTCCCCTGGCGCATACCTTGCGTGGGATCATGGTTTTCCCAAAAGGTTTTCAGCACCTCTTCAAAGGGCGTGACGGCGGGATTGTAGACGACAAGAACCACTTCATTATGCCCGGTCATGCCCGAGCAGACTTCTTCATAAGTTGGGTTGGGAGTTTGGCCGCCCGAATAGCCCACAGCGGTGATCCAGATCTTGTCTTTGCCCATTTGCCAGAATTTGCGCTCGGCGCCCCAGAAGCAGCCGAACCCCAAGAGTACGCTTTCGTAGCCCTCCGGATGGGGCCCTTTCAGCGGGCGTCCCGTGACATAATGCGATGGCGCCGTGGCGATCTCGGTTTGGCGCCCTGGCAGGGCTTCGCCGGCGGCCGGTAAGGCAGTCTTTTTTAGAAAGGCGAACATGGAGCGGCTCCTCGGGCGAAGATACCCTTAAATGTCTTCGCCTCTAATCTAGGGCGCGTCAGGCGCGGCTGGAAGGGGCAAGGCCCAGCATGGGGCGCGCAATTTACGCGCCGGTGGGAGGAAAATAAGATCGATCATCCTTGCGCCTGCGCCCTGCCTGACTATAGTGCGCGCTCTTGCGGCGAGGGCTTAGCCCCACGCATGCGGCAGGGAAACCCCGACGAAGGCGCTTATGTGCTGACGGGGTTCATCAGCTGATGACGGAGGGGTGGCCGAGTGGCTGAAGGCGCACGCCTGGAAAGTGTGTATGCGGGAAACCGTATCGCGGGTTCGAATCCCGCCCCCTCCGCCAGTCTTTAGTCTCTCTACCCCAGTCCGGCTTTGGTTCTGTCACGCGCGACTTGTGCGCGTGGTTTCAGTGGCTTGCGAGCCGCGCTTCTTTTGCCCTCTCTGCAGAGACGCTTTGAGGGCCTTTTTTGGATGAATTTACCGGGCTTTTCTCAGGTGTCTTTTTTCGTGGTACGGAAGTCTCTGCCTGCGGCCTAGGCAGTCGCGCATTTTTGCCGGTTTTTAGCGTTCCAGGACGGAACGACTGCGCAAGCTTGACTACATGTGATCCGAAACGAGAGCTTCAGAGCACAGAAAAATGTATAACGATTGTCCGCCGTATTGGCGCAACCATTAACTCTAATGTCCCGACCACTGCCGATTGCATTGTCCCAATCAACCCACTCACACTGTCGCACAGTCGATAATCTGGCGCAGGAGGGATGTCGAGCTATTAGATTGAACGGACTGAAGAATCGGGAGATGCTGGCGCAAATAGATCCGAGATTTCCAAGTTTTTCGTGATCAGGTTTTGATCTTTCATGTAATCAACGAACATTTTTATATTTTTGACGTTAGCATCGATACCATTCGACCATGGATCGCGATTGAAATGTTTCGTTTGCTCTTCATACGCAAGCTTCGCCCAGATAAGCGAAGACCAGTTTGGATCGTTGTAATAAGTTGAAGATATCGAGGAAGCTTGCGAAAAAAGGGACGTCAAGATCTGTGGCAACTCTGGCCATGCCTGCGAGAGAGATCTCCTTATCGCTACAATATGCATGATCGGGAAGAACCCCACTTCATCGAAATATCGCTTTTCTTCATCCATTGCATTCGGAAACAGACGGATCACGTCGTGCGATGCTAGAGCTGTCGAGGCAGGAGGATGAGGATGTATAAATGCATCCAGCTCACGATTTTTCAGGAGCAAAGATAAATCACAGCCTCTCGGTAACCGATGAATTCTCACGCCAAATTTTTCGGTAAATGGGACCTTTTCTTGGTCGGACACACACCATGTGATGCTTTCCCACGGTATCCCATAAAACGATTTCAAGTCCCCTCTGGCAAGGACCGAAAGGGTCGTCTGAAAGGCGTTTAATCCAACACGCCGTCCAATCAGATCCTTTGGCGCCTTGATGTCTCCGTCCTTGCGTACATAAAAAAGTCCTTGTGAGAAAAGGCGTCGGGGAAAAATCGGAACCCCGACGATATCCAGACCCCGATCAATCGCCATGAGAAACGAAGAAAAAGAAAATTCTGCTGCTTCAAATTCTTTTTCATGCAGAAGCCGCTCGTGTCTGAATTCGCCGTCTCGCAACCGAACGGTTTGACCAACCTGAAAAGTCTGCAGATCAACACCTTGCGGCGCTTTGACGGTTCCGTCAAACAAAGGAAAATGACGATCATAGCGGTCGAGAGCAAGTCGAAGGAGCCTCATCTCGTCATTGCCTGGCCCTGAATTTTGCGGTTCATTTATTCTCTTTTTCTTCAATTTCCGTGACGCCGCGTTGTGTGATTTCTTTCGCGCGCGCAATGGCAGAAGGCGTGGCTCGGGAGAGATCTGCGATCAGGTCCTGCAAGGTCTTGCCATCGATGAAAGAAATATCCAGTTTCGCCTTCGCGGCGCTATTTTGAAACTGGGGATCTCTGACCAAGTCCGCGAATGCGTTACGAAGCATTTGCCCTGCTTTCGGATCCATTCCCGGCGGGCCGAAAAATGGCCGCCCCATGGACTCCGGCGCAAAGATCAATTTCAATGCCGTCCGATCTTCATCAGATTTTGCATAATCAAAAATTGATGGCGTATCGGGTAAGTCGGGATGTTTCTCAAGCGCCAACGTCATCAGGGGGATGATGAACTTGTCCTTAATCCAGGATGGTTTCTGGACAGCTATGCTGGACCAGGCCCATCCCCCGATCCCATCGATTTCACCGCGTTCCAGCGCCAGTACGATATTGCTTGTTCCTGGATAGCCCGTGACAACCTTCATTTTCGTGCCGGCAATATTATTCGAGACATAAGGGTAGATCGCATTATTCGACGTCAACCCCGTTGAGCCGACTAAAAAGGGCTTCTTTTTCATGTCTTGGACGGATGAAAAACCGGCGTCATGGCGAGCCACGATGACGCTCACCTCTGAATTCAAATTTGCCAACCAAAAAAATTCTTCAGCCTTATATTGAACATTCTTGGGTTCAATTAGTCCGAGCGTCGGGGCGACGGCTATATTCCTGTTGGTCAGGGCAAATGTGCTGCCGTCTTTTGGGGGTCGCGTAAACATGAAATTGGTAACGGTTAATCCATCCGCACCGGGCATGTTCTGCACCAGAACTGTCGGCGCATCGGGCAGATGTTTTCCCAGCGACTGGGCGACAATTCGCGCGTAAGCGTCATACCCGCCGCCCGATGCATATCCGACGAGAATTCGTATCTCCTTTGGGGAGTCCGCTTTTACCGAAGGAACCAAGCCGATGATCGAGAGGGCAAGAAGTATCAATGGACGCAGCATGAGAAGTCCTCCATAGGTGTCTCGGCCTTCTCAATCTCTGATGTCTTGGACGAACAAAGACGTGTCTATAGGTAGACCCTGGCCCCCGCCCTTGATTTTCCGAAAGACCAATCCGCCTACCGCAGCAAATTGCAGGCCTTGATTTCCCATGTTGTGGTAAAAAGTCACCTGCTCATCCGAAGTGCGTCCTTGGGCTCTCCCAAAAACGAGGTCGCAAAAATCCGGGTACTCGCCGCCAAATCCACTTCCCGGCGTCTTTTCTGGCAATCTCCGCATCTCTGTTTCATCGCCTGCAATCCAGGCGACCGGGCTCATGCCAATTTCTGATTTGATGCGCTCTGTCTCCGGCATTCGTAAACCGCCAATGCCCTGTCTGATCTTGACGTCGAATCTGCCTGCTGCATCAGAAGAAACTTCGCAAGGGCCGAGCATGGCCACATGCATCCCCGGCTTGAGCCAATCAGCTGAAAATGTGGGAGACATGCTATCGGTCGCCGTCGAAAGAATATCGACGTCTTCAACTGCTTCACGCGCCGAGTCGACCGGTTTGACTTCTATCCCCAACTTATCTGACATTTCGCGAGCAAATAAAGTCCTGTTTTCTTTTGTCGGGCTGAACACCTTGCATGTCTTGATTGGGCGCACAGCGCAAAAAGCCTCAAGGAAAGTCCGAGCCATTCCACCAGATCCAAGCATCCCGACGGAACTTGCATCTTTCTTTGCTAAATACTTGACGCCAATTCCTGCGCCGGCTCCAACGCGCATGTGTTGCAAGACGCCGTCATTGATGATTGCGAGCGGCTCTCCATTGCGCGATGAAAAGAGCATGATGAGGCCGCAGAATGTGCCGGGTTCCATGCAATATTTTTCTTCAGTCCATGTCTCTCCGTCCCTAGATCTTGGCCATGTGATGATATCGGATTTCATCCGGATGGCGAAGATACCGTCATACCAGCCTTCCATGGTTCCCCATCGATAATAGCCATCGGTTCGCTCAGTCGGCATATACATATCAATCCGGGGACGATGAATAGCCTTTCCATCCTCGAGCGCTTTAAATGCAGCTTCCTGAACCTCGATGCATTCTTTCATCGATAATGTTTCTTGAACGAGATTGTTATTGATGAAGAGCATGAGCTGTCCTCCCGGGACGTAATCTGCCAGGCGCTTATTTGATTGCGACCCTTCGAGCTTTGAATTTATCGTTATCTCATCTCAATTAGCCAGATGATTCAGAACTTTGTCATCAGCAATTCGGATGACATGCTCTCCATGAACCGTCACTTCGGGCATCCTGTATTGAGCCGATTTCTCATGCGATTGACTCCAGCAATAAAAAAGGATGGGAGGTTGAGAATATTGTTTGTTCATTTTGACAAATAAGAACGGGTTCATTTGGATAGATCGTATAAAGATCATGCACGATCGCGATCGCCGAAAGGCAGCGCTACTTAGGACATGTTCCATCGATTGCATGGGGCCAATCCTATTATTTGGGATGATGGCCGTTTTGTACTGCCTGCCGTTCTAACGTACGAGCCCGTTCCGGAATGCGCATCACGCAAACTTCTTGCCGGACGCACTTTGAACATCTAATCGCCGAGTTCTTGGCATGGTACACGAAACACAGAGTTTCTCATCAATTACCAAAAACGGCAATTTTGCCTTCATCTGAAGATTTAGATCCTCGAAGCTTGACGCACCCGTCGCTAACTAGTCGAAGTCTTCCAGGATCTAACAGTGACGCTTGGATTTCTCGTTATCATCAACAGGCGGTTTTTAGTCCGCCTACCCACCCCGACTTTCGCTGCTTCTCGCGGAACCTCTCCGCTTGGTTTCAACAACTTTTGCATCGGACTGTTTGCTGAGGCCGCCCTTGCTCGCGGCTAAGGGGATACAAGTGCTTTCTTTGCTAATGCAATGGTCTGAGAAGGCATAGCAAACCAGCGCGCAACCATGCTCTGTGCGTCGGCTCCGGATATAGGTTCAATATCGAGGTTCATTTTCGTCAGTTCCGACACTAGCGCGGGGTCTGCGAGAGCAGACAGGAATGCACTGCGCACTGCTTCTACCCGTTCACTGGGGACGCCGTCTGGCAGCACGAAGGGGCGCCCAATGACGCCTTGCCCATAGACGAGATCCAGCGCCTGACGTATTTCCTCCGACTTAGCGAACTCAATAGTACGCGGTACCCCCGCTTTATTGAGATCGGGCGATCCTTGGACACTATGCTGGGCCAGATAGCGAACGGTCTTGTTGGTGATCCATTGGGGAGCGACGGAACGCAAGCTACTAAAGCCGCAGATGCCGTCGATCTCTTTACGCTCGAACGCCAATGTCAGCGCACGCGTGCCCTCATAGCCACTTATGATGCGGAAACGCGTCCCGAGCAGATTATTGTCCAGCGTCGGGAGATCTCGCGTGGATCCACCTTCCGCACTGGCTCCGATGATCACCTCTTGGGTAAAGGCATCTGCATAGGTCTTGATAGGCGAATCGACATGCACGATGCAGCTATAGACCTCGCTGTTGGCGCTCCCGATATAAATGAATTTTCTCGGATCGTGCTGTATCGGAGTTGAGGTCACAAGCGGCGCTAGGATGCTGCCAGGAAATAGCGCTGCCATTGCAGTACCATCTTTGGCTGCCATCGAGTAGAGATAAGCTGCGGCATTATTGCTCCCCGCACCCGGCATGTTCTGAGGAACCATCGTGGGGTTACCGGGAATATATTTTCCCATGTGGCGCGTGAGCGCGCGTGCATAGGCATCGTAGCCACCACCGGCGCCTGAGCCAATGAACATAGTGACTGTCTTACCCCTATAGAATTGCGCGACGGCATCCTGTGCATACGATGATGTGGCGCTGACTTGGATTGCAACGAGCGCGTAGATTATTTTCAAGCAGGAAAGGACGCTCAAGCCTGACAGTGTCGTACGTTCAGCAGCGCTCGTCCTTGGGCCATCGGTGATTAAGAATCCGACAGCGTTGGAACTCTTGATCAGCCTCATCAACCGCATGTCTCATCCCCTGATAAGTTATATTCTCGGTCATACTTTGATCAATGTGAGCTCAGGCGATGAGTGCACCGCGCGGCGGGCGCCGTTCATTTAGATGGTAATCTCCGATGTAGTAGTATTTCCAAGCTTCCGGGTCATGAAGCGTATGGGTTCGTGCATTCCGCCAATGCCGATTGAGGTTCCATTTTTCGTCCGCCGCGCTTGTTCCCGTCAGTGCGAAGAGATCGCTTGATACCAGAACAGCTACAGCAGAACAGGCAGCTTTGGCCGCGGACACAATCATCGCCATGTCGACAATAGCGTTTTCGCTGGGCTCCCCGATGCTAAGTGCGTCAAACGTGTCGGCTGCATGATAAAGTAGTGCCTTTGCCGCTTCGATTTGCACTTTTAGCTCGCCGATACGTCGAATGACATGAGGATCGTCACCCGCAGCTGAAAGATTTGCTACATGCCATCCCCGACTTCTGGTGCGTATATATTGGATTGTATCGCTCAGTGCTTCATCGGCGATCCCAATATCAATGGCAATATGCATGATCTGCCCAAAGGCACGGCGCGTGTTTGGGGCCGCATTCATCTTCCAGATGGGAACAATATGCTCTTCCGTCACGGCAACATCTGCGAATATTGCTGTACCGCTCGCTGTGCCACGTTGGCCCATGCAGTTCCAATCGTCGATGATTTCGACACCAGGTGCATTTCGCTCGACCAGGACCATGCACACACGATCCTCGTCATCTCTCACGCTAGTAGGTATCCAACGGGCATAGAGTGCGCCGGTCGTATAGTATTTCTTTCCATTGATTAGATAGTTTCCCGTTGGGGTTCGGTGAATGCGAGACTGAATATTCCCCAAGCCCCCCTTGGTTCCGCGCTCTGACAAAGCATTGCCCCAGAGGCCACCATCGAGGACATCGCCATAAAAAAACTTCTTCTGGTCGGCGGATCCAAGCGCGCGCAGGTTTTCCAGGTGCGAGAAATGCGATTGCGGAATTTGTCCGATGGCCGGATCCGCCGCGGAGATGAGATGAAAAACCTTGACGAGAGTCCGGACTGACGACTCCAGGCCTCCATAGGCGCGCGGAACCGTGATACCCAGCAATCCCGTACTGCAGAGGTCCTGCATTTCAGCAATAGGTCTTGCATGCGCAGCATCGCGTTCAGCCGCCCCCGGCCTGATGCGGGCAGCAAAGGCTTCTGCCGCAGCAATCGCGTCTTGTTCAGAGGTAAGAATGGTCACGCCAGTTGCTTTCAGATTTGAATGCATGGAATTTGTACTCACGTTCATGATGACATTCCTCGTTTTTCTTGTGCCTATACAGGGAACAATTGCCGACGCATGTCTTCTTGAAAATCTCGTAGGGCCTTCAGTTCACGACATCTTGCCGCAGAAGTTCTCACGCAAAGTTTTGCCTTCATACTCACGCCGGAAGAGTCCCCGCGCCTGTAGAAGCGGCACGACCTCTTCCGTAAAAATAGTGAGAGTTTCGTGTGTCAGATTGCCGAGATTGAAGCCGTCAGCCGCCCCCCCCAGGAACCATTCTTCCAGCCAGGCGGCGACTGTTTCGGGCGCCCCTACGAGCACGCGATGGGGCCCTCTCAGCGGCTGGCGCTCAAGGAACTCCCTTATTGTCAGTCGCTCTCGTCTGAAATGTTCAACCATGGATCGTGTGTGACCATCCGACTGTGGGTTGAGCAAGGCATGATCGAGAATGTGTGTGGGGACTGTTTCATCAAGGACCAGATTACGCACATCCGTGCTAAGCCTGACAGACAATTGCTCGACGGCGGCGGACGTACTGCTTTGCGCAGCGAGGGCGCGCTTTGCTTCTTCCTCAGTGCTACCCAGATAGACATACAGACCAGGTAGAATCTGCACGCTGTCGGGATCCCGCCCTACTGCTTTCACCCGTGCTTTCATGTCTGCATAGAATGTTTTCGCTACAGGCAAGTCCAATGCAACGCAGAAAATACCGTCTGCAACGCGCGCCGCAAAAGTTTTTCCCTCTTCAGAGGCGCCGGCCTGGAACAGTACTGGCCTGCCTTGTGGCGAGCGCGGAGTCTGTGCCGGTCCCCTGACCTTGTAATATTGGCCCTCGTGATTGATCGGATGAATACCTGCTTCAGAGAAATCTATGTTCTGACCCTTGGTGTTCACAGTGAAGGCTCCCGGCCCCCAGCTGTCCCAGAGCTTCAGCACGACTTCGACGAACTCTTGGGCGCGCTCGTAGCGATCACTTTTGGATGGTAGTTCCGTAAGGCCAAAATTCAGGGCTGCCATCGGGTCATAGGTCGTCACGATGTTCCAGGCAGCGCGGCCGCCGCTCACGTGGTCAAGCGTTGCCATGGCCTTGGCGACATTAAAGGGCTCATTGAAGGTCGTGGAGATCGTAGCAGCAAGCCCAATTCGATCTGTGCGCGCGGCGAGTGCAGCCGACAGGACGACGGGATCGATGCCGGCTTGGGTCGGCCGGTCGGGGCCAAGTGCTGCGAGTTCGGCCGCATAGAAGATGCAGTCGAACAGGCCCCGTTCGGCGATTTGCGCGAACTTCAAATAATAATCCAGATCAAAATGCGTGGATCCATCCTGCTCAGCCTTCCAGGCTCCGAGGTGCCGCCCGGCCCAGTTGCCATGATAATTGAGACGCATCATCCGCTTGCGCATGGGAGCCTTTTCCGAACAGTGATTTCCCAAGTTGCAACCGCGTACATTTGCGTGCGTTGCGCAACCTTAGCATTCAGCCTGTAATAAGATTGGCATGCTATAACCTGACATGGATTTGCGCGGTCTCCCTAAAAAGTGAGCTTGTAGAAAGCCCTTAATAGGAAGTTAGCTTTAGAGCCTCGATCTCGGAGCTTGCGACGCGGATGATTGTCAACTGAACATTCTTTGTGCCCCAAAGGCAACTACTCGCCTCATGTAGAGATAAACTAATTATGCGAAGAAGGCTCAAGTGCACCGCACAATGAACATCGACTGACAGATAGATCCAACAAAACAAAAAGTAGAGCCGAGCGCAAATACACCGGTAATCTCAACAGAGTTCCGCTATTTTGATTTAATCGTCTTATCCAAAAGGCTATTAGAAAAAAGTATACATTTACGGAGTTAGGTCAACATTCAACACCGCATTACGATCCCACTTGAGAATGAGAGATTCAAATAGAAATCCTCCGGGAGGCCACCTATGGCGCATATTCTTTTAGCCTTATTATTTGCGTTTTTCTGTATCGCAGCTAAGGCAGATCCTGTCGCAGATTTTTATAAAAACAAGCAGATTAATATTGTTGTCGGTTACGGGACTGGTGGCGCCTATGATCTCTATGCGCGTCTCTTGTCCAGGCATATGGGTCAAAATATACCCGGAAATCCGAAAATAATCGTTCAAAACATGCCGGGTGCGGGTAGTCTTCGCGCAGCAAATTATCTCTATTCAATAGCTCCCTCTGATGGCACGGCCTTCGGGATCTTCGCGCGGCCTATGGCGCTCCTTGCCGCACTTGGTACAAATACAGGCGTTCAATTTGATCCACGACGTTTTACATGGATTGGTTCTGCGTCGAATTATCAGGAAGATGCTTACCTATTTTTCGTAAGACAAGATTCGTTGATAAAGACTGTCGAAGATGTTTTGGTGAAAGATAAAGTACCACTTGTCGTTGGCGGAACAGCACAAGGCGCATCCGGGAACGATGTGCCTATTATTCTTCGGGATATTTTAGGGTTCAATATAAAAATAGTACCTGGCTATCAGGATGCAAACGAGCTGTATCTCGCGGTTGATCGAAAGGAAGTAGATGCACGCGCAACGGATTTATCCGGAGTGAAATCAGGCCACCCGCAGTGGCTCGATAAAAAAACTGGAATGAGAATCCTTGTTCAGCTTGGTCGTGAAAAAAGACATCAAGATTATCTAGATGTGCCCACAGCACGAGAGCTAGCTAAAGATGATATGAGCCGGAAGATAATAGAGACATTTGAAATACCCTATCTTATGTCGCGACCATTTGCAGCACCGCCCGGCGTTCCGCAAGATCGCGGCCAGGCTCTGCAAAAAGCGTTTCTCATGACGCTTGCAGAAAAACATGTTGTTGCAGAAGCCTCGCAGATGGGGCTTGGGATCACACCGGTAAGTGGGCCCGATGTGGCCAGTCTAGTGGAGAGAATTTACAACGCACCGGAATCCGCTTTGGAGTATCCCCGAAAAATAATGCAAGAATAATCTTGCGTTGCTTGTGGATCATACCTGTGACGAATTTTTTGGAGTAACGTCCCATGCCGAATGAGCCTCATCAGTCATTGAGAGATCGCAGAGTTGTCGTCACAGGTGCCAGCCGAGGACTAGGACGAGCGATGGCAATTGGTTTTGCTCGAGCTGGTGCCAAGCTCGGCATTATCGCGCAAAAAAATAGCCCACCACTTAAAAAAACACTCGATATGCTTGCTGCAGTGGATAATAAGCCAATTGTTTGTTTGGGCAATTTGAATAATCCCGTCGATTGCAAACGCATGAAGGAAGAGTTGACAAGGGGCTTTGGCAGCAATGTTGAAGTACTCATAAATAATGCCGGTGTCCCCAACAATGGGCCGGGCAGGCCATTCTGGCTCGTAGATGAAGATGAATGGAGCCACATCGCTCACACAAACATTGATACCATATTTTTTCTCACCCGTGAAATTATTCCCGACATGATTGAACGAAAATTCGGGCGCATTATTAACGTATCAACTGGCGCTATGACCATGGTGCGTAGTAATTTTGCACCCTATGGGCCTTCGAAAGCCTTTGTCGAAGCCGCCTCGCGCATTTTTGCCGAGGATCTCAAGGGTACGGGTATAACAGTGAATGTTTTGCTGCCCGGCGGGCCCGTTGATACGGCGGCTGATTTAACAGGAATGCCTACACTTGGCCGTACATTTTTATCGGCAGAAATCATGAATGACCCCGCTCTCTGGCTCGCATCAGATTTGTCCGAAGGTCATACAGGTGAACGCTTTCAATCCAATCTTTGGGATAGCAATCTTCCTCTGAACGAGTGCATTCTAGCCGCACTACAGTGTCGAAAGGAAATGCCCGCCATCATGTAGATGCTTGGGTTTCGTATTCTCGAACAAGAAATCTAAAAACGGGGAAAAAAATGATTTTTGCAACAGAAGACAAGGCAAGTAGTAGTAATCGGATCAAGACAAAAGGGATTCTTCATTTCACGATTGGGGTACGAGATCATGAATCGGCAGCTGAATTTTATGGCGATTTGTTGAGTTGTAATCATATTCGGTCAACAGCTCGTTATGCTTTTATGGAATGTGGTGGAACTTATTTTGTACTCGCCAAAATGCCGAATCATGTCAATCCAAATGCGCCAGATGATGATGGGCATCACCATGCATTCATCGTTGATCCGGAAGAATTTGATCGAGCCATCCAGATTTTAAAAAATCGAGGTATCGAGATTATAAAATATTCCGATACGGGTCATTTAACCTTTCCTGGCCGTCACGCCTATTTCCATGATGCGGATGGAAACTGCATCGAAATAATCGATCTATGGAAAGATAAAACCTGAGGGTCTAATTATGAAAATTTTACGTCATGCTGTTCTGCTTTCCAGTGTTCTATTTTTCACACCTTCTTTGAGTATGGCAATTGAGGAAGTCAAGGTTGGCATTATTGGAACGACCACTGACGCGCCAATTTTTATTGCTGATGCAAACGGATATTTTCGCGATGAAAATATTTCTGTCGTTCTTATCCCATTCAGCTCGGGTGCGCAAATGTCCGCACCTCTGGCAACGGGAGAGCTTTCTGTTGCAACAGGCGCAGTTTCTGCATCACTTTACAATGCTGTTAGCCGCGGAATCATACTCAAAGTTGTTGCCGATAAATCGCGTCATGCAGCTGGCTTCGGGCACGCGTCCATTCTGATCCGCGAAGATCTAAAAAATAAAATTAGATCTTTTGCAGATTTGAAGGGATTGAAGATTGCAGTATCGGGACGTGGTAGTGGAGATGAATCCGTCCTTAATGAAGCGCTGCGTATGGGCAATTTGAAATGGGGAGATGCCGAAGCCATCTATTTGGGCTTTCCTCAGCATGCGCCGGCGTTTGCCAATCGAGCGATTGATGCAGCTTTGACGAGTGAGCCAGCGCAAACTTATATCCTCAAGTCGGGATCTGCTGTCCGAATGGCACGAGTCGGTGAATTTTATCCAGATCAACAAAGCGCTACGATTATCTACGGGACTAAATTTACAAGCTCTAACCCCGAACTTGCTGTCCGTTTCATGAAGGCCTATGTGCGCGGGACACGATTTTATGCAGATGCAGTAAGGAATGGAAAATTGAACGGCCCGAATGCGGCGCGTGTTATTGAGATCTTGACGACCTATTCAAATTTGAAAGACAAAGAGATTTACGAGACTTCCACTCCGCCGATCATAGATCCGGATGGACGGTTGAACGTCGAGAGTCTCAAGAGAGATTGGGCATTCTTCAAACAGATCGGCGAGATTGATGGCAAAGTCAGTGTAGATGATGTCGTAGATACGAGTTATGTTGCCAAAGCCGTTGAATTGCTCGGTACCTATCGGCCGGCCGGTCCCTGAGAGATTAACTCTAAGAACAAGTCAGAATTAATAGAGAAATTTCGGATGGTAGGAAGGAAGGTCGAGATGGACTACGAACAAACGTCGGAGCTCGTACCTTCACCAATCCAAACTCCTTTAACACGCCGACGATTTCAGTCACTCATGTTAGGCGGTGCTCTTATGGGAATAGGGCCTCAGTCTGTTCAGGCTCGATCTGCTGCAACCAAGCGGATGATCGTTGATTCGCAAATTCATATCTGGAAACCCGACACCGTAGATAGACCTTGGGTCAAAGGGTCTAACGCTCAATTGCCTGAGCCAATGACGGTAGAGCGTCTGTTGCCAATTATGGATGAGGCAGGTGTCGATCGTGTGATCGTTGTGCCACCCTCTTTGGAGGGGATACGCTTTGATTATGGTCAGGAAGCGGCTCGCCAATATCCATCGCGATTTGCCACTATGAGCCGCGTTAATTTAAATGAATCAGCTGAAAAAAAACGGGTCACCCTAATGCGTACGGAGCCTTATTTGCTGGGAGCTCGTTTTTATTTTCAGCCGTCTATTGCGCATTGGCTTCTCGATGGAACTGCTGATTGGTTCTGGAGCTTGGCTGAGTCTATCAAGTTGCCCGTGATGTTTCTGACCATTAAACAAACTCCGATTTTTGCGAAGATCGCAGAGCGGCATCCACAATTACCTTTAATTATCGATCATCTTGGTGTGACAATGGAGTCGGTTAAAGATGGATCTGTTACAGAGCGAATTTCTGAAGCAGTGTCACTGGCAAAATATCCAAATGTCTCTGTAAAGCTTTCATCTTCGCCTCTTTATTCAATACAATCCTACCCGTGGCGGGATATGGATGATCACATAAGGCGTTTGTTTGACGCATATGGTCCACAACGCTGCCATTGGGGAACAGATCTGACCAATTCTTTCAACCGTGGTTCAATGAAGCAACGAATTGAGCATTTTACGCAAGAGCTCCATTTTTTATCGGAAGATGACAAGGATTGGATTATGGGTCGATCTATAATGGAAAAATTGAGCTGGATATAGGGCCGTGCTGTTGAGGGAATAAATATTAAATAGGCCCTAAATATTTCGAGTACAAAAAATCATTTCGGTGAGAATGCTTCGATGGATGCGTTTTATTTCGCCGAGTTATCTCCCCTATTTTTCTAACCTACAAATCCGTGCCCTTATTGTGGAAGCCAAGAAATAATAAAATCATTCTCAAAAATCACTTCGATAGGCAGGAAGTGGCTGTGGCCTGCCCCGTGAAAAGTGGTCCTCCCTGATGTATGGCTTACGAGCCTTGAGGAGGAATGCGAATGCTTGAGATAAGGCACAGGGCGGAAGAGATTGTCGCCAAACTTCGGCCGGTGGAAGTTCTC
>CANJVX010000033.1 GCA_947478405.1 Beijerinckiaceae bacterium | reverse complement strand
TTTTTTTTTTTGGGGGGCCCCCCCCCCCCCCCCCCTTCCGCATGTGAAGGGCACGTGCAACCAACCTTAGGGTTCTGAAGTCCTCACAAAAATGAAGCGTGCTTGCAGGGGCTCATGAAGAGCGCTACCGCTGACGCCTCTGAAACCGAAGAGCATCCATGACAGGTTTTCTTGTGCTGACGAATAGAGTTCTCGTCCTCCTCGCGGGCCTTCTGGGCGCGGCTGGTGTCACAGCGGCGGCGGTCGCTGCTCATGGAGGCTATGGTGACACCCTGCGGCTGGCCTCCGAATTTGCCATTATCCACGCCACGCTCCTAGTCGCCCTCACCAGAGGCACGCCGTCCCGGCTGGGGGCCATAGCAGCGGCAACCGTCCTATTGGGTACCCTGCTCTTTTGCGGCGACCTCTCGGCCCGTGCAATCGCGGGCAGCGGCCTCTTACCCATGGCGGCCCCGACCGGCGGTTTTTTGCTGATTGCTGGCTGGCTCCTGAGCGGTTCTAGCGCCCTGGTTCGCCCAAAACCGGTTTCATCCGTGCGCTGAAATCATCCAGCTCGACCGGCGCATCTGTCGCAAGCGCACCATCTTGCTGGGCAAACTTACGTCCCCACATAGAGAGCAGGCGGCCTAGCGGGCCCGCACATCGGAGGGCCGCGGTCGGGATCATCGGAACAGGATGGACTTGCTGCGGCGCAACGTAACGGCATTAAATTTCGGCCATATCCCCCCGCGGGTCTTGCCAAATGGGTGACCAATCATGCCAAATAGCAGGAATAAGCTCAAAAATCAGCCGGGTAGGCCCAGTGCCAACAAGTTCCGGCATGGGAGAATGGAATGACGCTCATCAAATCTCCGAGATTGTTGATCGCCGGTGTGGCGGGCCTCGGTGCTGTTGCATGGATTGCTTCCGCTTTTCTGTCTCCCTCCAAAACTCTTATGGAAGCGCGCGCCCAACAAGGAAACGCCGCAGGAAACGCTGCACCCAATAATGCAGCGCAAAACCGCCCACCGGTAAATGTGCGCGTTGGAAAATCCGAACGCGGCCCGTTGCCCTATATAACCGACGCCATCGGCACCGTGCAGCCGATTGCCAGCGTCGCCTTGCGCTCGCGCATCGATGCGCAGATCGAAAGCATTCTTGTGCCCGATGGCGCGCGCGTGAAAGCGGGCGACATTCTCGTTAAACTCGACGCGCGACAGATCGAAGCGCAAATCAAACAAGCCGAAGCCACGCTCGCCAAGGATCGCGCTGCACTCGAGCAGGCCGAACGCGATGTTTCTCGCTATACAGAACTGATGTCCCGGCAGACGGGCACACAAGTCAGCCTCGACAATGCCAAGACAACCGCAACTTCGGCGCGCGCCGCAATCTTGGGCGATCAGGCACAGATCGAAAATCTCAACGTCCAATTGAGCTGGTACACGATCAAAGCGCCCCTCGACGGGCGCGTGGGCACATTCTCGCAAAAGGCGGGCAATATCATTCGCTCAGGCGATGCGACCGCGACCGGTACGCTGATCACCATCGTCCAGACAACACCGATCTATGTGTCCTTCTCTGTGCCCCAGCGCCTGTTGTCAGATCTGCGCGAGGCAGCCATGCGCAGTGATTCCGAAATCACCGCCACACCGCAAGGCTCGACCAAACCTGCGAGGGGCAAGATTTCAGTCATCGACAATGTGATTGATCCAGCCACCGGCACAATCACCGTGCGCGCCACTTTCGATAATCCTGATGAATTGCTCTGGGCGGGCCAGCTCTGCTCCGTGCGGATCCAGCTGCGTGTTGACCCGGACGTCGTCAGCGTTCCGCGTGAGGCGATCCAATCAAGCCAGAACGGAACCTATGTTTATATCGTCGAAGACGGCGTTGCCCGCTCGCGGCCCATTGAATTGGGCCGCTTTCAGGAAAACCGGCAAGTCATCCTGAAGGGATTGAACGGCAACGAGACGATTGTCACAGACGGTGCGCTTGCACTTGTCAATGGCTCGCGCGTTGAAACGCGCGGTCCCGACGCGAAGAAGGGCAACAGCTAATGTCGCTTCCTGAACTCTGCATCCGACGACCAGTGATGACGACATTGTTGATGTTGTCATTCATCGTCTTTGGCATTTTCGGCTATTTGAAACTACCTGTCGCAGCGCTTCCGCGTGTTGATTTCCCGACCATCAATGTGTCGGCACAATTGCCCGGTGCCAATCCAGAAACCATGGCCGCCTCTGTCGCTGCGCCACTGGAGCGCGCTTTTGCGACCATTCCCGGCGTGTCGCTGATGACCTCGCGCTCGCAAACGGGACAAACCAATATCACCATCCAATTTGATCTCGACCGCGAGATCGATGGCGCAGCACTTGATGTGCAATCACAAATCACGACAACTCTGCGCCGCCTGCCGCCGGAACTGCCTGCTCCGCCATCGTTCCGTAAAGTAAATCCGGCCGATGCGCCTATACTGGTTCTGGGCCTTGCCTCTTCCACTCTGCCCTTGTCGACGACCAATGATTATGCCGAGCAGATTTTCGCCCAGCAGATTTCCCAAATTCCCGGCGTCGCGCAGGTGATGATTTTCGGCCAGCAAAAATTTGCCGTCCGCATTGAAGCCGATCCGGATGCCGCCGCCGCGCGCGGCCTGACGCTACAGGATATTCGCAGCGCCGTGACGGCCGCCAATAGCGCAACACCGGTTGGCACTTTGCGTGGCCAAGGCCAGAATGTGACGCTGACGGCCTCCGGGCAAATTGAACATGCCGACGGCTACAAGGAAATTGTGGTTGCCTGGCGCAATGGCGCCCCTGTGCGCCTTGGCGAAATTGCCAATGTTTATGACGGCGTCGAAAATGACCAGATCGCCGCTTGGCATAATAAGGATCGCGCCATTCTGCTGGCGATCTTCCGCCAATCCGATGCCAATACGGTGCAGGTCGTCGATGCCGTGAAATCGCGCCTGCCCGGCTTCCAGGCGCAATTGCCGCCATCTGTTCAAGCCGTCGTGCTGAATGACCGTTCACGCTCGATCCGGGAATCGGTGGAGGACGTCGAATTCACGCTCATGATGTCGATTGCTCTCGTCGTGCTCGTCATCTTCCTCTTCCTGAAGACAATTTCCGCTACAATCATCCCGACGCTGGCCTTGCCTGTTTCGTTGATCGGCACCTGCGCTTTCATGTATGTGTTTGGTTATTCGATCGACAATATTTCGCTTCTTGCCATCACATTAGCGGTGGGCTTTGTCGTCGACGACGCCATCGTCATGCTCGAAAATATTGTACGCCATATTGAAGATGGCATGAGTCCCTTCGCCGCGGCCCTCAAAGGCTCGAGCGAAATCGGCTTTACCATTCTTTCGATTACCTTGTCGTTGGTGGCTGTGTTCATTCCTGTGCTACTGATGGGCGGCGTGGTGGGACGCGTGTTCCGCGAATTTGCCGTGGTCATTTCCTGCGCCATTCTGGTCTCGGGCTTTGTCTCCTTGACCCTGACGCCGATGCTCTGCGCGCGTATCCTTAAACCGATCGATCATAACGCCAAGCCGCGCCGCTTCGATGTGATTGTTGATTATGTGATCGATGGTGTGGCGGATGCCTATCGTCGCTCGCTCGACGTGGTGCTGCATCATCGCCTGATCATGCTCGGCGTCACTTTCGCAACATTCGTGGCCAGCGCCGCGGTCTTTGCCTATATGCCAAAAGGCTTCTTCCCGATTGAAGACACGGGCTTCTTATCCGGCTCATCGGAGGCTGCTCCCGACATTGGATTTCCCGTCATGGCAGAGAAACAGCGTCAGCTGGTCGATATTGTGATGCAGGATCCTGCCGTGGATTATGTCACCACAAATATAGGCTCTGGAGGCGCTACCAATCAGGGTCAATTCTTCGTGGCGCTGAAGCCAAAGAATGAACGTGGTGACATTCAGAAAGTCATCACACGCCTGCGCCAGAAGACAAATACAGTGCCGGGAATTACAGCGGTCTTCAATCCGGTGCAGAATCTCAACCTGAATGGTGGACGCCAGTCGCGCGCGGCCTATCAATACACGCTGCAATCGGGCGACCTCAATGCGCTCTATGGCAAATCACCGGAAATGCTCGAGCGCATGCGCCGACTGCCCGTTCTGCGTGACGTGACGACCGATCTGCAGATCCGCAATCCGCAACTCTCGATAGATATTGATCGTGAGAAAGCAGCAGCTTTCGGCCTGACAACAGACCAGATCAAGCAATCGCTCTACAATACCTATGGCAATCGCCAGATTTCGACAATCTTCACGCAGGCCGCCGATTATGCCGTTCTGCTCGAAGCCAAGGGCAATTTCCGCGATGATCCCTCGGCACTGCGGCGCATTTACATCCGTGCCCAGACGGGCTCAGGTGGAACAGTTGCTACCACAACCACGCCAGCTGGAACCACATCGGGTGCGGGTGGCGGTGGCGTCTCATCGGCACCCATCGTTCCGCTGGAACAAGTGGCAACAATCCGCAATTCGGTTGGCCCACTCACGGTCAATCGTCAATCGCAACAGCCTTCGGTGACCTTATCATTCAACACCACTGCGGGCGTCTCGATTGGCGAAGCCGTTGAAGCGATCCGTCGCGTTGAACAAGAGATCGCTCTGCCTCCATCCATCAGCACGAATTTTTCGGGCACAGCCGCGCTCTTCCAGGATGCACAACGCGGACAGATTCCGTTGATCCTCGCAGCCGTCTTGACGATCTATATTGTGCTGGGTGTTCTTTATGAGAGCTTCATCCACCCGATCACCATTCTTTCCGGGCTGCCCTCGGCGGGTCTGGGCGCATTGCTCGCACTCTGGCTGTTTGGCATGGACCTCTCGGTCATCGCGATCATTGGCATTTTGCTACTTGTGGGCATTGTGAAGAAAAATGCGATCATGATGATCGACTTTGCGATCGAGAAGAAAAAAGAGGGAATGGAATCTCTGCCCGCCATTCGCGAGGCAGCGATCATCCGTTTCCGCCCAATTGTCATGACAACATTGGCGGCCATTCTGGGCGCGGTACCGATTGCCCTGGGTGCAGGTGCGGGTGCGGAATTGCGCCAGCCGCTGGGCATTGCCATTGTCGGCGGCCTCTGTGTCTCGCAATTGCTGACGCTCTACATCACGCCCGTCGTCTATTATTACCTCGACAAGGTCGACAGCTATCTAGCGGGCCAATTGCGCAAGACCGAGGAAGCCGCAGGCTCCGGCGCATTGAAGCCCGCGGAATAAAAAGGGGCCCCGCGGGGCCCCTTGCTATGTCAGGCAGGCGTCACATTCGTCACCTTATAAGTATGCGTTTCACCCTCAACATCGCGGATCGCAACATAGGCACCCGCGAAAAACCGGTGCGCTTCGAAGCGGAAACCTGATTCCTCGTCACCCTGCCCAGCTTCATAATCAAACACCCACGTGCTGCCGCCGGCCCCACCGGGTCGATGCACCAAGAGCCCGTGCTGCAGCAGGCCCTCTTTCTCGCGCCTATGGACGAAGCAGAGCGCGCGCTTCTCCTTCCAGCTGGGAAGATCGATTTGGCCATCGGCGTCGAGTGGAGCAGTAAAGTCATATGTCACAGGAACTGCTGCCTCTTTGGCCGCGGGTGCGGGTTCAAGGCAGATTTTGGACAGGTGGATGGTGCTCACGGCGCTGATCCCTCAATATGACAACCAAAATTCATTGCACATCCTCTCGGCCAGAAAATCTATGATGCAGGTCAAATGGAAATGAAGAGGAAGCCCGCACCCCTGCCTTGCTTCAGCCCTCTTCCTGCGTTCAATTAATGTTTCTTTTGTTCCGGAGCTGCATGAGACCGATGAAATTCCGTCTGAAATGGCTGTCCCTGCCCCTCGTCCTCGCGGGACTTGGCATGGCAAGCGTGCATTGGACTTTGTCGGGCGACGCCTTGCGGCATGAATTGGCCGATCAGGTCATGCGCACGGCGGGCCTACGGGCCACAGCCGAAGGCAAGGCCGCCTTTGCTGTGCTGCCACGCCCACGCATCAAGCTCGAGAATGTTATTATCTCGGACGACAAGGGCGCGCTTGTCATTCACACGGATGTTCTACGCGGGAACTTACGGCTTTTACCTTTGTTGGCCGGGCGCATGGAGCTTTCTTCTGTCCAGCTCGTGTCTCCAGAAATTTCATTCGATTACGAGGGACAGGCTTATTCGCGCTTGGGCGCAATTGCGCGCGCCGCCGAAGCTGCACCTGCCTCAGACGAAGCCAAGCGGGCGGATGAAGCGCGTGTCGGCACCATTTCGATTATCGATGGTACTGCGCGTTTTCGCCAACTAGGCGCCACACGCAATGTGACACTCGAAAAAGTCAATCTCACGCTCGATTGGGCGCGCGTCAGTGCCCCGCTCTCGCTCATTGGTACATTCACGTGGCAAAACGAAGAAACCGAATTAGCCGTCTGGCTCGCTAAGCCTGCAGACGTTCTGCGCGGTCAAACAAGTCCCGCAAGCATGAAGGTTGAAAGCCCCAGCCTTCAGCTGGCCACCACAGGAGCTTTTGCCGGTGGCAATCGCTTGCAATTTGAGGGGCACATCACCGCCGCCAGCCACAATTTCCTCTATCTGGTCGAGACATTCGGTCTGAAGTCGCCGCTACCCATTGCGCTGCATCAGGTCACGCTCGCAGCCACCACGCGCGCCACAGTCACATCCATCGCATTCTCAAACCTGAAACTCGCAGTCGACGGCAATGCCTTCGAAGGTACATTGGCGATGCAAGCAGGCGAAAAGCGCCCCGCTATCTCCGGAACATTGGCCAGCGACGAAATTATGCTGGCGCCCGCCTTGTCCGAATTGCCGACATTGACCATTCAGCAGGGCGAATGGAGCCACAGCAATTCCACTTTCGCAGAATTCGATGCGGCGGATATCGACCTGCGCCTATCGGCCAGCAAAGTGCGGCTGGCGCATATGACGATAGAAGACCTCGGCGGGTCATTGCATCTAAACAATGGACAATTGGAACTCTCAATCGGAGAGGCCCGTCTATATGGCGGACAGATGAAAGCCCGCATGACCATGATCTCAACCGAGAATGGCCTGACAATGCAAGCGGCCGGCGCCTTTCATAAAGTCGACGCAGGCGCATTGACCAGGGATGCTTTTCAAACAATCCGTATTAGCGGCGAATCTGACGGCAATTTATCTCTGAAGGGAAAGGGTGAAACGACAGAGCAGATCATACGCTCACTCGATGGAACGATCGAACTCCGTTTCCGCAATGGAGATATTCACGGCATAGATCTCGAACAGGCCTTGCGCCGCCTCGATAAAAAGCCTCTGTCGATACTGACCGAGATGCGTTCCGGCCGAACCGGTTTTGAAACAGCCACCATCAATGCGAACGTCAGCGAAGGAAATATCAGCCTCACCGAGGCCTTGGTCTCGGGCCTCGGCCTTCAGCTCGCGCTGACAGGGAAAGCCTCCGTCGTGCAGCGCAACCTCGCTCTGCGCGCCGTCGCGCGGCAGACCGGCCCCAGCGGAACAAATAGCCCCCAGCTCATGCTCGACATTCGTGGAACATGGGATGATCCGCAGATCATTTTCGACAAAGAAAGCCTTATGCGCCGCTCAGACGCCGCCGCTCCACTGCTACGCACGCTCGACAAATAACCAAGCCTCACTGCGCCTCCGAGGGCGCCCTGAACCGGATGATCGAAGTTGCAAACAACAGGCACACCCCAACCAGCCCGATGAGCAACGTCGAAATTGCGTTGATCTCTGGTGTGAGGCCAAGCCGCATCTGTGAATAGATTCGCATCGGCAAAGTGGTTGAGCCGGGCCCCGACGTAAAACTCGCAATGACAAAATCATCCAGTGAAATTGTAAAAGCGAGAAGAAAGCCCGCGGCCATGGCTGGTGCAATCAAAGGCAAGGTGATTGTACGAAATGTTTGCGCGGGACTGGCCCCCAAATCCTGCGCCGCTTCTTCCAATGTGCGATCAAAGCCTACCAGGCGTGCCCGAACGACAACCGTAACGAAACACAGACCCAGCGTGGTATGACCAATCACAATCGTCCAGAAGCCACGACCAATCCCAAGGCCCACAAAAAGCAGGAGCAGCGCGAGACCGATGATGACTTCCGGCATGACGAGCGGGGCATAAAGCGAGCCCGCAAACATCATGCGCAAACGGAAACGACCAAATCTCTGCAAGGCAAAGGCTGCACATGTCCCAAGCACAGTTGACAGCGCCGCTGCGACCAAAGCTATGCGCAGGCTGATGCTGGCCGCAGCCAGCAATTGCTCATTGGCAAAAAGCGACATGTACCATTGCGTCGAAAAACCGCCCCAGACGGTCACAAGACGCGATGAATTGAAAGAATAGAGAATGACGAGCGCAATCGGCACATAGAGAAAAGCAAAGCCTCCAGCCAGAACAGCCAAATGCACCGCGCTCAGACCACGTTTCATTGCGCTGTCTCCTTCATTTGCTGGCGCTCATAAATCATAATAGGCGCTATCAGCAGGGCCAGTAGAAGAATCGCAACCGAACTCGCGGTGGGCCAATCGCGATTGTCAAAAAACTCGCTCCACAAAGTACGCCCGATCATCAAAGTATCGGACCCGCCGAGCAAATCAGGAATAACAAATTCTCCGACAGCTGGAATGAAAACGAGTAGAAGCCCAGCAAAAATGCCCGGACGCGCCAAAGGGACGGTAATGCACCAAAAAGCCGAGAGCGGCGTCGCGCCAAGATCACCTGCCGCCTCAATGAGCGCGGGATCTTGTTTTTCAAGGGCTGTATAAAGCGGCAGGATCATGAAGGGCAAATAGGAATAGACAATGCCAATCAAAACCGCGCCGTCGCTAGGAAAAATATGGAATGGCGAAGAGATAAAGCCAAGTGTCAGAAGCACCTTGTTGATGAGCCCCTCGTCTTTCAGCAGCATGATCCAGGCATAAATGCGGATCAGAAAACTCGTCCAGAAGGGCGCAATCGCCAGCAGGATAAGAGCAGAGCGCCAATGCCGCGGCGCGCGCGTCATCGCATGAGCCAAAGGAAAGGCCACACAGAGTGTGACCAATGTCGCAATTGCCGCGAGACGCAGTGACGAGAGATATGCCGAGAGATACAGTTCATCACTGATGACGAGAGCAAAAGTATCGAAAGACAGACCCTGCACTTTCTCCCAAAGAACAACCAGACCATCGGCAATGTCAAAACGTGGCTCATAGGGGGGTTGCGCGATTGCAGGCGTTGACAAAGCTATTTTCAGCACCAATGCAAGGGGCGCCAGAAAGAACAGCAACAGCCACACAGCGGGTGCTGCCAGCACAAGGCGGCGCAGGCCAGCAAGAAGCGGGCGCGCGCTCATCTCACCAAAGCCCGCGCGTGCTCGGGCGCGAAGGACACAAAGACACGCATGCCGCGGTCAAAGGATAACACGCCCTCACCTTGATTTTGGCGCAGATGTACAATGTCGCCCGTCTCCAGACGTATGCGGAAAGACGACATGCCTTCACGAAAGACATGATCGACAATCTCGCCAATTCCACCATTGCTTGAAAGAATGCCAGGCGCCGAGAGCCGCATATTTTCCGGACGCACGGAAATGGTGACCCGCGTTCCGATGACGGGATGATCGCGACAAAAAGATTCAAGCCGCAAGCCCTTGCTCGTTTCAAGAACCACGCCGCCAGGCATGTATTGAATGACGCGCCCTTCGAAAAAATTGGTCTCGCCAACAAAGCCCGCCACGTGGCGTGACGTCGGCTCTTCATAGATTTCCCTTGGGCTGCCGATCTGCACAATCTGGCCGGCACGCATCACGGCCATACGATGCGCCATAACCATGGCCTCATCCTGATCATGAGTAACGACGACAAAGCTTGTACCGGTCTCACGCTGTGCTTGCATCAGTTCAAACTGCGTCTCGTGCCGTAGCTTTCGATCGAGGGCAGCAAGCGGCTCATCGAGCAAAAGAAGCTTGGGCCTCTTCACAAGTGCACGCCCCAGTGCAACGCGCTGGCGCTGGCCGCCTGATAATTGATCGGGCCGACGATCTCCCAAGCCAGGTAATTGCACGAGGCGCAGCATGTCCTCGACGCGGGCAAAAATTTCTTTGCGTGTACGACCTTCCTGCCTGAGACCAAAGGCAATGTTTTTTGCCACGCTCATATGCGGAAAGAGCGCATAGGATTGGAACATCATATTCACTGGTCGCAGATGAGGCGGCAGGTCCGTAATATCGAGCCCGTCGAGAAAAACACGGCCTTTGTCTGGCGTCTCAAAACCGGCAATCAGCCGCATCAGACTTGTTTTGCCGCAACCTGATGGGCCCAGCAGGGCAAAAAATTCATTATGCGGGATATCGAGAGACAGCGCATCAACCGCTACGGTGGCGCCGTAGCATTTCGAAACGCCTTCAAGGCGCAGCAAAGGCGCGCCCTTTCCCATCAGTCTTTGGCACGCCGCGCGGCGGTGAGCGTGTTCGACATGAGCATGCAGATTGTCATCGGGCCAACCCCGCCCGGTACCGGCGTAATTGCCGACGCGCGTTGGGCAGCACTGGCAAATTCCACATCGCCGACCAATTTGGTCTTTGGCTCGCCCTTGGCATTGAGGCCCTCGCCTGCCACACGATTGATGCCGACATCAATCACAACTGCGCTCGGCTTGATCCACTCGCCTTTAACCATTTCGGGAATGCCAACCGCGGCAACGACGATGTCCGCGCGACCAATCACGCTGGCGAGATCATTCGTGCGCGAATGGGCAATCGTAACTGTTGCACTTTCTGCCAGCAGCAATTGCGCCATTGGCTTGCCCACAATGTTGGAGCGACCAACCACAACAGCATCGCAACCACCAATAGGCCGACCCAACGTTTCCATTGCTTTCTGCACGAGAATGAGAGAGCCCGCCGGAGTGCACGGCACGAGCGCGCGCTTGCGATCACCAATCGCCAGTAGGCCCGCATTCACGGGATGAAAGCCATCGACATCCTTAGCTGGCGAAATGGTTTCGAGCACAAGCTGGCTGTCGATATGTTTGGGCAATGGCAATTGCACGAGAATCCCGTGGATTGCAGGATCGGCATTGAGCTTTTGGACAAGCGCCAAAAGATCTGCTTGCGTGGTGCGGACAGGCAACGTGTGTTGAACGGAATGAAAGCCGCAAGTTTCAGCTGCCTTGCCTTTCGATTTCACATAGACTTGGCTGGCTGGATCCTCACCCACGAGCACAACGGCAAGACCCGGCTTCACGCCCGACTTTATAAGTTCAGCCGCACCCTTGGCAACTTCCTCCAGCACGCTGGCAGCTGCTGCCTTGCCATCAATGATCAAAGCGCCGCTTTCAGATTTCACCAGAATATCGCCCATAGGCTGAAGCCTCCCGCTTGTACTCGCCTTTTAGGCTTTGGCCTGCGCCCTGCCAAGCGGCTCCCAGCAATAGCGCACATGATGCGTGCGCCTCTGCCCGGGCGGCAATTGGATCATAGAAGGTCGGGCAAAGAATTCGCCCGAAAAGTCTTCCGGGTCGCCTGTACCTGTCCAGCTTTCAATGGCCAGAAAAGGCGCGCCCTGTCTATTCCAGAGCACGAGGTGGGGGAAATCCGGCGCATCAATGGAAAGGCGCCCCTCCGGCCCCTCGAGCGCGAAACGGCGCTTCGCCAAATCAAGGAAACAGAGCGCCTCGGCGCAGAACAGTTCTGGTGTCAGATCAAGCCTGCGCCCCTGCAAGGGAACCGCGCGGCGGGCTTGCGAGAAGAGACCTCCAGGCGCGATCACCGGCACTTCTGGTCTTTGATCCTGCGCAAAGGTGAAACAATGCGGCCCCGGCTTCCAATCAAGCACAAAGCCAGGATGCAGCCCGACCGCATAGGGCATCACGCAATCGCCATCGTTGACGACCTCAAAGCTCACATTGAGTGCTGTTGGCGCGAGCCGATAGGTGAGGGCGAGGGTAAAATTGAACGGATAATGGTGGGCCGTCGTCTCATCCGAGCGCAACGTGAAGCAGATTGCGCTGTCATCTATGGGCTTGGCATCAAAACGGCCATGGCTCGCAAAGCCATGCACAGGCATGGGATAGGTCTTCTCGCCAATCCGGATCTGCCCATTGCGCGACCAGCCGCAGGCCGGAAAAAGTACCGGCGCGACCGAGGGCCAGATCGTCCCACCTCCGGCCCAGAGCATATCGCGCGCACCAATGCGCCATTGGCGGCATTCCGCTCCCTGTGCAGACACGAGTGCGCGCGCCTCTCCGGCACGCAATGCAAAAGAATCGTCCATCCCACCAGTCTAGCAGAGCGGAGGCAGTAATGGCCTTGCTGACAGCAAGGTAGACGGCATATCCTCCGTCTTAGAATAACGGGAGGACGATATGACAGGCGCTCTTGAGCGGTTCGGACGGCAAAGCAGCACCATTCTTAAAAGCGAGCCTTTGGATGCCGCGCTGGAAAAAATATCGGCCGGACTCGCCGTGCTCATCAGCGATCCCGATTTCGTTGCTCATGCATTTTCCGAAAACGACCCGCCGGGCAAGACGCAATTGCTGCATGATCCCGACACCGGTTTTTATCTCTTTGCCCATGTGCAAAAAGGCGGCAAGACCGGCAAGCCCCACAGCCATGGCGACAGCTGGGCCATCTATGCGAATATCCGAAACCATACCGACATGACCGAATACGAGCGCATTAATGCTGGCAGCGAGGAACGCTTTGTTCTGCAGACGTCTGAGCATTACGCAATCGGACCTGGGCAAACCCGCGCCTATGGGCCCGGCATGATCCATTCCACAGCCCATCCTGAGAACGCATGGGTGGTGCGCATGACGGGATGTGATCTCGATACAATCCCGCGCTATCATTTCTCATCCAAGCACGACGAAATTATCGGCTAGCTACCCGTCATTGCGAGCGAAGCAAAGCAATCCGGAAGGCTCCACGTGAGCCTTCCGGATTGCTTCGCCTTTGGCTCGCAATCACGGAAAGGCTCTGATAGACAATGGCATCTGAATCAGAAGAAAGTGAACGCAACATGTTCGCAACGACCCGTGATGGCATTCGCATTGGTTATACTATCTTCGGCAATGCGGATGCGCCCAAGAAAGTCGCGCTCGTCCATTCACTCGCCATGGATCGCACCTTCTGGCAGCCAGTCGCCGAAGATCTCGCCAAGGATGCAGCAATTCTCGTGATCGATTGCCGCGGGCATGGCGTGTCAGACAAGCCAGAGGGGCCATATTCGGTCGATCAATTTGCTGACGATTTGGCCGGTGTGCTCGACCATCTGGGTTGGGCGCAAGTCACAGTCGGCGGCTGCTCGATGGGCGGCTGCGTAACTTTAGCTTTCGCCATTCGTCATAAGGCTCGTGTGAAGAGCCTCGTTCTCTGCGATACGACTGCCTGGTATGGCGAAGACGCACCCAAAGTCTGGAAAGAACGCGCTGACAAGGGTGTTGCAGACGGGCTGGCCTCGCTCATCCCCTTCCAGAAGTCACGCTGGTTTTCAGACAAGTTCAACGCTGAGCACGATGACGTCGTGCAGCATTGCAACAAAATCTTTGTGGCCAATGACCCCCATGCCTATCACGCAAGCTGCATCATGCTGGGCATCGCTGATATGCGCGCAGGGCTTTCGGGCATTAATGTGCCGACCCGCATTCTGGTCGGTGAAGAAGATTACGCAACACCCGTGGCGATGGCAGAATATCTCGCCGCCAACATCAAAGGCTCGCAGCTGACGATTGCCAAGGGTGCGCGGCATTTGTCGCCGCTCGAAATACCGGGCCAAGTCGCCGGGAAACTGCGCGAGATTATTTAACCCGATCCGTCATTGCGAGCGAAGCGAAGCATCCCAGAAAGCCTCACGTGTGGCCTCTGGTTTGCTTCGTCGCTTTGCTCCTCGCAATGACAGCTGCGCTTACTTCGACCGTGCCAGTGCCTCTTTCACGCGCGCGATGACCGCAGGCGGCGTGGCATACATGGCCTCGACGATTTTCGTCACCGCTTCACCATTGCTCGGCACCACATCAATGGTCATTTTCTCCGCTTCGGCGAGAAGCTCCGGATCCTTCATCGTTTCGTCAAAGGATTTGCGCAGCAAAGACACCCGATCAGCGGCCACATTCGGCGGCAAGATGAACGGACGGGCAATTGCATTCTGGCCATAGAACATTTGCATGGCGGCACGCTCATCAGCATTGCGGGCGAGATCAATCATCAGCGAGACGCCAGCCTTGTTAAGCACCGGATGGCCTGTCATGTCTTCCTGCGCAAAAATACGCGCGAAAGGATTGTTCATAATGTCGGGATATTGAACCTTCACGGTCGAATAGCCCAGACCGCAAATGCCCTGCACTTCTTTGCTTTCAATACCCATGGTCACTTCGCGCGAGCCCTTATAGCCCGTCACCAATTTCATCTTCGTGTCGAGCACGCCATTGGCAATTTTAGGGAAGTCGGCCGTTGTCGAGCCCGGAGCCGTGGCGCCAATGATGATTTCCGTTTTGCGTAAATCTTCCAGCTTCTGCACGGGGGCATCTTTGCGGATCACGCAGACGAGCACTTCCGAGTGGGCATTACCAACGTAATTAAATTTGGTCGCGTCAAACTCGCGCTTCACGCCTTCGGTCAGCAATGGGTCGACGATGACGCTGGGAAATGTGACGCCCATGACAGTGCCGTCTTTGGGCGCTATATTATAAAGATTCTGCGCAACAATATTGCCGCCAGCCCCCGGCATATTCTGCACGACGATATTGGGACGACCGGGAATATGCTTGTGGAAATGACGCCCGACAAGACGCGCATAAGTATCCAGACCACCGCCCGTTGAGGAGGCAACAAGAATGGTGACATTCTTGCCTGCGAAAAAATCCTGCCCGAGGGCGGGAGCCGATACGCAAATCACCAGAGCGGCTGCAAAAATCTTTTTCATTTGATCCTCCATCTTTACACGGTCATTGCGAGGAACGAAGCAATCCAGAAGCCTCACGTGTCGCCTCTGGATTGCTTCGCCTTCGGCTCGCAATGACGGCGCGGGATGCGCCGTAAGCGTTAATGAGCAATCGTTTCTTGTCCGGATGCGGCTTGAATGGCAGCCACAATATTATGATAGCCCGTGCAGCGGCAGAGATTGCCTTCCATGCCGTGGCGAATTTCTTCTTCTGTCGGATTGGGAATCTTGTTGAGCAAATCCACCGAGCGCATCACCATGCCGGGCGTGCAGAAGCCGCATTGCAATCCGTGATAGATGTGAAAAGCCTCTTGCACAGGATGCATTTTGCCACCCTTGGCCAATCCCTCAATGGTTGTCACTTCGCCACCATCGGCTTGCGCAACCAGAATAGTGCAGCTCTTCACCGCATCGCCATTGAAGATGATCGTGCAAGCGCCGCATTGGGTCGTGTCACAGCCCACATGCGTGCCGGTGAGGCGCAGATGCTCGCGCAAAAATTTCACCAGCAATGTGCGCGGATCAACCTCTGCTGAAACCTTCTCGCCATTGATCGTAAGAGAAACGCGAAGCATCACTTCTTGTCCTTACCCTCGACCTTGCGCACGGGTGTTTCAGGATTGAGACCAGCACGACGACGCCCAAATGTGTTTTCGCCATTCTTGGCCCAATCACCCTTGGTCGCATTTTGCGCGAAAACATCCCAATCGGGCGACCAATCACCCAGATCATAGCCATGCCACGGCGCTTTCACCGAGAGACGGCCGAGGTTCAGCTCTTCCCAGATCTTTTTGGAATTTTCCATATATTCCTTCGCCGGCAGCGCCAGCGGCGGCATCGTGTGTTTCAGCGTCAGATCCATCAGCAAAGTGGAATCCCCACCAGCACCCGATTTCGGGCCATGCCCGCCTGAGCGATGGGGAATGATCAACACATCTTCAATGGGATTGGCGCGATAGGCGAGCGACCAGAAGATTGCGTCTGTATTGTGCAGGTCGATGTCTTCCGAGACCGCAATCACCACTTTGCCGCATTGGGCTTGCAGCGAGGCTGCGCCTTGAAGCCCGCGCCACACTTCCGTCTGCGGTGCGCCATGAGCGAATTGCAGGAAGAGCACTTTGCGCAAATTGGTCAACGGCTCATGCATGACAACTTTTTTGATGCCACGAATTTCGAGCTGGTTTTTCAGATGCGCAAAATACAGCGCTTCATAGGCGCTCTTCTTCAGAATGGATGATTCCGAGGGCGTCACTTCGGACAGGATCGTCGTAAAGACCGCATTCTTCTTATGCGTGATGGCAGTCACCACCATCGACATATTGAAATCTTCGAGCGCGACATGGCCGTGGCTCTCGCCGAAGGGGCCTTCGGGCTCCAGCATTTCAGTGTCGATATAGCCTTCGACCACGATTTCGGCGTCAGCCGGAATCTCGAGATCGACCGTCTTGCACTTGGTCACGCGAAGAGCGCGCCCGGCCAAGCCACCGGCAACCGCCATTTCATCTTGCGTGGTCGACAGTTTTTGCGGGCCGGTGAACATCACGACCGGTGCACAGCCCACCACAATGGCGACGGGCATAGGCTTGCCGAGTTTTTGGTACTTCAACCAATGCAAATAGCCGCCTGCCCCGCCAAGGCGCGAGGCCATGCGCACGCCCAGCCGATCCTCGGCTTTCAGACCGGCACGATAAGTGCCCATGTTGCGCACACCTGTTTCCGGGTCCTTGGTCACAACGCATGTGGCGGTGAGATAGGGGGCTGCATCAAAGCCCGGTGTCGAAATCGGCACAGGCAGGCGCGATAGGCCCTTGCCCGGCTGCTTCAGCTCGTCGCCCGTAATCACCACATCATGGCAGGGCGCGGTTTCGATATATTCCGGCGGGATCGGATGATCGATCGCATGCATCCAGATGTCGCCAAGCTCTTCCACAGGCACACCCATGCCCGCGGCATAGATTTCTTCCGATCCGGCCAATGCGCCGCAGACGACGGGCATTTCGTATTTCTCGCCCTTGGAGCCCACAACATTGGTAAAAAGGAATGCCTTGCGATCGCTTTCGGGATAACCGCCGACGAACTGCCAACGCATCAGCGGATGAAGCTCCGTGTCCTTGTTGATGGGACGGTCAATGCGCACCAAAAGCCCGCGCTCTTCAAGCAACGCCAGATGTTCCTGAAAGTCGGCAGGGGCGCGGCGGCCCGTCTCCTTGGTCATTTCACCCCCCCCTTCCACGGGGCGCCTCAACGCCCCCAATCGGTTGCTTTGGTATATACAATGGTCTAGCGAAGCAACCGAATGAGCGCCCCCGACGGGGCCAGAGCGGCACCAGGGATTGCAGGGCATGAATAAGCAGGCTGCTGAAGAATTTTCCTCCATCGGCAAGCCGATGCGCCGCAATGAGGATAAGCGCCTGCTCACGGGTCAAGGCCGCTTCACCGACGATTTTGCACTCCCCGGCATGGGCTTTGCCACCATTGTGCGCTCACCCCACCCGCATGCCCGGATCATGAGAATCAACAAGGCGGCGGCGCTGGCGATGCCCGGTGTGCTCGGTGTCTTCACCGGCGCGGATGTCGCAGCCGACGGGCTGAAGCCCATCCCCCATGATCCGGTGCCCAAGACCAAATATGACATGAAGCTCACCGGACCCGGCGGCACGCCGATCTTCATCGGCCCGCATATGCTTCTGCCCGCTGACAAGGCCCGCCATGTGGGCGAGGCTGTCGCTATTGTGGTCGCTGAAACCGAAATGCAGGCCATGGACGCGGCCGAAGCGGTGGAGGTCGAATGGGAGGTCCTGCCCTTCGTCTCCGACCAGCGCGAAGCCATCAAGGCAGGCCATGAAGCCGTCTGGAATGAAACGCCCGACAATTGCTTTGTCGACACAACCTTCGGCGATGTGGCGGCTACCAACGCCGTGTTTGCCAAAGCCGCACATGTTGTCGCGATGGATATTTACATTCCGCGCGTGACGGGCGTGACCATCGAGCCGCGCTCCGCGCTCGGTGATTATGATCCTGCCACTGGCCGCTATCTCTTGCATTGCGGCGGCGGTGGCGCTGTGCGCCAGAAAAATGAATTGGCGCTGGTGCTGGGCGTCGAACCCGATCAGGTGCGCGTCTGCACTTTTGATGTCGGCGGTAATTTCGGGACCAAGAACCGCGTCTATGTCGAATATGGGCTCGTGATGTGGGCCGCCAAAAAAGTAGGGCGTCCGGTAAAACACACCTGCACGCGCACGGAAGCTTTCTTGACAGATTATCAGGGCCGCGATCTTGCCGTGCATGCGGAACTCGCCTTTGACAAAGCGGGAAAGATCCTCGCCATGCGCTCGGACAATATGTCCAATGTCGGCGCGCGCTGCGTGTCTCTCTCGCCGCTGGGCAAAGGCTCGGGCCTCATCACCGGTTCTTACGACATTCCTGTGGCCACACTTCGCGCGCGTGCTGTCTTTACAAACACAATGCCGACGCAGGCCTATCGCTCATCGGGCCGGCCGGAAGTCAATTTCGTGATTGAGCGGTTGATGGAACGCGCCGGAGATCAGCTTGGCATGGATAAAATCGAACTGCGCCGCAAGAATCTCGTCGCTCCCAACAAATTCCCTTACACCAATGCGGTGGGCGCCACTTATGATAGCGGCGAATATGAAAAGAACATGGATTGGGCGCTCGACATTGCCGATTGGAAAGGCGCTGACGCGCGCCGCGCTGACGCGAAAAAGCGCGGCAAGCTCTACGGCGTCGGCATGGCCAATTATGTCGAGAGCTCCATCGGCTCGCCCAAAGAGCGCACAGAAATTACCATTCATGCAGACGGCAAAGTGTCTTGCGTGATTGGCACGCAGCCCTCGGGGCAAGGCCATGAAACGAGCTTTGCACAAGTCGTGGCAGATCTCTGCCATGTGCCGGTTGAGAGCGTGACAATTATTATCGGCGATACGGATATTGTGAGTGTCGGCGGCGGCTCACATTCGGGCCGCTCCATGCGCCATGCAGGCACGGTGATCTCGAAAGCCTCCACTTTGCTCATCGAAAAGGGCAAGGCCATTGCCGCGCATGTGCTGGGCAAGAAGCGTGAGGAAATTTCCTTCGAAGATGGCCGCTTCCATCACGCCGCGACCAATCGTTCTTTCTCCATGTTCGAGCTGGCGAAGGAAGCCGCCAATGCCAGCCTGCCTGATGATCTGAAAGACGGGCTTGCCATTGGCCTGACCAATGAAATGCACGAGCCCGTCTTCCCAAATGGCACGGCTGTTTGTGAAGTCGAGATTGATCCCGACACAGGCTGGATTGATCTCAAGCGCTATGCGACCGTCGATGATGTCGGCCGCTGCATCAATCCGCTCATCGTACATGGGCAGACGCATGGCGGTATTGCGCAGGGCGTTGGCCAAGCCATGTTCGAATTGTTCGAATTGAATGACGACGGCCAACCGGTTGCTGCATCTTTCATGGATTACGGCATGCCACGTTTCGACAATATGCCGTCTTTCCGCACGGAGATTGCGCAAGTGCTCTCGCCCACCAATCCGCTGGGCATCAAAGCGGGCGGCGAAGGCGGCACGACGCCAGCCTTGTCCACAATCGTCAATGCGGTGGTCGATGCGCTGAAAGTGTATGGAGTTGATGACATTGAAATGCCGGTGACGCCGCTGAAAATTTGGCAGGCGATACAACACGCGAGACACAAGTGATCCGTCATTGCGAGCGAAGCGAAGCAATCCAGAGGCAACACGTGAGACTCTGGGTTGCTTCGCCTACGGCTCGCAATGACGAATGAAACTTCAAGGGAGACACACAATGACCACACAAATCGACATCATCAATTTTCCGGGGGCGCCGAATCTGCCGATCTTTGTTGCCCAAGATAAGGGCCTGTTTGAAAAGGCTGGCGTCAGCATCAATCTGACAACCACTCCCTCTTCTGCTTTTCAGGCGGAAAATCTGGCGAACGGAAAATTCCAGATTGCCGGCACGGCTTTTGACAATGTCGTCGCCTATCGTGAAGGCCAGGGCGCGGTGAAACTCCCCGAGACTCCCGACTTCATCGCCTTCATGGGCGCGACGCAGGTGGAACTCGCTTTCATCACCTCGCCCGACATCAACACTTACGCAGACATCAAGGGCAAGTCGCTGGCGCTGGATGCACTCTCAACCGGCTTTGCTTTCGTGCTCTACAACATGCTGGAAAAGAACGGCCTGACCAAGGCTGATTATTCCATGGTGCCGGTGGGCGCGACGCCGCAGCGTTGGGAATCGGTGAAGGCGGGCGAACATGTCGGCACGCTCACGATTGAACCTTTCACCTCGATTGCACGCAATCAGGGTTTTAAGGTGCTCGACACTTCGAGCAATCTGTTTGCCGATTATCAGGGCGGCTCCTTTGCCGCGAGCCGCGCTTGGGCACAGAATAACCCAGACAGCGTGAAGGGCTTCATCAAGGGCTATCTTGATGGTCTGGCCTGGACACTTGATCCTGCCAACCACGAAGAAGCCACCAAGATTCTTCTGGAGCGCATGCCGGAGATCAAGCCGCCGGTCGCAGGTGCGGTGATGAATTCGCTGCTCTCGCCGAAATCCGGCCTCACGCCAAACGCAGCCATGCTGATGAAGGGCGTCGACACCGTGCTCGCATTGCGCTCGAAATATGGCACAGGCGGCACGCTCAGCGAGCCGAACAAATATATCGATCTGACTTGGTACAATCAGGTGGTGTGACCAACCCTCTCCCAAAAGGGAGAGGGTCGCTGCGCAGCAGCGGGGTGAGGGGTTACGCCCTCACCTCATTAAAGAGTAACCCCTCATCCGTCGGCTCCGCCGACACCTTCTCCCTCTGGGAGAAGGATAAAAAAAAGACCGGAGCATTGCTGCTCCGGCCTTTCTGTATAAACAGACCAAGAAAGCTTAGACGGCTTCCTTGAGCTCCTTGAGGGCGCGGAAAGCGACCTTCTTCGAAGCCTTGATCTTGATGGCTTCGCCGGTGGCAGGGTTGCGGCCCATGCGAGCAGCGCGCTTGCGGACTTGCAGGATGCCAAGGCCGCCGATGCGAATACGGTTGCCCTTCTTGAGGTTCTTGGTGATGATCTCGACCATGTCGATGATCATCGTCTCAGCAGTGCGCTTCGGCACTTCATGCGTTTCGGCAAGAAGAGCAGCAATATGCTTGACGGTGATAGTGGCAGCCTTGGCTGTCGTGGAAGCAGCGGCCTTCTTCGGCGCGGCTTTCTTCGGTGCAGCCTTCTTTGCGGCAGCCTTCGGTGCGGCCTTCGGAGCGGCCTTGGCAGCTTTTGCCATGTAATAAAACTCCCCTTAGCGAATCAACGAGCAAAGCGCCCGTTAATGGGGACTATAATGCGCGCCGCCGATCTAAGGAGCGCTTCATCCCTATTTTCCGCAGCTTTTTAAGCTCTGAGAGACGTTTTTCCCTATAAAATATGCTTTTTTGACGCTCAGCCTCAACCCAAAGGCCAAAGAGCCCCATTTCACAGGCATTTTTTAGCGCATCACCGCGCCACCATCGACGACCATGCATTGGCCCGTCATGAAACCGCAATCGTCGCTGGCCAGAAAGATAAGCGCGCCAAGCAAATCCTGTGGCTCCTGATCGCGCTGAAGCGCGCGACTCATCACGGTTGGTTGTGAGGCTTTACCGCTCCACATCGGATTTTCTGCTATGGCCTCGCTCATGGTAAGGCCCGGCGCGATCGCGTTCAAAATGACATTGTGTTGGCCAAGCTCACGCGCCAGCGAGCGCGTCATCGCCACCAAACCACCTTTAGACGTGACGTAATGCAGGAAACCCACTTGCCCTTTGAACACTGTGCCGGAGGCCATATTGATAATGCGGCCTGAGCGCCGCGCAATCATATGCGGCGCGACAGCCTTTATGCATTCAAACGGCCCGCGCAGATTGACCGCCATCAGGCGATCCCATTCTTCGCTTGAAATATCGAGAAAGCCTTTTTTCTCAAGGCTGGCGAAGACGGCGGCATTATTGACGAGAATGTCGATCTGTCCGAAGGCCGATACGGCAGTCTCGGCCATGGCACGCACGGAGGCTGCATCCGACACATCAACCGGGCAAAACTGGGCTGTGCCGCCCGCCGCTTCAATGGCTTGCACGGTACGTGCGCCGTCCAGCACGTCGGCCACCAGCACCTTTGCCCCTTCCACAGCGAGAGCCTGAGAGAAGGCCGCGCCAATGCCGCGTGCGCCGCCGGTGACGATGGCTGATTTTCCCGCCAGTCTCATGCAAACTCCCCCCACTTTTGACAGTCTCTTGCCTTGGTTCTATCCGTTTCAAATCCGACAAGACAAGCGCCCGGACCAATCCGGCCCCAATCGAGGAGACCAGCCCGTGCTGACCGATCAGGAAAACGATCTGCTCTGCCGTGTGGAGGGTGATGCACCTATGGGCCAGATGATGCGCCGCTATTGGCTGCCTGCCTGTCTCTCAGAAGAAGTGCCTGACGCCGATTGTGATCCCGTGCGCGTGCGCATATTGGGCGAAGATCTGGTTGCCTTCCGCGATACGGATGGTCGCGTTGGCGTGATGGAAGAACTCTGCCCGCACCGTCGTGCCTCCCTATTCTATGGTCGCAACGAGGAATGTGGTCTGCGCTGCCTCTATCACGGCTGGAAAATGGATGTTGAGGGCAATGTCGTTGAAATGGCCTCTGAGCCTGCAGGCACGGGCCTGACCGAAAAAGTGAAACACAAGGCCTATCCTGTGCGCGAGGCCGGCGGCCTTGTCTGGATTTATATGGGCGCGGCCGAAACCATGCCGGAATTTGAGCCCCCGATTTTTGCGCCCAGCGAGAAAGCGCGAGTCGCCATTTTCAAAGTGCATGTGGACGCCAATTGGGCGCAATGTCTGGAAGGTGCAATCGACAGTGCCCATTCCTCGAGCCTGCATTCAACCGATATGCCGCCTGCCCGCGTCAACGGATCAACGGCAACAGGCACAAGCTGGCAGCGCCCATCAACCGACAAGTCACCGCGTTTGCAGGCTGAAGAAACCGATTTCGGTTTTCACTACGTAGCGATCCGTAAACCCATCGCACAGGCCCAGACCCATGATTATCTGCGCATCACGCTTTTTGTGGCGCCAATGTATGTGCTGATCCCGCCCAATAACGTCTATAATGTCGCGCAGATGAACATGCCCGTGGATGACCAGCACTCCATTCTCTATCTGATGGCGTGGACGCCGGGTGACGGGCCGCAGGAAGGCACCGATACCGAGAGCTGGCGCAAATTCACCGGCCAGCAGTTGGGCATTGATCTCGACAAGACCTATCACAAGCTGCAAGGCCGCACGCAAAACTACGGGCAAGACCGCAAGGCGCAAAAGCTCGGAGATTTTACCGGCATTCGTGGCTTCCCCAATCAGGACATTGCCATGTGGGAAACCATGGGCGCCATTGCCAATCGCAGCGATGAGCGCCTCGGCGCCAGCGATCTGGCCATTGTCCAGTTCCGCCGCACCATGGTCGATGCGGTACAAAGCTTCATGGAGGGCGCGCCTGCCATTGGCGCTCACCTCAAGGGTGAGCGGCGCGCCAAAATCCGTTCATTCGAGGGCGTCATGCCCAAGGAAACAGACTGGCGGACCCTATCGGGCGCGAAATGAACCCTCTGGCCTTTTGGCCCGTAATGACCACAATGAGCCCATGAGCCGCTCGAAAATGCGGCCGGAACGGGAGTGAATCCATGGTGAGCAATTATCGCCGCATGATCGGTGCCACGGGCGCATTGTTAATCTGCGCACAGATCGCATCCGCGGGCGCAGCTTTCGCGCAAGACAAGATGAAAGTTGCCGCCGGCCAGCGCGGCAATTGGGATTCCGCTGTGCCGGAAATCATGCAGCGCTCCGGCATTGCCAAAAAATACAATCTCGAACTCGAAATTCTCTACACGCAAGGCTCGGGGGAAACACAGCAGGCGGTCATCTCCAGCGCCGTTGATGTCGGCGTGGCCATTGGCACACTGGGCGCGCTTGGTGCCTATTCCAAAGGGGCGCCAATCCGCATCATTGGTGCGCAATCGACCGGCGCGGGCGATCTCTATTGGTATGCAAAACCCGAAAGCGGCATTACGAGCATTGCTGGCAATGTGGGCAAGACGATTGCTTATTCCACCAATGGTTCGTCCACCCAGACAGTTGTGAAAGCTTTCACCGAAGAACTCGGCACAAAAGCAACACCGACCGCCACAGGCAGCCCGACCGCCACACTCACGCAGGTCATGTCGGGTCAGGTTGATATCGGTTGGTCCGCGCCCCCCCATGGCCTGGAACTGCTCGACGAGGGCAAAATCAAAAAACTCGCGACCGGCAATGACACTTCCCTAAAGGATCAGACGGTGCGCATCACGGCGACATCGGTAGAGGTGATGACCAAGAAGCGCGACCAGATCAACCGCTTCATGCAGGCCTATCGCGACACGGTGGACTATATGTACACCAATCCGGAAGTCATGAAGGTCTATTCGGAATGGCTACAGATTTCGCCGGCCCTTGCGCTGCGCACACGCGACGATTTCTTTGCACGCTCAGCGATTGAGCCCGACAATATGAAGGGCCTCGACAAGATCGTGCAAGATGCGGTGGCCTTCAAATTCGCCAATGCCGTGCTGACAAAAGAACAGCTGGCGGATCTGATCCAAATTCCAGCACCGATCAAGAAGTGACACTCCGCGCATTCGGGCTGGGCTATGCCTAGCCCCTCATTACGAGGAGCAGAAGGCGATGCGGCAATCCAGAAATCCATACGCGCGGCCTCTGGATTGCTTCGCTCCGCTCGCAATGACTGCACTAGGAAGGAATCTGGATGCCCTTGTAAATCCAATCAAGACATGACCACACATCATCGCGTGAACGTCCGCGCTCGCGATGATTACGTACCTGCGCATCAATGCCGCTCAGATGGTAGTAATGCGACCAGAGTGTGCGTGACTCGAGCTGGATACGCGCTGTGCGCAACAGGCGCTCGCTTTCAAATATCTTGAACGCATTCTCATAGTCGCCCCTGCAACCATCGATGAGGGCAGCCAGCACCACTGCATCCTCAATCGCCATGCCAGCACCCTGCGCATAAGATTGTAGCGTGGCATGCGCAGCATCGCCCATCAACACGGCGCGCCCCTTCGACCAGCCCCGCTGTGGCTTGCGATCGCCTATCGGCCAGCGTCTTTCGAGATCGAGCAGTTTCACCATCGCGCGCATAGCAGGATGGGAATGCATGTATGTGCGCTCAAGCTCGGCCCGATAGTCTTGTGTATCCATCTTCTCTGCAAAAGTTTGCGTCTCGAAGACGGCAACAATGTTAAAAATACTTTTGTTGCGCAAAGGATAGTGAACGATGTGAAAACCCTCACCGCCCCAGAGCACAACATCATCGAGCGGCACGCCTTTGGGCACCTGGTCGATGGGCACAATGGTGCGGTGGGCGACATAACCTGTCTGCGCCGGATCGCTTTCACCCATGATACTTTTGCGCAAGTGTGAACGGATCCCATCCGCGCCAATCACCACAGCGCCTTCAAAGCGGCGACCATCCGCACTGATCACCACGACATGATCGCCATGATCTTCATGGCCCGTCACGGCGGCATCTTCATCAAGATGAATATTGGGATAAGTGCGGCAGGCGTTCACAAGAATATTGTGCAGATCGATGCGATGGATGACGAGATAAGGATTGCCTTGGTAGCGCGCGCGAAACTCTGCGCCTGTATCGACCACCGTCACCGGTTCGCCATCGAAAGCGTCGATCATCATAACATTGTTAGGCAGCACGCTCGCGGCAATGACTTCGTCACGCAAGCCAAGCTCTGCCATCATAAGTGGCACATTCGGCCCGAGCTGAATGCCATAGCCGATAGCACCAAATTGAGGCGCCTGTTCCAGAACGCGGACCTGCCAGCCCTTGCGCCCCAGCGCAATCGCCGCACACAGCCCGCCGATGCCGCCGCCGACAATGAGGATGGTCTTGTCCCGCATGGACCTGTTTGCTCCCAAATGACCCGCAGGTAGCGGGCTATTTTTAAGGCTGCATTGTCAAGAGGACTTTCCTGACGGGCCATGCGTGAACTTCACCTTGTCTTGATCGCCGTAATACGGACCCTGCTTCACTTCGAACATTTCGAGAGCTTCGATCACATGAAATCCGTGACCACCTTGAATAAGAAGAAGGATATCGCCGGCATGCAGATCACGTTCGGCAAAAAACTGATCCTGCAAATCGAAGAAAAACACACGCAAGATGCCTTTTCGAATGATCAGTGTTTCCTGGGTCGTAAATACCTCGCGCCGAAATGAAATATGGCGATGCGACTGAATTTCCTGCCCCGCTGGATATTTCATGAAAGCCAATTGCTGATCATATTTCGGATCTGTCAGAAAATGCTGTCCAGGCTCTTGAAAAGAGGCGCGCACGATGAGTGAGTAATATTCTCCCTCATGCATAATTTTTTCTATGGCAGGGCTCATGCTTTATGACCTTGCAATTGAGAGAGACAATTCAAAAGAGCTCGCGCAGATTGATGCGCTTGATCACGCGTCAGAGATAATCCACTGGGTAAATAGAAACCACGCCTGGCGAGGCGTTCCGACACCGGACATTGCGCAGACGTGAAGAGACCCATCTTCTGGAAGACCGGCTGTTCATGCATCGGCCAGAAGAAGGGCCGCGTCCCGATGCCTCTTTCACCCAGAGCCTTCATGATGTCTTTGGAATCACATGGCACATGGTCACACAAGACCAATCCAAAGACCCAATAGATATTCTGCGAATATCCAGTTTGCGCCGGCGGAATTTCGAGATCGCGGCAATCCGCTAACTCTTCACAATACCAACGCCCGATCTCTCTTTTCTTGACCACGAATTCATCGATCCGCTCGAGCTGGGCCACGCCAACAGCTGCCTGGAGATTGCTCATCCGGAAATTCCAGCCAAGCTCTTCGTGCCGAAAGCGATCCTTTTCCCCAAAGCAAAGGTTGCGAAGGCCCCGCGCGCGACTGATCAGATCAGGGTCGTCGGCCAGCAGCATACCACCCTCACCCGTTGTCACATGCTTATTGGGATAAAAGCTAAACGTCGCAATGTCGCCGAAGGACCCGATGGCACGGACTTCTCCATTCACCATGCGATAGGTCTGACCAATCTGTTCCGCACAATCCTCGATGATCTTGAGATTATGCCGCACAGCCAAAGCCAGAACCGGCTCCATATCCGTTGGTAAACCATAGATATGCACGACCATGAGCGCCTTGGTGCGCGGCGTGATGGCAGCCTCGACTAGAGCGACATCCATATTCCAGGTCACGGGATCCGCATCGACCACCACGGGTATCGCTCCGGCGCGAACAATTGCCGCCGCGCACGAGATAATGGTGAAGCTTGGCAAGATCACTTCGTCGCCTGCCCCAATGCCAAGAGCAGCAACAGCCACATCGAGCGCGACCGATCCGTTGGCGACAGCAATCCCTTGTTGGCGGGCGCACAGCTTCGCCATGCCGTCTTCAAGACGGCGAACAAAAGGGCCTTCCGATGAAATCCAACCCGAGGTGATACATTCGGTCAGATAGGCAATTTCATTGCCATTCAATAAGGGTTCGTTGACCGGGATCATGACCTGCCTGCTATTGCGAAGGCGCAAATGTCGTCTGGAAGAGCCCACCGCACCCTGTTTATAGCTGACGGAGCACCATTGTCCAAAAGACCAAGATTAAAATTTGCATTTATTCAACAGCTAAAATATTAGTATCACCTAATTATTTCTTTTCTAGGGCTTATATATGAACCCCGTCGCCATTCTTTATTATCCCGAAAAGAAACCGTGGATCATCAAGACAATCGCAGAAAAATTTGCGGAATGTCTGCCACGGATTGGCTGTCCGGCAGAATTCACCTCAATCACGACACCCAACCACAAAACCGTTTATCACTTCAACTATCTGCATTGCCGGCAGACCATGCCTGGCACCAAGAATTTTACTTATGTCACGCATGTGAATGAGGACTGGAAACTGCAATTGCTGCGCTCGCAAGCAGAAGCCGGGATTGTCGGCATCTGCATGTCGGAAGATACTGCGCGACGAATGCGTGAACTCACCAAGTCAAAAAATTTTGTTGGCCTCACACCACCGGCTTTGCGCTTTCTGCCATTTCCACCCATCAGACTGCTTTTTGCAAGCCGTCTCTATGAAGACGGGCGAAAAAATATATCGATCTTCGAGCGTCTCCTGAACCTCCTCAGCGAAGATGAAGTGGAGCTTTCCATCATTGGTTCGGGCTGGGAAGATTTTATCGAGCGCGTGCGCCCGATAATAAAACATATCAATCACACCCCTGATTTTTCCGAAGAGGCATATCTCGACATGATCGCCAAGACTGATCTGTTGTTTTATGGCGGCTGCGATGAAGGAGCCATTTCAGTTGTCGACTATCTGGCCGCCGGCAAAGAGGTTCTTGCGACAGCACAAGGCTATCATCTGGATTTTACATCGAGCGACAAGCTACATCTCTTTTCAAATCATGAGACTCTGGCCGAACAAGTTCAAATGATCCTTCAGGCTAGGCAGCATGCAAAGCGCATCCATCAACGACTGACGGATTGGGATGACTATTGCCGCAAGCATGTTGAAGTTTTTTCTGGAAAGCTTGAATTTTGATACTTCAAAACTGCTTCAATTGAGCCACAACATCGCCCATCATTTGCTTGCGGTTTCCCTTGAAGTGAAAAACCGCGATCTGGAAAAGTTCTCCGGGAGGCACAACCTCGCCTGATTCCAATGTGCGGTTAAAATAATCACACGGCAGGCACGCGATCCGAGGCCCGTTGGCCAAACTCAGCAAGCTTCGTGTCACAACATTGAGGCTTAGCTGCCCGCCACGCCAGCGCTTCACATCACCATAGATCTCACGGATGACGGAATTTTCCGTCAGCGCCTCGTAGGTCATGACATAAGAGTTGAAAAATTGCAGAGCGCCCTTTCCGGGACGCGCAAAAATAACGCCCTCATTGACCGGCATGAGACCCGGGACTTCGCGGGTTGTGACTGCCACATCAAATTTTGTCTGGAAGGCATAACCTGCAGGCTTGGCGAGAATTGCATCCGTATCAAGAAAAACGGTTGGCGCATTAAAAAGTTGTGAGCGCACGAATGAAGCCATCGCAAAAACCCGCTCATACATGGGCGCAGCCCCTTCGATCTCCAGATCAACCACCAAAACACGCGGATGAATTTCGCGACGCCGATAGCCCCCATCTGTGACAAGAATAATTTCGAGATCCGAAAATTTCGAAAGATGATGATCGATGCACAGATCAATCACCGCATGATAATCAAAGCTGCCATGATCAATCTTGATGTCAAAATATTCGATGCGTTTCTTTTCCGCTGGTATTTCACAATTGAAAAGAAAAATTTGATTGGCTGGTTTTGTTTTTCGGGCCTTCGCTATTTCGTCGAATTTCATTGTCATTTTGCGTAGCCGCGAAGAGACAGCTTCAAGCGGAACCCGCTGAAATGATTTCAGAGCAGCATCAAGAGTTTGCTCAATTGAAAACAAGGGGCTTTCCACTTCACATTTTCTGCAAGAGATAGGCGATGGCCCAAGTTGTTTTGTCAGCAGGCTTTCGCGTGATTAATTCGTGAAACTCCAGAATTTTAAACCCTGTCTGGTCCGCAAAACGCGCAATATCATCTGGTGCAAAATAGCGCATGACATGTTTCTCAGAGAATTTTTCAGTGTGACGTTTTTCAAGATCTTCACAGACCATGTCATAGTGAATCGTCACACAATCACGATCGGATTCGTGGACCGGCGTTGCCGTACGACAGATACGAAAATGTGCGTCTCTGAGTTCACGTGTTCGTGCCTCGGGGCGCTGGGCCAAAACAGATTCTTTATGCCAGACGTCAAAGAGAAATTGACCACCTGCACCAATCTGGCTTGCGGCATTCGACAATGCGCACACGAAATCGCCGTCT
>CANJVX010000032.1 GCA_947478405.1 Beijerinckiaceae bacterium | reverse complement strand
TGTCGCTGGGGGCGTTGGCCTATGGCCCGCTGGAGCAAAAATTTGGCGGCGCCAAGCCGGTCATCGTGGCCGGGTCTTGCATCACCTTATTGGCTCTTTTCGCGCTCTATTTCTTTGGCGCTTCGTCGGCAATAGCGTCGCTCGTGCTTTATGCCTTGCTGGGTTTTTTTGGTATGTCCTATGCAATTTTGCTGGCGCATGCGCGGTTGTTCTTTCCTGCACATTTGTTGGGGCGGGGCGTCACAACGATGAATTTTCTATCGATAGGGGGAGCCGGGCTATTGCAATTCCTGTCTGGAGCCTTTGTCGAGCATCGATTGGATGCTGGGCTTGATGGCGATCAAGTCTATGGCGCCTTGCATGGATTGATTGGCATTTTCTTGCTGGCTGCATTGCTCCTTTATCTGAGGGTCCCGCCGCGTCCTACCAAATAAAAAAACCCGCGCGTGACAATCACGCGCGGGCTCTTAACTCTTGACGTCTTCGCGCAGGCTTAAGCGCAAGGCTCTTTGCGAGCTAACGTTGCGAGGCCAGTGCTTACCTGCTTCAAAATCCAGCCGGCCAAAACAATGAGCACTCCTGATAAAACCAGATCAAGTATGAAGACGAGCTGCTGGCCGTAGGTCTTGAACAGATTAGCTGCGAAGACCGAAATGATCATGAACACGAGCGTCGAGATCATTGTCACGAAGAACGTGGCAAAGCCGATGTAGTCAATGCGCTCATAATGGCTCTCGAAAGCCGTGCCCTGGGCCGCTTCCGTATTGTAGTACCATTTAATCGCCAGATAATTGTTGCTGACGAAGAGAAAAGCTGCTGCGACAACCAGGGTGAAGAAGATCTTCACGACATTATTGCCGGTCAGCATGCCTATCAGCGGGATCAGCAGCCAGACAGTATTGGCGCCGATGATGAGATAGCAATTACGTGCAGCTGCCTGAAGGGTTTCAAGGCTCGCCGGAGCAAATTTGTCATCTTCGCGCAGCGTATAGCCAGGGACGGCGGTGAGATCGGTGGTCGACAATCTGGACACTGTTTCTTCCCTTTGTTTTTCTAAGCACTTAACGGCCGTATCTTCTGTCTATCTCAGACTCTTTCCAAGGGGAGCCCTCTCTCAGTCACGATTGCGTGAGTGACCCGAGGGGTGCCCGCCTGGGTGCCTTGATAGACTCGACCCTCCCGGGTGGAGAGTATGAGCATAGCAGGATTGTTCGGGATGAAACGTCTTTTTACGTGCATCTGCCCCTCTCTTTGCCCGGCCGCCAGCTCGCCTCTGGCCTGGCGGACCCGTCGTCACTCAGGAATGGCCGCCCCGGCAGCTGGTTCGGGGCAATGTTGACCTTTTGCCGGGCAGCCAGTCGTCATTGAAAATTCTGGGGGCGCGGCAGCGGGTTGCCTTGCCTCCCTCAGTAGGGCTCCGGTGCGGCAGAACTTTTCCGCCCTCGGTGCTGATCCCCCGCCGGTGCGTGCGGTGATTTTGTAGCCCAAGGGAAGTCGGGATGAATATTATTCTGGCGAAAATGCTCGGGATTTAGCCAGAAGTCTATGCCGTAACGTAAAAAAGCCCCCCGGAGATGGCCGTTTGACACTTCGGCAAGGGCTTACTCAACGAATGGTTCGAGGCCGATCTGACGGAGGAAAGGTTCGGCCGCCTTATCGCCCATGGTTTTCACCAGTTTCAGGGCATTTTCGGGATCTTTGGCCTGTGTGCTGACTCCTGCCGCAAAGCCAATCCATGTCTGCAATTCATTTGGCAGAAGGCCGATCATATCGACGCCCTTGACGCCATAAATTCGGGACGCGACGACAACCACAATATCAGCGGCACCATCGGCAACTACCTCGACATTATATTCGCCGGGCATCGGCATGAGACGGTCTTTCATCTCGTTTTCAATGCCGAGTTGCTTGACCAGATTGGCAAAGTAGATGCCGCTGGCCCCTTCTTCGGGATAAGCTACTTTCTTGGCGGATAACAAAGCTTTCTTGAAAGCAGCCGCTGTTGAAATGTCGGGGCGCGGCGCACCTTGCTTGATACCCACCCCGATGCCGATGCGTCCAATAACGGTACGCGTCTCCGCCTTGATCTTGCCAGCCTTGATCAGCTCATCGAGAACCGGAGGATTGAGCACGGCAATATCGAAAGCCTCGCCATCTAGCACGCGTTTGCGGACCTGCGGATTGACGGCAAAATCAATATTCACCTTGCTTCCTGTCGATTTCTCGAACCTTTCCGAGAGTTCGAGGACCGCAACGCGGCCGCCGTTCCCCGACAGAATTTTCAATTCGCCAGCATCCGCAGCTGCGGGGACAATCAGCAGACCGGTCAACACGGCAAGAAATGGGCGAAGCATCGAGTGTCCTTTGGAATAAATCTTATTGAACGACATTCAGCAATCTATGGCTGCTAGGCAAGGGGAAGGGTCCCTTTAGGTGATTACACGTTGGGGTTGATATGCGTAACAGGACACGAAACACTGACTAGCTTTCTGTCAAAGCTGATAAATTCGATAAAAAATTTATCGCTGAACTGCCTAAAAGGGGGGTGGGTCTGGTTGCTTGGTGCAGGGTGCGGTTGTAGGTGTGAGCAACGTCCGGTTTTATTGAGGAATCACCCATGCGCGTGCCGCTCAGTCTCGCTGGCTTGCTTGGCAAGTCGCAGCTTGATGTCCATCCGTCGTCTTCGGCGCCGCCACCTGCGGCTTCCGAAGTGGAACGTTCGGCTGCGTCCTTGATCCGGGTCTTGGGTGGCAAGAACGAGGCCTTGCGCAATCGCTGCGAACATGTGGTTAGCCTCACCCGTGTGATGGAACCGCTGACCAGTGAGCTTTCGGCTGTTTTTCTGGATTTCCAGAAGGTCGTAGGCGAATTGCAGCAGACCGCTGGCTACCTTGAAGAAACACGTGCCACGCTTGATGCGCAGCGTCAGCTCTCGGAAACCCAGAGCCTCGAAATTCAATCGCTGTTTGTGAAGCTCGAAGAGGTTCGCAAGGATAACGAGCGACTTCTCAACGATAATATTGCCGGGGCTCAGAATTTTTCTGTGCTTGACGAGCAGTTCCGCTCCACGCGCGACCAGCTTTCGGAAAAAATCACAACGCTGCGTTCGCGCGAATTCGAACTCGAAAACGTCAAGAACGAGAACGAGATTTTCAGCGAGGATCTTGGCCGCACAACTTTGCGTCTTCGTGAGTCGGAATTGTCTGTCGCTGAATTGCAGGACGAGCGCCGCAATCTCTATGACAAAATAGCCCAGCAGGGTGACGAGGTTCTCTCCCTCAATCGCTCGGTCGATGAGCTCACCCAGCAAACCATGTTGCTTAAGAAGCAGGTTCTTGAGACGTCGGCGAATGCTGATAAAAACCGCACGCGCATTCGTCTTCTCGAAACAGATCAGGCCTCTTTGCAGGCTGAAAATGACGGCATGCGCAGCGCTGTTGCGAATGCAGAGGCGCGCGCAGAACAGATCCGCAGCTCCTACGAGATCAAGATCGAGGCGCTTAACTCACGCATCCGTGTCTCCGAACAGTTGCTTGTGCAGAGCCGCGACGAGATCCGTCGCCTCTCGGATGAGCAGGTGCGCGTGAATGAACAGGGCCGCGAGCTGGAAAGCGCGCAGGCGCGCCTCGGCGAAGTTACTGCGGATGCCAACATTTCCCAGCGCCGCGCCGAAGAGGCTGAACGCGCGATCAGCGCTGCCAACCAGCGCAACGGGGAATTGTTCGCCAAGTTGCAGAATGCCGAGGAACTTAACCGCCAGGCCGCTTCGCGCATCGACAGTATGCAATCGACCATTCTTCGGTTCGAGAATGAAGCTGAGATGCGCATCAACGGACTGCAGGCGCGCATCAACCAACTCACCGAGTCGCTCAACAAGGAGCAGATCGAGCGCAGTTTCGTCGAGGGTGCGCTAGAAGCTGCCCGTCGCGACCGCGTCCAGATGCAGCAAACCATCTTCGAGTTGAAGAGCGGCAATGCTACCCCCGCCAGCGAGAGTGGTCCCCAGCTGGCCACCGTCGATGGCTCCAAAACGACGCTGGAGAAAGAGCTAGACGAGATCAAATCCGATCTCATGCGCTCCCACACGGATGTGCCGAACCTGCGTACCCGCGCCAAGGCAAAGAAGAAGCCCGGCGAGGAATAAAGTGTTTTTTCTTTTTAAAAACAATATCTTATACTAGGCACAAAATTTGCTGATCTAGGTCTCAGAAGTGGGATCTGGAATGAGTGTCACCGTCTATAACCCGACCACGGGCCGCTATGTCACCACGCTGAGCACGTCAGCAGGGGCAAAGAAGCAGGCCTCGACGGCGGCGATCAAGAGCAAGGACGGGGGGCAAGTGGCTCCTCTGGTCCCGACGGCCTCGTCGGTGAAAGTCTCGCTGTCGAGCGAAGGACGGACTGCATTGGTCAGCACCCTCAAGCTTAAGCTCAGCGAACTCAAGGCAAAACTGGCTGATCCGAAATTTTCGCCGGCCGATCTGCCGGGGATCACCCTTTATGTGGACGATCTCAAGGAGATCACGGATTTAAACACCCAGGGAGAGCCGGGAAAGACTACCTACGCAAAAATACTGTCGCTGCTGACCTCACAGAGTGGCGGCAAGCTGATGGAAGTGCGTGCCAATAGTGATGGGCCGGTCAAACTCGATCCTGCCACTTATCAGGCGATTCAGGATGACCTCAAAAATCCATCAGCCCGGATCTTGCTTGATGTCACGAGCAATTTCTCACTTGATCTACCCACTGGATCCGACGGCAAAGTTGCCTCCGATATTACTCCGACTGTCCTGACCAGTTTCAAACGCATGATCGAGACCAATCGCGCAACGAAGGTGACGATTGATGGACAGGTGAGCCCGGTTACGTTGACGCCTGATGTTGTAACAACACTTGGATCCAAGACGCTCGCGCGTTACCCAGGCAAGATCGTGATTGATGCGAATTCCGCAAGTTTGCTGACACCGGAAAATTGGGAGAACATGCGTGTTCTCAATAATTATCACGCTCTGGCGATCAACCTGAATCAAGGTGTGCCAGCATCTGCGACGCAGATTGAAAGTCTGTCCCAGTCCATGTCGAAACTGACATATCAACAGTTCATAGGTGGCTTTAACCTGCTTGGTTCGATCAATACGCCGGCTGCGCCAGTCGCGCTTGAGCCCAGCGCCGATAATGCTTCGACAAAAAGTCAAAAGTTCCTCTTCTCCGGGCAGTTTTTGAATGGCGACATGCTGCAATTGGCTATCGCGCCATCGGGCCAAATGAAATCTGGCATTAGCATCGGTCCGCTTGTTCTGCCCAATGGCTCCAGTCCAAATCAGCAGGCGGATGCCTTGTTGAATGCTGTCAAAAGCGCTTTGGCTAAGAATGCGGATTATTCAGATTTATCCGTCACGCGCACAGGTAACGCGCTTGAATTTACGTGGTCAGGCGCTGGGCCTGATCCCGATGAAGCGTCGCCGATAGCGTTCAACGGCGCAACTCATTTACAAGACAGTCCGACGTCATTTGGTGTGGAACTGATCGATGTTCCGCCCGCAACTGTGGAAAGTCTGACGGTCTATCCGCAAGTTTATGGCCTCAAGGTGAAGGGTACTGCCGATCAACTGATCATGAACAGTGATAAGCTTAATAAGCTCATTACCAGCGGCTTTGTGAAATCGGTTCAACTGACTGAGGCGGGCACGGTAAATGTGACTGCGGCGCAAGCTGTACGCTCAATCCCGTTGCTTGAAAAAATTGGTGCGAACAAAGTCACCATTTCGGACGCCCCGAACGCTCCTGCCTCTTATGCAAAATTCAGCAGCGCGGCAGCTAATAATCTTGTAGGCGGCATTCGTATCTTAGGGTCATCCACTGAAATCTTAAAGTCTATATCGGGACTTGCGGCACTCACCCGCATGGGAAAAATCTCGACTTTGACGATGACGGGCAACAATGGACGCCAGACGGTTATCAATAATTTCGATATCAATAAATTGTCCGAGCTTGTGGTGAGCCTGCGCAAGGGTATTTGAGGTTCTTCCCGTCAGGCACTCTTTGCGCTAAGCACCGCCTTACAGGCAAAGTGTGCGTTTGGCAGGAGCGGCAGGTATGGCAAAATTTCTAGTTCTCGAAGGCGACGGGATTGGGCCAGAAATCTCGGCGGCAACCCTTGCTGTTTTGCGTCGAGCCGACCAGCTCTTTTCGCTGGGGCTTGAATGTTCTCATGCCAATATTGGTTTTGCGGCACTCAAAGCCTCGGGAACGACATTTCCTGCGCACGTGCTTGAACAAGCGCGTGCTGCTGATGGCATTTTGTTGGGGCCAGTCTCCCATAATGCCTATCCACCGGTGAGTGAGGGCGGGCTTAATCCGTCGGGAGAATTACGCAAGCGGCTTGATCTCTACGCAAACATCCGGCCCTCGCGCACGCGTGCCTCCATTCCTGCCCCTAGCCGTCATGTGTTCGATCTGGTGATTGTGCGCGAAAATACCGAAGGCTTTTATGCCGATCGCTCCATGTATGAGGGTGCGGGGGAATTGATGCCGGTACCCGATCTTGCCATGGCGATGCGTAAGGTGACACGCCATGCCAGCACGCGGATAGCACGCTCCGCCTTTGAGTTGGCGATGACACGGCGCAAGAAAGTTTGCATCGTCCACAAAGCGAATGTTTTGCGTGTGTCGGATGGATTGTTTCTCGATGCGGTTCGTGCGGTGGCCAAGGACTTTCCGGATGTGGCCGTGGAAGAACAGCTTGTTGATGCTATGGCGGCATTGCTCGTGCGCGATCCGAGACCTTATGATGTGATCGTCACAACCAATATGTTTGGCGATATTCTATCGGATGAAGCTGCAGAGTTGGCGGGCGGTTTGGGTTTGGGCGCATCGCTCAACGCGGGTGAGCATCATGGCGTGGCGCAAGCGGCACATGGTTCGGCCCCCGCTATTGCTGGACAGGATAAAGCCAATCCATCCGCATTCATTATCTCGTCAGCCATGCTGCTGACATGGCTGGCCACTCGCCTCAACCGTTCGGAATTTGCGCATGCTGGTGCGGCGATTGAGAGAGCCGTTGATGAAACGCTTGATGATCCCGCCACACGGACGGGCGATCTTGGCGGGACGCTTGGCACAAAGGCCTTCACGCACGCTTTGATCGCCCGTTTTCGAGCTTGATGGAGTTTAATCCAGCGGTTCCACCTTGATGATCGACCCGCCGTGGTTCGAGCCGATCCACAGAATCGGTTTTGCGCCGCGCGTATCTAGGAATGTGCGGCGGATATTGGTCGGGCGCGGCAGCAGATATTCAACATAAGTGCCGCTGGCGACGTCGAGGCGGGCAACCTGATCATTGCTCATCGAGCCAGCCCACGCTTCACCCTTGCCATAGACGGCATCATAAGGGTTGCTCCACGGCGTGGGTAGTCTCCACTCCGTCATGGCGCCTGACTTGGGGTCGAACATTCCGATCGAATTTGCGGCAAATTCTGCAAACCATAGACGCCCTTGTTCGTCTATCATCCCGCGACGTGGGCGTGAGCGCAGGCTGGGCGTTGGATAGACGGTGAGCATTTTGGCCGCCGCGTCAAATTTACCAACCCGCGTATTGCCGAATTCAAGCATGTAGGCATTGTTCTTCGGATCCGCGACAAGACCATAGCCGTTGATGGAAACGCCATTGGCATCCTTGGGCTCGCCCATATCTTCATATTGGCCGGTCTTTACATCGACGCGGTAAAGCTTGTGCGTCTCCTGATTGTTCGTCCAGATCTTGCCATCGACATTGGAATATTGCGGCGACACCATACTTTCTTGTGTGGAGCCCGTCTGCCATTCCTTTGGTACAGGATAGGCAGTTGCCTGTTTCGTCTTCATGTCGAATTTGGTGACGCCTGCCTGATACATCATGGCAATCCAAAGGTTGCCATCTGCGTCGGCATCGATCTGCAACGAGCCCTTCGGCGCGTCGGGCTTTAAGGTCGGAATGGGATAATCCGTCACTTTGCCTGTCGCCGGATCAAGCGAGCCGATGAATTGCGCACCGAAATCCGAATACCAGATCATGCCATCCTTGGTCATGATCACATCATGGGGCTGTGCTTCGCGGCGGTTGAGATCATATTCGGTGATCACCACTTTGGTCGCGCGGCCTTTCGGGCGTGGAAGCGTCTGCATCGCATAGGAATGAGACTTCTCGGCCGAGAGATTGGCGCGGGCGAGCAATTCCGATGCGGGCTTGATGATTTGCGCATTGACGCGCGGACGCTCGCCACGGGGGCCTGGCAAAAGTGGCTGCGGTGCGTCCGGTGTAGAGCCCGGTGAATAGGTACCCATACGTTTGAAAATATCAGGGAAATCGTCGGCTTTGTAATCTGTGCCAACCACTCGTTGCATTGTGTGGCAGCCGGTGCAATCGGTCAGGAAATCTTTCAGCTTTTCGTCGCCCGGTATGGACATGATCCATTCCGCATTCGACATTTGCGCGCCGAGATCTTTTGTTTTTGCGAGTTTCACCTGCACGGGTTTCATGCCATCAATCAGGCTGATCTTGCTCGGGCCATCGAGATCATAGCCGATGGCGCGAATAGAGACCTCATAGGTTCCTGCATCTAGTCGTCCGGCAGGGAAGCTAAAGGCGCCCTTGTCGTTGGAAACGACGGTGACACTTTTATTCGTTCCGGCTTTTTTGGCGCTGATGAGTACGCCCTCGAGCGCGCCCTCCGGTGCGGTGACCGAGCCGGTGAACACTGGCTCGGCATAGGCAACCAGGCAGCTGGTGAAAATGAGAGCGGTAGCCCCCGCAATCCTGTGCGGCAATCGGCGCATAGCGAATCTCCCCATCGTTTTTTTAAGCCTTCCCCAAGGCTCTTGACGTCGAGCGTCTACTGCGTTGCTGGGCGCGTCAATGCGTCGCTAGTCTCATGCCGCCCTTGGTTGGATTTGGGTCTCTTCATGCGTGATGTCGCCGGCTGGTCCCTCTTGGACCTGTGTCATGGGAGCCGAAGGCTTGTGTGCAGCGTGGTGATTGGGTCAAAAAAGGCTCGCATCTTCAGGCCGGTATTGCTACGCCTCCGGCATATTCCCGATCCAAGGTGCCCGCGCATATGAAGACCGACAAGCTTGCCCTGACCCGCCGCTTCTTTTTGGCCGCAGCGCCCTTTGGCCTTGCTGGTTGTGCGGCGACCACGGGGCAGGGACCGTCGGCTTCGACCCCCTCCCTTTCTGCGATGCTTGCGGGCCCCTATGGTGAAATTGAGGACAATGGGGTCACTGTCCCTGAGATTGACCTCGAAGACGTTGATCCGCGTTTTCTGCGCCAGACGGTCGATTATGCCGGCAAACAGGCGCCCGGCACGATCATCGTTGATACCCCCAATCGGCAAGTCTATTTTATTCGCCCGGATCGTAAGGCCATTCGCTATGGCTGTGGCGTCGGCCGGGCTGGCTATGAGTTCAAGGGCGGCGGCTATATTGGTCGCACGGCTATCTGGCCGCATTGGGCACCTACCTCGAATATGATTGCGGCCATGCCGGAGCGCTACAAGCCTCTGGCTGGTGGCATCCCGGGTGGCATTGAAAACCCTTTGGGCGCCCGCGCGCTCTATATCTGGCGCGATGGTGCGGAAACAAATTACCGCATTCACGGCACCGCGGAGCCTGAGACCATCGGCACCGCTGTGTCTTCGGGCTGCATCCGCATGTTCAATCATGATGTGATCGACCTGCATCGCCGGGTTCTGGCCGGGGCCAAGGTGGTCGTCATCCAAGGCGGTTCGGTGGGTGCCGCCTAGGGCCGTCGCGCGTCTGTACTTTTTACGTAATTTTAGTCTAAGCTTCTCTGAAAATTGAGGTTTTCAGGTTTTTGGGGAGCAAGCAATGTCGTCGCGTAAGGATAGGACCATCACGCGCAATGATTTAGCCGAGGCCGTTACGCGGGCGTCAGGCCTACCGCGCCGCGACGGTAAGGAATTTGTAGATGCATTCTTTGATCTCATTACCGAGGCGCTCTTGCGAAAAGAAGCAGTACTCATTTCCGGTTTTGGAAAATTTTCTGTTGTCCAACGCGCAGCTCGCCGGGCCCGCAATGTCAGGGCCGGGCTGGAGGTGATGATAGAGGCCCGCGACGCCATTGTTTTCCGGCCCGCTATCGGCCTCGTCGAACAATTGAGCAGCGACGCTCCTGCAATTGAAAAAGTCGCTGAGATAAAAGCGTCCGCTTGATCAAGGTCATTGAGCCGCAGGCTCACTTGGCTATGCTTCGGCAAAAGGGAAGCTTCGCTATGAATGAATTTTCAAGCCAAACCCGTTATGGGCATGTCGCTATGACATTGCATTGGTTGATTGCTGTGCTCTTGGTTGGTGTTGGAATTCTTGGGCTGATTTTTGAATCCATTCCGCGCGCGTCGCGCATGTTTTACATCAATCTTCACACGACCATCGGTCTGGTCATGTTTGGGTTCGTTCTGTTGCGGATTTTATGGAGGCTCACCAATCCTGTGCCCCCCGCTGATGTATCTTGGTCGCGGCTTGTAATTATTTCGTCGGAACTTACGCATAAGGCGCTCTACGGTCTGATGTTGGCAGTGCCGATCATCGGTGTGATTGCTTATGTCTGGCATGGCCGAATCTTCGATTTTGGACTGTTCAAGCTGGATTTTGGCATGGCCTCGGCAAAAACCATCTACGATCCGGCCGAGGAGATCCATAGTGCGCTGGCCTATGGGCTGTTTGGTCTGGTCGGGCTCCATGTTCTGGCCGCTCTTTGGCATCAATTCATCGTTCGGGACGGTATTTTCCGCCGGATCCTGCCTCTCTGAGCGGAGGGGCTTGAAAAGCCATGATTTCTCCGTAAGTGATGGGCTTGGTCGTTTTCATCTGAAAGCGGCGGGGAGACCAAGACCCCATTCAAGCGGGTCATAAGGGAGAAGATCATGGCTGTCGGCCAAGCGCTCGTGGAAACGAGAGCGTTGATCAAAAGCTTTGGACCCGTGAGGGCAGTGGATGGGGTTTCCTTCACGGTCGGACGCGGAGAAGTCGTCGGATTTCTGGGGCCTAATGGCGCTGGCAAATCTACAACGATGAAAATGATTGCCGGCTTTCTTGAGCCGACTTCCGGGTATGCCTTCGTTGCTGGCTTTGATAGCCAGCGTGATCCCATTTCCGCGCGCAACCGCCTAGGTTATCTGCCTGAAGGGGCGCCCGCTTATCCTGATATGACAGTCGCCGACTTTCTCGCCTTTGTCGCCAGCATGCGTGGCCTCTCCGCGCAGGAGGGCCAGCGCCGTTTGGCTGAGTTGGTCGAGAGTATTGATCTGGCAGAAGTCTGGAACCGGCGCATTGAGGCCTTGTCGAAAGGCTACAAGCGTCGGGTGGGTATTGCGCAGGCGCTCGTTCATGATCCTGACGTGCTAATCCTCGATGAGCCAACCGATGGCCTTGATCCCAATCAGAAACATGAAATGCGCGCGCTTATCCGCACATTGGCGCCAACCAAGGCTATCATTGTGTCCACGCATATTCTGGAAGAAGTGGAAGCCATCTGCACACGCGCCATCGTGATTGCGCGCGGCAAATTACTCGCCGACGGAACGCCTGCCGATTTTCTCGCGCATGCACCCCATCGCGATCCTTCTGTTACGCAGCTCGTGAAAACCACAGTGCTGGAAGATGCCTTCCGTCATATTACGCTCGAACAGGCTGGAGCCTGACACAATGCGCAGCCTCTTGCTGATTTTCCGGCGTGAATTTGCCGCCTATTTTGCAACCCCGCTAGCGGCCGTTTTTCTCGCTGTCTTCGCGGCGGTCGCAACCGGTATGACGTTTTTCGTTTCGAGTTTTTTCGAGCGCGCTCAGGCCGATCTCTCTTCCCTCTTTACCTGGCAGCCTTGGTTGCTGTTGGTGCTGATGCCTGCTGTTGGGATGCGCCTCTGGGCGGAAGAGCGTCGCTTGGGCACGATTGAATTGCTTATGACGCTGCCCGTTAGTCCGTGGAAATTCGTCTTCGCCAAATGGCTTGCCGCTTTTACATTTGCGGGTCTCGCTCTCGTCATCACCATGCCGATGTGGATCACAGTCAATTGGCTTGGTTCGCCCGACAATGGCGTCATCTTTGCCTCTTATATCGGGGCTTGGTTGATGGCGGGCGCTTTTCTGGCGATTGCCTCGTGCATTTCAGCGCTCACGAAAAATCAGGTGCTCGCCTTTATCGGCGCGGTGATTGCCGGCTTTATCTTTGTCATGGCCGGATTTGATCTTGTGCTTGCGGCCGTACGGCCTTGGGCGCCCGATGTTATCGTGCAGGTTATCGCCTCCATGTCCTTCATTGGGCATTTTCAGCGCATCACTGATGGCGTCTTCGAAGCCTCGGCGCTGGTTTTCTTTATCTCGCTCATCGCCTTCGCGCTCTGGCTCAATGTCCAGATCCTCGATGCGCGCAAGGCCGCGTGAGGGAATGAACATGAACAAGACTTTCACCACCGGACGTCTCGTCATTATCGCCTCACTTCTCGGCGCAATTATTTTTGGCGCGGTGAACATTATCGCGTCCAATAGCCTTCGTGGTGCACGCATCGATTTGACGAGTCAGAAGCTTTATTCGCTCTCGGCAGGCACGCAATCCATGCTTGGCGAAATCGCTGAGCCGATCCGCTTCCGTTTCTTCATGTCTTCAGGCCTGACGCGCGAAGCCCCACAGATCGCAGCCTTCGCATCGCGCGTGCGCGCCATGCTGGATTCTTATGTCGCATCCTCTAAAGGCAAGATCATCATCGAGGTGATCGATCCCAAGCCCTATTCAGAAGAAGAAGATCGCGCTGTGGCTTTTGGTATCAGCCCGATTCAATCCTCAACAGGCGATCGGTTGTTCTTCGGCTTGGCGGCCACCAATTCGACCACGGGCAAAGCAACCATTGGTTCATTCTCGCCTGAACGCGAAGCCTATCTCGAATATGATCTGACGCGACTGGTGGCTGAGCTTGACCGAAAGGGTAAGGCTGTTGTGGTGCTCCTCGATGGTATGAACCTGCAAGGCAATCCGCAGCTGGGCATGCGCGAGCAGCAAGTTCTCGTGCAGATGAAACAATTTTTCGATGTGCAGCCGCTTCAGGGAGAGGTGACGGAGCTTCCGGGAAAGACGCGCGTCCTCATGGTTGTACAGCCGCAGAATCTTTCCGAGAAAACATTGTTCGCGATTGATCAATGGGTGATGGCTGGCGGTGCGACGCTTATCTTTGTTGATCCGCATGCCGAAAGCCAGATTGGCCCGCGCGGCCAGCCGCCAGCTGAGACGTCGTCTGATCTGCAAAAGCTCTTTGCGGCCTGGGGTGTGCGCTTTGACGCGAGCAAGGCTATTGCCGATCCGGGCTTTGCTTTGCAGACGGAGCGCATGATCAATGGTCGGCCGGCCAGCATGAGCAATCTGCCCTGGATCGCCGTTCATGATGAGGGTCTGCGTAAGGATGATGCAATCCTCGCCCAGCTCTCGGCGATGGTTCTGACAACCTCTGGTTCTTTCGAAAGCGCGAAAGCTGGCGTGAGCCTGCGCCCGCTCGTCACCGCTTCGCGCAAGGCCGGACTGATGCCGGTCGAGCAATTGAAAGACCGCACGGCAGATCTGCGTGCGCTTCTGGTGAAAATCGAGCCGCCTATGTCGCCACCCGTTATTGCGGCTCGTCTCAACGGTACACTTGAGAGTGCTTACCCGAAAGCTCCCGAAGGCGTCACACCCAAGGGCGAGGTTTTGGCGCGCAACAGTAAGCCGGCCAATGTCATTCTCGTGGGCGACGCCGACATGTTGATGGATCGCAATTGGGTTCAGCGTCGCAACATGCTGGGCTCGGAAGTGGCGCAGGCTTTCGCCAATAATGGGGACTTCGTCGTCAATGCCATTGAGCAAATGGCAGGCGGTGTGGCGCTGGCGGATTTGCGCGGGCGTGGCGTGTCATGGCGTCCATTCGAGTTGATCCAGCAGAAGGAGCAGGATGCCAACCAGCGCTATCGCGCCAAGGAGCAGTCGCTTCAGGAAAAGCTGAAGGATGCCGAACAGAAACTGCAGGAGCTGGCGCGAGGCGGCCAGAAGGGCACGGAAGTGCTCACCCCTGAACAGGTTAAGACAATTGAAAAATTCAAAACAGATGTTTTGGCGACCCGCGAGGAATTGCGGGCAGTGCAGTTTGAACTGCGCAAAGATGTCGACTGGATCAAAAATGTAGTGATCGCAGTGAACGTGGCTGGAGTGCCTATCTTGGTCGGATTTTTAGCGCTGCTCTTTGCCTTCCGCAAAAGCCGCCGTGCTTTGCCGCGCATAGACTCCTGAGGAGTGAACCGATGCATATGAAACAGATCGGCATTCTCGCCTCTCTCGCCGCTTTGGGTGTTGCTGGGGCAGCACTCAGCCTTCGATCGGGCCCGCAAGGCTTTGCTTCTGACAAGCGCGGGCAAGTGCTCTTCCCCGGATTGGTGCAGAAAGCCAATGATGTGATGAGCATCACTATCCGCGATTTCGAACGCTCCTTCACGGTCGAGCGTCGTGAGGATGGATTTTACAACAAGGAAAGCGGCTATCCGGTTAAGCCGGATGCGTTTCGCGATCTGGTAGGCAGCGCCACGTTGCTGAACTTCGAAGAAACAAAAACCGCCGATTCCGCGCGCATGGCCGATCTTGGTCTGGCGGAGCCCGGTGCAGCACCTGAAGCGGTTGGTCGCGAAATGTCGTTCCGCGACGGGAAGGGCAATGTTCTGGTCGCTCTGACAGTGGGCAATAGCGATGCGACGGTGGGTGGCGCACGTGGGGGCACTTTCGTTAAATTGCCCGAGCAGCAACAGGCATGGCTCGTGCGCGGGCAGATGCGCGTGCCTGTGCCCCATGCGGCTTGGTATGAGATCAATTTTATCAATATTCAGCGCGATAGTCTGGCGGGCATCGCCATCAAGGGCGGCGGTCTCGATGAGATCATCACCAAGGCCGAGAAGAAGGGCGATGATATCACCCTCGCCAATGCCCCCGAGGGTCGTGCGGGTGATGGTTCGAAACTGATGCGGCTTGGCTTTATGGTCGATCCGATTTCCTTCCAGGATGTGCGCAAGGCAGAAGGTAATGCAAAAGACGGTGCCCGCCAGATGATCGTGACCTCATGGAAGGGGTATACGATCAGCTATACGGCGATTGGCGACGTGGCGGATGGCTGGGTGCGTTTCACCACACAAGTGACGAGCGATGTCGGCAAAGAAGAGGCCGAAGATTTCCGCCGCAAGACGGAAGGCTATGACTTCAAGCTTGCCCAGCACGAAATCGACATGTTGCGCTGGTCATTGAAGGATGTGACGCAAGAGGCCAAGAGCTGACGAATGATGCGCAGCATCAATCGTCATTGCGAGGAGGGCGGAGCCCGACGCGGCAACCCAGAGACCGCGCGTGAGGCTTGTGGATTGCTTCACGTCGCTCGTAATGACGGTCAGAGGTGATAAATACGGAAGGCGTAATGCCAGCTTTCCGTGATGGGCTTGCCATCGACCTGCAGTAAACATTGCATTGTGCCAACGGTTTCCAATTCGTGCTGCACGTCGAGCATCACACGAAAGCCGTTGATCTTCGGATATGGAACAAGGAAGAAACGTTGCATCTGCGCCTTTTGTGCCGACGCCACGATCTTCACGAGATCCGGATACTTCAGATAGTAAGCGAGATCACCACCGATGAAATCAACGATGTAGCGGCGTGAATCGGTGGCTGCTTTTTCGCCCGCTCCCAATGCGCCTGGCGGTGCGGAATAGGTATCGCGTGCATAGCCCAGTTTATGCAGCGACAGACCATCATGCATCGAGCGTATGCGATAGCCGAAGGTGAAGCGTTTGCCGGGCTCCAAGATGGTATCGGGCAGGAAAGAGCAGATGATATTGTCGGCTGTCTCGTCTTTCGTAGCCAGCTCAATCAATTCAATCCGGCCATTCCCCCAATCATGCGAGGGCTCGATCCAATAGGAGGGGCGTTCTTCGTAAGCGAGTTCCACATCGGAATAATGCTGCGTGTTGCGATCGCGCTGCATGAGGCCGAAACCTTTAAGGCCGGCAACAGAGAAATGCTGCACTTCCTGTATTTGGGGATTTTTGAGTGGGCGCCAAATCCAGCCGCCTTTTTCTGTATTGATGAGCAAGCCATCGCTATCATGCAGTTCGGGGCGGAATTCATCATATTTGTTGCGGTCGTTCATGTGGCGATCATTCTCGCCCATAAGATACATGGAGGTGAGCGGCGCCAGCCCAATGCGCTCGACCGGCACCCGCGGGAAGATCGACACAGTGAGATTGATGGCCGTTTCGTTTTGCGGGAAAATATCGAATTGATAGGCGCCCGCGAGTGAGGGTGAATCGAGCAGCGCATAAAGCGTGATCTTGTCAGAGCCCAGTGCGGGCTGCTCGATCCAGAACTCCTTGAAGAAGGGGAATTCTTCGTTGTTGTCGAGTTTGCCGGTGCCAATAGAGAGCCCGCGCGCTGATAAGCCATATTTTTGGTCACGACCCAGAAAACGGAAATAGCTGACGCCGACAAAGCTGATCAGCTCATCGAATGTGCGTGCGGTATTCAGCGGGTAGTTGATTTTGAACCCGGCATAGCCGAGATCGCTCGGCAGATTCTTGCCGAAGTCCGGATTGCGATATTCGAAATTTTTTGGGTTGTAGTCGAAAGGCTTGGCCACACCGCCGACGACCATATTGATCCTCACTTCGGTCTTGAACAAATGGCCGAGATGGAAGAGCCCCAGATGCACGCGCTTGTTTGGGTCTTGAATAGGGTCGGGATCATCACGAAAACGGATCGGCTGCCAATTGTCCCAATCAAGCGCTTCAATTTCGGGCGGCAGTTTCGTTACGCGCGGTTCAAAGGCACGCTCGGAGAGTGCGCGCGCGCGCAGCACCACATCTTCATAAGTAAAGCGCGGCGTATCGGCGCGCGGCGCAGCGGTCGCAGGCTGTCCATTGGCGGGCTTGGTCTGGGCCGAGGCCTGACTCGCGGCCATGGCCGAGGCAAGGGCGGCCATCAATGTGCGGCGCGTCAGATCGGAAGAGGTGGGCACGCGTGAAATCCTAAAAGAGCGAGAGCTTGCCCGAACATGCCCGACATTTGAGGCTCGAACGGGCCGCTAAACTCCTTCATGAGGACTGATTTGGCAAGCGTCGCCCCCTGCTAAAGACGAAGGCTTTTGGTGCAGTGCTTCCTCTCATCCCATCTTGAAGGGCTCACCAAGGCATGAAAAGCTTGGCTTCAACGGCTCGTCAAAAACAGAGCTGATTCTGGGGGAGAAATGCATGGGTAGGATCGCCTTGGGCGTTCTGGGGGCCTTGGCGCTTTGCGCCAGCAGCGCGGCTTTGGCCGCTGACAAGCCCGATTGGGCTTTTCCAGTCACTGATAAAGTCCAGCCGGCCATGGTACCCGATGATGGCAAGCCGAAGTCGGCACCAGGCTCAAGCCGCACTTACACGCGTGCGCAGATTGAAGATCTCTATAATCCGCCCGATTGGTATCCCGATCAGCATCCGGCCATGCCGCAAGTCGCATCCAATGGGCGCGCGCCGGAAATCCGCGCCTGCATTGCCTGCCATTTGCCGACCGGCACAGGCCATACTGAGAGCGCCAATATGGCTGGCATGCCGGCCGCCTATCTCATGCAGCAGGTCGAGGATTATAAGACCGGCGCGCGCAAGGGCTCGGGCTCGATGCTGGCCATTGCCAAGGCCATCACGCCGGAAGAGAATAAAGCGGCGGCTGATTATTTTGCCTCATTGAAGCCGCGCCCTTGGATCCGCGTGATCGAGACTGACACAGTTTTAAAAACCTATGTCGCGGCGGGCAACAAGCGCGCCATTCATCCTGACCATGTGTTCGAGCCGCTGGCTTATCGCATCATTGAAGTGGGCGAGGATGAGAACCGGCTGTTCAATCGGGATCCGGGGTCAGGCTTTGTAGCCTTTGTACCCAAGGGCTCTGTCGCGAAGGGCAAAGCGCTGGTCGAGGCGGGCGGTGCGCAGGCCTGTTCCTCATGCCATGGCGAGGGCAACAAGGGCACGAAAGATTTGCCCGGTCTTGCTGGCCGCACACCGACCTACATCGTGCGTCAGCTTTTCATGATCCAGAACGGTGATCGCGCTGGTAAAAGTGTTGAGCCGATGAAAACCATCGTCGCCAAACTCTCGGTCGATGACATGCTCAATATGGCGGCCTATCTGGGCTCGCTCGAACCTTGATCGGGAGATTTTCATGACCAAGAAAAATGACATCACCGCCCTCGACGAGGTTGCAGGCAATGGCTTGCTGAGCCGCCGTCTTCTGCTGCGTGGCGGCGTGGCTATGGCTGGGGCAGCCAGCACGCTCGTTGCCACGCATGGCGCATCCGCTGAACCGTTGAAAGAGCCCGAATGGAGCCGCTATCAAGGCACGACTGTTGAAGCCATGGGGCGGCGAACGAAGCATGAAAAAGATACGGCGCGCATTCTCACCAATCCGAAGGGTGAGCCGCGTACCCAACATGCGCGCACGCCACATCATTTGCTGAACGGCCAGATAACGCCGAACCATTTGCATTTTACCATTCTGCACAATGGTATTCCCGATATTGATCCGGAACAGCACAAGCTCGTCATTCATGGCATGGTGAAACAGCCCATCGTGCTCTCGATGGATCGTCTGATGCGCTATCCCATGGTGACGCGCCAGACTTTTATTGAATGCGGCGGCAATTCGGCGGCACTTTTCTCCAACGAACCCGTGCAGGCCAATCTGCAATCGTTGCATGGTCTCGTCTCCAATGCGGAATGGACGGGCGTGCCGCTATCGGCCGTGCTCGATGAAGTGGGCATAGACCCCAAGGCTAAATGGATGCTGGTCGAGGGCGCTGATACGGCCGCGATCACGCGGTCTGTGCCGCTCAAGAAAGCGCTGGATGATGCCATCCTTGTGCTCTTCCAGAATGGCGAGCGCTTGATGGCCGAGCAGGGCTATCCGGTGCGTCTGCTGCTTCCCGGTTGGGAAGGCAATATGAACATCAAATATGTTCGGCGCATCAAAATCGTCGATCAGCCTGCACTTACCTATTATGAGGCGCGCAATTACTCGCCGCTTCTGCCTGATGCAAAGGCCTATCGCTTTTTTTTCGTTAATGAAGTGAAGAGCTTCATCACCCATCCGTCTTTCGGCATGAAGCTGAATGAGCCGGGCTATTATGAAATCTCGGGCATTGCCTATTCAGGTGCAGGCCGCATTGAGCGTGTGCAAGTGACGGCCGATGGTGGCAGGACTTGGGCGGATGCAGCCGTGCAAGGCCCGACCATGCACAAGGCTTTCACGCGCTTCACCATACCTTGGCGATGGAACGGTCAGCCTGCGGTGCTCTCCAGTCGCGCGGTGGATGATGGTGGAAATATCCAGCCCACGCGCGATGAATTTGTGCGCGAGCGCGGCGTGACGCAAAAGCCGGTGACCAATCCATTCGGGTTCCCGAACCAGCATTACAACAGTCTGACGTCATGGGGCATCAATGCCAAGGGAGAGATCAGCCATGTCTATGCTTGAGAAAATCTCTTTCGCAGCCTGCATCACAGTTGCCCTTTCTACGGGTGCCATGGCTGATGACAAGAATGGCCTTGGCAGCAAAGTTGGCTTGGGTCAGCCCATCACGGAAGCCGATATTAAGCCGTGGGATATTACCATCCTGCCGGATGGAACCAATCTGCCGGCGGGCTCAGGCACGGCCGCTCTTGGTGCTAAGCTGTTTTCGGAAAAAGGCTGCATCGCCTGTCATGGTGAAGGGGGGACTGGCGGATCGAATGGCGCAGTGATCACCGACATTCCCCTCGCTGGTCGCGGCATTGAAGCAACGAAGACGATCAAGAATTTCTGGAGCAATCCAACGACCGTTTTTGATTTTATCCGCCGCGCCATGCCATGGAACGCGCCACGCACGCTGAGCGATGATGAAGTCTATGCGCTGACTGCATTCATCCTTGAAGGCAACAAACTTATCCCGCCAGGTACGGTGATGGACGCTAAAAGTCTGCCGCAGGTGAAAATGCCGAACAAGGATGGCTTCATCATCAAATTCCCGGACCGGATTTGACGGGGCGCAAACCTTCTCCCTGAGGGAGAAGGTGGCCGCGGATGCGGCCGGATGAGGGGTTACATTCTTGCGGATTGAGTAACCCCTCACCCCGATGCTCCGCATCGACCCTCTCCCTTTGGGAGAGGGTTATGTCGCAGCCTTGAGCCGCGCGAAGCCCGCTTCCAGATCTGCGATCAGATCGCTGACATCTTCCAGTCCCACTTGAAAGCGCAAAGCTGGTCCGCCCGGATTCCATTTTTTTGCTGTGCGATAGGACGCGCAATCAAACGGAATGACGAGGCTTTCATATCCGCCCCATGAATAGCCCATGCCAAACAGCTCGAGCCCATCAAGCATGGCCGCGACCGCGGTCTCGCTCACCGGATGCAGAATGATCGAGAACAATCCGGAGGCACCCAGAAAGTCGCGCTTCCAGATGTCATGACCCGGCGCATCGGGCAGGGCAGGGTGAAGCACCTGCTTCACCTCAGGTCGTGTCTTGAACCAATGGGCCAAAGCGAGCCCCTGTTTCTCTGCTTCGCGCAGACGCAGTTCCATTGTGCGCAGGCCGCGCAAAGCAAGAAAACAATCTTCCGGCCCCGCGCACATGGCAAAGGCATCAAAGGTTGCGCGCAGACGTTTGAACCAAATCTCATTGGCCGAGACCAGACCCAACATCAGATCGGAATGGCCGGAAAGATATTTGGTGCCCGCTTCGACCGCCAGATCAACGCCGCGTTCATGGGGGGGGAAGAACAAAGGTGTGGCCCAGGTATTGTCCATGATCGTGCAAATATTGTGCGCCTTTGCGGCCGCTGCAATCGCTGGAATGTCCTGCATCTCGAAACTTTGTGAACCCGGCGCCTCGACCAGAATGGTCGTCGTATTGGGGCGAAACAGGCGTGTAATGTCCGCGCCGATCAGCGGGTCGTAATATTGCGTCTCGATCCCCATCCGTTTCAGCACGCTGTTGCAAAAAATGCGGGTCGGCTGGTAGGCGCTGTCAGTGACGAGCAGATGATCGCCCGCTTTCAGCGCGGTCATCAGTGCCAGCGAGATAGCCGCAAGTCCCGTAGGGGCGAGCACGGTGCCAGCGGCGCCCGCACCAGCCATTTCCGTCCAAGCGCGCTCCAGAGCCTCCGTGGTAGGTGTCCCCTTGGTGCCATAGGAGAAACGGGGTCGTGGGCCAGTCAAAGCCGCGACATCGGGGTAAAGAACTGTGGACCCTCTGTAGATCGGTGTGTTCACAAAACCGAATTGTTCATCGGGCTCGCGCCCGGCAATCACTGCCCGCGTTCGCGTTTTCAAGTGCTTGCGGGTTTTGTCGCTTAATTTGGCCATTTTGAACCGCCCGAATCCTCTCTTGACCCCTGTCCGAAACTCGCCTGTGATAGGCTCAACCGCGGCTGCTTCGCACTATAAGGGCCGCCGCCGGAGAAGAGAAACCCCTCGGGGCTTGATCGGGAGTTGTTCTACATGAAATCCATTGCCGCCACTTTTCTTGCCGCCGCCTCATTGGCGCTCATGACGCAGGGTGCGTCTGCACAGGCGGGCTCGAAAACGCTCGACCTCATCAAACAGAAGGGCGCTTTGACCTGCGGCACCAATACGGGTCTCGCGGGCTTTGGTCTGCCTGATGACAAGGGCAATTGGACGGGCCTCGATGTCGATCTCTGCCGTGGCATTGCCTCTGCCATTTTCAATGATCCGACCAAAGTGAAATATATTCCGCTCTCCGCCAAGGATCGCTTCACGGCGCTGCAATCTGGCGAGATCGACGTGCTCGCGCGCAATGGCACCTGGACGCAATCGCGCGAAGCGGAACTGGGTCTGCTCTGGGTTGGTGTGAATTACTATGACGGCCAAGGCTTCATGGTTCGCAAGAAGCTCAATATTGCTTCTGCGCTTGAACTTAATGGCGCCTCTGTCTGCGTGCAGCAGGGCACGACCACCGAACTGAACATGGCGGATTTCTTCCGCACCAAGGGCATGAAATATGAGGCCGTTGCTTTCGCCGATATCAACGAAGCGGTGAAGGCTTATGATTCCGGCCGCTGCGATGCCTACACCACCGATGCTTCGGGCCTTTATGGATCGCGGCTGAAGTTGGTTAATCCGGATGAGCATAGCGTTTTGCCGGAAATCATTTCCAAAGAGCCGCTGGGGCCAGCCGTTCGCCAAGGCGATGACCAATGGTTCAATCTCGTGAAGTGGACCCATTACGCCATGATCAATGCCGAAGAACTCGGCGTGACCAAGGCCAATGTGGATGAGATGTTGAAGAGCCCCAACCCCGAGATCAAGCGCTTGCTCGGCGTTGAAGGCGATTTTGGCAAGGGCCTTGGCCTTTCGAAAGACTGGGCCTATCGCATTGTGAAGCATGTCGGCAATTACGGCGAAGCGTTTAACCGCAATGTTGGCGAGGGCTCGCCGCTCAAGATCAAACGTGGCATGAATGCGCTTTGGTCGTCCGGTGGCATTCAATACGCTCCGCCGGTGCGCTGAAGCTTCAAGGTCGGGGCGCTTTTCGGGCGCCCCGTTCCGTTTCATGGATGTGTAAAAATGGTCTTGTGTTTTGAATGGCATTACGAGGCATTTGTATGAGCCTTGATGTCGCGCGCGAAAGACCGTCGACCTCACTTTTCTACAACCCTCGTCTGCGTGGTTTTCTCTGGCAGGCGATTCTTATTCTGATCGTTGGCTTCCTGTCTTATGAAGCCATCGTCAACGCTGCCACCAATATGCGTGCGCGTGGCATTCCAACCGATTTCTCTTTCTGGGATCGAGTTGCCTCTTTTGATATCAACCAGACCTTGATCACCTATTCGGCGACGTCGACCTACGGCCGTGCCTTTATGGTAGGCTTGCTCAACACTTTGCTGGTGGCGGCCATTGGCGTATTTCTTGCGACCTTTCTTGGATTTTTCATCGGCATTGCTCGCCTATCGAAAAATTTCGTCGTCTCGAAGCTTGCCTCTATCTATGTGGAAGTCATGCGCAACACGCCGCTGCTGTTGCAATTGCTGTTTATCTATAATGCAGTTTTGAAACCGCTGCCCAATCCGCGCGACAGCATTTCCTTCGGGGCAGGGATTTATTTCAATAACCGTGGCCTTGTAGTGCCCGACCCCCAATTTGCACCAGGCTCGGGCTTTATTTTGATAGCTGCTGCGCTGGGCATTGCAGCGAGTTTCGCGTTCAAGCTCTATGCGAAGCGGCGACAGTTTGAGAGCGGCGAGATTTTGCCCATAGCTCGTGTCTCAGCCGCGTTGATCTTGATGCCGCCGATCCTCGCCTATCTACTGGCAGGCCAACCCATTTCTTTTGATACACCCGTCCTGCGCGGGTTCAATTTTGTGGGCGGCATGCGCGTGTTGCCGGAGTTTGTGGCGCTTGTTGTTGGCCTGTCTGTCTATACTGCTGCATTCATTGCGGAGATTGTGCGGGCAGGCATTTTATCTGTCTCGCACGGCCAGACCGAGGCGGCCCAATCCTTGGGACTTTCGCGGACACACACACTTAAACTTGTCGTCGTACCGCAAGCCTTGCGTGTGATTTTGCCGCCATTGACTAACCAGTTTCTGGCATTGACCAAAAACTCATCTCTCGCCGTGTTCATTGGCTATCCTGATCTCGTGCAAGTCTTTGCAGGCACTGTGCTGAACCAGACAGGTGCGGCTGTGCAGGTAATCGCCATCACCATGGCTGTCTATCTGGTCATCTCGCTGATCACGGCCATGATCATGAATGTCTATAACCGCCGCATGGCCTTGGTGGAGCGCTGACATGAGCCTCTATCTGCGACGGGATGATGCGCCCCTTATGCCACCGCCCGAGCGGGTGGGCGGCGCATGGGGCTGGCTGCGCGAACATATTTTTTCAGGCTGGGTGTCTGGACCACTGGCGCTGGCGTTTATCGCGCTGATTGGTTGGGTGCTGCCCGATCTCATTCGCTTCTTCATTCTCGATGCGATCTGGATAGCCGATGATGGCGCGGCCTGCCGCGTACTAGGCACAGGGGCCTGCTGGGCTTTTGTAGATCGCAAGCTTGATTTCTTTCGCTATGGCTCTTATCCGGGCTCGGAACATTGGCGGGTCGATCTTGTGCTGATGATCGGTACCGTCCTGAGCGCGCGACTGTTGTGGCCGGATGGCCAAAAGAGTAAGGGCGCGTTGTTTGCCTTTCTGTTTGGGATTCCGCTCTTCATCTTCCTGATGATGCCAGGTCCTGCGGCCGTGATGCGGGAGCCGGGTGTGGAGCTTGGTATTCTGGCCTTTGGTGTGACGCTAGCCAGTGTGCTGGAATGGTCGAAACTGCGCACGCTGTGGGTTGGTATTTTTTACTTTTTTATTTTCCCGATCATTTCCGTCTATCTGCTGAAAGGCTCGGCGGTACTGGGCCTCATGCAGGTTGATACGAATTTATGGGGCGGTATCTTCCTGAGCTTATTGGTAGCCACTGTCGGCATTGTCTTTTCGCTGCCAGCCGGTGTCTTGCTGGCATTGGGGCGGCGATCTGAACTTCCCGCAGTGCGCTTCTTCTCTATTCTCTATATTGAATTCGTGCGTGGGGTTCCCTTCATCACCGTGCTGTTCATGGCCAACACCATGCTGCCGCTGTTTGTGCCGGACAATTGGTCGCCTGATCGTCTCATGCGCCCGATCATCGGCTTTGCGCTTTTTGCAGCAGCCTATATGGCGGAAGAAGTGCGCGGCGGCTTGCAGGCGATCCCCAAAGGCCAGAGCGAGGGCGCTATGGCCCTGGGTCTGTCTTACTGGCAGCGGATGCGGCTCATCATTTTGCCGCAGGCTTTGACTCTGGTGATCCCCGGCATCGTGAACATTTTCATCTCTCTGTTCAAAGACACGACGCTGGTCGCCATTGTCGGCATTTTCGATTTTCTGCGCGCCATTGATGCGGCGCGCATTGATCCGGTCTGGTCGGGACCAACAGTGTCGCCCACTGTCTATGCTTTCGCTGCTGCTTTCTATTTCCTTTTCTGCTTCGGCATGTCGCGCTATTCCCAAATGATGGAAGAGCGACTGAATGCCGGGCGCCGCCGCTAGGGATGTGTCGACATGAATGAGATCGCGATTGAAATCGCCGCCATGAATAAATGGTACGGTCAGTTCCATGTGCTGCGCGATATCAACCTGACTGTGAAGCGAGGTGAGAAACTTGTCATTTGCGGGCCATCAGGCTCGGGCAAATCGACAATGATCCGCTGCATCAACCGTTTAGAAGAACATCAACAGGGTCGCATCGTCGTCGATGGCACCGAACTGACGGATGATCTCAAGCGCATTGATGAAGTGCGCCGCGATGTCGGCATGGTGTTCCAGCATTTCAATCTGTTTCCGCATCTGACCATTCTTGAAAATTGTACATTGGCCCCGATCTGGGTGCGCAAAATGAAGAAGAAGGATGCTGAAGAAATTGCCATGCATTATCTGACGCGGGTAAAAATCCCCGAGCAGGCGCATAAATTTCCCGGCCAATTGTCAGGCGGCCAACAGCAGCGCGTGGCGATTGCCCGCTCCTTGTGTATGAGCCCGAAGATCATGCTGTTTGATGAGCCCACATCCGCTCTTGATCCGGAAATGGTCAAAGAAGTGCTCGACACAATGGTGTCGCTCGCACAAGAGGGTATGACGATGCTCTGCGTAACCCATGAAATGGGTTTTGCGCGACAGGTCGCTGACCGCGTGATCTTTATGGATCAGGGCCAAATCGTCGAAGCCAATGCTCCCGAAGCGTTTTTTTCAAATCCGCAGCATGAGCGTACAAAGCTATTCCTTAGCCAGATATTGCACTGAGGATTTACGGAGCAGTGCCCGATGTTGCTGTGCCAGAACCTGCATTGCCAGGGCCTGGAACTGTATAGGGAATGACATTGTCGAGCCGCGTCCAGTGGAGCGCCAGATGTTCGCCAACAGACCGTACTGTTGCGATGGAAACAGCTGCAATCAGAGCAATGATCAGCCCGTATTCTACAGCCGTGGAACCATCTTCATTTTTTAGAAATGCACGCATGATCGCCTCGGTCGTTTTCGTCTGAAACTTGGCCTGCCGGACCGGAGGCACTCTCCGCCTCCGGCTCTGTTGCGGACAGAATGTTTCAGATGTTCAATTTAAGGATCAAGGAGCCGTACCCGATGTAGCAGTACCAGAACCTGCATTGCCAGGACCGGGCACTGTGTAGGGAATCACGCTATCGATGCGCGTCCAGTGCAGCGCCAGATGTGACCCCACTGACTTGATGGTAGCGATGGAAACAGCCGCGATGAGGGCGATGATGAGCCCGTATTCGACAGCTGTCGAACCTGATTCATTGGCTAAAAAATTTTTGAAAGAGATCATTTTGAAAATCCTTTAAAAATCCGCATCTGAAACAATCTTTGTCGAGGGTTTGAAACAGCGCAGCCAAGTTTTTGAAATGTAAAAACCTGAAGTCCTATTTCTCTCTCTCACGGCCTAATGAAAGCTTGATGCCTGCCGTAAAGTCCACTTCAGACTTAAGATGTTATTAACGACAGTGTTTTTTGTTTGTTTTTCAAGTGGTTGATTTTTTTCTAGCTCATAGCCAGTTTTGGCTGCCGCAGAGGTAGCGCCAAGTAAATCGCGCATTTCACCGTCATCGCGTGCGGAGCGAAGCAATGACGGGACAGAGTGGCGCGCAAAAAAAAACGGCGAGGTTTTTGCCCCGCCGTTTTCGTTCATGTCAGATTTATCAATTCACGAGCAACCGGTTGTCGATCCACATGTGTCGCACTTCAAGCATGTGCCGTTGCGCACCAGCGTGAAATTCGCACATTCAGGGCAGCTTTCGCCGACATAACCCTTCATGCGAGCTTCAGCGCGCTTGTCAGCGACCGAGGGGCCCGATGCTTTCGCGGCAGGTGCCTGCCAATCCAGCGTTTCCAGTTCCGTCGTGATGGTCGTCACTGCTTCGCGGAAGCTCACTTCGTTTTTCAAAGCCGTGGCGCCAGCAGTCGCCAACATGTCCACGCCGCCCTGTAAAACCATCAGCTTGTCAGCCTTGGACCGTACGAAGCCGCGCGAGACGTATTGCTGTGTGTTGTTGGCCGGTGCGCGGCTCTGGTCTTCGCCCTTGCCGATCGCGGTCGCGCCGATATCGGAGGGGTCGACATGGGCCAGATCATTGCGGCCAAGGTAGGAAATGGCGAGTTCACGGAACACATAGTCGAGGATCGACGTCGCATTCTTGATCGCGTCATTGCCCTGCACGAAGCCGGCTGGCTCGAAGCGGGTGAAGGTGAATGCGTCCACATATTCATCGAGCGGCACGCCATATTGCAGACCAACCGAGATGGCAATGGCAAAATTGTTCATCAATGAGCGGAAGGCAGCGCCTTCCTTATGCATATCGATGAAGATCTCGCCGATGCGACCATCCTGATATTCACCGGTGCGCAGATAGACCTTGTGGCCACCCACAACCGCCTTCTGGGTGTAACCCTTGCGGCGATCGGGCAGGCGCTCACGCTCGCGCGTGCGCTCCACACGTTCCACAATACGCTCCACGATCTTTTCAGCCACAGCCGAGGCGCGAGCCGAGGCAGGCAGGGTTGCAATCGTGTCCATCACCTCATCATCTTCATCATCCTCATCGGCGATGAGCTGCGAGTTGAGCGGCTGCGAGAGCTTGGAGCCATCGCGGTAGAGTGCATTGGCCTTCAGCGCGAGGCGCCAGGAGAGCATGTAGGCTTCTTTGCAATCCTCAACCGTGGCATCATTGGGCATGTTGATCGTCTTGGAGATCGCACCCGTGATGAAGGGTTGCGCCGCCGCCATCATGCGAATGTGGCTGTCGACTGAAAGATAACGCTTTCCCGTACGACCGCAGGGGTTGGCGCAATCGAAGACATTGTAATGCTCGACCTTGAGATGCGGTGCGCCTTCCAGCGTCATCGCACCACACACATGCGTGTTGGCCATTTCGATTTCTGTCTTGGTGAAGCCGAGGAAGGGCAGCAGCTCGAACGACGGATCGTCGAGCTTTTCAGCCGGAACCTTCAGCGCTCCGGTGAGGAAGTCCGCACCCAGTGCCCATTTGTTGAAGACGAACTTGATGTCGAATGCGCTGGCGAGTGTAGTCTCCAGCTGTTCGAGCTTTTCGTCAGAGAAGCCCTTGGCGCGCAGCGTCGAGTGGTTCACACCCGGTGACTGACGCATGGAGGCGTGGCCCACCGCATGGGCTTCAATTTCAGCCAGCTGTGCTTCGCTATAGCCGAGTGCTCGCAAAGCTTCAGGAACTGCACGGTTGATGATCTTGAAATAACCACCACCCGCGAGCTTCTTGAACTTCACCAGCGCGAAGTCGGGCTCGATACCTGTCGTGTCGCAATCCATGACGAGGCCGATTGTGCCGGTCGGGGCAACAACGGTGGTCTGCGCATTGCGATAGCCATGCTTTTCGCCCAGCGCCAGCGCCTGATCCCAGGCATGCTTGGCGTGTTCAACGAAAACCTTGCCATTCTGCTTCATGCCATTCAGCGTGGCATGATCGAGCGGTACTGGTGCGATGGAGAGGGCTTCGTAACCGTCAGACAGCGCATGTGCGGCGCGGCGATGATTGCGGATAACGCGCAGCATATGGTCCTTGTTCGGCTTGTGGCCGGGGAAGGGTCCATGTTCCTTCGCCATTTCGGCGGAGGTCGCATAGCAGATACCCGTCATGATCGCGGACAAGGCGCCGCAGATCGCACGGCCTTCGTCCGAGTCATAGCTGATGCCAGATGACATCAAGAGGCCGCCGACATTGGCATAGCCCAAACCCAGTGTGCGATACTCAAAAGAGAGCTGTGCAATTTCCTTTGATGGGAATTGCGCCATCAGTACCGAGATTTCGAGCACAACAGTCCATAAACGAACAGCATGTTCGTAAGCGACAATGTCGAATTCGCCTGTCTTGGGATCGCGGAAAGTGAGTAGATTTAGCGATGCGAGATTGCACGCCGTATCGTCGAGGAACATGTATTCCGAGCACGGATTGGACGCATTGATGCGGCCGGATTCCGGGCATGTGTGCCAGTCGTTGATGGTCGTGTCATATTGCAGGCCGGGGTCGGCGGAGGCCCAAGCGGCATAGCCGATCTTTTCCCAAAGATCTTTCGCCTTGAGCGTCTTGTGAACCTTGCCGTCGATGCGACGGTTCAAGTTCCAGTCGGTATCGTTTTCGACAGCGCGCAGGAAGTCATCGGTGACACGCACCGAATTGTTCGAGTTCTGGCCAGCAACGGTGAGATAGGCTTCCGAATCCCAGTCTGTGTCATATGTGTCGAACTGGATGTCTGTGTAGCCCTGCTTGGCGAACTGGATGACGCGCTTGATATAGGAATCCGGCACAGCATCGCGGCGGGCCATTTTAATGGCCTTTTTCAACGCCGGATTCTTTTCCGGATTGTAGCAATCATCGCCATCGCCTTCGCAATTCACGGCGGCCTTGAGAATGGCCTTCATGTGCTTCTTGACGATCTTGGAACCAGCGACGAGAGAGGCAACCTTCTCTTCTTCCTTCACCTTCCAGCCGATATAGGCTTCGATATCGGGATGGTCGGCATCAACAACGACCATCTTGGCCGCGCGTCGCGTCGTGCCGCCCGACTTGATGGCGCCCGCTGCACGGTCACCGATCTTCAGGAAGGACATCAGGCCCGACGACTTGCCGCCGCCCGAAAGCTTTTCACTCTCTCCACGCAGTTTCGAGAAGTTCGAACCCGTGCCGGAGCCATATTTGAACAGGCGCGCTTCACGCACCCAAAGATCCATAATACCGCCTTCGTTGACGAGATCGTCAGCGACCGACTGGATGAAGCAGGCGTGCGGCTGTGGGTGTTCGTAAGAAGACTTAGAAGCGGTCAGCTTGCCGGTCTGGTAGTCGACGTAGAAATGACCCTGGCTGGGGCCATCAATGCCATAGGCCCAATGCAGGCCGGTGTTGAACCATTGCGGCGAATTGGGCGCCGCGATCTGGCGCGCGAGCATCGAGCAGAGTTCTTCATAGAATGCCAAAGCGTCGTTTTCGGAATTGAAATACTTGCCCTTCCAACCCCAATAGGTCCAAGTGCCAGCGAGGCGATGGAACACGTCAGTGGCGGTCTTTTCCGAGCCGTAACGCTCTTCCTCCGGCAATTTTGCCAGCGCCGCTTCATCGGCAACCGAACGCCAGAGGAACGAGGGGACGTCGTTCTCTTCGACCTTCTTCAGGCGTGCAGGCACGCCGGCCTTGCGGAAATATTTCTGGGCGATGACGTCGGTCGCCACCTGGCTCCAGGTTGTTGGCACGTCAATATTGTCCTGAAAGTAGACAACCGAGCCATCCGGATTGCGGATCTCGCTCTTGCCCTTGCGGAATTCAATGCCCGCATAGGGACCCTGGCCAGCCTTCGTATACCGCCGCTCAATGCGCATTCACGTCTTCCCTGTCAGTCACGCAAGGGACACCTGTCCCCGCGGGGCCGTTTCCACGGCCCTGATTCCAAACACATTTCTTGACGAAACTGGCCGTCCGCCCCAACTGGAACGACCGGAACACTGCGACGGTCCGCCCTCGGAAAGGGTCTTAGATCGCCGTCCTGTTTACTCCCTCAAGCGCAGCCTGTTTCCGGCGCGTTGCAGGTGGTAATCAGTGATGAATCAAACTGAACCGACCAGCTTCATTCGTCAAGGTCTTGTGTTTGAATTTGATGCGGGGACTAGATGTTGTGTACCCTGTGAAGATTGGGGATGAAGGCGTCGAAAAGTTTCCAAAGCTTTGTCTGCAAAGGAAATTCGGCTCTGGTGGTCCTGTTCCCAACTCTTTTGATGCGGGGGAAAAAAGCTTTTTCAGAAACCCAGAAAGCACAATTACGCTCTCAGTGACTTGTGGCTAGTTACTTTTTTCGGTCCTGATGGGGATGGCGTGGGCTCGATGGGATTTGCGTGAGTTACCATTCGGAAAGCGAGAATCAGGTCTTTTGTCATGACTTTGTCGTGCTCTTAGGTTGGCGGTATCCGCTTCCTACGAATCGTTGCGGCGTTTTTAAGCGGCGCCGCTGGACAGGGGCGGGGCCAAGGGTCATATTCCGCGCGCTATAGTGACCGCGCGACGAGGATTCTCATGCCTAACTGGCTCTTGCAGCTCCTGACCTGGTGGAACGGGCAAACGCTCAACACGCGTTTCCATACTTGGCGCCATGGTGAGCTCGTCGGGACGGATGAGTTCGGAAACATCTATTACCAGACCAATGGGGCCAAGATTGATGCAGCACTCGGCTATGTCCGGCGCTGGGTCATCTTCAGCGGCGTCAGTGAGGCCTCTGCAGTACCTCCTGGCTGGTATGGCTGGCTGCACCACACGGTAGACACGCCTCCCACAGGGGAGACCTATGAGGCCCGCGAGTGGGAAATGGCCTATCGCCCAAATATGACTGGCACGGCCGATGCCTATCGCCCGGCTGGTTCGTTGCTCTCGACTGGCCAGCGACCCGCCGCCACCGGCGATTATCAGGCTTGGACCCCCGGTCAGTAAGCGTGGCTCTTTCTGCGCACAGGTTGCGCGGTTTTGCCATGTTTTTGCCTGATCAGGCCCGCATGGGTTGGTGCATGAAAAGCAGCAGAAAAGTTTTGGCTCAAGGCCTTTGTGTCGTTGCCCTGCTGGGCAGCGTCAGTTTTGCGTTGGCCGACAAAATCAAACATCCCACAGCTGTCTTTGCCGGGCTCGACAAAATCACCGGCCGCATCATCACCTTCGATGTGGCGATTGATGAGACGGTGCAATTTGGCACGATCCAGATCACGCCGCGCATTTGCTACACACGCCCGGCAACGGAGGCGCCCCAGACCACGAGCTTTGTCGAAGTTGACGACGTCAACACGGCCGATGATTCCAAGCGGATATTTTCGGGCTGGATGTTTGCGGCTAGCCCCGGCCTGCATGCGATCGAACATCCGGTCTATGATGTCTGGCTGACCGATTGCCGTGGCGGCAAGGATATTATCGTCACGCCGCCTGAGGTAGCTGATCTGCGTGATGCATCGCCACCAGCTGAGCGTCCACCGGCTCAGCGCCAGCAGCCGTCGCGGCAGGCAGCACCCGGCGCACCCTCTTCTGCGCCACCGCTGGGCAATGCTATCGAAGTGGGCGCAACGCCGGGCTCCCGCGCGGGCACGCCCGTTGCGCCGCCGCCTTCCAATTTGCCCGCTTTGCCGGTCATTGAGGCGCCAAGTGGCGCGCAACCGCGGCCAGCGTCGCCGCAACAGACTGCGCCTGCGCGCCTGCCCACCGCACGCGAATCCCCCATTGCTCTGCCGCCCGGAAATATTCCCTCAGGTCGCTAATCTTTGAGAAGTTCCATCACGCGCGCGCCAACAACGGGCTCGCCTTTCGGCCAGACGAAGAAATTGCCACTGCGCCGGATCGCATCATCGAGCATGCCATGATAGGCGTCGCGCGGCACTTCCACAGCGCCCAGCGTGGTCAGATGGGGCGTTATAAATTGCGTGTCGAGCAATCGGAAACCGCCCGCACGCAGGCGCGCCACAAGATGCATCAACGCCACTTTTGAAGCATCTGTTGTGCGGTGGTACATGCTCTCGCCAAAAAAGGCTGCGCCGATTTTCACGCCATAAAGCCCACCCACGCGTTGACCATCGAGAAACGTTTCGACCGTGTGTACAAATCCGAAATCATAGAGATCGCGGTAAAGCTTGCGAATGCGCTTGTTGATCCAGGTGTTGTGACGGTCGGGTGCATATTCTGCGCAGCCATCAATGACGGCATCAAAATCATCATCGACACGCACTTCAAAGCGATCCGAGCGGATGACTTTGGTGAGGCTTTTCGACACGATCATTTTGTCGAGGGGGAAAATGCCGCGCAAATCGGGATCCACCCAGAAGACAGATGGATCATCCGCGCCCTCCGACATGGGAAACATGCCAATAGCATAAGCGCGCAGCAAAATCTGCGGCGTGATCTCCGCAAGGCGCTCGTCATTGGGTAGCTGCGTGGTCATGGGTCGAAAGTGGGATGGAGATGGCTAGTCGTCAAGCAGATGAGAGCCACTCTCCCGCTTGCGGGAGAGTGGTCAGGTGTCACTCGTCCATGCCGCCCTTGGCGAGGAATTTTTCTAGCCAATGAATATCATAGGTGCCGTTTTGCACATCGGTGTTGCGCACCAGCGTACGAAACAGCGGCAGCGTTGTGTCGATGCCGTCAACAATGAATTCATCGAGCGCCCGACGCAGCCGCATTAAGGCCTCGTTGCGGTTGCGACCATGGACAATAAGTTTTCCCACCAGCGAATCATAATTGGGCGGGATCGTATAGCCCTGATAGACAGCTGAATCGACGCGCACGCCCAGTCCACCTGGCGGATGATAATAGGCAATCTTGCCCGGTGAGGGACGGAAGGTTGCTGGATGCTCGGCATTGACGCGGCATTCAATAGCAGCCCCGTCAAAGCGCACATCTTCCTGGCGGATGGTGAGTGGTGAGCCTGCAGCAATGCGGATCTGCTCATTCACAAGATCAATGCCGGTGATCATTTCAGTCACCGGATGCTCGACCTGAATGCGGGTGTTCATTTCGATGAAGTAGAATTTTCCCTCTTCATAGAGAAACTCGATTGTGCCTGCGCCCGAATATTGCAGCTTGCGCATGGCGGCGGCGCAGATCTCGCCGATCTCGGCGCGCTGTTCAGCGTTGAGCGCAGGCGAGGGGCTTTCTTCGAGCACTTTTTGATGGCGACGCTGCAAAGAGCAATCGCGTTCACCCAAGTGTATGGCGTTGCCTTTGCCGTCACCCAGAATCTGGATTTCGATATGGCGGGGCTTTTCGAGATATTTTTCGAGATAGACCGCGTCGTCACCGAATGCGGCTTTCGCTTCGGTCTTGGCTGTGTGCAGAGCATTCAGAAGATCAGCTTCGGTGCGCGCCACTTTCATGCCCCGGCCACCGCCACCAGCGGCCGCTTTCACGAGAACCGGAAAACCGATCTCGCGGGCAACGCGCATGGCATCTTGATCATTGTCGATGCCGCCTTCAGAGCCCGGTACGCAGGGAATGCCCAGGGCGAGTGCTGTGCGCTTGGCTTCAATTTTGTCACCCATGATGCGGATATGTTCCGCTTTGGGCCCGATGAAGCTGATATTGTGTTCGGCGAGGATTTCGGCAAAGCGCGCATTCTCGGACAGGAAACCGTAGCCTGGATGAATGGCATCTGCGCCAGTGATTTCGCAGGCCGAAAGAAGGGCTGGAATATTGAGATAGCTGTCGCGTGCAGCTGGCGGGCCAATGCATACGCTCTCGTCAGCGAGTTTCACATGCATGGCTTCTGCGTCAGCAGTGGAATGCACCGCGACCGTTGCTATGCCGAGTTCTTTCGCCGCACGCAGAATGCGCAGCGCGATTTCGCCGCGATTGGCAATGAGGATCTTGTCGAACATGTCTGTTCTTTCTGAAGCCGTTGCCCTTATTCAATGACCAGCATGGACTGGCCATATTCGACCGGCTCGCCGTCTTCGACGAGGATCGCGGTGACCGTCCCACCACGCGGTGCGACGATCTCGTTAAATGTCTTCATCGCTTCGATGAGGAGCAGCTTCTGGCCTTCCTTCACCTTCGACCCGATTTCAATAAAGGCCTTCGCATCGGGGCTCGGGCGGAAGTAAGCGGTGCCAACCATCGGCGACTTGACCGCACCTGAATGATCGCCCGCGGGTGCAGCAGCCACAGGAGCAGCAGCAGGCGGGGGAGCGATGACAGCGGCTGGCGCACGTGCAATCGATGCCGGCGCGGCGACGCTGAATGTCTGGGTCGCCCCGAACTGGCGCGCAACACGCACGCGCATGCCATCGCGCTCGATTTCGACTTCCGATAATTCAAGGCGTGAGACGATTTCAGCAACCATTTCGATCAAGGCCGGATCAAAGCCAGAGATTGGGCCGTTCTTCACGGGCTTCGCCGCTTTTGCAGCAGGCTTGGTGGCGGCTTTGGTCACACGCTTTGTCGCGGGTTTCGCTTTCGCTTTGGGCGCGCGCGCGGCAACAGCCTTTGTCTTTTTCACGGGCTTCTTCATGGAGTTCAGCTCTTGCTTTTGGATTGGGCGATCAGCGCATCGAGCGCAAGATCATAGGAAAGAGCGCCGAAGCCGAGGATCACCCCGGCTGCGACGGCGGAAATCATGGATTGATGACGGAAGTCTTCGCGTGCATGCACATTCGACAGATGCACTTCGATGACTTTGGTGCCCGCGCCACGGATGGCATCATGTAGCGCGATGGATGTATGGGTGTAAGCGCCCGCATTGAGTATGACGGGCTCGCTGAGTTTGCCCGCCTCCTGCAACCAGCTCACCAGATCACCCTCGTGGTTGGATTGCCGGAAGACGAGTGTCAGGCTTTCCTTGTCGCAGCGTGCTTTCAGCCGTGTCTCGATATCGGCGAGCGTCGCCGTGCCATAGGTCGCGGGTTCCCGCGTGCCGAGCAGGTTCAGGTTCGGGCCGTTGAGGACATGGACAGTTTTCATCACGGGGACCAGGGCGGGACACACAACGTGAGCCCCTCTTTAGGAGGGTAGTCTCTTAAACCGGTTAACGGGCTGATGGAAGCCTGAGAGGCGGACAATCCTGCTCTCTTTCTCGTCATTGCGAGGAGGCCCCTAGGGCCGAAGCGGCAATCCGGGGGCCTCGGGTGAGGCTTACTGGACCGCTTCGCTTGCGCTCCTAAGGACGGGTTTGGGGCTCACCCGCAATTCGCCTTGCCGCATTTGCGGACATTTTCCAGCTTGCCCTTGATCTGGCCATAGCCGACAGCCCCGACCACAACTTCGTCGCCAATCACATATGTTGGCGTGCCTGTGAGGTTTAGCGCATCGGCCAGTTTGGCGCTTTCCTGCAAGGTGGCCTGTACCTCGGGTCCTTCCAGATCTTTGGTCAGTTTGTCCATGTCGACGCCGCTGTCGCGGGCCGCGGCGAGCGCTTGCGCCTTGCCGACTTGTCCGCGCGTCCCCAGAAGCTTCACATGGAAGG
>CANJVX010000031.1 GCA_947478405.1 Beijerinckiaceae bacterium | reverse complement strand
TTCTTCAAGAAGCATGGGCTTGTGCTTGAGCTGCTCTACACTCAAGGGTCGGGCGAGACGCAGCAGGCTGTCATCTCCGGTTCCGTTGATGTGGGCATTGGTGTGGGCACACATTCGGTGATGGGCGCTTTCCAGAAGGGCGCACCGATCCGCGCCATCGGCTCGACCATCACGGGCGCTTATGAATTCTGGTATGTGCGCGCCGATTCACCCATCAAGACATTCAAGGATGCCGCCGACAAGACGGTTGCTTTTTCCACGGCTGGCTCTTCGACCATGATGATGGTCGCTGCCATGCAAAAGCAATTCGACGCGAAGGTGAAGCCGACAGCAACCGGCAGCCCCACTTCGACCTACACGCAAGTGATGAGTGGCCAGATTGATGTGGGTTGGTCAGCACCCCCGCTGGCCTACCAACCGGTGATGGATGGCAAGACGCGCATGTTGGTGCCGGGTCGCGACATTGTCGCATTCCGCAGCCAGTCGATCCGTGTGATTGCCGCCAATGCGGGTGATCTCGAAAAGCGCCGTGATGTCTACAAGCGCTATATGGCGGCCTATCGCGAAACAATCGAATGGATGTATTCGGATCCGACCTCGCTCGATGCTTATGCCAAATGGGCGGAAGTGACGCCAGAACTCGCCAAGAAAGTGCGCGATGAGTTTTTGCCCCGCGAACTGGTCAATCCAGATCGCATCGACGGACTTGATGCGATGGTCGAGGATGCGTTTGCTTATAAATTGCTGAGCGCCCCGTTGAGCAAGGAACAGCTCACGAGCCTGTTCCAAAAGCCGTAAAGATCAGCACAGCTCAAAATGATACCGGCGCCTCATGGGCGCCGGTTTTTTATTGTCTGACCTTTGAGGGTCTATCAGGCATTCACTTCCTTAGCGCTTGTGGGCGTAAAGAAGACGAAGACATTCGCCAGCAGGATCGTGAAGGCCAGAAAATAGAAGGCCGTCATGATGCCGTAGCTATCGGCAAGGATACCTGCCGTATAAGGCCCGATGGCCTGCGCCACGGCTTGCGAGCCGAACATGATGCCAATGGCACTGCCGCCCATGTGTTTGGGTGTTGTATCAAGCAGCCAAGCCTGCATGACGGCGCGGATCGAAAACAGGAAAAAGCCCAAGAGCGCAATCAAAAGCACGAACAGATCCGTACCACCTGCAAAGATCATGGCGAGGATCACCACTGCCGTCACAAAGAACGAGCCCATGATGATTTGCCGACGACCCATTTTATCGGAGAGATGTCCAGCAATTGGCGCTGCGATAAAGCCCGCCGCTTGTGTCGCGAACATGGCGATGCCGACCCACTTCACATCATAGCCCATATTGTTGGCAAGATAGAGCGGCAAGAAGGTCATGAGCGCGCCCTGTGTCAGCGAGCGGCAGCCCGAACTCAAAGACAACATGACCATCGAGCGGTTTTTCAAAAGCTGTTTGAAACCCTCGAACACATCGCCCTTTTCTTCCTTATTGCCCTTCTTCTTTTCAGCCGACTGGATACGGCCGATATAAATGAGAATGGCAACCGACATGATGATGCCGGGGATGACATTCATCACAACAACTTCGCGCCATGAATACATGGTCAGCAAGAAGCCAACGACGAGTGGCGCAACGGCATCACCGAAATTGCCGCCCATACCGTGAAACGACATGACCAGACCGCGACGCTCCGAGAAGCGGTTGCCAAGCCATGGAATGGCCGTCGGGTGCCAGAGATTATTACCAACACCCACCATCACAGCGCAGGCGAGAAACATCCAATAGGCATCCGCATAACCCATCACGAGATAAGGAAAGCCAATCCAGAAAAGCGACAACGCCATCAGCAGGCCTTTGCGCCCCACCGAGTCAACGAGAATGCCGCCGGGAATATTGGCAATCGCACCTGCCGCATATTGGCAGGTCATGATCGCCCCGATCTGCGAGTAGCTCAGACCGAACTCCTTGCCGATCAGCGGCATCAGCAAATAGAAGGTCGCAGGGTACCAATGCGTCAGCGCATGCCCCGTGCAGACAACCCATACCTCGTTGAAGGATTTTTTGATCGGCTGCTCATCGGCGCCGGATGTGATCGCGGTCATTGGGTCCCTTCCCTCCTTATGCGCATTTGTCCTGAACAGGTCCCTCTTGGCGGGGCTCAGACTCAGGGTCTCGCGCTTTTGTGATTGGAATTTTTAAAGGCTCATGATGGGCTTGGCCAGAGCTTGGTTGCCCAAATCGACCAGAAAACCCGAGATCAGGAGGACATGACGGTTTTGCCCTCGGCTGTCATGCGCCCCTTGAACGTGACATAGCCGCCATCGATCAACAAATCCGTGCCCGTCACGAAGCTGGCGTCGGCGGAGGCCAGATAGGCAGCGCCAGCCGCGATCTCTTCTGGTTCGCCGGGCCGGTTCAGCAAATGGCGCGGGCCGTTGATCACGCGCGCCTGATCCTTGCCGCCGACGCGCATGCTGGAGCGCTCGGTGAGGATAAAACCCGGAGAGATGGAATTGGCGCGAATATTGTCGGGGGCGTGATCCTGCGCCAGAATTTTCGTGAAGAAGATCAGGGCTGCCTTGGTCGTGCAATAGGGTGCGCGATGCTGCACACCCATATGACCAAGCTGCGAGGCAATGTTGATGATGCTGCCACCGCCGGCGGCACGCATGTGGGGCACGCCATATTTGCACATCAAGAATGCGCCGGTGAGATTGACGCTGAGTGCCTTGTTCCATTGTTCAAGCGAGAGCGTTTCGACAGTGCCATCAGGAATAATGGCCGCCGCCACATTCACCAGCGTCGTAAGCTTGCCGAAACTTGTCATTGCAAAAGCAACAATCGCCTCACAGGAAGCAGGATCAGAAACATCGATCTGAGCGCCCGTGGCCTGACCACCCGCCGCAATGACTTTCTTCGCCGTCACCTCGGCCTTGGCCTGATCGAGGTCTCCGATCACCACGGCCGAGCCTTCGGCAGCCAGCCGCAGCGCAATGGCTGTGCCGATCTCTCCGCCCCCGCCAGTGATGAGAGCAACCTGTCCCTGAAGTCTATTGGCGAGGTTCATCATCTTCTTCCTTCTTGCGATCAACCGATCCTGGAAGCTTAAGCGAAAGCCCGGCCGAGAACCAATCCCCTGCCCGCCCCATGCTTCCTCTTGCGCTGGAGGCTCCAATGCGGCACTTCTCAAAGCCAACAATCTCCGAGAGCCCACTCGAATGGCCGTATCCCTCACCCGCGTCTTTACCCATCGCAATTATGCGTGGTTTGTAGGCGGTGGTGGCCCGGCCTATGTCACGTCTTGGATGCAGCGGGTAGCTATTGGCTGGCTCGCCTGGGATCTCTCCCACTCTCCCCTGATGCTTGGCATTGTGGCTGCAGCTGATCTGGCGCCTATGCTGGTCCTCTCGCCATTCGCGGGTGCGCTGGCCGACCGCAAGACACCAATCAACATCGTGCGGCGCACAGAAGCCTTGCTCTTCATCCAGAACACATTGCTGTTCGCCTTCATGCTGGCGGGCTGGCTGAACATTACGCTGCTCATCCTGCTCTCGCTCTGGTCAGGGCTGGTATATCCATTTCATCAGGCGGCACGCCACTCGGTTGTGCCAGCTATCGTCCCGCGCGAGGAATTTGCCACGGCCATCGCACTCGATTCAGCTCTGTTCCAAGTATCCCGATTTATCGGTCCGATGATTGCGGCCCTCGTTATTCCTACCTTTGGCGTTGTGGGATGTTTCTTTGCCCATGCAGTCGGCACGGCTTGGTATGTGTTCTCACTTTGGAGGCTAGATCTACCTGCACCTGTGCGGGAAAAGAAGCCTGATCGATCTATGATCGCTGACGTGAAGGAGGGCCTGTCCTTCGTTGCTCGCGACGTTGGAATTTGGCCACTCTTTGCCCTGCTCGCTTTGGCGTCCATTTTACTGCGCCCCATTCAGGACATGCTGCCAGGCTTTGCCGGACAGGTGTTTAACGCAGGCGCCGAAGGCCTTGCCTGGATGACCTCCAGCATGGGCATTGGTGCTGCTATCAGCGCTGTCTGGATTGCCAGTCGAGGCAAGCTGAAGGGGCTGACCATTATTGTCTATGCCGGTTTTTTCGGACTGATCACCTCGACCGTCGGGTTCCTGCTTTCGCCTACGGTGCTGATAGCAACCATTTTCACAGGCCTGACTGGCTTCACGTTGAACACAATGTCAACGTCGATCCAGGCACTCGTGCAATCCTCGCTGCCCGATAATTACCGTGGCCGCGTCATGGCGCTTTATGGAATGATCTGGCGTGGCGCACCCGCTTTAGGTGCCTTTGCCGCGGGCTATGTGGCTGAGAAAATAGGCTTACGGGCGACCTTCGAAATTGCTACAGGAATTTGCTTTGTGATCTTGCTCGCAGCCCTGCCATTGCGCAGCAAGATCGCCTTTGTCGCCGAGCGCGGGCGCGACAGGCCCGGCGCTCGACGCTTTTCTTGAATCAGAGTTTCGCGGGCGTGCCATAGCTGCCAGCAAAAACGATTTCCGACATATCCTTGCGGACGCGCGGCGCATGTTCGCGTTCACGCAGATCATCCGGCAAGACGCTTTCATCTGCCTGATAGCCGAGGCCAAAAGCAACGGCGACTTCTGTATCGCCGGGGATGTTGAAGGACGCGCGGATCTTGTCCTTCTCGATGCCGCCAGCCTGATGCACAACCAAGCCCAGAGCGCCTGCCTGCAAGACGGCCTGCGCCACGGCAGCGCCCAGATCATAGGCTGACACTCCATTAGGCGCGCCCTGATCATTGACCGTGCGATAGAGCGCGATGATGAGCACCGGCGCATTCTTGGCCCAGCGCTGGTTGCGCTCATTGAACCCGGCAAGCACCTTGGCATGGCCTTCGGCATCGGCGCTGGCGGCGACGATGAAGCGCCAAGGCTGCACATTGTTGGACGATGCCGCCCAGCGCGCGGCTTCGAGCACGGAGATCAGCGTATCCTGCGACACAGGCTTGGAGGCGTCGAAGGCGCGCGGACTCCAACGGTCGCGGATGAGGGGGTGTAGGTCACGGGCGGACTGCGCAGGCTTTTGCAGCATCGAAGAATGGTCCTGTTCTTTAAAGGGATCGGGAGGGCGGGAGAATGGGGGCACCAAGCCCCTATGGCAAGGCTGAAGTCGTTACGGGGTGATCAGTTTTTTGGCACGCTCTACGACCGACTTGGGAGTCGCATACATGGAGGCCACGATCTTCTGGACCTCTTCCCCAATGGTCGGCTCCACATCGGCACGCATGATGGCAGCCTCCTTGAGGAAATCGGAGTCCTTCATGGTCGCATCGAATGCGCGGCGCAGATTTTTAGTCTTTGCCTCCGGCAAGCCTGGTGGCGCGACGAAGGGACGGGCAATGGCGGTTGTTCCCAGCAACAGCGTCAACAATTGCCGGTCGGCCTCGCTTTTGGCGAGATCCATGACCAGCGGCACATCCGGCATTTCCGGGCTCTTGGCCAGAGCCATCTGGACCAGAACATTGACGCGCTTTTCGCTCAGCCAATCTGGCTTGGTACTTTTGAGCGAAGACAGGCTCCAGCCACAGCGACCATCCACCTCGCCGCTTTCAATGGCCAGAATGGTCTGCTGGCTGCCCAGATAGCCAGTGATAACTTTGAATTTCGAACCCAGAAGATCATTCAAAATGAGCGGGAATGTATCAGTTTCCGAACCAGCGCCCGTGCCCGCAACCGTGACTTGTTGCTTGGTCGTATCCGCGAATGTTTTGACCGGACTTTCTTTCCGGATGATGCAGAGCGACACGTCCTTGCTGATCGCACCAATCCAGGTGAATTGGCTCATGTCATAGCCAGGATTGCGATCGCCAATCAGCGGTTCAAGGATAGGCCCACCCGCAAAAATAGCCATGGCCGTGCCATCGCGGGGCGCTTGTTGGACGAGGAAATTGGCCGCACGGATGCCGCCGGCACCCGGCATCACCTGCACAACAACATTGGGCTCACCGGCCACATGCCGGCCGAAATGGCGACCAAGCAGACGACCGAAGAGATCGACACCACCTCCCGCCGTGCCAGCTGCGTAAAGATTGAGTGTACCTGTGATGGCGGCTGAATCCTGAGCCCCCGCCGGGACCGCGAGTGAAACCAAGGCCGCGGCGGTAAGCGCGCGCAGACGGAGATGCGTCATGAAATCCTCCCTGTCGGGCTTATGATCAATCCCGGTTAGGCCCATTTTAGCGCGGGCGGCTGCAAGACTCCACCCGCACGATCAATGCTTTTTCTTCTCCGACAGAACCAGATAGATCGAGCTGGCAACGATTAGGGCCATGCCACCCACACTCCAAAAGCCCGGCAATTCGCCGAAGATAAAATAGCCGATCAGGGATGAGTAAATGATGCGCGTGTAATCAAGCGGAGCGAGCAAAGTCATGTCGCCGTATTGCACGCCGCGCGTCATCAGGCTTTGCCCGGCAATACCCAAAACGCCGATGAGAAGCAGCAGCGGCCATTCTGACAAATCTGGCGTCACCCATACCCACCAGGCGGGCACAATGGCAAAGAGCACATTGTAGAACGAATAATAGAACATGATGATGCGCGTCGGCTCTGTGGCGGATAGTCGCTTCACCGTTACAAACACCATGGCCGCGCAAAGCCCCCCGCATGCACCCACCAACGCATTGGGATCGAAACCTTCCGTAAACGGGCGCGCATACATCCACACGCCGGCAAAACCGACGATCGAAATGATGATGCGCCGCATCGGCACACGTTCAGGCAAAAAAAGCAGTGCCAGAGGAATTGTCCAAAGCGGTCGCGAAAATTGCAACGCCATGGAATCGGCCAGCAACATATGCGTGATCGTCCAGAACATGGCGAAATTGCCAGCCGATCCCATCATGCCGCGAAACAAATGCGTGAATGGGCGCTTGGTGCGAAACGGCTCTAGTGGATCGCGCCAGAACAACGGCAACAGCAAAATGAAGCCAATCAGAGCCCGGAAGAAAACAAGTTCGAAAGCGGGCAGGCTTTGTCCCGCAAATTTGGACAAGGCTGCCATGACAACCAGCATCATCGAGCCGGTGGAGACGAGAGCTACGCCCCGCCCATTGGGCGAGAGCGCATCAAACCAGCGCGTCAAAAACAGCAAGGACAGGGACGCGCCAAAATCTTTCATAGCTACGTCTTAGGCGGGCCTTATCGCTGGTGCAAGACCGGCCGGATTTTACTCCAGCCGGTCCATGTCATGAGTTGGCCCTTACTTGCGCCTCACCGGGCCCTCACTTACCGCCGTCGGGATTGGCGATATGGCGCAGGCGCGCCACAATAGCTGGCGGCGTCGCATAGGCCTCATCCACAATGCGCTTTGTCTCTTCGGCCGAGCGGGGAACATTCACACCGAGATTGAGCTTTTCAGCCTCGGCAAAAAAATTCCGGATCTTTGAATGTCGCCATCATCGCCTGCTGCAAAAGCTCGACGCGATCAACAGGCACACCGGGCGGTGCAATATAAGGGCGACCCAGAGCCAGCGGAGCAATAGCGGCTTTCAGAAGAAGCTTGTCGTCATCCTTGGTCAGAAAATCCATGACATTGGGTGTCTTGCCGGCGCCCGGCTCATTTTCAGGACCATATTGCACGATATATTTCACCTTGCCGGTTTTGATCCAATCAGGGCGTGTGGAAGATAGCGAACTCCAGAAAATGCTCGGATAACCGTCAACCTCACCACGCTCCATAGCGATGAAGCTTTCGCTTTGGCCCGGATAGCCGACAACAATCTTGAGCTTCAACCCGAGCAATTCATTCAACAGACGCGCATAGAAACTCGGCGTCGAATTAGCACCTGACGAAGAGACGGTCAGCTCCTTCTTGCGCGCTTCGTCAACACTGGAGATTGGCACTGTGTGCCAAGCAATCAGCAAACCTGTTTCAAAACTGGGCGAGCCGAGCCAGTTGAATTTCTTCGGATCATATTCGGCTTCCTTCGTGCCCAGCAGCGGCTCGAATGGCGTGTTGTTCTGCACGCCACCAATGGTGAGCCCATCCTTGGGCGCAAGATTGTAGAGGAAATTGGTCGCAACAATGCCACCAGCGCCTGGCATGTTGCGCACCGCTATCGTCGGCGCGCCGGGAATATGTTTGGGCAAATGACGCGAGATTGTGCGCGCCAACACATCATAGCCGCCGCCAGCACTTGACGAAATCACCAGCGAGATCGTCTTGCCTTTATAGAATTCGACTGCGGGTTGCGCCTGCGCAGACACAACGCCTGCACAAGCGAGCGCCGCACTGGCAATTGTCAGAAGTATTTTTCTTATTTGCATTTTAATGAGCCCCAATTCGTCAGCATGTCATTCTATGCAAAATGGCAGCCACCATCCATACGAGCGAAAAGACGCCTTCTGAAACGCGATTGCCAGAAAATTCATCGGCATAATCCATAAACTGCCCAGAAAATAGCAGATGGACCACGCCTCCCCTCCGCCAGCTTCGACTGCGCGAATGACCAAAGTTCACAGACACGAGCCATAGAACCAAACCGGTGTCCGGAGCCGAAGCCATAGCCACCATGAACTTGTTTTGGGGCACTGCCCCCTGCGGCAGGATGCCGGACCTGACCCGCCATCAAGCCTGTGCTAGTAACCGCGCATGGGGCCCCAAGGCCCACCGGGAGAAGCAAACATGTCCACGCCGATGGCGATTGTTGTCTATCTGACCATTTGGTGGATCGTGCTTTTTGCCATCCTGCCGTGGGGGGTGCGCTCCCAGCATGAATCGGGGGAATGGCAGCAAGGCACGGATCCAGGAGCCCCGACAACGCCCCGATTACTCCTCAAGGCCCTTGTCACAACACTGGTATCAGGCGTTCTTTTCGCGGCTTTCTGGATCTATGTCGAATATGGGCCGGGAACGCCTTGACCCTTTGGCCCCGCCCGTTTAGGTCAGTTCCTCCAGTCACCTCGGTGGCCTTGATCCTGCCACCCAGAGGATAGAGCGAAATGCTTTATTCTGAGGTTCTGAGGGTGAACGGACGGCGAACGAGTGGAATGATCGCGTAGCTCAGCTGGTAGAGCAACGGACTTTTAATCTGTAGGTCCTGGGTTCGAGTCCCAGCGCGATCACCAATATTTAACGAGATTAGTTTCGTTCCACCGGGCGTGATCGCCCACCGGAAATCAACATTAGTACTGCCGCTATCAAGGCGGGAATGACCTCATAATTTACCGCGTCCCATCCGCTACGCACCAGAAGTGTGCCCGAGGAAAACGAGGCAATGGCATTGGTGCCAAAGACCAAGAAATCATTGAACGACTGAACGCGTCTGCTCTCCTCTGGCCGGTTGGTTTCAACGATTAGCAACGATGCCCCAACGAAACCAAAACTCCAGCCGAGCCCCAACAGTACAAGCCCAACCCAGAAATGTCCTGTCGTCTGGCCCGCCAGATTAAAAAAAGTCGCCGCCGCAATCAGCGTAAAACCGACCACGACGAAGCGAAAAGAACCAAACCGTTGCACCAGAAAACCCGTCCAGAAACTGGGGAGGAACATGGCAATCACATGCCACTGAACGCCCCAATTCGTGTCTGACAGCGACAGGACGCGCATTTTCATGGCGAGGGGCGCTGATGTCATCAGCAGATTCATCAGCGCATAAGACACAATACCGCTCAAAGCTGCAGCAATAAATTTCCGCTTACGCGCGATCTCAAGAAGCGGGCGTCCTTGTCCAGCATTTGCGCCGCCGATTTCTCGCTTCTGCAATTTTGCGCCCGCCAGAATAAGCATGCACAGAAATGCGACCAGTCCCTGCGCAGCAAAACTCGCCATAAAGAGATACGGCGTCCACAGATCCATCGTGATGTTGACGAGCTGAGGACCAAGCAAACCAGAAAACACGCACCCGCCATAACCCATGAAAGGGTTTTGGCCGGAAGGCGGGGCTAGCCGCATCGGTAGCTGCAAACCGAAGGCTTTGCGAAACGGCCTGATAGAAACCAGCGACAAAAGTGCCAAAGCAAAACAGTGCAAAAGACCCCAGCCAAATTGCCAGAGACGCCAAAAAAGCAATCGCTACCCCCGCCAAAGTACCGAAGAAGAAAGCACGATTGCGGCAATCGCGACGGGCAACCGCACCCGCGGGCAACGTTGAGAGCACTGTGCCCACGACATAAACGGAAACCGGCAATGGGGCTTAGACGGCGGATGGCGCGAGAATAGAACCAACAATAGCGCCCGTTGTCATGATGACAGCAGATTTCGCGCCGGCCAGAGCCTGCGCAATGACCGAGCGTAACACGTTGGATTTTGCGAGATTACCATCCAAAAAGTCGTCTTGATCTGACGTGAGGAAATCACCACTTGTTATTAAGAAATCAACGGCAGAATTGGGAATGGAGCTTACCAGTAGCATCCGCCTTCGACAATCTGGTGGTTTTGGGGCACTTCCGAAGGAAGAGGTCGCACCCATGCTGCATTAAAAAGTCCATTGAATTCGGGGATTTCTTCCCAGCGCCGTCCCTTGATCCCAAAGAGAAGCTGCGTCGCTCCGCCCATGTGAATAGCGACTCTTCCCATCCGTTTAACAAATGATGCGAGAGGAAATCCATAGGCGCCACAACCAATAATAGCCACATCGAAATCCAGAGCGGAGATTTGTGTCTTCATAGAATCAAGAGCATCAAACCATGTCAGAAAACCTGCATTATTGCCTGCAATCGACTGAACAGCTTGTATAGTCAACAGTTCGAATTCAGGCAAAATTGATGAATTTGCAAAAAGCGCAAGGCGCTTTTCCTCATATTGCTTTCTAATGGACTCAGAGAATGGATGAATAACTAAGACGCGCTTACCAACCAGCTGTGCCGACCAAGGATTTTGAGTGAAAAATGGATTAATGCAATCAAGCGATCCGATGTGTACGTCTTTCAATTGTTCTGAAAAAATATTTTCTCCATCGGCCCAAGAGGCTAGAAGATCAACATCCTTCAAGCAATCAAGCATCAACTCACAAAATGCATTGATCTCTGCCGGCTCGAGAGGAAAGAATCCCGCATTTTCCGACAGTCGAAAAGAATTACGCCGAGTCCAAAAAGGTGTATTACGATGATTGAAGTACCGGTTGAGGAGACGAAAACCGTTTTTCTCGCGCCCTAGCCAATAGTTAATCAAAACATTCAATTCGACATTTCCAAAACGAGCAACCATCGCCGAACGATTTGAACAAATAGCCTGCCCGATGAAACTTTGCGTCTCTTCCAAATCGAAAACACGATCAGAAAAGTGGTCTTTAAGTGGACAATCATGATCCCTTTGAAACACCAACCGCCAAAGCAAGCGAGGCATATATCTCAACACACGGTTATTCTCAAAAAACCGTATGATAGATGCGGGCTTTAGCAAAGACAAACTTTCCGTCATTTCAATTTCTCAGAGTAGCCAATATTTCAAACCTGCTCGAGTTCAACCAGCGTTCCGTTAAAGTCCTTCGGATGCAGAAAAAGCACAGGCTTTCCATGCGCACCGATCCTGGGCTCACCATCCCCCAAGACACGCGCGCCAGTGGCTTTTAGCCTGTCGCGCGCGACCAGAATATCTTCTACTTCGTAGCAGACATGATGCATGCCACCGTCGGGATTTTTTTCCAGAAATTTCGCAATGGGCGAATTCTCCCCCAATGGCTGCAACAATTCGATTTTGGTATTCGGCAGTTCGATGAAAACAACCGTCACACCATGCGCGGGTTCAGCCTGCGGGCTCGAAACTTTCGCGCCCAACGTGTCGCGATAGAGGCGCACGGACGTTTCAAGATCCTTCACCGCAATAGCAACATGGTTGAGCCGCCCGATCATGCCCCACTCCTTGTTTAGACTTCCACGACCAACACATGCACCACGGGCTTCTTGCCCCAGACTTGGCGTAATGTATTGCGGATCGCGCGTTCCACCGATTGCGCCGTGGCGTCAGCATCTGCGCGGCGCTTGCGCGGCAGATTATCGAGCGTCGAGAAAATAGCCTCGTCGACAACCTCGCCCATATCGCGCCCATCGCGCGTCTTCATTGGCACGCCAGTGAACATGACATCGGGATCGCCCGAAATATCGCCGCCTTGTGAAATCGCAATCGCGACCGAAATAATGCCGGCAAAGCTCAGCGATTGGCGAGCCCGGATTGCCTCATCATTCCGGGAAATAAGAATGTTGCCATCTTTTGCCCAAGCGCCATGGCGGACTTCATCAACCACACCTGCTTCACCCGGCCCCAGCAACACCACGTCGCCATTGCGCGCAGAAACAACCTTTGCCACGCCCTGCGCCCGAGCAAAGCGCGCATGTTCGGAGAGATGGATGGCTTCACCATGCGCCGGCACTGCAATCTGCGGCCGGATCCATTCATACATGCGTTGCACTTCGTTGCGGCGCGGATGGCCCGAGACATGGACAAGCCCGTGCCGATCCGTGATCACATCAACGCCCTGCGTGATGAGACCATTGATAATGTCGCCCACACCCTTTTCATTTCCGGGAATGGTACGCGATGAAAAGATTACACGGTCACCAGGTGTCAGCTTCACTTCCGGATGATCTTCGGCAGCAATGCGCGCAAGTGCGGCGCGCGGCTCGCCTTGACTGCCGGTAGCCAGAATGACGATCTGATCACGCGACAGATAGCCGAAGCTTTCTGCCGATAGGAAAATAGGCACGCCTTGCAGATAGCCACATTCGCGTGCCACCTGCACGACGCGCTCCATGGCGCGCCCAACAACGACGACTGTGCGACCACAGGCTTTGGCTGCATCGGCCACCGCGCGTAAGCGCGACACATTGGACGCAAAAGTTGTGACGACTACACGACCGGGCGCATCCTTGATGAAACCTTCAAGGCCCTTGGCGACGTCCGTCTCGGACGCGCTCTGGCCTTCTCGCATAATATTTGTGCTGTCACTGACCAGCGCCAGCACGCCTTCATCACCAATCTCGCGGAGGCGCTTTTCGTCCGTCGCCCAAGCATCGAGCGGCGTCTCGTCGATCTTCCAATCGCCTGTGTGCATGACAAGGCCTGCGGCCGTGCGAATAGCAACACCGCAGCTTTCGGGGATTGAATGCGCCATGCGCACGAATTCCAAATTGAACGGGCCGAGATCGAATTTCACACCCGGCTCAACAATATTCAGCGGCACTTTGGGAGCACCCGGTTCATTCAGACGTTTGGTTTCAAGCAGGCCGGTTGCAAAGCGTGTGGCATAGACAGGGCACTTGATGCGCGGCCACAGATCAGCAACAGCGCCAATGTGGTCTTCATGCGCGTGGGTGATGACGAGCCCCAGCAGATCCCCCTTCACCTTTTCGATAAAAGTGAGATCAGGCATCAGCAGATCAATGCCCGGCAGATCGGGCCCTGCAAAGGAAAGGCCGAGATCGACCAAAATCCATTTGCGCTCACGCTTCGGGCCAAAGCCATAAAGCATCGCATTCATCCCGATTTCGCCCAAGCCACCGAGCGGGACGAGAACCAGTTCATTATCCGTTGCCATCAATCACCTGATCTTCTGCCGGCATCGGCACGCTGTCTGCAGTGAGAAGAAGATCTCCAGCAGCAATTGTTTCCCGGCCGACATCTGTTTCCAATATCATCTGTCCCGTGGCATCAATGCCAAGGAAAATTCCTGTTGTCTGAACCCTGCCAGCAAAAACGCTGACGCGCTGCCCAAGAGCCGCGGCATGTGCTGTCCATGCCTTACGGACAGACGCAAAATCATCGCCTCGCTGCCAAAGCGAAAGCCAGACCGACATATGCGCGGCTATGCGCTCAAGAGCAAGCTCGGCGCTCGCGTCCCCACCCAGCGCGCGCAGGCTGGTTGCCGCATAAGGCAGGCCATCAGGGCTGGCCTCAATATTCAGGCCAATCCCAATAACACAAGCCAGATGGCCATTGGGCAATTGACTTGCCTCTAGGAGAAGGCCGGAGAGTTTGGCGCCGCCGACCACCAGATCATTGGGCCATTTGAGCTGGGCAGGCTTGCCGACAGGCAGTAAATCGCGCGCGGCCTCAGCCAAGGCGACGCCGGCAACAAAACCTAGCTGTGGGGCAAGATTGGTCGGTGCTGGGTCAATCAAAAGCAGGCTTGCAGCCAGATTGCCATGAGGCGAGTACCACACCCTACCTTGCCGTCCGCGGCCTTTGGTCTGTTCCCAGCCTGCAATCCAGAGACCACCAGGGTCGCCCGCCCGCGCACGGCGCATGGCTTCATCATTGGTGGAATCAATCGACGCGAGCCATTCGACCCGCGTCGCTGAAAGATCGAGCGGTGACGGCAAGATGCTCAGAAGAGCGACCTCGCCGCGGCTGAAGCGGCATCGAGCACTGGCGATGGCCAGACCCAGAAGAGCAACACAAGCAGGCTTGCAACCCACAAGACGCCCGTGACTTCACGATGCACAGGCGAGAATTCTGCCGCAGGCTCATCGAAATAAATGACCTTTACGATGCGCAGATAATAGAAGGTAGACACGACCGAGAGCAGCACACCGATGATCGCCAGCCAATAAAAACCAGCCTGAATTGCGGGCTGGAAGACATAGAGCTTGGCAAAGAAACCGGCGAGCGGGGGAATGCCTGCCAGCGACAACATCATCATGGCGACAAAGAAAGCCATTGTGCCGCGCGAACGCGACAGGCCTGCGAGATCAGCAATGGTTTCGACATAGCGGTCGCCAATACGCATCGACAGGAGCGCTGCAAATGTGCCGAGCGTCATGGTGAGATAGATCGCCATATAGATCAGCACGCCATAAACGCCAGCCTGCGTGCCAGGCACCAGACCAACCATGGCAAAGCCCATATGGCCAATCGAGGAATAAGCCATGAGGCGCTTGAGGTTCGTCTGGCCGATGGCGGCAAATGAACCCAAAGCCATGGACAGAAGCGCGATGAAGACGATGATCTGTTGCCATTGCATCGTCACAGCTGGGAAAGCGGTGATGATGATGCGCACCGTAATGGCAACCGCGGCCATTTTCGGTGCGGAAGCAAAAAAGGCGGTGACGGGCGTTGGCGCACCTTCATAGACATCGGGCGTCCACATGTGGAACGGCACCAGAGACATTTTGAAAGCTAGGCCAGCAAGCACGAAGACCAGCGCGAAGATCACACCAAGCGAGGCCCCACCCTTCAGCGCTTCGGCAATGCCCGCGAAAGACACTGTGCCTGCAAAGCCATAGAGCAGCGAGGAGCCATAAAGCAGCATGCCTGAAGACAGCGAGCCGAGGACAAAATATTTCAGGCCTGCTTCAGAGGCGCGCACATTGTCACGATGGAAAGCCGCGACGACATAAAGCGCCAGGCTCATCAATTCGAGGCCGAGATAGAGGCCAATCAGATTTTGCGCAGAGATCAGCATCAACATGCCGGTCGTCGACAATAAGATCAGCACCGGAAACTCGAACTGGTCGATCTTTTCGCGCGCCATATATTCACGCGACAAAAGCAGGGATACCAGCGCACCAACCAGCGCAAGACCCTTCATGAAGCGCGCATAAGCATCATCGACAAAGGCGCCATCCCAGATCAGCGCCTTGCCATCCAGCTTGGTGAAAAGCGTGAGGAAGGCAATGCCGAGGATCGCAATGGCGAGTTCGGAAATAATCCAGTCGCCCTTGGTGCCCTTGTAGGCGCCCATCATCAGAAGCACGAGCGCACCGCAGACCAGGATCAATTCCGGCAGCGTATGGGCCAGCGCGAAGGAAAGGGAGTTCATCGTCTCGTTTCCTTTAGTTGAGCGCGAGCGCTGCGGTTTTGGTGGCTGCGATCGCTGCATCAAAATTCTTGACGAGCAGTGTCACAGAGGCTGCGCAAGCATCGAGGATTGGCCCCGGCTGCACGCCATAATAGATGGTGAGAACCAGCAGCGGACCGAGCAAGACAAGCTCACGCGCATCCAGATCCTTGATCGACTGCAGGCTCGGCTTGTCGAGCACACCGAAAATCACGCGGCGATAGAGATAAAGCGCATAAGCCGCCGACAAGATCACGCCGGTGGTGGCAAACAACGCCACCCAGCTATTGGCCTTATAGGCGCCCACCAGCGTCAAGAACTCGCCGACAAAGCCAGACGTGCCCGGTAAGCCAACATTGGCCATGGTGAAGACCAGCATAGCGACGGCATAGAGCGGCATACGATTCACAAGACCACCATAAGCGGCGATCTCACGCGTATGCATGCGGTCATAGACGACGCCGACACAAAGGAACAAGGCGCCGGATACCAGACCGTGCGACACCATCTGGAAGACAGCGCCCTGCACGCCCTGCTGATTGAGCGCGAAAATGCCCAAGGTCACAAAGCCCATGTGAGCGACGGACGAATAGGCAATCAGCTTCTTGATGTCTTCCTGCACCAGAGCGACAAGCGAGGTGTAGATGATCGCAATGATCGACAGCGTGAAGACGAGCGGCGCAAAATATTGGCTCGCATCGGGGAACATGGGCACCGAGAAGCGCAGGAAACCATAGCCGCCCATCTTCAACAAAATGCCAGCCAGAATGACCGAGCCAGCCGTGGGTGCTTCCACATGCGCATCCGGAAGCCAGGTATGCACCGGCCACATCGGCATTTTCACTGCAAAAGAGGCGAAGAAAGCGAGCCACAGATATTTCTGCATGGACGGGTCAAAATGCGTCTTCAGCAGGACGGTAATGTCGGTCGTCCCTGCGACGCCATACATGACGAAAATGGCGAGCAGCATGAGCAGCGAGCCAGCCAGCGTATAGAGGAAGAATTTGAACGAGGCATAAATGCGCCGCTTGCCGCCCCAAATGCCGATGATGAGGAACATCGGGATCAAGCCGCCTTCGAAGAAGACGTAGAAGAGCACGACATCGAGCGCTGCAAAGACGCCGATCATCAAGGTTTCGAGCACAAGGAAGGCGATCATGTATTCGCGCACGCGCGTTTCGATCGAATGCCAAGACGCGAGAATGCAGAAGGGCATCAGGAAGGTGGTGAGCAGGATGAAGGGCATGGAAATGCCATCCACGCCGAGCTTGTAGAGAATAGTCTCACTCAGCCAGGTCTTCTGCTCAAGGAGCTGGAAGCCGGGGTTGGCAATATCGAACCGGTTCCACGCCACAATCGACAGACCGAAGGTGACGAGCGTCGTGATGAGGGCAGCCCAGCGCGCATTGCGTTGCGTGGCTGAATCATCGCCACGCAGAGCGAGAATAAAGGCCGCGCCGACGAGCGGCAGAAGGATGAGGCCGGAGAGGATACCGAAGCCGAACATCAGTGCACTCCTCCGACGAGATACCACGTGATGATGGCTGCCACGCCGATCAGCATGGCAAAGGCATAGTGGTAGACATAGCCGGTCTGCAATTTGACCACACGATTGGTGACATCGATGACGCGCGCGGAAATTCCGTCAGGCCCAAGCCCGTCGATGATGCGACCATCGCCCCACTTCCAGAACAAGCGACCAATCCACATAGACGGGCGCACAAAGAGGAAGTCATAGAGCTCATCAAAATACCATTTATTGAGCAGAAACTTGTAGAGCATCGGATTAGCGCCAGCGATCCGCTGCGCGGTGCCCGGCGCAATCACATACACATAAAGCGCGCCGACGAAGCCCAAGATCATCATCACCGTCGCGCCATATTGCGCAGAGGCCGGGACTTCATGCATGGCATGAAGAATATGATTATCCTTGCCGGTAAAAATCGCACCGCGCCAGAAGGCATCATATTCATGGCCAATGAAATGGCCCGAGAAAGCAATGCCAGCAAAGAGAGCGCCAACCGACAAGACAGCCAGCGGAATGAGCATGACGAGCGGGCTCTCATGCGGCTTGTGGTCGTGACCATGGCCGTGATCATCATGTGCATGAGCATCATGACCGTGATGAGCATGAGCGCGCTCACCAAAGAAGGTCATGAACACCAGACGCCAGGAATAGAACGACGTCAGGCCGGCTGCGATCAGCGTCATGAAGAAGCCGAATGTGCCTGCAGCCGAATGTGTACCTGCAGCATAAGCGGCTTCGATGATCGCGTCCTTCGAATAATAGCCCGCCGTGAAGGGGAAGCCCGTCAGCGCCAGAGTGCCAATCGTCATCATCCAGAAGGTGAAAGGAATGTCTTTGCGCAGGCCGCCCATGTTGCGCATGTCCTGTTCATGATGCATGGCGTGAATCACGGAGCCAGCGCCCAAGAACAGCAGCGCCTTGAAGAAGGCATGGGTGAAGAGATGGAAAATGGCGAGCGAATAGCCCCCTACTCCCAGCGCCACGAACATATAGCCGAGCTGCGAGCAGGTTGAATAAGCAATCACGCGCTTGATGTCGTTCTGCACAAGGCCGACAGTCGCGGCAAAGAAAGCCGTGATTGCGCCAACGATTGTCACCACGGTCAAAGCAGCAGGCGCATATTCAAAGATCGGCGATAGACGCGCGACCATGAAGATACCTGCCGTCACCATGGTGGCAGCGTGGATGAGCGCCGACACAGGTGTGGGCCCTTCCATCGCGTCAGGCAACCATGTGTGCAGCAAGAACTGCGCGGACTTGCCCATCGCGCCCATGAAGAGCAGCAGGCACGTAAGCGTCAGCGCATCCATCTCAAGCCCGAAAGCATGGATCGGTTTTCCGGCAAGTCCGGGGGCCGCGGCAAAGATCTGATCGAGCGTAACGGAACCCGTCAGCGAGAAGATCATAAAAATACCCAGCGCAAAGCCGAAGTCGCCGACACGGTTGACGACAAAAGCCTTCATCGCTGCCGCATTGGCAGACGGCTTCTGATACCAGAAACCGATTAGCAGATAAGACGCGAGACCCACGCCCTCCCAGCCGAAGAACATCTGCACGAGATTGTCAGACGTCACCAGCATCAGCATCGTGAAGGTGAAGAGCGAGAGATAGGCGAAGAAACGCGGACGAGCCGGATCTTCGTGCATGTAACCGATGGAATAGAGATGCACGAGAGCCGACACCGAAGTGACCACCACCAGCATGACAGAGGTCAGCGTGTCGACACGCAAGGCCCAATCTACTTTCAAGGTCCCAGATGTCATCCAATTGGCAAGAACCGGCACATTGAGCGGAGCATGATTATAGCCAACCGAAATAAAGGTCGACCAAGCAAGCGCTGCTGCAATGAAAAGCAATGAGGTCGTGACAAGCTCAGACGGACGTGCGCCAAGCTGGCGGCCGAAAAGACCTGCAATGAGAAAGCCGAGAAGCGGCAGGAAGACGATGGCCTGATACATGGCGGTGTCCTTCAGCCCTTCATAACGTTGATGTCCTCAACCGCGATCGAACCGCGGTTGCGGAAATAGGTGACGAGAACGGCAAGACCGATGGCCGCTTCTGCCGCCGCGACCGTGAGGATCAGCAGCGAGAAAATCTGCCCCGTGAGATCACCAAGGAAAGTCGAGAAGGCGACCAGATTGATATTGACCGAGAGCAGAATGAGCTCGATCGACATTAGAATGACGATGATATTCTTGCGGTTCAAAATAATGCCGAGCACGCCAAGCGTGAACAGCATGGCCGCGACGATCAGATACTGGTTCAGTCCGATGTCCATGATGCTGTTCCTTACACGCCCGCCCGTGAGGGCACTTTTTGCAGCTTCACATCCGACTTGTCGCGTTCGTTCTGGTCAGCAATGACCTGACGCTTCACATCGGGCTTGTGGCGCAAGGTGAGAACAATCGCGCCAATCATGGCAGTGAGCAGCACTAGGCCCGCCGCCTGGAAGAAGTAGACATATTTCGTGTAGAGCACGCGGCCGATGGCGAGCGTGTTGGACACATCAGACGGGGTCGGTGCACCAGCAGCCCCCACGGAGGCCGAAGACGCACTCCATGATGAGAGAACCAGCACGAGTTCAATCAGGACAATCGCGCCGATCAACGAGCCGACGGGGAGATATTGCAAGAACCCCTGCTTCAGCTCGGCAAAATCGACATCGAGCATCATGACGACGAAGAGGAAGAGCACCGCCACCGCGCCGACATAGACAATGACCAAGAGCATGGCGAGGAATTCTGCGCCCAAGATCAGGAACAGACCTGCCGCATTGACGAAGGCCAGGATCAGGAACAGCACCGAATGCACGGGATTGCGCGCGGCAATCACCATGAAGGCTGAACCGATCATCACGGTCGAGAAGAGGTAGAAGAAGACCTGTGCGGCGCTCATAACAATGTCCTCAGATCAACGGTAAGGCGCGTCGAGCGCGATATTGCGCGCGATTTCGCGCTCCCAGCGAGCGCCATTCTCGAGCAGGCGCTGCTTGTCATAGTAAAGTTCTTCGCGCGTCTCGACGGCGAATTCCTGGTTGGGCCCCTCGACAATGGCATCCACCGGGCAGGCTTCCTGACACAAGCCGCAATAGATGCATTTCACCATATCGATGTCGTAACGCGTCGTGCGGCGCGTGCCATCGTTGCGGCGCGGGCCTGCTTCAATGGTAATGGCCTGCGCCGGGCAAATGGCTTCGCAGAGTTTGCAAGCAATGCAGCGTTCTTCGCCGTTGGGGTAGCGGCGCAAAGCATGCTCGCCACGAAAACGCGGCGAGGTCGGGTTTTTCTCGTGCGGATAGTTGATGGTCGCCTTGGGCTTGAAGAAATAGCGCATCGAGAGCCCAATGGCCCCGACAAATTCCTTCAGCAGAAGCGCCTCTACGGCTCGTCCAAGTTTCATAGCCCCATCCTCATTTGCCGATTAGCGAACCGGCGATAAAGCCGACCGCAGGCAACACACCGAAGGCCACCACGAGAAGCGCCCGTCTGATCGGGCGCATCCGCGCGGCAAAGCCCGCGAGATCCAAATCCTCGGACGCGTTGTCTTTTATTTCGCGCCCCACCGCCCCGCCGATCATCGACAGAACGAACATATATTTCACCATACCGATCCCAAGGCCGATCAGAGCACCAGCGAGAGCAGGATTCTCTCGCAGCGCCATTTACGCCCTCACAAATTGCAGCACGCCCGCAACAACCACGACCATCACAAGCGACAGCGGCAAGAACACTTTCCAGCCCAGACGCATCAATTGGTCATAGCGGTAGCGCGGCACGAATGCTTTCACGAGCGCGAACCAGAAGAAGAAGAAGCAGATCTTCAGCACAAACCAGATCACCCCCGGCACAGCCGTGAAGGGCGCATAAGGAATGGGCGAGAGCCAGCCACCAAAGAAGAGCACCGTCATCATCGCGCACATGCCCACAATGGCTACATATTCGCCCAGCATGAACAGCAAATATGGTGTCGAGGAATATTCGACCATGAAGCCGGCCACGAGTTCCGATTCCGCTTCGACAAGATCGAAGGGCGGACGGTTGGTTTCAGCCAGAGCCGAGATGAAGAAGATGATGAACATCGGGAAGAGCGGCAGCCAGTACCAGCCGAGCATGCCATAGGCGCTATCCTGCGCCTTGACGATATCACTCAGATTCATGGAGCCCGCGCAGAGCAGCACCGTGACAATGACAAAGCCGATGGAGACTTCGTAAGACACCATTTGCGCGGCCGAGCGCAGTGCCGAGAGGAATGGATATTTCGAGTTCGACGCCCAGCCACCCATGATAATGCCATAGACGCTGAGCGACGAGATCGCGAGAATATAGAGAACGCCGACATTGAGATCAGCGACCGCCCAGCCATCAGCGGCGGGAATCACCGCCCAAGCTGCAAGTGCAAGCATAGCTGTGAGGAAAGGCGCCAGCAGGAAGATGCCCTTATTGGCGCCCGCCGGAATAACCGGCTCTTTCAAAACGAATTTCAAAAGATCGGCAAATGATTGCAACAGCCCCCAAGGGCCCACGACATTGGGGCCACGGCGCAGCTGCACTGCGGCCCAGATCTTGCGGTCCGCCCAAAGGAGATAAGCAACCACGATCAGCACAACGACGATGACAGCGACGCTCTTCAAGACGATCAGCAGGAGTGGAAGAAGCCAATCCATCTCAGGTCACTCCGCCGCCTGTTGCAGGCGTCCTTTGGCTAGAGCCGAACATTCGGCCATGACGGCCGAGGCGCGGGCAATCGGGTTGGTCAGATAGAAATCATCCACCGCGCTGGTGAAAGCGCCCGTGCCAAGCGCGCCGGCATTGGCGATGTTGATCGAGCCCGGCTCAATCGCATCAATACGGGCGAAATGCGGATGGGCCGCATAAAGCGCCTTGCGCAAATCAGCCAGCGAGTCGAAGGCGAGTTTCGCGCCGACCACTTCAGACAGCGCGCGCAGGATCGCCCAATCTTCGCGCGCATCACCGGGCGCGAAATTGGCACGTTCCGCATATTGCACGCGGCCTTCTGTGTTGACGTAGAGGCCCGACTTTTCAGTGTAGGTCGCACCTGGCAGAATAACGTCAGCGCGATGCGCACCACGGTCGCCGTGCGTGCCCTGATAGACAACAAAAGCACCCGGCGCGATCTCGAGTTCATCAGCGCCGAGATTGAAGATGACATCCAGCGCACCCGGACGCGTCATCGCCCAAGCATCCATGCCGCCTTGTGCGGGCACGAAGCCCAGATCAAGACCGCCAACGCGCGCGGCTGCTGTATGCAAAACAGCCAGACCATTCCAGCCTTCGCGTGCGCCAGCGAGCTTTGCGCAAGCAGCCAGAACCGCAGCGCCATCTTCGCGCAACAAAGCGCCTTGGCCAACAATCACCATCGGACGCTGCGCCTTGATGAGCACTTCGGCAAAACCCTTGCCATTGCCAAGCTCGGTCAGTGTTTCCGCGCCTGCGCCCAAATATTGATAGGAATAGGTCAAATCCGCGCGTTCACCGACGAGGCCGATGTCAACACCACCCATGCGCCAACGCTTCAGGATGCGCGCATTGAGAACAGGCGATTCCTTGCGCGGGTTCGAGCCCACGATGAGGATCGCATCCGCCTCTTCAATGCCAGCAACTGACGGATTGAAAATGTAAGAGCCGCGACCATTCGCCGGATGCAGCTTGGTGCCATCCTGACGGCAATCGATGTTGGCCGAGCACAGATTGCCCAACAGCGATTTCAACGCGAACATATCTTCGACGCTGGCCAAGTCACCCGCAATCGCGCCGATGCGCGCAGGCGTCGTTGCTTTCACGCGTGTGGCAATGGCGGCAAAAGCTTCCGACCAAGTGGCGGGCACAAGACGTCCATCCTTGCGGATGTAAGGACGATCCAGACGCTGGCGCTGCAGACCATCAACAACCTGACGTGTCTTGTCCGAAATCCATTCTTCATTCACCGCTTCATTGACGCGCGGCAAAATGCGCATGACTTCGCGGCCACGCACATCCACGCGGATCGCCGAGCCCAGCGCATCCATCACGTCGATGGATTCTGTCTTGCCCAATTCCCACGGACGCGCCTTGAAGGCGTAAGGCTTCGGCAGCAGCGCACCCACGGGGCATAGATCAGCCACATTGCCCTGCAATTCAGACGACATGGCGGTTTCAAGATAGGTGGTGATTTCCATATCTTCCCCGCGGCCAATGGCACCCATATCTGCGGTGCCTGCGACTTCCGCGGTAAAGCGGACGCAGCGCGTGCAATGGATGCAGCGGTTCATCGACGTGCGCACCAGCGGGCCGATATATTTGTCTTCGACCGCACGCTTGTTTTCAGCATAGCGCGAATTGTCGACGCCAAAAGCCATAGCCTGATCTTGCAGATCGCATTCGCCACCCTGATCGCAGATCGGGCAATCAAGCGGATGGTTGATCAGCAAAAATTCCATGACGCCATTGCGCGCCTTTTTCACCGTGGGTGATTTGGTGACAACAGACGGTAGCTCGCCATTGGGGCCCGGACGGCAATCTTTCACCGACCATGCGCAAGAAGCGACGGGTTTGGGAGCGCCTTTGAGTTCAACAAGGCACATGCGGCAATTGCCGGCAATGGACAAGCGTTCATGGAAACAGAAGCGCGGAATTTCCGCGCCTGCTTCTTCGCAAGCCTGAAGGAGTGTATACTCCGCCGGCACGTCCACTTCTTTGCCGTCGACGATGATCTTCGTCACTTAGGCCACTCCTGCTTTCCGCGCTGGGCGCGTTCGTTCAACTCAAGGCCGCCGGAAACCGGCGGAATTCATGTTCACTCAGCCGCGAGCGGCGCCACAGTGTCGTTATGCGGGTTCGCCGAATAATCGTCGATGCGCTTTTCAATCTCGTGACGGAAATGACGGATGAGGCCCTGCACGGGCCAAGCCGCCGCATCACCCAATGCGCAGATCGTGTGACCTTCAATCTGGGTTGAAACTTCCAGCAGCATGTCGATTTCGCGCTTCTGCGCGCGGCCCTCGCACATGCGGGTCAGCACGCGCCACATCCAGCCTGTACCTTCACGGCATGGCGTGCACTGGCCACAGCTCTCATGCTTGTAGAAATAAGAAATGCGCGTGATGGCGCGCACAATGTCAGTCGACTTGTCGAGCACGATCACAGCCGCGGTACCAAGACCCGACTTCAGACCACGCAATGTATCGAAATCCATCGCCGCATCGATGATCTCATGCGCAGGCACGCATGGCACAGACGAGCCGCCCGGAATAACGGCCAAAAGATTATCCCAACCACCGCGAATACCGCCGCAATGGCGATCAATCAGCTCGCGGAAAGGAAGCGACATGGCTTCTTCAACATTGCAAGGCGTGTTCACATGGCCCGACACGCAGAAGAGCTTCGTGCCGGCATTGTTCTTCGCGCCAAAAGACGAGAACCAAGCAGCCCCACGACGCAGAATGGTTGGCGCGACGGCAATCGACTCGACATTGTTCACAGTCGTCGGGCAACCATAGAGGCCCATATTGGCCGGGAACGGCGGCTTCAGACGCGGCATGCCCTTTTTGCCTTCCAGGCTTTCGAGCAGCGCTGTCTCTTCGCCGCAAATATACGCGCCCGCACCATGATGCACGTAAATATCGAAAGGCCAGCCGTTCTTGTTGTTCTTGCCAACAAGGCCCGCTGCATAGGCCTGATCCACAGCCGCCTGCAGATGTTCGCGCTCCAAAATATATTCGCCGCGCAGATAGACGTAGCAAGCATGCGCACCCATGGCGAAAGACGCGATCATGCAGCCTTCGATCAGGAGATGGGGATCATTGCGCATGATCTCGCGGTCTTTGCAGGTGCCGGGCTCTGACTCGTCAGCATTGACGACGAGATAGGAGGGGCGCAGCGGATCGGGCTTGGGCATGAAGGACCACTTGAGGCCCGTCGGGAAGCCCGCACCACCGCGACCACGAAGGCCTGAGGCCTTCATTTCTTCGATGATCCAGTCCTTGCCCTTTTCAATCAGGCCTTTTGTATTGTCCCACGCGCCGCGCGCCATGGCGCCTTTCAGGCCCCAATCGCCGTAGCCGTAGAGGTTGGTGAAGATGCGATCCTTGTCGTCAAGCATGTCGCGGACCTTCAGGCTTGTGTCTTGTCGGAGGCGGGACCAGAGCGGCCATCGTCTCCATAGAATGAAGTGAGTGTGGTCAGCTTGCCCGCAGGCTCCGACGAGCGACGGCCCATCTGCGAGCCCACATGCACCGGACGACCCCCAGCGAGATCATCGAGAAGCTTCTCGAAATTTTCAGCCGTGAGGTCTTCGTAATAATCGTCGTTGATCTGCACCATAGGCGCATTGCAGCAAGCGCCCAAGCATTCGACTTCGAGCCAAGCAAAATTGCCATCGGCCGAGACCATCTTTTGCTCACCCACCCGGCGCGCGAGCACGGCCTTGATCTCGTCGGAGCCACGCAGCATGCAGGGTGTCGTGCCGCACATCTGGATGAAAAAGCGGCCGACCGGCTCCAGATTGAACATCGTGTAGAAGGTCGCGATTTCGAGCACGCGAATGAACGGCATGTCGAGCATGTCCGCGACCTTTTCGATCGCGGGCTTGGGCAGCCAGTAATTGTGCTGCTTCTGCGCCTGCCACAACAGCGGAATCACGGCGGAGGCTTGGCGACCTTCCGGATATTTGGCGATCTGTGCATTTGCCCACGCCAGATTCTCGGGCGTGAACTCGAAGCTCGCCGGTTGTTCCTCTGCCAGTCGACGCACGGACATGATCAGTTCCCGGATTTGTTTTTTTGTGCTGACACCATCAGCGCAAAAAGAATGAAGGGGCCGGCAATAAGCCCGCTCCACAAAAAAGCCAAAAGCGATTCATCCGACGACCAGAACATCGGCTTGTCAGCCAGAAGATCGAAGAGAATGCGGCTCGCCACAAAGATGAGAATCGCAAACGGAATGTAGCGGACCGCTTCACGCAAACGCCCACCGGCATCAGGACGTAATTCCATAACGACCTCCTTGCGTTGCGCGCATCAGCGCGTGATGTGTCCCAACAAGGCGCATCAGCGATCCACCTCACCAAAGACGATGTCGAGCGAACCCAAAATCGCAGAGACGTCAGCCAGCATGTGCTTGCGACACATGAAGTCCATCGCCTGCAAATGCGCAAAGCCAGGTGCTCGGATCTTGCAGCGATAAGGCTTGTCGGTGCCGTCTGACACGAGATAGATGCCGAACTCGCCCTTGGGCGCTTCAACCGCGGCATAGACTTCGCCAGCAGGCACGTGGAAGCCTTCCGTATAAAGTTTGAAGTGGTGGATGAGCGCTTCCATCGAGCGCTTCATATGGCCACGGCGCGGCGGCGTCACCTTATGATTGGGCGCCAGCACCTCGCCCTGCCCTGCAGGTTCGCGCAGCTTGGCGATGCATTGCTTCATAATGCGCACAGATTGGCGCATCTCTGCCATGCGGATGACCTGACGATCATAATTATCGCAGTTCTTGCCGACCGGAATGTCGAAGTCCATTTCTTCGTAACATTCGTAGGGCTGCGACTTGCGCAAATCCCACGGCGCGCCGGAGCCACGCACCATCACGCCCGAGAAACCCCAAGCCCAGCATTCTTCCAGCGAGACAACGCCGATATCGACATTGCGCTGCTTGAAGATGCGGTTGTCGATGAAGAGCGCTTCCAGATCGTCGCAGACTTTCAGGAAAGGATCGCAGAAGGCTTCCATATCATTGATGAGCGCCTCTGGCAGATCACGCGCCACGCCGCCGGGGCGGAAATAATTGGCGTGCAAACGCGCACCCGACGCGCGCTCGTAAAACACCATCAGCTTTTCGCGTTCCTCAAAGCCCCAGAGCGGCGGCGTCAGCGCGCCAACGTCCATTGCCTGTGTGGTGAGGTTGAGAAGATGCGACAGCAGACGGCCGACTTCCGAAAAGAGCACACGGATCAGCTGCGCGCGGCGCGGCACTTCAAGCTGCAACAGCTTTTCAATCGCGAGACAGAAAGCATGCTCTTGGTTCATCGGCGCGACATAGTCGAGACGATCGAAATAAGGCACGTTCTGCAAATAGGTGCGCGCTTCCATCAGCTTTTCGGTGCCGCGATGCAGCAGGCCGATATGCGGGTCGACGCGTTCCACCACTTCACCATCCAACTCCAGCACGAGGCGCAACACGCCATGGGCTGCTGGATGTTGCGGGCCGAAATTGATCGAGAAATTGCGCGTTTTGGGTTGCTCGTTCATTGGCTGTCAGCCTTTTCGTCACCCGGAAGGCGATGGGGCGTTTCACCCTCCCAAGGCGAAAGGAAATCGAACTGACGATATTCCTGGTTGAGCCGGATGGGCTCATAGACGACGCGCTTCTGGTCGTCGTCGTAGCGAACCTCGACAAAGCCCGACATCGGGAAGTCTTTGCGCAAAGGATGACCTTCAAAACCATAGTCGGTCAACAGGCGGCGCAGATCAGGATGTCCTGAGAAAAAGACGCCGAACATGTCGTAGGTTTCACGCTCGAACCAATTAGCCGCAGGGAACGCCGGAATGGCGGAAGGCACAGGCGACATTTCGTCCGTCGTGCACTTCACGCGGATGCGCGTGTTATGGCGCGGCGACAGCAGATGGTAGACCACATCGAAACGCTCGACGCGGGCCGGATAATCAACCGCCGTAATGTCGATGAAGCACTTGTAAAGTGTCGCCGGATGATCGCGCAATGCGGTGAGAGCGGCCACGATAGTGTCACGCGCCACGCTCACATTGATTTCGCCATAGGCCTCGCTGATATCAAGCGCGAGCGCGCCGAGCGCTTGGCGTGCAGCTTCAGCCACCGCCGAGAAGGCGGGCGAAGCATCAGCCGGAATGTCCGTCTCAACACTCATCTCAACCTCTAGCGTTCAATCGTGGACGTGCGACGGATCTTCTTCTGCAAGAGAAGAACACCGTAGAGCAGCGCCTCTGCCGATGGCGGGCAACCGGGGACATAAATGTCGACCGGTATGATGCGGTCACATCCACGCACCACCGAATACGAATAATGATAATAGCCGCCGCCATTGGCGCAGGAGCCCATGGAGATGACGTAGCGCGGCTCGGGCATCTGATCGTAGACCTTGCGCAGAGCGGGAGCCATTTTATTGGTCAGCGTGCCCGCAACAATCATTACGTCCGACTGGCGCGGTGAGGCGCGCGGCGCAAAGCCGAAGCGCTCGGCATCATAGCGCGGCATGGACATTTGCATCATCTCGACGGCGCAGCATGCAAGACCGAAAGTCATCCACATCAGCGAGCCGGTGCGCGACCAAGCGATGAGATCATCCGCCGAGGTCAGCAGAAATCCGCGATCAGCAAGTTGGTCCGAGATGTTGACGAAGAAAGGATCGGTCGCGCCAACCGCTTTTCCGGTGGCAGGATCGAGAATGCCGCGCGGGGCGGGAGCGACGAGCGTCTGAGAATTTTCCATCAATCCCACTCCAGAGCGCCCTTCTTCCATTCATAAGCGAAACCGATGGTCAGCACGCCGAGGAAAATCATCATCGACCAGAAGCCGAACAATCCGACATCTTTGAAAGCCACTGCCCAAGGAAAGAGGAAAGCCACTTCGAGATCGAAAATAATGAAGAGGAGCGAGACGAGATAAAATCGCACGTCAAATTTCATGCGTGCGTCGTCAAAGGCATTAAAGCCACATTCATAGGCCGACAGCTTTTCAGGATCCGGCTTCGAATAGGCGATCACAAAGGGAGCGATCAGCAAAGCAGCGGAAATGCCGCCTGCCACGGCCATGAAGATCACGAGCGGCAGATAGTCTTGAAGAAGGCTCGACATGCGCTGACCCGAAGGCTGGAGAATCCAGGCTGTCGCGTTGATCCACATTCATGCCCCGACAGAGCGGGACTCAAAAGGGGTTCAAAGGACGGCGGAGGAGTATCGCAGCGCAGCGAAGGGCGCAAGATGGCAGAGGGAAGCAGACCCTGTTTACGTGACGTGATTTCAGCTGGATGACACCTAATTTCGGCTCATCAGAGGAAGCCGAGGCGGCCTGCCGCGAGGCCAATCAAGGCCCCTGCCCCAATGGCAACCAGAGGGTTGCGGGAGGTCAAAGCGACGATGGCCGCCGACAGGATGACAATGCCAAAGCCCAATACACCCGAAACGGCAGCGCCCGCCGTCACCACACCCGAGGCCACAATCAGCCCCAAGACAATGGGTGGCAGGGCTGAACGGACAATGGTGAACCAGTCCAGCTTCGATAAGCGCGTGAAGAGACGCCCGACGATGAAAGCGATGATGCTGGAGGGGATAATCGCTGCCAAAGTGGCCGCCAACAGGCCCGCAAAGCCCGCCACACGCCAGCCGACCAGCGAAATCATCATAAAGTTGGGGCCCGGAGCCGCCTGAGCCAAAGCCATGTCACGGGCAAATTCGGCATTGGTGTGCCAGCCATTGACCACCACTGCGAGCCTGTGGATCTCCGGCATCATAGCGGGGGCGCCCCCGACCGAGACCAGGGAGAGAGCGCCAAAAGCAAGGGCCAGTTTGATGACTGGGCTTTCATCCCACATGGCGGCGGCTCCACCAGGTTGCAGCAATGCAGAGTGGCGTCATGACCAGCACCACCCCGATAAAGGGCAGACGCAGGATAGCCATGCAGGTGAACGTGGCCAAGGCAAAGGCCAGATGAAGTGGGCGAAGCTTCAGATTGCGACCCATTTTGAGCCCGAGACCGATAATAAGACCCGCCGCCGCCGCCCCAGCGCCAACAGTCGCTGCCTGAACATCCGGATTGGCCGAGAAGGCATCATAGACGGTGGTCAAAGCGAGAAGGATCAGGGTCGGCATGATCATCAGACCAGATAGCGCCACAATGGAGCCGAGCAGGCCCTGAAAGCGGTCGCCCAGAATGATTGTCATATTGATAATATTGCCGCCGGGCAGGATCTGACCGATGCCCAGGACAGCGGCATAATCATGCTCGGACATCCAGCGGCGCTTTTCGACGATGACGTGGCGGGCAATGGTCGCGACCCCGCCAAAGCCATAGAGGCCCATCTGGGCAAAGCCCATGAACAATTCACCCAGCGTGATCGGGCGGCCGTCGAGGCTCTTTGAGGATTCGCGCTCACTTTTCATGAAACCTTTCTGGCCCGCTTCACAGCTCCGATCAAGGCAAGCCAAACGACAAAACCCGCCGGAAGTCCGGCGGGTTTCTTTCTTGTTGGATGATCAGGCTTGAGATCAGCCGCGGAAGAGCGACAGAATCTGCTGGCTCGACTGGTTGGCAATCGACAGTGACTGCACGCCAAGCTGCTGCTGCACCTGCAGAGCCTGAAGCCGTGTCGATTCCTGATTCATATCGGCATCGACGAGCTGACCAATACCCTTCGTGACGGCATCCATCAGATTGCCGACGAAGTCGGATTGCATGCCGATACGGGTTTTCACGGCACCGAGGTCACTCGCAGCCGTGGTGACGTCGGTCAAAGCCGCGTCTGTGATGCTGATATATTCCTTCAAGGTCGTCTGGTCCGCGCTGGAATCGGTGAGGGTCGAAATATCCATGTCGCTGACAGCAACACCTGTCGTACCACCGGAATCACGGGCCTTGTCGATGATGCCTTCGCCTGTGGCGTCTTCATCAAACAAGGAAACCGTAGACGTATCGACATCAATGGTTCCCGTTGACACATCCGTGCCAGAACGTGTGAACGAGGCCACAATGCTTTTGGTCGCATTATAGTCCGTTGCACCCGAATCCACCGAAAGCCAGTTTTGGCCCGAAAAGGTGGAGGATTCAGCCACCGACTTGATCTGATCCTGCAGCTGCTTGATTTCACCCTGAACCTTGGTGCGATCAATGCCGGGCTGCAGCGCAGCGACAAGTTTCGATTTGATCTGTGTGACCAGATCGGCCGTGGTCTTCAGCGCAGCCGACGCAACGTCAACGGTCGCCGAGCCCATGCCCAGAGCATCCTTCACCGTCGACAATGCGTTGTTATCTGAGCGCATGGTCGTGGCAATGGACCAATAGGCCGCATTGTCAGAGGCGTTGGCAACGCGCATGCCCGTAGAAATACGGTCCTGCGTCGTTTGCATCGCCCTGTTGGTCGCGCTGAGATTCTGCAGCGCGGTAATGGCAGAAGCATTCGTCAAAAGGCTTGTCATGATGTCTGTCCCATAATGAAAGAGGGACATGCTGGATTTGCACCAGCACAACGGATTGGCCTCATGCCGCTTGGAGCTTTCCTCGCATCCACGCACCGTCGTGATCATCATGAAAACACGCCAGCGCTTAAGGGCTGGTTCCGAAGGACGGTTAAGAAAGACTCAAATCTCAGGCCCGCGCGAGAATGCGCTCGCGGTTCAAACGCCACATGACGAGATTAAGGACGCCCGCAAAACTCACCCAGGCGAGATAGGGCACAACGAGCCAGGCCGCCTCGGTATCAATGGATGCAAAGACAATGATCTGCACCACAATCGAAAGCCAGAGGAAGATGAGGTCAATCAGCGCCCAGTCTGGACGTTTCAGCCCGAAGAACAGGCCTGACCAAGCGCCATTAAAGGCCAGACTCACCCCGTAGACGATGAGCATGGTCGGCAGTGCATCGGGGGAAGCCGCTTCATAGGCCTTTGATCCGGCATAGGCATTGAGAAGAAAGAGCACCATCCAAGCAGGGGCAAAGAGCCAGTTCGGTGGCCGCCAAGAGGGCTTGGCGAGGCTTTCATACCAATCGCCGGGCTTGAAAAAAGCGCCAGAGGAGGCAGCGAGCAAATTCGCGGCGATGAAACTCAGCAGGATGATCATGATGGCTCGTGTTTCCTGATATGCTTATACACCCCCAAAAGCCCAGACCCCAACATTGCTATTCCCGACCGGATCGGCGAGAGTGACAGCCTGATGTGTCATAATATTCAGACAGGTATGTGATGAGGCAGGTCTATCCATTTGCCGCCATTGTTAGCCAGGAGGACATGAAACTTGCCCTCCTGATTGCCGCCGTTGACCAGGGCGTCGGCGGGGTTCTCGTTTTTGGTGACCGCGGGACCGGCAAATCGACTGCTGTGCGCGCTTTGGCGGCTCTTCATTCCCAAACGCAGCGTGGTGGCTGGTTGTTCCTATAATTGTGCGCCTGAGCGCACAGCGGGTCTCTGCGACACATGCGCGCCGGGCAAGACCGCAAAGAGCAAGCTTGAGCCCATGCCGGTGGTTGATCTGCCGCTTGGTGCCACCGAAGACCGCATCACCGGCGCGCTGGATATTGAGCGCGCGCTTGCTGGTGGCGAAAAGAAATTCGAGCCCGGCTTGCTGGCCCGCGCCCATGGTGGCTTTCTCTATATTGATGAAGTCAATCTGCTTGAAGATCACCTCGTCGATCTTCTGCTCGATGTGACCGCCTCTGGCGAAAATGTTGTCGAGCGCGAAGGCTTCAGTCTGCGCCACCCTGCCCGCTTCGTGCTGGTGGGCTCAGGCAATCCCGAAGAAGGCGAATTGCGTCCGCAATTGCTGGACCGTTTCGGCCTGTGCCTTGAAGTGAAAACACCCACAGACATGGCTGACCGCATTGAAGTGGTGAAGCGCCGCGATCTGTTTGAGCGCGACCGCGCGGCCTTTGTCGAAAGCTGGCAGAAGGAAGAAGACAAGATCCGCCGCCGCATCAAACGCGCACAAACCATGATCGGCGATGTGAATGTGCCCGATGATGTTCTCGAAAAAGCTGTCAAACTCTGTATGACATTGGGCTCTGATGGTATTCGTGGCGAAATCACGCTCATCCGCGCCGCGCGCTCGGCAGCAGCCCTTGATGGCGCCAAACAGGTAACGGCTGCGCATTTGCGCAAAGTGGCACCACTCGCACTGCGCCATCGTCTGCGCCGCAACGTGCTCGATGAATTCGACACAGGTGTGCGCGTGGCACGTGCACTCACTGAAGTTCTGCCTGCATGAGTGCGGCCCTCGCCGCGAGCCTCTTTGCGGTCGATCCCATCAATTTCGGCGGCTTGCGCCTGCGCGCACGCGTGGGGTCTGCGCGCGAATTGTTTCTCTCCGATCTCGCAGCCCTCTTGCCAGAGGGCACACCGCTACGGCGCATGCCGGCTTCCATTTCAGAAGATCGTCTGCTTGGCGGACTGGATCTGGGCGCCACGCTCGCCACCGGACAGCCCGTGGCCATGCGCGGCCTTTTGGGCGAAAGCGATGGCGGCGTAATTATTGCCAGCATGGCCGAGCGCATCAGCGCTCACACCATTGCCCATCTTTGCACAGCGCTCGACACGGGCACTTTGCAAATGGAACGTGAAGGCATGCATGCCATCATCCCCGCACGCTTTGGCCTTGTGGCGCTGGATGAAGGTGAAGAGGATGAGGGGCTGGCCCCTGCCCTGTTGGATCGACTTGCCTTTCATGTCCGCGAGCCCGATGTCGAGCCGCTTGCCAGCAAATCAGAAATTCACCAAGCCCGAGACTTGATGGCGCGTGTCGCTATCGACCCTGCGCAAATTGACGAACTGGTCAGTGTGGCTGCTGCCTTTGGCATTGCATCGCCGCGCGCCTGTCTCTTTGCACTGCATGCGGCGCGTGCTTGCGCGGCACTGAATGGTCGCAAGCAAGTCAGCGCTGAAGATTTGCAGGAAGCCGCGCGCTTGGTGCTCGCACCGCGCGCCACGCAATTGCCCGCTCCGCCAGAAGAGCAGCAACAAGAGCAAGAACAAGAACCACCTGCCGATCAGCCGGAAGAGCGCACCTCCGACGATCAGCCAGACGACGACAACGAGATCAACATTCCCGAACCTGGCGCCGAGAGCATGGTTGAAGCCGTGCGTGCCGCGCTGCCCGCCGATCTTCTGCGCAAGCTAGTCGCAGGTGACCCCGCCAAGCGCGGACCACAAAATGGCGGTAGCGGATTGGAGCGGCGCACATTGCGGCGTGGTCGGCCTGCAGGTTCGCGCGCGGGCGAACTTTCAGGTGGTGCGCGTTTGGCTTTGCTCGACACATTGCGCGCTGCTGCGCCCAAACAGATTTTGCGCAAGAAACTTCTGCCGCAAGGGGCAGCCCATCCCCCGCTTCTTTTGCGCAAGGAAGATTTGCGCATCAAACGGCTGATCGAGCGCACGCGTGTCGCCACAATTTTTGTGGTCGATGCCTCGGGCTCGCAGGCTTTGCATCGTCTGGGCGAAGCCAAAGGCGCGGTGCAATTGTTGCTTGCTGAATGTTATGTGCGCCGTGATGAAGCAGCCCTCATTTCATTCCGCGGCAAAGAAGCCCGACTTCTTCTTCCGCCCACACGCTCACTCGCCCGTGTGCGGCGTGAATTGGCGCAATTGCCTGGTGGTGGCGGCACACCACTGGCGCTTGGCATTTCAATGGCAGCCAATATGGCTGAAACCATCCGCCGCAAGGGAGACACACCAGTGCTCGTCTTTTTCACCGATGGTCAGGCCAATGTTACGGCGTCTGGCGTGGGTGATCGCGCACAAGCTGAAACGGATGCGATCCAGGCCGCGCGTCAATTGCGCGCCAGCGGCACACGCTGCCTGCTGATTGACACATCACCGCGCCCGCAACCGCGCGCGCGCAAATTGGCTGATGATCTGGGCGCGCGCTATCTGCCGCTTCCCGCAGCGCAAGCGCAAAAGCTTTCAGCCGCCGTCAAAGCAGAATTGCCGCGTTAGGATTTTCTCCAGAAGCGGATGAGATCAGCCAGATGCGCAAGGCCAGAGGCTGCCAGCATAGCAAGCATGATTTCGGCTTCACCACGCAGACCAGCACTCATGGCGAGCAACAGACAGAGGCCTGCAGACAAATGCAAAGCAATGTCGAGCGGACGGGGGCCATGACCACTCTTCATCCGCCACCAGGAAAGCGCTGCCATCTCGATCACAACGAGCGCGGCAATCGCATCAGCAAAAACGGCGAGGCTCGGCACGCGCCTTAGGCCTCCACCGGCTCCGCATCTTCGCTGGTCTTTTCACCGCGCTCATTGCCAAGCCATGGGCATTCATCCACGCCAAGATCAGCAGGATCCATCTGCATGGGGCCAGCCACAGGGCACAGCTGTATGAGCGGATGATTGGCATCCACCACATTGCGCGGCAGATCAAGGCTCGACCAGATGGCATCCAGAGCATGAAGCAGATGAGCAATATCCTCATCGCTATGCAGCGGTGATGGCGTAATGCGCAGACGCTCCGTGCCACGCGGCACAGTCGGATAATTGATCGGCTGGATATAGACGCCGAATTCATCCATCAGACGGTCCGACACGAGTTTGCACAGAACTGGATCGCGCACCATCACCGGCACGATATGGCTCGGATTGTGGAGATGGGGAATACCGGACTTGTCGAGACCATCGCGCAGACGGCGCACACGATCTTGATGGCGCTGGCGCTCAACGCTGGAACCCTTGAGATGATGCACGGAAGCGCAAGCCCCGGCCGCAAGAGCTGGCGGAATAGCGGTCGTGAAAATGAAGCCCGACGAGAAGGAGCGCACATAATCACACAGCGCAGCAGAGGCTGCTATATAGCCGCCCATGACGCCATAGGCTTTGGCAAGCGTGCCTTCAATGACGGTCAGGCGATGCGACAGGCCATCGCGGTCGGCAATGCCGCCTCCCTGCGGGCCATACATGCCAACAGCATGAACCTCGTCGAGATAGGTCATGGCATTATACTGATCAGACACGTCGCAGAGATCCGAGATCGGCGCAATGTCGCCATCCATCGAATAGACGCTTTCAAACATGACGAGCTTAGGGCGTGCCGGATCGAGATCGGCAAGCTTACGCTCGAGATCGCGCGGGTCATTATGTTTGAAAATGAGCTTTTCGCAGCGTGCATGGCGCACACCTTCGATCATGGAGGCATGGTTGCCTTCATCCGAGATCACCACGCAATTGGGCATGCCGGCAGCCAGCGTGCCAAGGCTCGCCCAATTCGACACATAGCCCGAGGTGAAGAGCAGCGCGGATTCCTTGCCGTGCAGGCTCGCCAATTCGCGCTCAAGCAGCACATGCTGATGCGTTGTGCCGGAAATATTGCGCGTGCCGCCAGCGCCAGCGCCGGCCGCATCAATCGCGCCATGCATGGCTTTCAACACTTCAGGATGCTGACCCATGCCCAAATAATCATTCGAGCACCAGACCGTAACCGGCTTTTTGCCGTCTGGTCCATGCCAAGCTGCCTTCGGAAAGGAGCCGGCGACGCGTTCGAGATCGGCGAAGACGCGATAGCGGCCTTCGCGGCGGAGCTTGTCGATCTCGGATGAAAAAAATGCGTCGTAATTCATCACAGGCTCCCATTGATACGCAGGTCGGGAATAGATTTGTGCTGCTGCAATTCGTGGGATTTGAAACCCCACTTCCATAATTTCTCAGACGGCAGCGGCAGCACGAGAAACCAATGTTCGAGAATGGCCAGGCCCATCAAAACAGAAAGAAGCGTGAAGCGGATCGCCATACCTTCATCTGCTGTGGTCATGGCCCGTTCCACCATGAGCGCCAGCGCAACCGTTGCAAGGGTTGGCCAGACCCCACGAGGTGATCCGGTCGTTATGTTAGTTGACGATTTGGTTTGACGCTAGCGCTGGGGTGGCCGGCGAAGCTGGTTGGGGTTGCGCAGCCGGCCATTGTAGGACTTCTGGTGCAGGTGGTTGATATCTCAGGGATGAGTGCGGCCTGATCGT
>CANJVX010000030.1 GCA_947478405.1 Beijerinckiaceae bacterium | reverse complement strand
GGCTCCGCAACCCGGACCAGCTACGCCGACCGCGCTAGCGTTAAGGCCGACCTTGAACTAAGTTTGAAAGTGGACCCGTAGATGGGGGCCGATCAGTTCCCCCTGTAGATCGATCTTCTTTCGAACCTGCCCGATATAGACCCGCAAATAAGCAACATCACCACCATGCGCAAATCCCCACACAGCGAGTAAAATATCTCGATGAAAAAGCATTTGGCCCTTATGTAAAAGAAAGAAACGGAGCAGCTCAAATTCTTTAGGTGTAGAGCCAACCAAGTTTTTCTCAACAAAGACCTCATGTCTAACGAGATCCATTCGCAAGACTCCATTCAGTAAAAGCGGAGCGCCAAACTGTCTTATTGTTTCAGTACGAATGATCGCTTGAACTTTGGCAACAATGACGTCCGCATTGATTGTCGTACCAAGGTAGTCATTGGCCCCAATATTCAGAAAATCGATCAGTTCGTCATCGCTTGGATGGTCGGTAATAATAATGATTGGTGAATGGCAATCTTTCCTAATCAATCTGACAAACTCCCGACTATCATGATCGGCTAAATGATGCCGGATAATGACAAGGTCAGGCGGCCTTGAACCACACATTCGGACGCATTGCGAATAAGAGCTACACGCGAAGACAAAGAAATTATCTGGTTTAAGGCTTTTTTTGAGAAAGCTCCCTAGACCTTTATTGTCATTTACCGTCAGTATTGTCGGTTTTCTCCGCATATCATGCCTCCGCTAACACTCAATAATAAACCTCCAAAGCGAAAAGGAAATTTTTCTCCGAAAAATTCAATATGCTAATTTCTAATATCGACTTCGTCATGCGTGATGCCTGCCTTAGAATAAGGTGTTTCCTTCCTATTCTAACAAAAAATGATTTCGTTGAATTAACTTTAGCTAGACTGTCTACGAATGTCGCTCAGAAGGACGAGCTGAACGGGTTATTGACCGACAGGTGGTTACGCCCCTTATCTTCGAGGGGTACACAATCTAAACAAACGGCACCCACATAAGTTTCAAAGAAATCAATATCGATTCCTTATGTCGTTAACGACATCCTCCCTCTTGTTTTAAATGCGAGGGACTGCATGACAACCTCTACATTGCTTCTCATCCTACTCGTCCTTGTTCTCGTGGGTGTTTTCCCGTCATGGCCGCATAGTCGCGAATGGGGATATTACCCAAGCGGAGGCATGGGCATCCTGCTGATCGTGTTTTTGGTGTTGATACTGACGGGTCGAATTTAATTCATGATTGGAAAAATCAAATGACACATGCGCCAAACTTTGATGTTGCACGTCCGGCATGGACCTTATTGCTCGCTGCAACAACTCTTGTAGGTCTCTCCGGATGTGCTGTTGACCATAGATCAATGATGCGACCACCTGGGTCCTATCAAACAACCGAGAGTAATACTGACGCTCAAGGTACAACGACTGAACGCAAAGTGAATACGGATGTGACGGTCGATAACAAGGGTCGTCGCCGTCAAAGCACGACATCCGAAACCAGTCGTGACCCACGCGGTCTTATGAATAAAACGACAACAAAAAAGAGTACAACGACAACGGAAGAGTAATACTCATCCTGCTCGCTGTTTGGCGAATCGGCCGACAAAGCTGCCGGGGCATTATCCGGCGGCAGGACATCCATCCCGCCAGAGGCGAATTCCGCTAGTAATGTTCTTCAATTGACCATAGGAAAGGCTTCCCGACCGAATGTTTTTCAGTCGGGAAGTTTCTTTCTAGCGCTTCTTGCGCAGAAAAATTTCATTGAAAAGCTTTTCCCATTTCTCGCCATTGTCGAGTTGATCGGCGGCGTCGACATATATGATCTTCATGTCGGGCGGCGTCGTGGAAAATCGTTTATTGGTTGAGAAAAACTCATGATTGGACAGAATTTCTTGTCCATCGGTGAGAAGCCAATCCATAAACAGGATTGTGGCGTTAGGGTGGGGTGCGCTTGCAGCCAATCCTATGCCATTCACGCGCGCGATTGCCGGCTCAAGATAAAGAGGTGCAACCGGTGCCCCTGACTTGTTGAGCTGGCGTACGCGAAACATATAGGTGGTGACGGCGAAGGGGACCTCCCCTGCTGCAATCAGATTGGCCAACAGCGTATGCCCCTTGCGCACCTGAAAGCCATTTTTATCAGCAATATCTCGAAAGAGCTTTAGGCCCTTTACTTCGCCCATTGCTTCAACGGTAGTAGCAAACCAGTCGGCGTCGCCCGCCTCTACCGCGATTTTGCCCTTCCATTTGGGATCAAGCAGATCTTCGTAGCGCTTTGGATATTCACCCTCAGTAAAAGCTTTCGTATTGATCGCAGCCGTGATGATCTGAAGCCTTGTACCAAGCCATTCTTTGGGCGCTGCCGCCTGTGGCACAAGTTCTGAGATCACGGGAGTGTCGACTGCCTGAAGTAGTTTTTCACGATGCAGGGCTTCAAGACCGGACTGGTCGGTCTCGAAAGCATCGACTTCATAGCGCTTGGCTCCATATTCGGTAACAGCGCGATGAACGATATCTTCTGAGCTGGAACGCCAGATATTAATTTTCACACCCGGATATTTTGTCTCGAATGCTGTTTTCAGAACCGTCATGTCCTGAACCGTCTGGGACGTATAGAGGTTGACCACGCCTTCTTTTTTGGCGTTGTCATAGAGCTTCTGCGTTCGATCGGCGCCCTTGAGATTAGCAGCCTCCTGGACTTTTGCATTTTGTGCAAAAACAGGTGTTGCAATCAGCAGGTTTGCAATAATGAGGCCTGCGATGCGAGGCAGGAAGGTCATGGGCATTTCTCCGGCTTGTCGTCCAATGAAGGACTTTAGGGAGAAACTAGAACCAGTCACCCCATGGGTCAAATCCGGACGCCCTTGACCCAGTCACTCGACGCTGATGCAATGGGAGTAACAGGGCTGCTCAATAACAGGCCCGCCGGGAGGATGAATTGGTCAGAACTACCCCGTTGCCTGATCCCTATCTCGAGTGGGTCCACGCGCAAGGCGTGCCAATCATCGAGGATTTCGGAATCGACATTCGAAAAATCCCTGTCGCCCCATGGGCGCGATACGGGATGAACGGGGCATTTTGTCACCTCAAAGGCCGAGACGATTATATCTCAATCTTTGCGTTTGAACTCCCCGCAGGCGGGAAATCTGCTCCACTGAAGCATATTTGCGAGGAGGTAATTTATGTTATTTCCGGTCACGGCTCAACGGTTGTGACGCTGGAGGATGGCCGTCGCCATTTTTTCGAATGGGGACCCAAGAGCCTTTTTTCGATTCCCCTCAACGCAACGCATCAGCATTTTAACGGCTCGGGACGTGAACCGGCGCGTTTTGCCTCAGTCAATAATATGGTCTTCACGATGAATTGCTTCCGGGATGAAGATTTCATTTTCGATTGTCCGGTGCCTTTTCCAGAGCGCGCGGGACGCCCCGATTATTTTGTCGGCGACGGCGAGTTTATTTCTATCTCGCCTGGTCGCCATCAATGGGAAACCAATTTTGTTCCCGACTTATCCGCTTTTGAATTAAAGCAATGGTCGCAGCGTGGCGCTGGTGGATCAAATTTGCGCTTTTTGTTGACGGAAAACACGATCGGTGCCCATTCGTCAGAAATGCCGGTAGGAACATATAAAAAGGGGCACCGGCATTTTGATGGTGTCTGTGTTTTTGCCGTAACCGGACTGGGTTATTCTCTTCTCTGGCATGAAGATGATCAGGAATTCACTCGTGTGGATTGGGAGCATGGCTGCGTTTATTGTCCGCCGGATTCAATGTTCCATCAGCATTTCAATATTTCAAATCACCCCTCACGTTATCTCGCCCTACAAATCGGAACCGTCCGCTATCCACTTTTGCAAATGAAGCGCGATATATGGACGGTTGGTGTAGACAAGGATGTTAAAGACGGCGGCGCACAGGTTGAATATCAAGATCAGGATTCGCGTGTGCATGGTATTTGGCTTGAGGAGATCGCCAAACATGGCGTTCAATCGCACATGGGCCCCTTTATCGATGAAAGCCTGTTTGTCGGAGGGCCCAAGAAATGACCGAGACCATCACTCCCGATCTCGAAACAAAATTCATGGTCGATCCCTATCTGAATTGGGTCAAGGCCGAAGGCGCGCTCATTCATCATGGTGCTACGCTTGATCTCCTCTCACTTGATCTGCGTGATTGGACACGCTTTGGCATGAAGGGCGCTGTCTGTCACGTTGACGGGCGTTGTGACTTCCTGACGGCCTTTCTTTTTGAATTGTCACCCCATCAGCAGTCAGTGCCACAAAAGCACGTTTATGAAGAGGTTTTCTATGCACTTGCCGGGACTGGCAAGACACTGATCACACTCTCCAGTGGCGAGGTTCGCCATATTGAATGGGGGCCAAAGACGCTGTTTGCAGTGCCCGTCAATGCAAAAGCACAGCACACGGCTGGAAGTGCCCCGGCCCGTTTTGTCAGTTTGAACAACTTTCGCTATCTGATGGGGCTCTATCGGAACGAGTCATTTCTGTTTGGCAATGGCTCAGCCATGACAAAGCGGCAGGACGCTGCCGTCAAATCTGGATTGTCCGTGAATACAGCCGCCTACCCGCCTAGTTCTGATGAAATGTCGGCTATCGCGCTTGCCGACATGTCGCTTGGCGTTGATCTCACTGCGCTTGCACCGAAGTCGGCGACACTTGCACGTCGTCAGATGCAAGGACGGCATATTCTGGGCGTCGATGGCATTGGTTATTCGCTGTCCTTTGCCAATGTAACTTCGCCTATCCTTCGTACAGACTGGCAGCATGGAACTCTTTCGGGTTTGACGGGCATGCAATTTCATCAGCATGTCAACGCTGGAGCAACCCCTGCCCGATTCATCTCAGTTGAACTGGGCTCGCATTCCTCGCCCATGTTCCGCAGTCGGCGTGCCGCCTATGGCGATAATAAGGTCTATGCGTCTGGGGCGGCGGTCATCCCAAAGAGTGAAGAGCGAGCAGAAATTCTGAAGTTCTTGCCATAGGCCAAGACCCCGCGGGTGCTTCGTTTCGGGCTCAGGATTTTGCTGGCTCGTTTCAACGCACAGCAACTTGATCCAGCGCAAAGCAGGTTTCTCCGAACAGGTTAGTTTCTCATATACGGAACATCATTCCGTATATAGGAACAGGCCGGCATCCAGACGGCTCTTGGAGGGGCGCTATGCTCAGCAAAGACCAAAATGAACTCGTCACCCAAACCGGCCCCGGAACAATGATGGGAGACTTGTTTCGTTGCTATTGGTTGCCGGTGCTCCTGTCAGATGAACTCACAGAGGCAGATGGGGCCCCGGTCCGGTTCAAAATCCTGTCCGAGCGGCTAATCGCCTTTCGTGATTCAAAAGGCAAACTTGGCCTGATTGATGAATTTTGCCCGCATCGCGGCGCATCGCTGTGGTTCGGCCGCAATGAAGAGTGCGGCCTGCGGTGCCCCTATCATGGCTGGAAATTCGACGTGGACGGTCAATGCGTCGACGTGCCCTCGGAGCCCGATGAATCCGGCTATGCCAAGAAGATCAAGCTCACGTCCTATCCAGTGATTGAGAAGGGTGGCGTGATCTGGACCTACATGGGCAATCCGGAAAAAAAACCGCCCGAACCTTCCTATGAATTCTGCTCCGTGCCGCGCAAGCAAAGTTTTACCTCAAAGCGTCTTCAGGAATGCAATTGGCTTCAGGCGCTCGAAGGCGGGATCGACTCTAGCCATGTCTCTTGGCTACATCGCGGCGATGTAAAAGCCGATCCATTGTTCAAGGACGCAGGTGGCAACAAATATAATCTAGACGATCTCGCACCTGTCTTCGAAGTGGTCGACAGCGAAGGTGGTCTATATATCGGCGCACGCCGTATGGCAGAGGATAATCAATATTATTGGCGCATAACGCCTTGGTTGATGCCCTGCTTCACCGCAGTTCCCCCGCGCGGTGATTATCCGATGCATGGCCATTTCTGGGTGCCAATCGACGATGAAAATTGTTGGGCTTGGAGCTACGATTATCACCCTGTTCGTGCACTGACGAGAGATGAAGTTGGCCATATGAAGGCCGGCAAAGGTGTCCATTGTAAATATGTACCTGGTACCTTCCGTCCGCTTGCCAACAAAGACAATGATTACTTGTTGAGCCGCGAGGCGCAGAAGGCCGGGACGACCTATAGCGGCGTCGAGGGAATCGCCATTCAGGATTCGTCGCTACAGGAATCAATGGGCCCGATTGTCGATCGGACCAAAGAAAATCTACTCGGCTGTGACAACGGCATCATCATGGCGCGCCACAAGATCATGCGCGCTGCAAAGGCTCTCCGGGAAAAAGGAACCCTTCCCCCCGCCCGCAGCCCGGAACAGCAGAGCGTCCGAGCGACCGCCTTGCTTCTAAAACGTGACGTCCACTTCAAGGACGGCGCCAAAGAAGCCCTCAAGGCCCGTCCTGGTGTTCCCCAAACGTCGGTCTGACCTCCCGTAGGCCGAACGTCAAACTGAAGCCGCCGCAGAAATGCGGCGGTCTTTTTTTGATCAGCGGGCCCCGCGCCTTGCGAGAGCGGCCACAGACGTTATTATGTATACAAGGTGGTCCACTCACGAGGCTGCCAGCGGGAGGAAGAATGGCCGGCGCCCTGGAAGGAATTCGCGTTGTCGAATTCGCCAATTATGTTTCTGGTCCTTATGCCGGCATGCTGCTGGGCGATATGGGTGCAGACATTATCAAAGTCGAAGAACCCACAAAGGGCGACCCATTCCGCGGCTGGGGCCGCGTTGAATATTCGTCGACCTTCGGGTCCGTCAATCGAAACAAAAAAAGCGTCACGCTCGACCTAAAGAATGAAGAAGGCAAAACTCATGCACGCGCCTTGATTCTCTCGGCCGATATTGTAATCGAAAATTTTCGCGTCGGCACGATGGATCGTCTGGGTCTTGGATTTGAACTTTTCCGGGAGAAAAATCCTGGGCTCATTTGGTGTTCTATCACAGGCTTTGGCTCGGATGGCCCCTATGCCATGCGTCCAGGGTATGACACGGTTGGCCAGGCATCGAGTGGACTGCTCAGCCTGTTAACCGATGTGGCCGATCCCAAGCCCATGGGCATTTCGCTCTCCGACCATCTGGGTGGCATGAATGCCGCCAATGGTATCTTGGCTGCGATTATTGCACGCGGGCGCACTGGGCGCGGACAGCGCGTGGAAACATCGCTTCTTGAATCAACCTTGTCATTCTGCGGGGAAAATGCCGCCCGCTTTTTCGAAAATGGAAAAGTGCCGGGCCGCGCAACACGAACGCATCAGGCACAAGTCTATGCTTTCACCGCAAATGACGGGAAAGCCTTCGTGGTTCATCTCTCATCGCCCTCGAAATTCTGGATTGGGCTGACGGAAGTTGCTGGTCATCCTGAATGGGCGGAAGACTCGCGTTTCAAGACAAAAGAGACGCGTGGGAAAAATTATGACGCTCTCAATGCACTTCTGGCCGAGGTCTTCCGCGGCAATACACGGGGCTACTGGTTGCAAAAGCTATTGGACCGCGATGTGCCCTCCGCACCCCTGAACACTCTTGATGATGTTTTCGCTGATCCACAAGTTCAGCATTTGAAAATGCGGGTTGATGTGCCCCATCCCAAACTTGGCCATGTAGGTTACGTGCGCAATGGCGTGCGTCTTTCTGAGACGCCAACAAGTATCCGCTGCTGTTCGCCAGAACTTGGCGAGCATAATGACGAAATCTTGGGCGCGCTCAATCACAATGGAACCGGGGGGGGAATATGAAAAAATCCGCCGCTATCCTGCTGGCACTTCTCGCCAATGCAACGCCTGCACAAGCACAAAATACCGACGAATTTTTTCGTAATCGAAAAATGACTTTGGTGACTTCAGCTTCTGTCGGTGGGGGATATGATCAATATGCGCGGCTCTTGTCGCGACATATGCCTAAATATCTTCCTGGCAATCCGAACATGATCGTCCAGAACATGCCTGGCGCCGAGGGGATCAAGGCTGCAAATTATCTTTATGCCGTGGCCCCGCGCGATGGATCTGTGGTTGGCGGGCTTCAGCGTAATACGGGTTTGGTGAAATTCTATCTGCCTGAAAGCACAACTGCGCAGTTTGATCCGCGAAAATTCATCTGGCTAGGTTCAACACAGCAAGAAATCGGATTCTTTCTGATGCGCAATGCGACCGGCGTATCCGGTCTGGAAGGTCTGAAGACGCATGAAGTAACCGTTTCGTCAACATCACGTAATTCCCCCAGCTCAATCTATCCGCGACTATTGAATGCACTCTATGGTACGAAAATTCGTGTGATCGAGGGTTATGATGGGTCACAAACCTCATTGCTCGCCATCGAACGCGCAGAAGTTGATGGTCATGTCTCTGGCGGAACCTCAGCCAATTTCCGGGCCCGATATCGTCCATGGGAGAAATCTGGTCAGGTTGCGATCATCATGCAACTCGGCATGGACCGCGACAAGGAATATCCCAACGTTCCAACCGCCCTTGAACTGGCACCGGATGAAACCTCTAGGTCTATCTTCGAGATCGCTTTCGTCGAGCAGGTCATGGGGCGCCCTTTCGTCCTACCACCAGACGTCCCCAAGGCTCGTGTCGATATATTGCGTGCAGCTTTCGACAAGACGATGCTTGACAAGGACCTCCTAGAAGAAGCTGCCAAACAGGGGGCGGAAATAGATCCGGTTTCGGGCGCTCGTATTAACGAGTTGCTCGACAAAGTCTATTCCGCGCCTCCGGCTCTTGCTCAACGCGTTCGCGATCTCGTTCAATAAGGTCTAAAATGATCAGTGACATCAATCCTGCGCGGGAATTGCGCGATACATGTGCCATTGTCGGTACAGCTACCAGTCGCCTTGGCAGAGTACCGGGTGTCTCCAGTCTAGATCTTTTGGTTGAAGCAATCCGCAACGCGCTCGATGACGCCGGGCTCAACCCTAGCGATGTAGACGGCGTTCTGTGCCGTGGTCCCGATGAATCCTATTCTCATCACCAATTGGTCGCTGAGCGACTTGGCATCAACGCGCGTTTTTCAACGACGCTGACCAATGGCGGTGCAAGCCAAATCATGTCGGTTGCAATTGCTGTTATGGCTATTCGGTTCGGCCTTGCAAAGACGATTGTCTGCGGGTTTGGACGCGATACATGGTCTCGCACACATTCAAGCGAAGAAGCGCGTGTGCGCAACGAGACGCGTCCAGAATCCATGCTCGCACGAGAATTCGGCCCGGAATATGGATATTTCGGAGCGACTGCTGCACACGCCTTTGGTGCTACGCGCCACATGCATCTTTATGGCACAACGCGCGATCATTTTGGTGAGATTGCGGTTGCCTTTCGCGAACATGCATTGCGCAATCCTGATGCATCGATGAAAAAACCTCTCAGCATTGGTGATTATCACGCAGGCCGCCTGATTGTAGCGCCCTTTGGTATGTACGATTGCAGCCTTCGATCTGACGCTGCAGGCGCTGTCATCGTCACGCGTTCCGATCATGCGAAAGATTTGAAACAGCCGCCAGTGTTGATCAAAGGTTTCGGGTTCCAAAATAACACGCGTGGCTGGTTTGCCGACGACAATATGGTTGTGACTGCCGCAAAGCAGGCTGGCGAAGCAGCCTATGCCATGGCGGGTTTGGGGCCGCGCGACGTTGACACTGCCCAGATCTATGACTGCTTTACCTATATGGTTCTTACTCAGCTTGAGGATTATGGGTTTTGCAAAAAGGGAGAAGGCGGTGATTTTGTCGCCTCGGGTGCGCTACGCCTTGGCGGCGCTCTTCCCTGCAACACTTCGGGTGGTCAATTATCAGAAGCCCATTGCGAAGGAATGCTTCAGATCGTTGAGGGCGTGCGCCAGATGCGTCATACCTATCCTGAGAACCGGCAGGTAAAGGACGCGAAAATTGCGCTTATCTCTGGTCATGGCGGCAACCAGGTCTGCCATTCAACACTTATTCTGGGGCGTGCATGATGAGTGATGTCATTCCTAAACCAAAGCCCCGTCCTGCACCGGAATCATTGCCGTATTGGCAAGCAGCGCGTGATCATCGTTTGGCTTTACCGAAATGTGACGATTGCGGCAAATTCTGGTTCCCACCTACACGCACATGCCCACATTGTTTGTCGTCACGCTTCCAATTCAGCGATGTCTCGGGCAAAGGCAAAATCTATTCCTTCGTTACCTATCATCGTGTCTATCGTCCAGCATTTGCGCAAGACGTGCCTTATGTCGTTGCGCTGATCGAATTGGATGAGGGGCCCCGTTTGCTCAGCAACATCATTGGCGTATCACCTGATGAGGTTGCATGCGAGATGAAGGTTGAGGTCGTCTTCGACGATTATGACGAAGAGATCTCCATCCCGAAATTCAAACTATCCAAGGTTTGATCAAGCGCCGCGCAACTTGTCTAAGGAAGTTTGAACTTGTCGTTCAGCTAATCTGATGGCGTCTTGCGCGGCCATTCCAGCCTCAATTGATGGCAGGATAAAAACAGAAATGGTCCCAGCCCGTTTGGTCTGATTTCCGGGGAACCAAAATTCACCTGAGTTCATTGCCACGGGCAGCATTTGTGAATTCAGTTTGCCATAGAGCAGCTCTACGCCACGCTTGAATTGGATAGGCATGCCGGGCGCCTGCCGCGTACCTTCCGGAAAAATAAGAACCGAGCGTCCACTTGCAATAGCCGCGTGGCCATCATCGATCATTTTGCGCAGTGCCTTCGTGCCACTATCTCGATCAATCGGGATCATTGGGGACCGCTTAAGGAATCCACCAAAAATCGGGATGCGAAGGAGCTCGATTTTTGTGATGATCGCTAGCTCCGGAAAAATCAGAAGGTAAGCGATCGTCTCCCAAGCAGATTGATGATTGGACACTATGAGACAAGGTTCAGAGGGAATATTCTCGCGGCCCTTTATCTCGTAATGAATTCCCACGACCGTCTTCAAAAACCACAGCACACCGCGCGCCCAGACGCGCGTCGATGCACGCACCAGTTTTGGCGGTGAACCAAGTGCTATTACGACAACGAGGACGAGACCGAAACAGGCCGTCCACAGCGTCCATATTAGCGCGAATAGGTTGGAGCGAATCTTCTGCATGGTCCCCTATACCAATGACACCCGCATAGCACTTACTGAAACGAACGCCACCTTTTCGCCTCTCGCCGGATCCGACCAAAAAACGTTTCCTGTTTCGCACTATGGATTTAGGAAAATAAATCCATGTTTTGACACGTGTCAGCTTAAGCCTTCAGACCGGATCAGGAAATGCCGCCGGATCACTCCCGAGGAATCCTGCCATTCGGGTCCATTTCATCTCGAGCGATCCGATAGAAAGAGGTGCTCGAAGTCGAGAGACCTTGCCCCAGGCGGTTGATTCAAGTTGGGGGTGCACATCCAGTTCAGTCGGATTCGCGAGACGGGAAAGATTCTTAGCGCCAAAACGAGCAAGTTCACGCGCAGTGCGCGCAAGCGAAAAACGAGTCTGATAACGCGTCCCGGCCAAAGCTTCACTTAAGCCGCGCAAGACGGCTGCAGCCATCATATGCCCCGCCCCGTAATCCAGCGCTTGAACGGGCAATTGCTGGGGGCGATCAGATCGCGCATGGAGCATTTCCGCCTGAGCCAGACCGGTGCTCATCTGAACAATCGTATCGAAACCGCGACGCGCAGACCACGGACCGCTCCAACCATAGGCGTCGAGGCTTATATCGATCAGGTCCGGATTGATTTGAAGCCTGACATCTTCTCCAAATCCAAGCTTTTCTAGAGCGTCTGCCCGATAGCCATGGACGATCACATCGGCTTCCGAGAGCAACCGAGCAAATATGGCCCGATCTTTTGTGTCATTAAGATCAAGTCGAGCCCGATGTTTACCCGCCGTCACTTCGGGCAGAACAGCCGGTTCGTCCCAATTTAATGGATCGATCCGCAGAACATCGGCACCAAAACCCGCCAGAAAACGTGTCGCAACGGGGCCAGCCAAGATCCGCGTGAGATCAAGAACACGCAGACCGTTAAGTGGGCGATCCAATGTGCCAAAAAACCGGAGTTTTTGTCCCTGCCGAAAATGATGTATTGCGAGTGGCTCAAGCGCAACAGCCCGCCCTTGCGGATGCACCGCCCATTCTGATGCGCTGAGCATGTGAGCTGCGACCCCACCTGCAGATATAATCGTCTCTTGCAGCGCATTGGCAGACCAATTGCTGACTGCCACGGCGACACTCTCTGTGTCTTCATGGCATCCAAGAACATTCAGGGCGGCAAGCCGATGATGCGCCGCATTGGAATGCAGCCGAATCCATCCATCCGACGCCGCGTAATTCCCCGCGATCGGATCCCATTGCGGTGGAAGTGCCCAACCTATCGGTCGGATGGATTTCGAAAACCAGAATGACGAGAGGCGACGGTCGACACAAACAGGCAGCGTCTTTCCAAAACGCAATTGAATAAATTCAGCCAATGCCAAAGCCGCACTCGCGGTCGTCGCCGTCGCAAAATCAGTAACAGCAAAGGATGATGGCAGACTACCGCTGCCCGTCTCCTCGAACAGCGAAAGGAGACTATCCGCCCCACCGAGAGTAGACCAGATGTCTTTCAGAATATTTTCCGTAAGCGACAATTTCACTTGGCAAAAAGTTTCGAGAATTGATCGCGAAGTAAATTCTTTTGAACTTTACCCATAGTATTGCGCGGGAGGTCGGCAACAAAAATAATCTTCTTGGGCTGTTTAAATTTAGCTAATCGATCCTGCAACGCATTGATAATGGAATTCTCATCAATCTGCTCTGGTTGAGTGCGCACTACAACGGCGGTCACACCCTCTCCGAAATCAGGATGAGGAACACCGATGACCGCACTTTCAAAAACGCCTTGCATGGCATCAATTTCTGACTCGATTTCTTTCGGATAAACATTGAACCCGCCGGTGATGATCAGGTCTTTTCCGCGCCCCACGATATGAACATAGCCAAGCGCATCAATTTTTCCGAGGTCACCTGTGATGAAAAAACCATCCGGACGAAATTCAGCTTCGGTTTTATCCGGCATCCGCCAGTAGCCCTTGAAGACATTTGGGCCTTTCACTTCTATCATGCCGATCTCTTCTTCAGGCAATAATTGACCCGTGTCGGGCTCGGCAATTCGCACAGAAACGCCCGGCAAGGGAAAACCGACAGAACCTGGAACACGATCCCCGTCATATGGGTTTGACGTGTTCATATTGGTTTCTGTCATGCCATAACGTTCAAGTATCGCCTGACCCGTCTTGGCTTGCCATTCGCGATGCGTGTCTGCCAGCAGAGGTGCTGAGCCCGAAATAAAAAGCCGCATGTTCTTTACCGCGCTCTTATCGAGCTTCGGATGCTGGAGCAGCCTAACGTAAAATGTGGGGACGCCCATCAGGCAGCTCGCGCCGGCCATTAAATCCATAATCCTGTCGGGATCAAACTTCGGCAAGAAGATCATTGATGCGCCAGAGAAAAATGTGACATTCGTCCCGACGAACAGACCATGCGTGTGATAGATAGGCAGAGCGTGAAGAAGCACATCTTTTGACGTGAAGCGCCAATAGTCGATCAAAGTTGCCGCGTTGGAATAAAGATTATCATGCGTCAACATCGCGCCCTTGGAGCGTCCGGTTGTGCCTGACGTGTACAGAATAGCAGCTAGATCATCACCCTTGCGCGGCGAGGTCTCGAAATCTTTGAGTTGTCGGGCGGATTGGGTAATTAAGCTGCCTTGCCCAACCTGATCAAGTGTCAAAACGTCCGCGCCTATCCTCGACGCAAGAACTTTGATTCCATTTTCAGATGAAGGGTCGCAAATCACCAAGCGCGGCTCTGAATCATTTAGGAAATATTCGAGTTCAGCAAGGGTGTAAGCGGTATTGAGCGGGAGATAGACACCGCCCGCGCGCAAGGTTGCAAGATAAAGGACAAGTGCTGGAACCGTTTTCTCAACCTGAACGGCGACGCGGTCACCGGGCGTGACACCTTGCTGCACTAACACATGGGCCAACTGGGCCGAAAGTGCAAACAAATCACCGTAAGTATATATGCGCCCATCCACATTAACGATAGCAATCGCGGACAAATCTGGCGTGTTGCCAACAAGACGATCGAACAGATTGCTCATCAAAAAAACCTTAACGGCTGTTAGGCAACCCCATCACAAGATCGGGAAGCGAGGTCGAAATGGCAGGAAATAGGCACAGAAGTATCACGGCACAAATCATCAGGACAACAAAAGGCAATGTCCCGAAAATAACCTCTTTCAGAGGGATGTCAGGTGCAATATTGCGGATAACGAAAATATTCAATCCCACCGGAGGGTGGATCAAACCCAATTCCATCACAATTGTCATCACCACACCGAACCAAATCAAATCAAAGCCCGCAGCCTTAATCGGCGGCAATATGATGGGTGCTGTCATGAGAATGATAGATACCGGAGGCAAGAAAAACCCCAAAACTACGACTAACAAAAGAATGGTCGCGAGAAGTAACCATTTGTCCAAATTAAGAGCCACAATGGTCTGGGCTGCACCCTGAGAGATATGCAGATAGCTCATCACGTAAGAATAAAGTAACGACATGCCGATGATCATCATCAGCATAGTCGATTCCCGGAGTGTCGATGACAGGATCGGCTCCAGATCGGACGGGCGCCAGACACTATAAATAATGGCGATTAGACCCAGCGCCAAAAGTCCGCCCAACCCTGCGGTTTCCGATGGGGTGGCATAGCCACCATAAAGCGCAAACATCACGCCCGTAAGCAGCGCGACAAACGGAATGACACGTGGAAGGGCGCTGAACTTCTGCGCCATCGTATATTCGTGCGTCTCGAGAATGGCATGGGCACTTCCCGTGCGCTCATATTCAGCTCGTGCGATACGATATTCCTGACGAAAACGCACGACAGCATAACTCGCAAAAAGCATTACCAGCAAAAATCCAGGACCAATTCCTGCGAGAAACAATCGACCAAGCGATTGCTCGGCCGCAACGGCATAAAGAATCATTGTAATAGATGGCGGCAGAAGGATGCCAAGTGTACCGCCCGCAGCAATAAGGCCAGCTGCAAAGCCTCCGGAATATCCACGCTTGCGCATTTCCGGAATTCCCGCCGAACCAATAGCCGAGCACGTTGCCGGCGAGGATCCAGCCATGGCTGCAAATAAAGCGCAGGCAAAAACATTAGCGATGCCAAGACCGCCGGGCACGCGATGCATCCACGCATGAAGAGCCGAATAGAGGTCTTGTCCCGCGCGGGACTTTCCGATCGCTGCCCCTTTCAGTATGAACAGTGGAATCGACAGAAGCGTAATCGAAGCCATTTCTTCAAATACATTTTGCGTCACGGTATCGAGAGACGCTGCAGGCATAAAAAAATACATAAAGACAATAGCAACACCACCAAGTGCAAACGCAATCGGCATACCTGCAAACATAGCGAAAAGCGTTGCGCCGCCATAGAGGAGGCCTACATATAGAGTGCTCACAGGTTCTGACCTTTTTTGAGACCGGCCGCAATTTGCAGGGCGATTTGAAGGCAGAGTAAACTCATGCCAAATGCCATCACTGAATAGGGTATCGAGAGTGGCGGTGCCCAAGTGGACGATGTGACCTGCCCCTCTTCAAAAGCTTCATAGAAAAGAGTCCAGGATTTCCAAGAAAAAAATGCACAAAACGTGAAACTAGCCATATCAACCAGCAAGAGTCGCAGACGATTTGCCCGAGTCGAGAGAAATCCAACGATCGCGTCGATACCAACATGTCCCCGCTTGGATTGAACATGCGCAGCTGTCAGGAATGTCGCTCCGACGAGAAGGAAAACAGAGGCTTCATCCTGCCAGTACGTGGGGGATTTGAAATAATAACGAACGACAACGCTATAGCTGAGGATCACACTGGCCGCGATCAATGCGATAGATGCACAAACCATGATCACTTTATTGATGAGCGCCAGCAAAACTTCGGCGGCCCCAACGGGGCCGCTAAGCTTTTCACTCGGCGCAGAAGCGCCCGGTATTTCAAAACCATGAGAACTCATGCGGGCACAGCTTCGGCCAACTGCAGAAGCTTCGCACTATTGGTGTTCTTCTCGGCATAATCCTTCCACGCCGTCTCACGTGCGATCTTACGCCATTTCTCAACAATGTTCGCATCCAAGTCATGCACCTTGGCGCCGGCTTTCTCGTAGATCTTGGCAACGGCAACATCATCTACCATGGCCGCATCCCGCCCATAGGCTTCAAGACTCTCGCCAACTTCCATAATCAAATCTTGCTGCTTCTTTGGTAAAGCATCAAAAATCGATTTCGAGATAATCAAAGGCTCAAGCATATACCAATAAGATTGTCCCCGACCTGTTGTCAGATGCTTAGCAATCTCTTCCAGCTTGAACGAGATCAGGCTCGTTGACGATGTAAGTCCTGCATCGCATGCGCCCGTCTGCATAGCTGCATAGAGTTCATTTGACGGCAGCGAGAGCACAGCGGCGCCTGCAGCCTGCAACATCAAGTCCATCTCGCGTGACCCACCGCGAATTTTCATACCTTTGGCATCTTCTGGATTGATAAGGGGTGTAGACCGACTGGCAACTCCGCCCGCCTGCCAGATCCACGTCACGATCATAATTCCTTTGTCGTTCAAAAATTTAGAGAACTCTTTGCCCACCGCGGCGGTTTTCCAAGCGAGACCCTGCTTGTAGGAACTGACAAGAGCCGGCATCAGACCGATATTCACCTCAGGCATTTCGCCGCCCGCATATGAAATGGGAACAAGCGACATATCGAGTGCGCCCTTTCGCAAAGATGACACTTGGGAATTGACCTTCATCAGCGAGGAACCTGCATAGACCTGCCCAGCCATTTCCCCGCCGCTCTTTGCTGCAATTTCCTGCGCAAAGCGCTGACAAAGAATGTCGCGGAAATCGCCATCCTTGCCATTCGAACCCGGGAATTGGTGAGAGATTTTCAGTGTCGTTGCGGCTTGGGCCGACGAGAAGGAAAGAATTGCGGGAGCAGCGATAGAGCCGGCAAGTACGTGGCGACGCGTCAATGTCATATTCATTCCTCCGATAACGGTTATTGGCAGCCATAGCCGCTAGGCCTCAATCGGGCCGACCTGACCCTAATTATACCAGATACCGGAGAATTGGCGGCACCAACTTTCGCAAGGGTACGACACGCTGCGTTGCGGAATAATCTGACGATAATCGATAAAAAACATCAATAAATACAATATTTTGCCTACCTAAATCCTGGCCAGCGCACGGATTGGGGCGGCGCGTGATAAAAACGCTGAACGGAGCCCAGTATTGAGGCACCCAGCCATACCATCGGCGATTTGGCTGCAATTCCAGTTAGCTTTCGGCCCGCAGACTTGACAATCGCACCCGCGCACCCAAAAAGAGCAGGCTCCGTAGCCCGCGTGCTGCATCCCTTTCTTCTCGGGCCCACCTTTTGCGCTATCGCATAGAATACGCGCTGTATTACGTCTTTGCTGTCCTAATGCGAAGTCTGCCAATCGAGCACGCCTCCTGGATCAGCGGGGCGCTGTGGCGCCTGTTTGCTCCATTTTCTAGCCGACATCGTCGTATGATTGCGCAATTGCGCGCTGCCTATCCGGACGAGACCCGTGGCGAGAGAACAAAGCTGGCAATCCAGAGCTGGGATACAATGGGGCGGGTTTTCGCCGAAAGTTTTCGCCTCGAAGACATCTTGAACTCGGATCGCGTGATCGTCGAAGACATTGAAAATGTCCGCAACAGGCTTTCGGCGACGAAAGGGTTCATCGCTTGCACAGCCCATCAGGGTAATTGGGAAATAGCGGTTGTGGGTTTCGCGAAATTGGGGATCAGAACAGCCGGAATTTACCGCCGGTTGAAAAATCCGCTCGTGAACGACATGGCACTTGCACAACGCGTCCCTCTCTATCCGGATGGTCTTTTTCCTAAACAAGCGAGCACGGCTTTGTTGGCCGCAAAATATGTAAAGGCTGGTGGTGCCTTGTCGATCATGGCAGATCTGCGGGAAAGAGGCGGTATCAAGGTTCCTTTTTTCGGACGTCTTGCGCCCTCCAATGCCTTCCCTGCCTATTTGGCTGTCACACTCAAAAAGCCAGTCTTTGTGGCTCATGTCATGCGCGATCCTGGCGTGCGCTTTCGCATCCGCCTCGAAGAAATCGACGTGAGCACAACCGGAGACCGCGACGCTAATGTTTTGGCCACAACGGCAGCTATTCAGGCGGCGCTCGAAAGAAATATCCGCTCGCGTCCAGGCGAATGGATGTGGGCGCATGGTCGCTGGGTCTGAATGATGCGGGGGATCGCGCAATGATCATATCGACATGGAACGTCAATTCTGTTCGCCAACGGCTCGATCATTTGCTGGCCTATTTAAAAACTGTCGAACCTGACGTCCTCTGCCTGCAAGAATTGAAATGTATGGATGAGGCCTTTCCGCGGCTGGAAGTTGAGGCCGCGGGTTATAACGTTGCTGTGCATGGTCAGAAGACCTTTAATGGCGTTGCGATATTGTCCAAGCGCCCTATGGAAATCCGGACGGGTCTACCCGGTGATGAACTGGACGCGCAGGCGCGGTATATTGAAGCCGTCGTATCAGACGGCACTGGGGTCGTGCGCGTTGCCTCGATCTACTTACCCAATGGAAATCCCGTGGGAACAGAGAAGTACCCCTACAAGCTGGCTTGGATGGATCGCCTCATCGCACATGCGCGCGAACTTATGCGCCTGGAAGAGCCAATCGTACTGGCTGGCGATTACAATGTCATTCCGGCCGCACGTGATTGTTATGATCCGTCTGCTTGGGCAAATGACGCCCTCTTCCTTCCCCAAACGCGGGAGAAATTCCAGACGCTCCTTAATTTGGGTCTGACCGAAGCCTTTCGGGCGACGACCGACGACGCCGGGCTCTACACGTTCTGGGATTATCAGGCCGGAGCCTGGCAACGGAACAACGGCATCCGCATTGACCATCTGCTGCTCTCCCCACAGGCGGCAGATCGCCTCAAGTCGGTCACGATAGACAAGGATATGCGGGCCCTTGAAAAACCCTCCGATCATGTTCCCATCCGGATTGAACTCTCCTGATCAATGGCTTCATCCACAGTTAGAGGACACGCTCGCTTGACAGCACAAGCTTAGGGACTACTGTGATATTTCACTGTAGCCACACAGGCGGATCACATGCTGGTGATGTTTCATAAGGGCCAAGTTTCTGAAAAAAAGGAGATAATAATCTCCAAGGCCATAGTCGCCGGCTGGACCGGGAGCGATAAGGCAGCACTTGAGAAGCATATTAAAGAGCTCGAAGAGCTCGGCGTCGCACGACCCGTCTCGACACCCATTTATTATCGTGTGAGCGCATCGCGCCTGACTACGGAACAGCGCATCGAGACTGTAGGTGGGGATTCTTCCGGCGAGGTCGAATTTGTCCTCTTGCAATCTGGTGGCGAGCTTTGGGTGGGCGTTGGTTCAGACCATACGGACCGCAAGGCCGAAACCTATAATGTCACTGTCTCCAAACAGATGTGCGAAAAACCAATTGCACCTGAATTTTGGGCCTTCGCCGATGTCGTTCCACATTGGGAGAATCTTATCATGCGCTCGTTCATCGAAGAAAACGGCGCGCGTGTCCTCTATCAAGAGGGTTCAGTGACCGCGATGCAGTATCCGATGGCCTTGATCAAGGGCTATCAAGATCATCAATCGCTTGATGAGAAATCCATTATGTTTTGTGGCACGTTTGCCGCCAAGGGCGGCATCAGGCCGGCGGATTTTTTCGAATATGAACTGCATGATCCGATACTAAACCGCACCATTAGACATAGCTATCGGCTTGATAAGCTACCGGTGATGGGATGAACGAACAAAACGTCCCTACCCGCGGAAAGCCGGTGAGCGACCCGCGCGCTCGCATCGCCGCTGGAGCGCAATCCTTAAGGGATGCTGCCTATGAGGCGATCAAACATCGTATCATCACCTGCACCTTCCGACCGGGCGAATATCTCAACGAGGCATTTGTTTCGGCCTCTCTGGGCTTTGGTCGGACTCCCGTTCACCAAGCCATTGATCGCCTGATGCTCGAAGGCATGGTTGATGTCATGCCGCGCAAAGGCGTGATTGTAAAACCTGTTAGCCTAGATGAAATTATGCAGATTGTTGACGTTCGCCTAATCAATGAATGTCACGGTATGCGTCTGGCGGCAGAGCGCGCCGAACCTGATGAGATCAAACATCTGTGTGATATCCTCGCGCGCGCCGGCCAATGGGTCGAGGTGCGCAACACCGAACAATTGATGCTGCTGGATCGCGAATTCCATAATGTTCTTGCTCGCGCATCCAAGAATCATGTGCTTGCCGATACTTTATCAAAACTGCATGATCGCTCATTGCGCTTTTGGTTTATCTCGTTGAACCGACCCGGCCATCATGCGCATGTGCATGCTCAGCATGAAGCCATCCTCGCAGCTATCCGTGATCATGATGCAGACGGCGCGGACGCGGCTATGCGCGGCCATATTGAAGAATTCCGCAATAACCTGACACGCAACATCTAGCACCTACGCCAATCCGTGAGGAAAATATGACGTCTGACAAAAGAGTTCTCATTTCTGGCGGCGGTCCGGTTGGCCTCTTCTGCGCACTGCTTCTAGGGCGCCAAGGGATACCGGTACGTGTTTTTGATGCGAATGATAAACTGCAGGCTGATCCGCGCGCAGCGACGACACATCCTGCCACACTCGAAGTCTTGGGGGAGGCGGGTCTGGTAGAAGATATGGCACGCGTCGGACTTACTGCACCCATCTTCCAGTTTTGGGATCGTCCAACCCATAATCTTGTTGCAACCTTCGACCTAGACCTGCTCAAGAACGACACCAAATACCCTTATGTGATCCAGTGCGAGCAGTTCAAAACTGCGAAAATCCTGCTCGAACGTCTACAAAAAATTCCAAATGTCGAAGTCATGTTCGGACATAAAATGGTGTCCTTTGAACAAACCGCGGATCGCGTGCAGGCTAAGATAGAAACGAAACACGGTCTTGAAACGCACGAAGGCAGCTGGTTGATTGGTGCCGATGGCGGTAGATCAACTGTACGCAAAAGTGCTGATATTTCTTTCGAAGGTTTCACTTGGGCCGAGCGATTTCTCGTCCTCACCACGCCTTTCGATTTCAATAAAGAACTCGGTTATTGCCCACGTTCGTATTTTGCAGACCCCGATGAATGGTGCAATTGCTTCAAAGTCGCGGCCGATGGGCCTCCCGGTCTTTGGCGCCTTGTCTTTCCCGCCGATGCAAACGTCTCCGAAGGTTCCCTTCTGACAGATGAAGCGGTACATGCACGCTTCCAAAAATTCTTCCCCAACAAAACCCACTATGACATCGTGCATCGTAATATTTACACCGTGCATCAACGCGTGGCATCCACTTTCCGGAAAGGCCGCGTTCTGCTTGCGGGCGATTCTGCGCACGTGAATAATTCGATCGGTGGCATGGGGCTGAATGGTGGATTGCAGGATGCTGCCAATCTCGCTGAAAAACTAGTGCAGGTAATCGATGGCGCAACTGATCGCTTGATGGATCTTTACTCATTGCAACGTCGCACCGTTTCGATTGAATTCGTGCAGGCCCAATCGATCGCAAATAAAAAGCAACTTGAGACCCGTGAACCTGAAGAGCGCAAGAAAGTTCTCGACGACCTTGCAACGACTGCAGCTGATCCGGTGAAGGCAAGAGGCTATTTGTTGCGCACATCGATGATAGCTCTGCAGCAGCGGGCAGCCGAGATCACGTTGGAAGAGGTCGCCTGATGTCAAGACCCCTGCCCCGCTCCTTCGCGATGTCTATTGCAAATTTTGCCAATGGATCCGATACGCCGCGAGCGTTCCTTGATCGCTGTGTCGCGGAGATCGAGGCGCGCGAGCCGCAGGTCAAAGCCTTTACAACCACACGCTTGGAGGCGGCACAAAAAGCTGCTGACGCAAGCACAAAGCGCTGGCACAAGGGCGCACCCCTATCGTATATCGATGGTATGCCCATCGGCGTCAAAGACGTCATTGAAACGGCCGATATGCCGACACAAATGGGCTCGGAGCTCTACGAAGGATGGGCGCCGGGCTATGATTCAGCCTCGGTTCACGCCTTACGTGAGGCGGGGGCGATCATTCTGGGAAAAACAGTCACAACCGAATTTGCTGCAACACGACCAGGCTCAACCACCAATCCCTATGATGTATCACGTACACCGGGCGGCTCGTCGAGCGGATCAGCAGCGGGTGTTGGTTGCGGCATGATCAGCGCGGGACTGGGCACACAAGTCGTGGGCTCTATTTTACGCCCAGCTAGCTATTGTGGTGTCTATGGTTTTAAACCCTCGTTGGGCGGGATCAATCGCGGCGGCAGTCATGATTATATGAGCCAATCCGTACAAGGTGTGCTCGGCGCATCTCTGGCAGATTGCTGGCAGGTTGCGATAGAAATTGTTACACGGGCTGGAGGCGACCCCGGGCATGCTGGCATCATCGGCCCCCCCCTGCCCCCGGAAGCCGACATGCCGACGACTGTGGCTTTTCTCAAAACACCAGGTTGGGACATAGCGGTCGACGGCGCACGCAAAGTCTTGAATGACGCGCTCGCGTTGCTCTCTGTTGCAGGCGTGACGATTATCTCCGCCGACACGGATTCAGATGTCACACGGATTGAAAAGCTACTGCCAGAGTCGCTCCCACTGACACGTCGCATCAACGCTTGGGAATCACGCTGGCCGCTCAACACTTACGTTGACAAAGACGAGAGTAAATTATCCAACGGCTTGGTCGAACGCCTACACGAAGCAGAAGGCATGAGCGTCGACGATTATCGTCACGATATCCTTCGCCGAGAGGAGATCCGTGCGGCCTTCGCGAGCCTTGCAAATAAGGTTGAATGTTGCATCACGCTTTCGGCACCCGATGTCGCACCCGTCGGACTTGAGACAACCGGCAATCCGATCTTTGCCGTGCAAGGCTCATTTCTTGGTGTCCCCACTCTCTCCTTACCATTGGCCAGTTTGAATGACCTGCCGATTGGCTTCCAATTCCTAGGCTTTCTTGATGAAGATGCTGCGCTCTTCGCGCATGCAGCTGCCATCGAAAATGTTATTGGTTTCCTAAAGGTTGCCCGAGACGAACATGGGCAACGATATGAAAGGTCTTAAAAAGAAGGATGCAGGGCATTGACTCCGCGGACAGCGCGAAAATGACGAGAGCGCCACCGTGGTCTTCAACGCCTTACTCAAAAGAGACTTTGCGCCGGTTGCTCTTCTCAAGCGTGAATTTACGGAAGACGAGTGAGTGGCATTATCGTTGCATGATTTTCGATGGATTTAACGCTGCCAAAAGGCAGATGGAGGCGCAAATGATGAAGAGCATTTCAACATTGGCATTGACGATTGGCGCACTCGCAGGTGTCACCGGCGAGGCACAGGCACAGAAGGTCTGGAAGCACGGCATGGTAGAGGCCAAAAGCGATGCTGGCTTCGTCTTCATGGCCGAAAAGGGCGGCTTTGCGGAAAAAAACGGAATCAAGATTGAGTCGATGCAATTCAAGGGGGATGCCATTGCGCTAAAAGCATTGATCGCTGGAGAGATCGATTCATATGAAGGCAGCCCTGGTGCTCCAATGGTTGCATTTTCCAAAGGTGCGGATGTGCGGCTTGTGGGGTGCTACTGGCCCGGCCTGACCTATGCGATTTTCACGAAAGCTGACATCAAGTCGGTAGCGGACCTAAAAGGCAAAACATTTGGCATTTCATCGCCCGGTGCATTGCCTGATCTTTTCGCTCGCGCGGTGCTTGAAAAGAACAACATCGACGCCAAAGATGTTCAATATGCCGCTATGGGTTCAGACACCGATCGTTTTAGGGCGGTGATGGCAGGCATCATTCAGGCTGCGGCATCTTCGAGTGAATTTGCGCCTATTACTGAAAAGATGGGTTTGAAGATTCTCGTGCATGCGCATGATATCACGCCCGACTACGTTCGCTTTTGTACCTATATGGGACCCAAGACGATAGCTAGCCGCCCCGATGATGCTGCCAAATTCCTAGCCTCCTCCATTCAAGCCTATCGTTTTGCGCTTAAGAATAAGGATGCAACCGTCAAACTTACGCGTGAGATGACCAATGCGAAGGATGACGATCCACGCGCAGACTTTGTTTTCGACGAAGTGACGAAACTCAATGCAATCGACACTGAAATGTCGATTGACCGTCGGAAACTTGGCTGGATGCAAGACCTTTTCGTAAAAACCGAAACGCTACAGGCCCCCATCCAGTTGGAAAAATTTATCGACGGCAGCGTGCGCGAGAAAGCACTCGCTATTGCCGGACCAAAGGGCTGACGCCAGAACGGAGTAAAGCCCCATGAGCGAGGCACAGATCGGCCAAGTCAGCATGACGGACGTGTCAAAGACCTTCACCTTGAAGGTTGATGGGCAAGTTCAACTTGTTCAAGCTTTGAAGTCCGTCAATTTTGACGTCAAACAAGCTGAAATCGTCACTTTGATTGGCCCGAGTGGTTGCGGCAAAACTACGGCCTTGCGAATTCTCATGGGGCTCGAATCCGCCAGCCACGGTCGGGTGACTGTGGGTGGCAAACAAGTGAATGGCTGCGGTTATGATCGCGGCCTCGTGTTCCAACATGCAGAATTGCTGCCGTGGCTAACGGCTGCACAAAATGTCATGTTTGGCCTCGAGATGAAGGGTATGCGTGGTTCTGAACTAAAAGAGACAGCGCAACGATATCTTGAATTAGTCGGGCTGAAAGATGCCGCCAATCGACGCCCCTACCAATTGTCAGGCGGGATGAAGCAGCGAGTGGGCATTGCGCGCGCCTTAGCAATCGATCCCGAAGTTCTCTTGATGGATGAACCGTTCGGTGCGCTGGATGCACAAACCCGAGAAACGCTGCAGGGTGAATTGCTCGACATTCAGGCGCGCACAAAGAAGACAATTATCTTTGTAACCCACGACCTCGATGAAGCAGTTTTGCTGGCTGATCGTATTATCGTTATGCGCGAAGGCTGCATTCAGGAAACAATCAACGTAACTTTGCCTCGCCCGCGTGGCGATCTTGGCGCATTACGTGGAAGCGCCGAGTTTGCCGCAACGAGATATAGAGTGTGGAAAGCGCTGCACGGCGTCGAGGCGGTGCATTGATGAGCAAGGTAACCCCCATGGTCCCATCGATTCCTGCTGATGAAGCGCCCAAGCTCAAACGTGAAATCCCCAAATGGGCGATCACGACCCTATCCGTTGTGAGCGTTATTCTGACTTGGGAAATATTCGGTCGGGACATAAATCCGATTTTTGGATCCTACCCTTCAGCAATAGCCGCCGCCTTTTGGATGCTTGTTAAAAATGGTCAATTGGTTGCCGCACTAATGCAAAGCATGAAAGCCTTCGTTGTCGGCTATGCTCTGGCCATTCTTGTGGGCGTGCCGCTTGGCCTGGTTATTGGTCGGTCACGCTTTCTTGAAGCAGCCATCGGGATATTCATTACGGGTGCCTATGCTATGCCGTTGGTTGCGCTGGTACCGCTGCTGGTTTTGTGGATGGGACTTGGGTTCGCTGTAAAGGCCTGTGTTGTATTTTTGATGGCGGTGTTCCCGATCGTTATCAACACATGGCTTGGTGTGCGTGCCGTTCCCAAAACGCTTGTCGAAGTAGGTAAAAGTTTCGTCGCATCAGATTTCACAATCCTGCGCCGCATCGTCCTACCGGCAACCATTCCCTATATTATGGCGGGCATAAAATTGGCTGTCGGACGTGGGGTCGTTGCAATGGTGATTGCCGAATTTTTTACCGCAATTTCAGGGCTTGGGGCCATTATCATCAATGCCGCGAATTCGTTTGATACCGCACGCATGTTTGTTCCGGTTATTGTACTGATGGTTCTTGCGACACTACTCAATTCCTTTGTTGGCTTCATTGAGCGAAAGGTTGCACCCTGGCAGGTCGAACTCTCTGGACGCGACGAGGGCTGACATGAGACGCAAGTTCAAACTCGCTGTTCCCGATCTGATCTCCAATTCCTATTTCCCCGCTGCGGCAGCGGTGGAACTAGGCTTCTTCAAGAGGGAAGGATTGGACGTCGAACTGGAGCTGATTTTCCCTGTCGATAAATGCTACGCAGCCTTGCGCGATCGCAGCATCGATTTTGTCGGAGGGTCCGCCCATTCCGCGCTTGCAGCTTTCCCCGAATGGAATGGTGCCAAGCTCCTCTGCGCTCAGGCGCAAGGCATGTATTGGTTTCTGGTAATGCGCGCAGATCTCAATCCAACGCGCGGCAATTTGGATATTGTAAAAGGCCGTAACATTGGGGCGGCGCCCTGGGTCAATATGGGTCTGCAGCGCCTTCTCATTAACGCGGGCTATGATCTGAAGCGCGACCAAATCAAGATTGCTCCCGTACCGGGGGCCGCACCTGGTACAGGCCCCGTCAATTTCGGATTGACGGCTGCAAAGGCTCTCGAGGACGGGAAAATTGACGGTTTCTGGGCCAATGGCATGGGAACCGAAGTTGCAGTCACGCGTGGTGTCGGGACAGTTGTGCTCGACATTCGGCGCGGCGATGGTCCCAAGGGCTGCTTCAACTATACGATGGCGAGCCTTGCAACCAGCGACGCTCTCATTGCAGACACTCCGGAAGGGGCCGCAGCGGCTGTTCGCGCCATCGTCGCAACGCAGAATGCACTGAAAGAAGATGTTTCTCTCGCGACCAAAGCAGGACGCGCCTTGTTTCCCGAGCAAGAAGCAAACCTGATTGAATCTTTGATTGAACGTGATCTCCCTTATTACAATGCGACGATCACGCCCGAATTTGTGATTGGGATGAACCAGTTCAGTCGTGAAGTCGGTATCCTTCAGGGCGATCCACCATTTAGCTCCATTGTCGCCACCCAATTCTCGAAATATTGGACTGCTTGAGGTTTTCTGCCATGCCCATCAACAAGCTGCATGATGAATTTCACACGCTCGACATGAACAGCGGCTGGGAAGTACCTGCCGGCTATCCGTCGGGTATTCAACAAAAGATTTTATCTGGCGCGCTTGATGAAGTTAACAAGCATGGGTCGCGGACACGCCTCCTTCGCTTTGATGCGGGTGTCTACACAACACAACCCTTTGTTCACGAATATTGGGAAGAGGTTTTTTTGGTTTCTGGCGACCTGACAGTCGGCAATGATGGGAAAGGTCAAGGTGGCGACAGCTATGCACCCTTCACCTATGCCTGCCGGCCACCCGGCGCATTTCATGGTCCCTTCCGCTCGGATAAAGGCTGTCTGCTGCTCGAAATCCACTATTACGATCCAACTTGAGATGATGATGGGTCCGACGCTTGAACAACTCGCGCAAGACCTCGCGCAAGGGGCGACAACGAGTCAAAAACTCGTTGAAGATTGCCTTATACGGATTAAAGATCGAAACGGTCAGGGCTCAAGCACGTTTCTCAGCGTGTCAAACAAGGATTCACAAATAGCAGCTCATGCGATGGACGAACTGCGCAAGTCCGGCTCCGCACCGTCCGCTTATGCTGGTATCCCTGTGTCGATCAAAGATCTGTTCGACATTGCGGGCGAGCAAACGCGCGCCGGTTCAATTGTATTGAAAAATGCTCAGCCAGCGACACAAGATGCAACTGCCGTGGCGCGTCTAAAAGCTGCCGGTTTCATTGTTATCGGCCGAACCAACATGACCGAATTTGCCTTTTCGGGAATTGGTATCAATCCTCACTATGGAACGCCCAAAAATGTTTATGATCGCGGAAATGCGCGCGTTCCGGGTGGCTCCTCGTCCGGTGCGGCCATCTCCATTACCGATAAGATGGCACATGGCGCTTTAGGTACTGATACCGGTGGCTCATGTCGGATCCCGGCGGCATTCAATGGGATCGTGGGGTATAAGCCCACGGCGCGTCGCGTGCCGCAACAAGGAGCATTTCCGCTCTCCACAACTCTCGATTCAATTGGATCTCTGGCAAGAAGCGTTGCTTGCTGTGCTATTTTTGATTCATTTTTGTCGGGTGAAACCCTTGCGAAACCGGTAAGGCGCACACCAAAAGGCCTGCGCATTGCCATTCCTATAGCCTATGTCATGAATGACATGGACACAGATGTAGCTGCCGCGTTTTCAGCGAGCGTGAAATTGCTTCATGATGCGGGTGCGTTAATTGAGGAAGTAGGTTTTCCGGAGATTGATCAAATCCCTATTGCGAATGCAAAGGGTGGTTTTGCAGCACCCGAAAGCCTATCGTCACATCGCAGTTTTATCGAAACCTCTGCCGATCTATATGACATGCGAGTCTTGACACGAATTCAGCGTGGTCATGAGCAATCAGCCATCGAATATATTGATCTCATGCGGACCCGTGCAGAAATCATCACCAAATTTGAACAGCGGATGTCTGCATTCGACTGTCTTGCATATCCGACCGTTCCTATCATCGCGCCGCTGATCTCTGCGTTTGATGAAGATGCGGACTTCACGCGCCTTAATATGCTGGTGTTGCGCAATCCATCGGTCATCAATTTTCTCGATGGATGCTCCATCTCGGTTCCCATGACGAAAAATCCGCATGCGCCCTCTGGTCTCATGCTCAGCTGCCCGGGTGGACAGGATGCAAAACTCCTCGCTCTTGCCGCAGGCGTTGAGGCCCTGCTCGCTTAAGTGTCGTCAAGGTCAAATGCTTGCTGAAGCTCTTGGAGCTTCAGCTTGAAAGGCGCCCATTTGCGACCAACGGAATGATCCGGGTGGATGCTCTTTAATTGCCATGTGTGGTCATGCCGATCACGAGGAACTGCGCGGACCTCGACTTTTTCGAGAGTTTCATATCCCGGTGCACCACGAAGAACATCGAGACAGATTTTTTCTAGCGCTATGAGACCCAAATTTTGTTTTCGCATCTCCATCCCTCGGGTAACCGGGCCCCTACATTTCCAAATGGTCTTGAAGTTCAAGGCACTGTCCTTGGGGTTCGGCTGAACCCTTGCGGGTGAGTGCTCTCACTCAAGTCACGAAATGGGTCAAAACGGCACGCCTATCAATATTGAACGTCTGGACCTATATGCAGGTTCCCTAAACTTCATCAAATACAAAAAGGGCTCCGCAACAGCGAAGCCCTTTTCAAAAATATCAATCGGCACAAAAGCCCGATTGCGACCTTTGGCAATCAACCAGCGACGCTGAGATTGCCCGCTGAGGACTTACCGGTGCGCTTATCAGCAATCACTTCGAAGTTGACCTTCTGGCCTTCATTAAGGCCACGCAGGCCAGCCTGCTCAACCGCGCTCACGTGGACGAACACATCCTTGCCACCATCATCTGGCTGGATGAATCCGTATCCCTTTGTCGCGTCGAACCATTTTACAGTTCCCGTAGCCATGGGAATATTCCTTTATAGAAAAACATACTCATCGGCACACCAAAGGCACACCGCGCGATATCGATAGCATCTGGGATAAAGCATTCGCCTTTTGCAGAGCGCGGACCCTATCGGCCAGAGCCGATAGCACGAATGTATGGAGCACCCTACCATGGCGCAAGCCTTTAAAAATAAATTTTGACGCAAAAAAGGCGCTCATAACCCAGCAAAATGACCATTACCCCCAATAGTGAGGTACATTATTCGTCTAAAAAATCGTCATCATTCTCGGCAAGCGCCGCATAAGCGCAGCAGACGTTAGCTTCCGGATCCCAAGCGCGAACGGCCGAAACCATCCAAAGGGCGCCTTCGAGATCATTGCAAGGGTGACGAACACCCGTTCCCTGAACCCACCAAATCAACACGGACGCATACTCCAACCCGGACGAGTCGAAGGTTAGCAAGCGTGACTTAACAATCTCTTCCTATGCTCCTTACGTGGCTCTTCTCCCGTTGCAGGCCAGCAGTCAAAGACCTAACTTGTCTATGAATTCAACGGATTCCAGCTGCGGGCCGCCTAGAGATGCCCCACTGATGGGAGGCTAAACAATGACATTGATTGATAAAATGGCGCGCTTGCTGATGCTGGGGATCACTCTTGCAGTCTGCGCCGCGACAACTGCCATCGCTGAGGATTCGGGAGCCGCCTATTACAAGGGGAAAACGGTTCGTTTCATCGTTGGCCTCGGCGTAGGGGGTGGCTTTGACGCTTACGCCCGCATGATTGCGCCCTATTTATCAAAAGAGCTTGAGACAAATGTGATTGTCGAAAACCTGCCCGGTGCAGGTGGCCTGCTTGCACTGAACCAAGTCTACGCCGCCCAGCCAGATGGCCTTCGCGTCCTGATCGTCAATGGTACACCAGCCGCCCTTGGCCAACTCCTGGAACAAGATAATATACGCTATGATCTCGCCAAGGCTGATCATCTGGGCATTATCAGCGCCTATCCGTGGATCTGGCTGATAGGACCAAAAACCGATGTCAAAACCGTGGCTGATGCCATGAAACCCGACACCAAAATCCGCTGGGGTGGCACCGGCCCGAGCGATGGCCCCGCCGATGGCGCAGCTCTCACCTGCCATGTGCTGAAACTCGATTGCCAGATCGTGCTCGGCTACAAAAGCAGTGGCGACATTGCTCTGGCCATGGAGCGGGGCGAAATGGACGGTCTCTACCTGTCCGATTCTTCCGCCGCGAATTTCGTCAAAAACGGGCAAGCCCGAGCCATTGCCGCCATGGGGCGCACGCGCTCGGAACTCTTGCCCCAGATCCCAACTGTTTTTGAACAAATCAAGCTGACGCCCGACCAGGAATGGTGGTTCGATTTCAGAGCGGACTTGAATGATCTTGGGCGGATTCTGATCACCACACCCGGTACGGCACCTGACCGCCTGAACTTTCTGCGTGCAGCCGTTAAACGGGCTCTGACCAATCCCGAACTGCTGGCCGAAGGCGAAAAGACGCAGCGCTTTGTCGCCTATCAACCGCCTGAAAAAGCCCTCGCGATGACCAAAAAAGTACTGAGTGGCATAAATGCCGAACAGAAGAAGGTCGTCCGCGACGTCATCTTCAAACAGAACTGAGCGAGCACCTCGCCAGCTCTTGCCGCGCCCGCCACCTCGGTCTAGCCTCTTGCCAAGGGACAAAGAGCCCAAGAGGGAGGCATTGATGCAAAATATACAGCGTCTGTTGGCCATGACACTGGCCTGCGCGATGGGCTTGGCCTGCACGCCGGTTCGCGCGGATGAGGCTGAGTTTTTCAAAGGGAAAACCGTCCGCCTCGTCAATGGTGGGGCAGCAGGCTCCGGCTATGACCTCTATTCACGCATGCTCGCACCCTGGCTAGCCAAGGAACTTGGGACAAATGTGATTGTGGAATCGCGCCCGGGCGCAGGTATGATGACCGCGATGAACTATGTTTGGGGTGCGGCCTCTGATGGACTGACCCTCATGCTGGCACCTGGTGAAGGCGCGGTCTTTGCTAAACTGACAGACGATCCGGCCCTACGTTTTGATCTCACAAAATTTCCAATTGTCGCGCGCGTCAACACTGCTCCCCGTGTGCTCATCGTCAATCCCGATGGGCCATTCAAGACAATGGCTGATTTCGCTAAACCGCCCAAAACAATTTTCATCGGCGCAAACGGAAAGACAGATGGAGCATCCGATACATCAGCGGTGGTCTGTCATGCGCTGAAACTGCCCTGCAAAATCATGATTGGTTACCCATCCTCGAAAGAATTTTCGATGGCCGCCATTCGTGGCGAAGTCGACGGTACAATCCTGGTTGACGATTCAGCGATGCGCTACTCCGACAACAATCAATTACGCGCACTCGCCGTGATCTCGCGTGAACGCGCCCCTCTCATGCCCAAAGTCCCAACAATTTTTGAAGAGCTAACGCTCGACACCGAAGCTACCTGGTGGCTCGATTTCCGCGAAGATCTTCGCAAAATCGGCCGTTTGCTCGTCGTTCCGCCCGGCATTGCTCCCGAACGCTTGGCTTATCTACGTTCAATCGCCAAAAAAATACTCAATGACAAAGAGGCATTGGCCGAATTCGAACAGCGAAACCAGCCGGCGCTCTATGGCGACCCTGAGGACATGACTAAGCTCGTCAAAAAAGCACTCGATGGTTCCATTGGAGAGGCCCGTCTCCGCGAGTTGAAACATGTCATCACAGAAAAATATTATTGAGGATCACCTCAACTGTACAGCAATTAAACAGGAGAAAAAACGACAAGACGCTATTGATCCTTTTCCGTAAATGCGGAATGACATTGAGCTCAAACCACGGATTTTTCTTGAGCCAAATATTGTTGCGTGGACTGGGATGTGGCAGCACTACGATGTCAGGCCAGTATTCTTTCCACGCTCGAACAGTTTCGGTGAGGTTTTTCTTCTGGAATTGCCCTAAATGCCATTCTTGTGCGTACTGACCGATGATAATCGTCAATTTCACATTCACGAGCTCTGCGAGAACTTTCTTTCGCCAATGCAACGCGCATTCGGGCCGTGGTGGTAAATCGCCGGACTTTCCTGTTCCAGGATAACAAAAACCCATAGGCAGTATTGCTACCTTTTGAGCGTCATAAAATACACCATGTTCGATACCCATCCATGTTCGAAGCCGCTCGCCACTCGCATCATGAAAAGGAATACCCGTTTCATGAACACGAATTCCAGGTGCTTGCCCCACAATTAATATTTTTGCACTTGGGTGTATCTGAAAGACAGGGCGCGGGGCGAAAGGGAGATCTGCAGCACAAATGACGCACGCGTCTATTTCATTTTTAAGTGCTGTGAAATGTGAGAACTGTATCATTGCGAAAGCCTTTAAAAATGAAAGAAAAGAATAAACCGATCATCAATATTCAGTGCCGACATTTAATTTCATTTCTTGCGTTCTAATATTAAAAGATAATTCCTTAATGTTAGACGCATCGATTACCTTGTCAAAAAAATGAATATCGGAGCGGCTGCAATGATAAACTACTCCTGAAGGTTGCACTCGTCAGGTTTGGTTTCACGATATGTCGTCGATAAACAGCAAGACGGATGAGCCCCGCCTTGTTCCATAGCTTGTTTCAGAGGAGAATTGGCAAAATCCCCAAACGCACCCTAGGAAAGTTCTAGCTAGAAGCAGCCACGCAGAGAAAAGCGTCCTTGGAGAGAATTTGGAATGAGCGTCGGCCAAGCATCACAAACCAGCATTGCTAGAGCACTTTATCTTCTGCTCGGAGGCATCATTTCATCAGCCCAACTCGGAAAAGCCTTCGTTGCCATGCCGCTGTTGCAAGCAGAAATGAACCTGACCATCACCATCGTTTCCTTTCTGATTGCCACATTTGGGACGCTGGGCGCTTTGTTCGGTATGGGGACAGGATTGATCGTGAAGCGCATAGGCAGCCGCCGCGCGCTTATCCTTGGCATGGTCATCATGGCTTGCGGCAGCCTTTTGGGGGCGAGCGCAAACGAGCCAGATCTGATGATGATCTCACGGATTATCGAGGGTGTTGGGTTTCTCGCAGCCGTCATCGCCATTCCAGATCTCATCGGTCACGTTTCCACAGGAAAGGATCGCAATTTTTTCTTCGGCCTCTGGGGTACTTTCATGCCGACTGGGACCGCGCTCATGTTGCTGGTGGGGCCAGCGTTGCCATTGATCGGCTGGCGTCATCTGTGGCTGTCGCAGGCTGTTCTCGCACTTGTCTATGCGTCAGTCGCTTTTATTGTGCTTCCGCCTACACGCGGTGGCACAGATGGGCAGAGCCCAGGTTTTCTAAAGATCGCAGGCCTCGTTCTCGCCACGCGTGAGAGTGTACTCCTGTCAGTAATATTTGGCCTTTACACTTTTCAATATTTCATTCTTGCCGGATTTCTCCCTGTGATCCTTGTCACAACACTCCGCCTGCCGCTTGAACAGGCGACCTTGTTCACCGCCGGTGTCATAGCGGCCAATGCAGGCGGAAATGTCTGCGCAGGACTTTTGGCGCGGGCAGGCTTTCCGCTCTGGATAAGCATGGGCGCTTCCATCGCATCCTATGCGCTCTTGTCACCTTTCATCTATTCGCTTGGCATAAGTGCAGGCGCCATAGCTCTTATGGCCGCAGTCAATCTATGGATTGCTGGTCTCCTGCCAGGCTCCATTTTTGCGGCTGTCCCCCGTCTCGTGCGGGCTGAACTTGTGACGCCTACCATCGGCCTCATTCAACAGACGAGCAATGTGGGACAATTCTTCGGCCCGGTAGCGGCCGGCTTCGTTGTCACGCAATTCGGTTGGGAATCCGTTCCAATCCTTCTTGTGCCAGCAGTCGGATTGGGACTATGGGCCGTCTTTCTGTTGCGACCACGCACCGAACGGGCAGGCTGATATGGACAAGGCAACGTCCCAAGGCTAGGACTCTCAACAGTCACATGCGGCCCGAAAACGGGCGCTCTCTGGGAGGTATCATGTTCAAGATCGGCAGTCGCGCCCTCGCAGGAACTTTCGCCCTGACCCTTGCTCTCCTCACTGCGCCACTGGGCGCGCAAGAAAAGAAGCCGGTATGGCTTGATGAAACACTTCTCACCGCCGCGAAAGCTGAAGGCCAGGTTGTTGTTTATTCCACAACCAATGAGCAAGAAGGCCTTCCACTGTGGAAAATATTTGAAGATGCAACCGGCATCAAAGTTCTCTATGTACGCGCCTCGGACGCGCAAATTCTTTCCCGTGTGATCATTGAAGCGCGAGCCGGACAACGTACATGGGACATTGCGCAGACGGCTAATGTACAAAAATTTCCGCACGAATTTCTGCTCGACTTCGAACCCATTGATGCGCAGAAACTAATGACCAGTGCGCGTGGGGCCAAAAACAAATGGTTCGGCATGTATGCCAATTATAACGCACCTGCCTACAACACCAATCTCGTGAAGGCCGACCAAATTCCGGCGCGACTCGAAGATTTCGTAAAATTTCCGCAATTCGCAGGACGCATCGCTATTGATGATACCGACACCCCCTGGATAGCGGCTGTCTTTGAACATTATGGTGAGAAAAGAGCACGCGAAATTCTCGAAGAACTCGTCGCCAAAATGAAGCCAGTGGTGCTTGATGGACATCTTGCAATTGCACGCGCTGTTGGCAGTGGCGAATACGCGTTCGCTCTCAATAATTATTTGAATCTGACCCTCAACGTGAAGCTTGGAGGCCAGCCGACAGATTTCTGGGTGATGGAACCAGTAACACTTTTCTACGGCCAATCGGGTATATCAGCCAAATCCCCGCATCCTAATGCCGCCAAACTTGCGCAGAATTTTATGGTGAGCGCTGATGCCCAGGCATTCCTTACAAAATTCGGACGCCTTCCCACACGTCCTGACGTCGAAACCAATCCGAAGAATGTTCTCGCTGGTATTGAAAAAGCGAAAGTCTCAACAGTTCTGCTTGACTCAGATGATGAGAAAAAATGGAGCCGCGTGTTTAAAGAAATCTTTCGGTCGAACAAGTAACTCTTTAGATAAAATAGGAAGTTATCTAGGCGCGCTTTGACTGAGAGCCATAAATTTCGTCAGCGCGCGCCTCGAATGCTTCGGCGAATCGGCGAAATGCGCTATCGAACATGGCGCCCATTAAAAGACCGAGAGTACGACTGCGGAATTCGTAATTGATCGAAAAGCCGATTTCGCATTCGCCATCTCCGCGAACAGAAAAAGTCCATTTATTTTCGAGGTGGCTGAACGGGCCGTTGATATATTCGACCAGAATTCGTAAGCGCGGATGGTCTAAAGCGACGCGACTGGTAAAGCTCTCGCTGATCGCCTTGTAGCCAACCTGCATCTCGGCAACGATTGTTTCAACGCCCTCGCCTTCAACTACACGCCGACGAACCCGCAACCCTTTGCACAAGGGCAGAAACCGCGGATAGGCTTCGACATCTGCCACGAGAGCGAACATGTGCTCAGCACTATGGCGGACAATCCGTGTGGTGTTGAAAGTAGGCATGCCCAGTCCGAGTTTCAGAAGCGCTGTCTAACACGCACCGACAAGAGGAAAGCACCGTTACTCACGATCCCGATTTCGTCAAACGTGCCGCCTTCAGCCTTGCGAAATCTTCACCTGCATGATGCGAAGAGCGCGTGAGTGGCGATGAAGATGCCAGCAAAAATCCTTTGGCGCGCGCGACGCTATCATAGGAGGTGAATTCCTCGGGTGTAACGAAGCTAATAACAGGATGATGCTTGCGGGTCGGCTGCAGATATTGACCAATGGTAATAAAATCCACATCCGCAGAACGCAGATCATCCATTAGCTGCAGGACTTCATTGCGTTCCTCGCCAAGCCCGACCATGATCCCCGACTTGGTAAAAATCGTAGGGTCAAGTTCTTTCACCCGCTGAAGCAGTCGGATGGAATGGAAATAGCGCGCTCCGGGGCGAACCGTCAGATATTTAGACGGAACCGTCTCCAGATTGTGGTTGAAGACATCGGGTCGGGCGGCAACCACGATTTCTAAAGCGCCATCCTTGCGTAGAAAGTCCGGGGTCAAAATCTCTATCGTTGTCCTAGGAGAGGCTGTGCGGATCGCGGCAATAACCTGAGCAAAATGCTCCGCACCGCCATCAGCAAGATCGTCGCGGTCAACGGAGGTAATCACCACATGCTCAAGTCCGAGCTTGGCAACCGCCTCGCCAATATGCAGGGGCTCTTTCGCATCCAGAGGTGCCGGCATACCAGTCTTCACATTGCAAAAAGCACAGGCGCGCGTGCAGGTATCACCCATGATCATGAAAGTGGCGTGCTTTTTTTCCCAGCACTCACCTATATTAGGACAACCCGCTTCTTCGCAAACAGTAACCAAACCATTCTCTTTGACGATGCGATTGGTTTCAGCCCATTTGGCCGAGCCGGGCGCCTTTACGCGGATCCAGTCGGGCTTGCGTGCCACCGGGTTGTCAGGACGATGCGCCTTCTCCGGATGGCGCAGCTGCGCATCACCCTTCTTGCGCGGATCTTCGTTCAGGAGGTCGAAAACAACAGCCATGACCGTCTCGCTTGTTTGCGCGCTTGGTCTACCCCTGAAAGGCGCTCAGGCCAAGCCCGAACTCACGCCCGCGGGGCATCGGCGGGGGCCATTCTTTGAGAGATGACCGTTGGATCCGCTACCCCTTCAATCGTACAACTCACGCCATCGGGCTCAAAACGCAAATCCACAGTTCCAGACAGGGCGCGCGCTGCAATAGCTTCGATTACAAAGCGACCAAATCCCCTTCGAATCGGCTCACTCACCACAGGCCCGCCACTCTCGATCCATGTTAGGCGCAGGCGGTTCCGGTCCGCTGCATCCTTGAACACTGACCAAGAAATATGGACCCGCCCCCCCTCAACCGAGAGTGCGCCATATTTTACGGCGTTCGTAGACAGCTCATGGACGGCCATCCCGAGATTCTGAGCCGCCACCGGTGTAAGAACCAGATCGGGACCATCAATCAAAAGACGAGCAATCAATTCGGAATTGAGATGCCCAGTCTGCGATGTCACCAAATCCTGCATGCTGATCCCGCGCCAATCTTCCCGCGCAAGCAAATCATGCGATTGCGCCAAACTGCTCAAACGCTCGATGAAGGAATCGACAAAATCCGCACTAGACAGGTCGGCACTCACAGACCTCCGTGCCATGACCTGAATGACCGTCAAAAGGTTCTTAGACCGATGTGCCAATTCACCGAGCAGCGTGCGAATATGAAATTCCGTTTCCTTGCGCTCGGAAATATCGCTTACCGCGCCAAGCAAAGATTGAACTACCCCATTATGGCTTCGCCAAGGTTCAATCTGGACATTGCACCAAACGGTCCTGCCATCCTTTTCATAGGGCAAATCAATCTGAACTGCTTGCCCTGTCTCAAGAACCTTGGATTTGATTTCAAATAGTGGCCGCACAAGCTCGGGAGGAATGATATCGGCTTCCTCTGCGCCAATAGCTGCCTCCGGATCGCATCCGAAATATTCACCACCAACCCAAATATACCGCAGATTACGATCCTGCGTGAAAACCGAAACACCTGCTGCCCGCAATGAAAGAAACAAAAGATCAAGCGTCCGTCTTAATGCGATATTTGCTGACGCGAGTTCCGATTGAATTTTCTTGCGCTCGGTGACCTCTTCGCAAATAACGCCAATCCCAACAATGTCACCCGAATAATCCCGCAAAGGATAGAGCTGCTCGATCCAATCACGGATTACGCCTGGCTCCTGCGTTGTTTCACCACGATACTCGATGTCACAGACAGCTTCACCCGTCGCAAGAACACTTCGTAACAGGGACTCACTTTGATCTCTCAAGCTACCAGTGACATTGAAAACATGCCGCCCAACATGATCAGCAGCAGCAAATCCGTTTATTTCAGCCAGTGCATTATTGACACGGACAAATTTCAGATCCCGATCGATAACGCCAAGACCAAATGGAGCCGATGAATAAAGCGATTCAACCTCTGCCAATTGTATCC
>CANJVX010000029.1 GCA_947478405.1 Beijerinckiaceae bacterium | reverse complement strand
TGCCTGTGGTCGTGTGTCGGTTGGCGGGGATCCGGACAAGAGGCCGGTCACTCGTCAGTAAAAAACCGGCAGCCGGAGCGAACCGGCGAACCCCGCCAAACGGGGGACGCGACTTAAAGCAACGACGGACCGGGCTTTTTCGTCTCTGTTGACCCTCCAAAGGTCAGCGTACCGAAGAGGCTTGTCTTTCTTGCCGCACGTGCGGACGGGAGCTCATCCCATCCAATCGATGGCCACTGAATCCTTGGACAGCGTCAAGCTGCTCTGGGGTGGACGTGTCCTACGGCGCAGCACCCGACCTTTGTTGGTCGACTGAATGCTTCAGTCGGACGGCACAGGTCACGGATGATTGCCGTTTTTGCTTCCGCGTCTCCAACGCGCGGGGTGGAGTGCTGTCATCCACGAAGTCAACTCGTATCGGCGCGCCAACAGATGTGCGCCCTTCGAAGGGATGCCGCGATGACCTATCGTATTATGGATTTCCTCCGCGACCGACGCGAAAAGGGTCAGGATGATGGACCGTGCATGGTCCTCGACCTCAATGTCGTGCGCGACAATTACAATGCTTTTGCCAAGGCTTTGCCGGACACGCGCGTCTTTTATGCCGTCAAGGCTAACCCTTCCCCGGAAGTGCTGAAGCTCTTGGCCGCGCTGGGCTCCTGCTTCGACACGGCCTCTGTGGTTGAAATCCAGCAGGCTTTAGCCGCTGGCGCTTCGCCGGACCGCGTCTCCTTCGGCAATACGATCAAGAAAGAACGCGATATTGCGCGCGCTTACGAGCTTGGCATTCGTCTCTTTGCGGTTGATTGCGAAGCCGAAGTCGAGAAGGTTGCCCGTGCGGCGCCTGGCTCGCGCGTGTTCTGTCGCATTCTGTGCAATGGCGAAGGCGCTGAATGGCCGCTGTCGCGCAAATTCGGTTGTGTGCCGGAAATGGCTGGCCGCGTGCTCGAGCATGCCCATCGCCTCGGTCTCGTCGCTTATGGCCTGTCGTTCCATGTCGGCTCGCAGCAGCGCAACCCGCGCATGTGGGATGCGGCTTTGGCATCATCTGCTGAAATCTTCCGCGATCTCGCCGAGCGAGGCATCCATCTGTCGATGGTGAATCTCGGTGGCGGCTTCCCGACGAAGTACCTCAAAGATGTGCCGGCAGTGAAGGCTTACGGCCAGGCGATCTTCAAGTCGCTGCGCAAGCATTTCGGCAACCGGATTCCTGAAACCATCATCGAGCCCGGTCGTGGCATGGTCGGCAATGCCGGCATGATCGAAGCCGAGGTCGTGCTGATTTCAAAGAAGTCAGACGATGACAAGGTGAAGTGGGTCTATCTCGATATCGGCAAGTTCAATGGTCTTGCTGAAACAATGGACGAGATGATCCGCTATCCGATCCGCACGGATTATGATGGTGACGAGCTGGAGCCTTGCGTGCTCGCAGGCCCGACCTGTGACTCGGTCGATGTGCTCTACGAGAAGGAGCCCTACCTCCTTCCCGTCAGCCTCGAGATTGGCGCGAAAGTGCTGATCGAGGGAACCGGAGCTTACACGACCACTTATTCGGCGGTCGAGTTTAACGGTTTCCCTCCGCTCAAATCCTACGTGATCTGAGCCTGTCGACGCCGCGTGCGCGCGGCGTCTTTCATCACCCCTGAAGAGTCCCTGACGGCCGGTGCATGCGCGAGTGCGCATCTGGTGCCAGGGTCGCGCCTGAGCCTTTGAGGAGGCCGCGATGACCTATGTCTGCATGCAAGATTTCCAGCAAGCTGCTGAACGGCAGCTCGCAATCCGCGATGAGAAGCTTTCCGATATTGCCGCGCGCGAGCATCTGCTCGACGCGGCTTTCGGCCCCGCGCGATTCGCCAAGACCTGCGAAAGGCTGCGCGAAGGTCGCGCTCCTGCAGCTGGCCTCGCGCTGGTGGCCGTGCTCGGGGGGGAGTTGGTTGGCACAATCCGCTTTTGGCACCTCCAGGCTGGCGGTCGTGCAGCGCTCCTCCTCGGGCCGGTGGCCGTCGATTCACGGTTTCGTTCTTTGGGCATCGGCCGCAAGCTGATTGCAGAAGGCCTGTTTCGCGCTGTGCAGCGTGGTCATCAGGGTGTCATCCTTGTTGGCGATGCCGCTTATTACAATCCGCTTGGGTTCGAGCGCGCATCCGTTCGGGGTCTGGCTATGCCCGGCCCCGTTGAGACGGAGCGTTTCCTGGGATTGGAGCTGATCCCCGGCGCTTTGAGCGGCGCTAAGGGTCTTGTGCGTGCGACCGGTGCTCCGGCGCGCCCAATTGTACGTAAATCGGTCGCGGAGGTTTTCTCGCAGGCCGCTTGATCATTCGCTCTGGCTTTGCTTTGAAGCAGGCCAGCAACGTCTTCTCGCCGCGCTCTCCAGCGCGGCGCCTTTTTTCTGGAGTTCTCTGAAATGTCGCATTGGCCCGTGCATGGCACGATTACTGGTCCCATTGTCATGATCGGCTTTGGCTCGATTGGTCGAGGTACGCTGCCGCTCATTGAGCGCCATTTCAAATTCGACAAGAAGCGCTTCACCGTGATTGATCCTGAAGACAAGGATCGAGGCCTGTGCGACGAGCGCCGCATTCGCTTCATTAAAGATAGCGTGCGCGAAGATAATTATGTCGAGCTGCTGAAGCCTTTGCTGACAGAAGGCAAGGGCCAAGGTTTTCTCGTCAATCTGTCGGTGGAAGTTTCGTCCACGGCGCTCATGAAGCTCTGCCACGAGCTTGGCGTGCTTTATATTGATACGGTCGCTGAGCCTTGGAAGGGTTTTTACACGGATACATCACTCTCCGTGTCGCAGCGCTCCAATTATGCTTTGCGCGAGTTTGTGCTTGATCTGCGAGATGATTTGCAAACAGGCCCGACCGCTGTGTCTTGCTGTGGGGCCAACCCCGGCATGGTGTCGTGGTTTGTGAAGCAGGCGCTTCTCAATGTCGCCGCTGATTGCGGTGTCGATATGCCCGAGCCCCGCAACCGGGAAGAATGGGCGCGTCTGGCGCAAAAGGCCGGCGTGAAAGGTATTCACATTGCCGAGCGCGATACGCAGCGTGCGCGCGACCCCAAGCCCACAGGTGTTTTCGTCAACACCTGGTCGGTTGAGGGTTTCGTCTCGGAAGGTTTGCAGCCGGCAGAACTGGGCTGGGGCACGCATGAAAAGACTCTGCCGCCGGAAGGTCGCGAGCATGATTTCGGCTCCAACGCGGCGATCTATCTGATGCGTCCGGGTGCTGGCACGAAAGTGCGTTCATGGACGCCGACCGCGCGTGCGCAACACGGCTGGCTCATCACACATAATGAAGCCATTTCGATTGCCGATTATCTCACCGTCTATGAGGGCGGCAAAGCGGCCTATCGTCCGACCTGTCACTATGCCTATCATCCGGCCAATGACGCCGTGCTCTCGCTGCATGAAATGGCAGGCTCTGGCTGGAAGCAGCAGAAAGAATCGAAGATTCTCGACGAGACGGAAATCGTCGACGGCATTGATGAACTCGGCGTGCTGCTCTACGGCCATAAGAAGAACGCCTATTGGTATGGCTCGCAGCTCTCGATTGAAGAGACGCGCCGCATTGCGCCCTATCAGAATGCCACGGGCCTTCAGGTGACGAGCGCTGTGCTGGCGGGCATGGTCTGGGCGCTGGAAAACCCGACCGCAGGCATTGTGGAGGCCGACGAGCTCGACTTCCGCCGCTGCCTTGAAGTGCAGCGTCCCTATCTCGGGCCTGTGATCGGCGAATATACGAGCTGGACCCCGCTTGATGATCGTGGCGTGCTGTTTCCCGAAGATGTGGATGCCAGCGACCCGTGGCAGTTCAAGAATGTGATCGTGCGCTAAAGATTGAAAGGCCCGCCTCGTGCGGGCCTTTTGCTTTCGGGTCGTCATTGCGAGCGAAGCGAAGCAATCCAGAGGCCTCATGTGTGGCCTCTGGATTGCCACGTCGGCCTGCGGCCTCCTCGCAATGACGGTGAGAGTTTCCCCGCCATTCTTGCGCCAGAATGTGCGGCGAGTGATGATCTCATGATGAAGCGAATCACCCGCGCCGCACTTGTCTCAATCGCGCTGGCCTGTGCCGGTCCCGCGGCGGCCCACCCCCATGTCTTTGTCGTGGTCACAAGCGAGGTGCTGTTTGATGCGCAAGGGCGTGTCAGTGGCGTCCGGCAGGCTTGGACTTTCGATGATATGTATTCCTCCTTCGTCACCACGGGCGCGAGCGAAGATGGCAAGCCGGTCACGTCGCAAAAGCTGCAGCCCTTGGCGGAGCAGAATGTGGGCGAGCTGGCAGATTATTCTTATTTCACCATCGCCAAAGCACCCGGTCAGAAGATCGAGTTTGGCAAGCCCGAAGCCATTTCCATGCAAGAAGACGACAAGAAATTCGTCACGCTGAAATTTACCTTGCCCTTCAAGGCGCCCGTCAAAGCTGACAAGGCTTTCACGCTGCAGGTTTATGACCCCTCTTATTTTGTTGCCTTCGATTTTGCCAAAGATGGCGTCACGTTGAAATCTGCTCCTGCAGGTTGTTCGCTGTCTGTCTCTCAGCCCAAGCCCTTGGGTGACGTGGAATCGCAAAAGCTCAATGAGTCTTTTTTCTCAGGCCTTTCGCCGGGGGCTGATTTTGGCATCAAACTCGCCACCCGCGCGACGATTGCCTGCCCGTGAAGCGTCTCGCGCTCGCTCTAATCTGCTTGACGTTTTTGGCGCCTGATGTGTTTGCGCAGGCACGCCATCCTTTTTCCCTTGGCATTTCGGAAGGGGGCGGTTCGGCCAGCGACCTTACCGGATGGATCCTTGCCCAACAACAATATTTTGATCTGCTGATGCGCGATGCTGTGCGTGCAATCCGCATGGAACCAGCAGCGCTCTGGGGCTTGATCGGGCTTGCCTTCAGCTACGGCATTTTTCATGCCGCAGGCCCCGGTCACGGCAAGGCTGTGCTGGCGGCATGGATGGTTGCCAATGAGCGCGCCTTCACACGTGGTCTTCTCATGTCCGCACTTGCGGCTCTGCTGCAGGCACTTGTGGCTGTCGCTTTGGTGGGTGGTCTTGTCATTATCATCGGCGCCACATCACGCCATCTGCGGGATGTGGCGCAATGGGTCGAGCTTGCATCCTATGCCGCTATTGCGCTGGTGGGCGTGATGCTCACTTGGCGCAAGGGTTCTGCTTTCTTGCAGGAGATGCGCGCCAAGCCGCAGATCGCCTCTCGCTTCACCTGTGAGGCGGTGAATGATCCCGCGCATGTGCATGGGCCTGATTGCGGGCATGTCTTTTTGCCAGATCCCGCCATCATGGACGCGCTCAAATTTTCTTGGCGCGATGCTGCAGGAGCTGTGATTGCCGCGGGTCTGCGCCCCTGTTCGGGTGCCATCCTCGTGCTGGTGTTTTCGTCAGCACAAGGCATTTTATACGCAGGCATTGCGGCGACTTTTGCCATGGCTGCGGGGACCGCAGTGACGACGGGTGCGATCGCTGCGGCTGCTGTCTTTTTCAAAAAGAGCTTGCGGCGCTGGGTTACAGGCAAGAGCGGCCATGTGGGGCTTTTGTTGCGCGGGCTTGAATGCGCGGCGGCTGTGGCCGTGCTTCTGCTGGGCCTTGGTCTGGTATCGGGCGCGCTGGTGGGCGTGTCTTAAAAACCTTCGACTGCGCCCTCAGCGCGAGGGTCTGCAGCGCCTTCAATCGATCCATCACGTCGGCGCAGCAGCGCGCCCGCAATGCCAAAGTCTTGATGGGCTGTGCTCAAAGCATATCCACGCTTTTCCAATCCGCGCAGACAGGTCGGATCAAAATTCTCTTCATGGAACAAATGCGTCTCGCGCCCACATGCGATGCGCGGCGCGTCCATCGCATGTGAGAGTGTTTGCCCCGCGCTGAGGCGCGCCAGAATCTGAGCATCAATATCGGCGCGTCCGCTACCAAAGGCGAGGATGTGGCCATCATCCTGCGCCATCAGCAGGGGCGGTGGCGCAAAGGGCACCTTGCGATGCGGTGCCAAAACATGTGGCGCCTGCGGATCAAGCGAGAAGAAGCGGCCGCGATTGTTGAGCAGAAGACCTGTGCGCGTCAGCACAACGCCAGGGCCATCCTCGTCGCCCATGCTGATCGTGCAGGAGACGGTAAGACCATTGGCATCAAGAGCCGCTAGATGCAGGGCTTTGGGAATATCTGGTGCGAAAGCCAGTGCTGTGGCGCGATCGGGTGAGAGGCGCGCGGCCTCGCGTTCGAAAATCGGCCCTTGTAAAAATGTCTCTGGCTTTTCATCCAGCTCTTTGGGGTCGATGGCAAAGCCGCAGGCAAGCTGGTGGCCGCGCTTGGCGCTTTCCGCCAGCACATGAAGCATTTTGTCTTCATGCCGCCATGAGATTTCGAGCTGCCGTTGCAGGCCGACTGCAAAGACGTGCCCCAGCCCCATGGAGGGTGGAGGCGCGGCAAGTAAAAGATCTTGTCCCATTCGCAGGGCAAGCGGCTTGCGCAGACGCGCCTCAAAAGTCTCGTAATCTTTGCGCAGCACCGGCGCGCCAATGCGCTCGCCGAGCTTCTCCAGTTCGGCCGTGATTTCGCGCCCCGCATCGCCGCGATAAAAATCGCGCAAGCCTGCATGGGCGAGCTGCTCCAGAAGATCTGCCAGTTTGGGCGCGCGTTGGAGGTTGCCCTTCTCTGGCCATGCGCCCTCATGCAGGAAGGTCGCGGCAAAGCCCGGCTGTTGGCTGAGGTCGTCCAGATCAGCGGGTGCGGTGCGGGTGGCCGCAAAACCCTCGCGCGCCAGTTTGATGGCGGGCGCCAGAAGATCGCCCAAGGGCAGGCGCCCGCCAAAGGCTTGCGCCATATCGAGCGCCAGATGCCAGCCAGCCACGGCACCGGGCACGGTGAGGGCAGCCTTCACCCCGCGCCGGGGTGGCGTGTCATAGCCGGCTTTGGCATAGGCCTCGCGGCTGGCGGCTGAGCCAGCCGCGCCTGTGCCATCGATCACATGGGTGCGACCGCGCGGCTCGCGCACCAGAATAAGAGCGTCCCCGCCAAGGCCTGCACGATGGGGCAGGGCTACGGCGAGCATGGCTGCCATAGCAACCAGGGCTTCCAGAGCATTGCCGCCGACCGCCAGAACGTCGCGCCCGGCCGCGGCTGCGGCTTTGTGGGGGGCTGAGACGCCAGCCAGGCTGAAACGGGGAGAATCACTCATGTGGGGATACGCGGGTTTGCCTCGGGGCGGGGGGAAGATATAAGGGTGGCTTAGCGCAACCGGCAAATATGAGCCCGAGACCGATGAGCAAGAAGCCGATAAACTGGGACAATGCGATCACCGTGATCAGCGTGGCGATTCTCGTCGGCACGGAACTCGTGGGCATTGCTTGGGCGGCCGGCTGGGCGCTGGGCGGCCTGATGGGCCTGCCGCCGCTGGTCAGCCGTGGGGTCGAAGTGCTCGGCGCAGCTTTCGGCTTGCTGCTGGTCTATTATTTCGTGCGCGCTGCGCTGAAGGTCGAGCCGCTGCGCGGCTGACCCTTTTTTATCCCGCTTTCAAGGCTTCTCGAAACGCGCTTCGGCGCGCGCCGCGATACATGTCTTTGTAGGAGCGCGGACCCAGCTCTCCTTGTTCCACCATCAGTTCGACGAAGAGTGGCCCCTTGTCTGTCAACAGGCCGGGAATGGCGCTTTCAAAGTCCGCGAGCTGGTCAATGCGTCGCGCATGCGCAATGCCCGATGCGCGCGCAATGCCCGCCAGATCTGCTTCCCGGTTGGGGATAGGATGGCCACCATTGGCTTCATACGAGCCGTTATGCGCAACAATATGGGTGAAATTGGCCGGGTTCACCGCACCAATCGTCACAAGCGTGCCCAGATTCATCAGCAAGCTGCCATCGCCATCCAGCACGATCACACGCTTGTCTGGCCGCGCCAGCGCTAAGCCCAGCGCATGTGATGAGGCCAGCCCCATAGCGCCAAAGGCAAAATAATTGAGCGGGCGATCATTGATCGCAATCCAGTCTGTTGCCGAGGAGTAAGTTGCAACAACGATCTCGTCTTTGATGTGGCAGGCGAGGGCGGCTAGGGCTTTTTTGCGGTCGATCATGCGTGCACCGGGCGGCGTTCGATGAGAAAGGCAATGGGTTTGGAGTTTGCATAGGCCTGCTCAATCGCAGGTGCGATGGCGGCAATGTCGGCATCTTCATTGATGCGGTGATAGGCAATGCCCAATGTGTCCAGCATGGGCTCGACGAGCCGCACACCAAAGCGCGCTGATTGGCGCGAGGGCAGGTCTGGTTCTTTACCCAAAAGGCCGATCATCATGCACATGGGCATGGATTGGTCGCAGGCCATCGCGCGAATGGCGTTCATGGCATAGAGAAAGCCCGTCCATTGAATGAGGATGAGCGCGCGCTTGTCGCCATAGGAAAGGCCTGCGGCAATGCCCAGTGTCTCATCTTCCTTGCAGGTGCGGATGAGTTTCAGTTCTGCGTCTTTTGAAATGGGTTTCAACAGGCCGTTGCTCGTGTGCAGATCAGGCACAGAGAGCACATAGTCGACATGCGACTGTTTCAGCGCCGCGATGATTTTCGCGCCATCGAGTGGCGCTGGCGGGGTTTGGGCCTGCATGTCTCCTCCCGGTCCGGCTTCACGCCGGTTGACGCCATCGTAGCCCGTTTTTCATATGCACGGCAACGCCCCGGCTGGACGCGCGCAATGCGGCGTCCTATGTGCCATACATGGCTTCTTCAGCAGATCATGATTGCGTGGTGATTGGCGCGGGCGCAGCTGGCATTGCAGCGGCACGTACCCTGGCCCGTGCCGAGCGCGATGTGCTCGTGATCGAGGCGCGCGAACGCGTTGGCGGGCGAGCTTTCACGCAGATGGTGGGCGGGCTGCCTCTGGATCTGGGCTGCGGCTGGCTTCATTCGGCTGATCGCAATGTGCTGGTGCCTTTGGCGAGCGAACAAGCCTTCGCGATCGATCGCGAGATACCGCCTTGGCAGAAATTGGCGGATGATCGCGGCTTTTCTCACGAAGACCAGCGCGCTTATCGCGCCGAGGTAGACCGCTTTTTTCAGCGTGTGGAAGATGAGGCTCGCTTAGGGGTCGACATGCCTGTCTCGCGCTTGCTTGATCCCGTCTCGCGCTGGACGCCGCTGATCGAGGCCATGTCTACTTATATCAATGGCACTGAAACCGAGCACCTCTCGCTACTTGACTTCGATGCTTATGAAGACACGAAAGTGAATTATCGTGTGCCCGCCGGTTATGGCGCGCTGATGGTAGTTCTGGCACAAGATCTCAACATCCACCATGGTGTCCAGGCGCGATTGATTGATCACGGCGCGCAACCGATCCGTATCCAGACCAATCAGGGTACGATCAAAGCGAGCGCGGTGATTGTCACCGTACCCACCGGCATCATAGCCAATGGTTCTCTGCGCTTTGCGCCTGCTTTGCATGATCACGTTGAGGCGGCTAGTCTTTTACCGCTGGGTCTCGCCGAGAAATTATTTTTAGCTCTCGATAATCCCGAGGAATTTAAACCAGAGTCCCGTATTTATGGCGCCACAGACCGCATAGCGACAGCCAATTATCATGTGCGGCCTTTTGGGCGGCCCGTGATCGAGGCTTATTTCGGGGGCCAATGCGCGCGAGAGCTGGAAGGAGGCGGGATCCAAGCCTTTGCCGATTTCGCCATCGGACAGCTGGTTGATGTCATGGGCTCGGATTTTCAAAAGCGTCTGCGTCCTTTATTTGCCTCCAGCTGGGCGCGCGATTCTTACGCTCTGGGTTCATATTCACATGCGCTGCCCGGCCACGCCGATAAACGCGCGAAACTCGCGCAACCCGCAGGCCGTTTGTTCTTTGCAGGCGAAGCGGTCTCGCCATATTTCTTCTCGACCGCACATGGCGCTTGGGAGAGTGGCGACAGAGCTGCGCGTGAGGCGCTGGCCTTGCTTTAGAGTAGGGTCCAATCAGCTGGATAATAATCCGGACTGGCGCCGCCCCATTTTGGCTTGGCTTCAATTGGAATTTTGGGAGCAATGATGCGACGGCCTTTGCTCTCATTCAGCCAGGCCGCCCACCAAGAGAACGTGCTCTTGGCAAGAATATTATGATCGCAGCGCGCCATCGCGAAAAAATCGTCAAGTACGCTGGTGAAGGGTGAGAAACTTACATCGTCGCGGTTTGTAAAATGGGAGCGGCACCATGCGGGATCATCAGACAAAATAAGAAAATGTGCGCCGGCAAATTCAGCCATGGCAGCATGCAGAAATTTCTCATCCGTCAGCGCTTCATAGCCGGTGATCTGCAGAAAATCACCGCGCCTCACATGCAGGCTAACCAGAGGTCGGTGATCCCGGCGAAATTCAGCCAATTGTGCATCGATCTTGCCTAGAAGATCCTTGTTGCGTGGCTGAAAGGCGCGGCGCACGTCAGTTGCAATCTGGGCGAAATACATTTCCGATTGGAAGTAGCCCTGCAGTCGCGCGCCGTCTTGGAGGTGATGAAAGCGTGGTGAAAAGCGGTGATGGGTATCTGTGTGGAAGCCTAGCCAGCTTTTGGGTAGGTGGAGATTTTTGGCGAGGTTCCAGCTTTGCCGCAGGATTTTCTCATCGTCGGGTGTGCAGATTTCGCGCAATGGCAGATCAAGCTCTAGGATGCGCAGCGGGCGCGCTGCCGGATCATCCGCTGCACTGGCCTTGGCAAATTTGCGTGCATCCAAGCATAGCCCGGAGCCCAAGCGGCTCGCAGTCGCGAGCCCTGCGGCATATTGGAAAAGTTGGTTTCCCAATCCGCCGGAAATGTGGACTGTGATCAAAACCTCTCCCCCATATAGGCCTCATCCTTGCCTTGGCCGGACCCTTCCCTTATTAACTTGCGCCATCATGCTTTGCAAAGCTGGCGTTTCACGGCGTTGGCGCGAGGGCCCGGGACTTTTCCATGGGACGTCACAGATCTCCGCTCAAACAGGCGCTGGACATCAAGTCGCGGCTTTTCGCGCTTTCACGCCTATTGACGCTGGAGACGCCTTTCCTGCGCCGCCTTTTCAGTTTCTATCCCGACCGCGCTTTGCCTCAGGGTGATCGCGTGCGTGTCATCCATCGCAGCATCTATCAGCATGTCTGGATGCGCCCTGAATATGCGGAGCTGCGCGATTTTGTCTTCACGCATAATGTCGATGCATATGGGCCATCTCTTTTCACCGAGGCAGGAGCTACTGAGCGCCTTGTCGCTGAAATCATCAATGTGATCGTGCCAGGCCATCGCGTCACGCCGGTTGATCCAATTACAGGAAATCAGATTGCATCGGACTTTTTGGGTGCGTCCAGTTTTTCGACCGCGCGCCCCTCGATCAGTGCGTGGAAGCGCCATCGGATGAGTGATGATTTCACCATCGTCATTCCTCGGATGGATCATTTCGGCCATCTCTTGACCGATTGGATCTTGCCCTATTTTTTCGCCGTGCAAATGGCAGGTCTCAAAGCTGGAGATCGTCTGAATATCGTCACCAGTGACAAGCCTGTCTCGCTGATTGTCGCCTTTGTCGAAGCCTTGCGTCATGCTGGTTTTCAGGTGACGCATCGCGAGACGCAGCTGTCAGAGACGGTCGTGGTCCCAAGGCTTCTTTATGCCAATTGTCATACAAACAGCATTTATCATCGCTTCTGCACGCCTGAAGTGATTGCCTTTTCGCGTGAGCATTTGCTGGCCGTTTTGCCACAGGTTGAGCGCGCGCTTCCCAAGCGTGTTTATCTGGATCGTGGGCGTACGCGCGTTCGCCGCGTCGAGAATGAAGACAAGCTTGTGGCGCTGCTCGAAGCGCAGGGTTTTGTTCGCTTTACCGGGCGCTGGAGTAATCTGGCGGAGCAGGTAGCGATTTTCAGTCAGGCCGAGGCGGTCGTTGGTATCCACAGCGGTGGCATGGCCAACATGCTCTGGGCGGGGCCAGGCGCTCTCTTCATCGAAATCACAGCCGAGGATGCGCGGGAATCGACAGCGCTCCATTGGTGCTCCTCCGTCGGGGCGGCCTACCGGATGCTGGTTGGCTCGAAAGAGGGGGAGATGCAGAATTTCACCCTCGACCCCGAGGCGACTTTTGCCGCCATCATGACCCATCTCGAGGCCCATCTGGCCTTGAGGGGCGCCACAGTCCCGCCTGCGGCGGCCTCAACTCCCCTCTTGTCCTGAGGCGGGGCGCCCCACCCCTTGACCCGAGGGGCCTGCGCCTTCACATGTCCCTCGACCCATTCCAGCGGACCCGGCGGGCCCCACCCCCTTTTTTCCGGAGACAGACATGTCGCAGAAGACGCCCGTCACCGTGCTCACCGGCTACCTCGGCGCCGGCAAGACCACTTTGCTCAACCGCATCCTCTCCGAGCAGCATGGCCATAAATATGCGGTCATTGTGAATGAGTTCGGCGAGATCGGCATCGACAATGATCTCATCGTTGGTGCCGATGAAGAAGTTTTTGAGATGAACAATGGCTGCATCTGCTGCACTGTGCGCGGCGATCTTATCCGCATCATCGAAGGGTTGATGAAGCGCAAGGGCAAGTTCGATGCGATCATCGTCGAGACCACGGGTCTTGCTGATCCAGCACCCGTCGCACAAACTTTTTTCGTTGATCAGGAAATTGCTGACGAGGCGCGCCTCGATGCCATCGTCACCGTGGCGGACGCCAAATTTCTGGCAGCCCGCCTGAAAGATGCGCCGGAAGCCAAGAACCAGATCGCTTTTGCTGATGTTGTGATCATCAATAAGACCGATCTTGTCACGCCTGCCGAAATCGAAGAAGTTGAAGCGCGCATCCGTGGCATTAATCCTTATGCGACCATCCATCGCGCAGTGAAATGCAATGTGCCGCTCGACGCAGTGCTTGGTCGCAATGCTTTCGATCTTGATCGCATTCTCGAGCTTGAGCCTGCTTTTCTGAAGGCAGACGATCATCACCATGATCATGGGCACGATCATCACGACCACGCCGCGCATGGTGAAGATTGTGGGCCCGATTGCGGCCACGATCATCATGACCACTCCGCGCACGCACCTCATGGGCATGATGATCATGAATGCGGCTCTGATTGTGATCACGACCATGGCGGGTTGAAGACCATTCATGATGAGGAAATCCAGTCGATCTCGATGAAGATCGAAGGCGACGTGAACCCTGATCTCTTCATGCCTTGGATCAACAAGATTGTGCAGGACATGGGCCCGGAAATCTTGCGCTCCAAGGGTATTTTGTCCTTCCCCAATGAGCCCAAGCGTTTTGTCTTTCAGGGCGTGCATATGATCCTTGATGGCGATCTGCAGGGTGAGTGGAAGTCCGGCCAAAAGCGCGAGTCGCGGATCGTGTTCATCGGTCGTCGCCTGAAGCAGGATGAGCTGCGTCGTGGCTTCATGGCTTGTGCGGTCGTGTGATGGAAACGAGCGAAGCCATTCTCATTGGCGCTTTGCTGCGCATTGATCTGCGCGGGTTTGCAGGCGATCTGCCGGCAAGTCTGGGTGTGCCGGTGCGCGATGAGATGCGCGAGGGCTTGCGCTCGCTCACCTATGATCTCGAAGGCCAGCTCGGCGATGGTGTGATGGATGAGGCCTGCGCGCGTTTGGCGCTCTGGTTCGATCGGCACTTCATCGAAGCCGATGAAGATCCCTTTCAGGGCATTGCTGCGCGTCGTTTGAAGCTTGAGATTGGCCTGATGGTCGATGATCAGGCTGAGAGCTTTTCGTGCGAATTGCCAGCCAATCTGCTTGATTGCCTGGGTGCTCTGCAGGCCTCCGTCAATTTGAATTTTTATCCGCAGGCCTTGGATGACGAGGATGCGCTCGTGGAAGAGATCTAAACCTCATGTCCCAGTCGATGACACAGCATGTCACCGCTCTTGCCGCCGATGCCGAGATTGTGGCAGGTGGATTTTTGGGTGACGTGCCGGCTTTCGCGCTCGCCAGTGGCGAAGTGGCGCTGTTCGAAGGCACGCAATCGCACAATATCGTGGCGCATGAAAATTCTGCCATCCTGATGGGGCAGGGTGATGGCGAGTGTCTCATTACGGGAGGCGATGACGGCCGCGTGATGGCGACCTATGCGGATGGTCGCAGCGAACAAATCGCCAAAGAAAAGGGCTGGATTGATGCGCTGGCCGTGCGCGGCGACGGGCCTCTGGCTTGGGCGTCTGGCAAACAAGTCAGCGCGCGCAATGAAAAGGGTGAATTGAAGTCGATGACGGCGCCCTCATCGGTGCGCGGGCTTTGCTTCATGCCCAAGGGCTATCGCCTTGCACTCTCGCATTACAATGGTGTGTCGCTGTGGTTTCCCAACATGACGGCCGATCCTGAATTTTTCAAATGGGCGGGCTCGCATCTCGATGTGACCGTATCACCCGATGGAAAATTCATTGTGTCCGCGATGCAGGAAGCAGCGCTCCATGGCTGGCGCGTGCAAGATCACAAAGACATGCGCATGACGGGCTATCCGTCGAAGACGCGCTCTTTTTCTTGGTCGGCTGATGGTCATTGGATGGCCACGTCCGGTGCTGAAGCCTGCATCATCTGGCCGTTCCAGTCGAAAGACGGACCGATGGGCAAAGGTCCGCGTGAATGTGGTGTGCGTCCCGCCAAAGTCACGCGCGTGGCCTTTCATCCCCGTTCGCTTGTTGTGGCCATTGGGTATGATGATGGCTGGGTGATGATCTGCCGCATCACCGATGCTGCGGAGATTCTCGTGCGCTCAACGGAAGAAAGTGCCGCGAAAGATCGCGCCATTTCCACGCTCACTTGGAGCGCGGATGGCGGGCGTCTTCTCTTCGGGGCCGAAGATGGCACGGGTGGTCTGCTTGATCTGCCGGTGTGATGACCATACCGTCATTACGAGGAGCGCAGCGACGAAGCAATCCAGAGGCAGCGCGTGTAGCTTCTGGATTGCTTCGCTTCGCTCGCAATGACGAGGGAGTCCAGAAATGATCCCCAATGTTCTCTCGATTGCTGGCTCCGATCCTTCGGGTGGGGCGGGCATTCAGGCCGATCTGAAAACCTTTTCGGCACTTGGCTGCTATGGCATGGCGGCAATCACCGCTTTGACCGCACAGAACACGCAAGGCGTCGCTAGCGTGCATATGCCCGATGCGTCTTTCATCGGCCAGCAGATCGACACGATCTTTGCTGATGTGCGTGTTGATGCGGTCAAAATAGGTATGCTTGGCTCGCCTGAGATTGTCGCCGCGGTGGCTGGCGCGCTCGGGCGCCACAAGCCCGCTCATATCGTGCTTGATCCGGTTTTGGTGGCGACCTCTGGCCATTCTTTGGGCAGCCCCGGCGTGGTCGAGGCTATGCGTGAGCGGCTCTTTCCGCTGGCAAGCCTCATCACCCCCAATCTGCCCGAAGCGGCGCGGCTTGCGGATGAGCCTGTGCCTGAGGATGCGGTAAGCCTGGCGCGTCTGGCTCAGCTTCTGGCGGGGCAGGGAGCGCGGGCTGTGCTCGTCAAAGGCGGGCATTTGGCGGGGCCGCAATCCGAAGACGTGCTTTTTGCCGGTGGTCAGGTGAGCCGTTTTTCGGCCCCGCGCGTAGACACTCAGAATACGCATGGCACAGGTTGCACCTTGTCGTCTGCCATCGCCGCTTTTCTGGCGAAGGGTTTGGGGCTTGAAGAGGCAATCCGCGCGGCGAAAGATTATCTCACGCAGGCTCTGCGCGCTTCTGGTGCGTTGGACGTGGGGCAGAGGCAAGGAAATGGCCACGGCCCCGTCCATCATTTTGCGGGACTGTGGCGTTAAGGGCGGATCGATATGTTGCAGGCGTTAAAAAGGGCTTTTGCGGATTTTATGCAGCCGGGTGGGGCCATGCCTTCCGTCTGGCCGAAGGATCATCCGCAGGTAGCTTTTGGCCGTATTGGCGTTTTGATCGTCAACCTCGGCACGCCGGATGCGACCGATTACTGGTCGATGCGCCGTTACCTGAAAGAATTCCTTTCGGACCGTCGCGTGATTGAGACGCCGCGCGTTCTCTGGTGGCTCATTCTCAATCTGATCATTCTGACCGTACGCCCGGGCCGCAAGGGCAAGGATTACGACACGATCTGGAACAAAGAACGTGATGAGGGTCCGCTGAAGACCATTACACGCTCGCAATCAGAAAAGCTTACCGATTTCGTCGCCAAGGGCGGCTTGGGTCCGGTAGATCCCGCGCGCATCGTGGTGGATTGGGCGATGCGTTATGGCAATCCTTCGATTGAATCGCGCATGAACCATCTGCTCGCGCAGGGCTGCGAGCGCATTCTCATTGTGCCGCTCTATCCCCATTATGCCGCCGCCACGACAGCGACAGTTTGCGACAAAGCGTTTGATGTTTTGAAGACGATGCGCTGGCAGCCTATTTTGCGTGTGGCCCCGCCCTGGCATGACGATCCTGTCTATATCGACGCTTTGGCGGATTCGATTCATGAATCTCTGGCCAAGCTCGATTTCGAACCAGACATGGTACTCGCCTCGTATCATGGCGTGCCGCGGGCCTATCTTGAAAAGGGCGACCCCTATCATTGCCATTGCCTGAAGACGACGCGTCTCTTGCGTGAAAAGCTGGGCTGGAGTTCTGATAAAATCATCACGACCTTCCAGTCGCGCTTTGGCCCGGCGGAATGGATCCGTCCCTATACGGATGAGACGATTCAGGCCTTGCCAGAGAAAGGCGTGAAGAAGATTGCCGTCATCACGCCGGGGTTCACCGCCGATTGTCTGGAAACGATTGAAGAAATCGGTGACGAGAATCGCGAATATTTCGAACATGCTGGTGGCGAAAAATTCGCGCGCATCGATTGTCTGAACGACAGCGAAGGCGGTATGCGTGTGCTTGAGGCTGTGGTGAAACGCGAATTGTCTGGCTGGATTTAGTGTCTAGGGCGCCATTGCGGGCGATGCGGAGCAATCTGGCTTTTCATCGTTAGCATCTGGATTGCCGCGTTGGGCTTGCGCCCTCCTTGCACGAACGGAGGTTAGGGTGAGCACATTCTGTATGGTTCTCACATCAGCGCGGGGCGCCACCCCTGCCAAGATCATCGAGGCCTTGCTGTCGAAACAGCTGGCCGCCTGTATCCAGTCCATGCCCGTGCGCAGCCATTATGTCTGGCAGGGCGTGTTGCGCGATGAGGCTGAAGAATTGCTGATCATCAAGGCCAAGCTGGCCGATTGGCTGGATGTGGAACAAGCCATCCGGGCTGTGCATGATTACGACACGCCGGAAATTCTGCGCTTCGATATCGATGCCGGATCGGAATCCTATCTGGAGTGGATGACCAAAGTGACCCGTTAATCCCCTTATTGCGAGCCGAAGGCGGAGGAAACCCGAGGCGCCATTTTTTTGATCAGCCAGGATCGTCGGCACGTGCCTTATTTCCATGCAGAAACCGTGAGCCCCCCGCATAATTTCGATATTCTTCTTTCAAATCAGATAGCTAAATTTAATTTTAGAAGCTGATCGGGATTTCTGGGGTGTTGACCCCGATCCTGCCCGAAAGTGCCGCCCAGATGGCCCCTCAAGGGTCGCCTCCGCTGGATCAGGGTCGGCCCTTTGGCGCAGCCCATGGCCCTTCAGGCGGAGATGGCAGCAGCCGCCCGAAACCCATGACACAGCCCTGTCTTTTCGGGAACTTTGCCCTTGCGGTCAGCCCGGCGCGGGACTTGTACACCTGCGCCCAGTTGACGCTTCATGTGGGCCTTTTCATCGCTTGTGTGAGTGCCATAATTCTGGCATGTTCGCGCGCCTGTTAATAGGACAGCTTTACTGACCATTTGGGGCTAGCCGATCATCGCCAAAGCATTGGTGGCGGCGCGCCTCTTGCATGGCGTTAAGGATGGTCCGGGCTGCATCGCAGCCGCCGGTTTCGACTTTTGTTTGATCGTGACCACGATCTGGAGCGAGCGATGAGCGGATATTCGAAGGATGACGTGAGCGGTGTGGCGATGACCGGCAAGAGCGGTGCATCGAAACGCACGGCCACATCCGCCGCTTCTCTCTCGCTTTCTGGAGTTCGCCCCATGTCAGAGCTGCCCTCTTCCGTTTCGATGTTTGATTCCGCGCTGCCTGAGGCACAGGGGCTTTATGATCCGTCGAACGAAAAAGATGCCTGCGGCGTTGGTTTTGTTGCCAATATGCACAATCGCAAGTCGCACGACATTGTTGCCAAGGGTCTCGAGATTCTCCTGAACCTCGATCATCGAGGCGCGGTCGGTGCTGATCCGAAAGCGGGCGATGGCTGCGGCATGCTCGTGCAGATTCCCGATCGCTTCTTGCGTGGAGAGGCGGGCCGCCTTGGCTTTGCACTTCCAGCAGAAGGTGATTATGCGGTCGGCGCTTTGTTCCTGCCGCGCGATGCAGATGGCCGCAAGATTGTAGAAGCTATTGTTGAGAAGGTTGTGGCGGACGAAGGCCAGACGTTCCTCGGTTGGCGCGATGTGCCTGTGGATCCCTCAGGCCTTGGTGAAAGCGTCAAGCCAACCGAGCCTGTGCACAAGCAGATCTTCATTGGTCGCGGTGCGGACACGAAAGATCAGGAAACCTTCGAGCGCAAATTGTTCCTGCTGCGCAAGGTGATTTCAAACACGGTCTACAATCTCAATGACAAGCGCACCAAGGGTTTTTACCCCGTCTCGCTGTCATCGCGTACGCTCGTCTATAAGGGCATGTTGCTCGCCACACAGCTTGGCGATTACTTCCTGGACCTGAAGGACGAACGATTGGAATCGGCGCTCTCGCTCGTCCATCAGCGTTTCTCGACCAATACATTCCCGACATGGTCGCTGGCTCATCCCTATCGGATGGTTGCGCATAATGGCGAGATCAACACGCTGCGCGGCAATGTGAACTGGATGGCTGCGCGTCAGGCCTCTGTCGCATCAGACCTGTTTGGCGATGACATCACTAAACTCTGGCCGATTTCTTACGAAGGCCAGTCGGACACGGCCTGCTTCGACAATGCGCTCGAATTTCTCGTGCAGGGCGGCTATTCGCTCGCCCATGCGATGATGATGCTCATCCCTGAAGCTTGGGCGGGCAATCCCCTGATGGATGAAGAGCGCCGCACCTTCTACGAATATCATGCAGCTTTGATGGAGCCGTGGGACGGCCCTGCCGCTGTGGCCTTCACTGACGGCCGCCAGATTGGCGCGACGCTCGATCGTAACGGCCTGCGCCCCGCGCGCTACATCGTCACTGATGATGGTCTCGTTGTGATGGCTTCCGAAATGGGCGTGCTGCCGATTCCGGAAGAAAAGATCGTCACCAAGTGGCGTCTGCAGCCGGGCAAGATGCTGCTCATCGATCTTGAGCAGGGCCGTATCGTCTCGGACGAAGAGATCAAGCGTCAGCTTGCAACCTCGCATCCTTACAAGCAATGGCTCGACAATACGCAGATCGTTCTAGAAGATCTGAAGACTGTTGAGCCGCGTGCCTCACGCACCGACGTTTCGCTGCTCGATCGCCAGCAGGCCTTCGGTTACACGCAGGAAGATCTCGCGATCCTGATGGCGCCGATGGGCATCACCGGTCAGGAAGCGGTCGGCTCGATGGGCACTGACACGCCGATCTCGGCCATGTCGAACAAGTCGAAGCTGCTCTACACATATTTCAAGCAGAACTTCGCGCAGGTGACGAACCCGCCGATCGATCCTATCCGCGAAGAAGCGGTGATGAGTCTTGTCTCCTTCATCGGCCCGCGCCCCAATTTGCTCGATCATGAAGGCTCCTCCAAGCGTAAGCGTCTGGAAGTGCGTCAGCCGATTCTGACCAATGGCGATCTGGAAAAAATCCGCTGCATTGGTCACTTTGAAGATTCCTTCGACACCAAGACGCTCGACATTACTTACGAGTCCACCAAGGGCACGGACGGGATGGAAGCGGCGATTGATCGTCTGTGCGAACGTGCGGAAGCAGCAGTCAAGGGCGGCTATAATATCATCGTTCTTTCGGATCGTATGGTTGGCCCCGATCGCATTCCGATCCCAGCATTGCTTGCAACAGCTGCCGTGCATCATCATTTGATCCGCAAGGGTCTGCGCACATCGGTTGGTCTTGTGGTTGAGACGGGCGAAGCGCGCGAAGTGCATCACTTTGCCTGCCTTGCGGGTTACGGCGCAGAAGCGATTAACCCCTATCTGGCTTTCGAGACGCTTGGCGCTATGGCCAAGGATTTCCCGGAAGAGGTTGATGTTTATGAAGTGACAAAGCGCTTCATCAAGTCGGTCGACAAGGGCCTGTTGAAGGTCATGTCGAAGATGGGCATTTCGACTTACCAATCCTATTGCGGTGCGCAGATCTTTGATGCCATCGGCCTGTCGAAAGCGTTTGTGGGCCGATTCTTTGCGGGCACTGCGACAACAATTGAAGGCGTCGGCCTGACCGAAGTCTCAAAAGAAACTGTGCAGCGTCACGCCGATGCGTTTGGTGACTCGCCGGTCTACCGCACATCGCTCGATGTCGGTGGCGAATATGCCTACCGCACACGCGGTGAAGCGCATGCCTGGTCAGCGCAATCGGTCTCACTGTTGCAGCATGCCGTGCGCGGCAACAGTCAGGATAAATATCGCGACTTTGCAAAAATTCTCAACGAACAGGATGAGCAACTGCTGACGATCCGCGGCCTCTTCCGCATCAAGAGTGCAGAGGAAGATGGCCGCAAGCCTGTGCCGCTTGAAGAAGTGGAATCGGCTGCGGAAATCGTGAAGCGTTTTGCCACTGGCGCTATGTCCTTTGGCTCGATCTCGCGTGAAGCCCACACAACACTCGCTGTTGCGATGAACCGCATTGGCGGTCGTTCCAACACGGGTGAAGGTGGTGAAGAGCCCGATCGTTTCAAGCCGATGGCGAATGGCGATTCCATGCGATCGGCGATCAAGCAGGTGGCCTCTGGCCGCTTCGGTGTGACGACGGAATATCTCGTCAATTCCGATATGATGCAGATCAAAATGGCGCAGGGTGCCAAGCCCGGCGAAGGGGGACAATTGCCCGGCCATAAGGTCGATGCCGTCATCGCCAAAGTACGCCATTCGACGCAAGGTGTCGGTCTGATCTCACCGCCGCCCCATCACGACATTTATTCTATCGAAGATCTGGCACAGCTCATCTACGATTTGAAGAACGTCAATCCGGATGCGCTCGTCTCCGTGAAGCTTGTGTCTGAAGTGGGTGTCGGCACAGTGGCGGCAGGTGTTGCCAAGGGCCGCTCCGATCATGTGACGATCTCGGGCTATGAAGGCGGCACGGGCGCTTCCCCGCTCTCCTCCATCAAGCATGCGGGTTCGCCGTGGGAAATCGGCCTCGCCGAAACCCACCAGACGCTCGTGCTCAACCGTCTGCGTTCGCGCATCACGGTACAGGTTGATGGTGGTTTGCGCACGGGTCGCGATGTGATCATCGGTGCGCTCTTGGGTGCTGATGAATTCGGCTTTGCCACCGCGCCGTTGATTGCCGCTGGCTGCATCATGATGCGCAAGTGCCATCTCAACACTTGTCCCGTGGGCGTGGCGACGCAGGACCCCGTTCTGCGCAAGCGCTTCGTCGGCCAGCCTGAGCATGTCATCAATTACTTCTTCTTCGTGGCAGAAGAAGTGCGCGAGATCATGGCGACCATGGGCTATCGCAAGCTCAGCGAAATGACAGGCCAGATGCAGATGCTTGATCGCGACCGCGCGATTGATCACTGGAAGGCCAATGGCCTGGATTTCTCGCGTCTCTTCCACAAGCCGGATGCAGGCAATCTCCCGATCTTCAAAACGGAAGACCAGGACCATAATCTTGGGTCGGTGCTTGACCGCACGCTTATCGAAAAGGCCAAGCCCGCAATTGAAGCCCGCGAAAAGATCCGCATTGAATTGCCTATCAATTCAGTCAATCGGTCAACGGGCGCTATGCTGTCTGGCGTGATTGCCAAGAAATATGGCCACAAGGGCCTACCTGACGACACGATTCACGTGAAGCTGAAGGGGACAGCGGGCCAGAGCTTTGGTGCTTGGGTGGCGCATGGCGTGACGCTCGAACTCGAAGGCGAAGCCAACGATTATGTCGGCAAGGGTCTGTCGGGTGGAAAGCTCATTGTCTATCCGCCCAAGGAAGCCAAGAAGATCGTGCCGGAAGAATCGATCATCGTCGGCAATACGGTGCTCTATGGCGCGATCAATGGCGAATGCTATTTCCGTGGCGTCGCGGGCGAGCGTTTTGCCGTGCGCAATTCGGGCGCCATTGCGGTGGTCGAGGGCACGGGCGACCATGGCTGCGAATATATGACGGGCGGCATTATCGTCGTCATCGGTCAGACGGGTCGTAACTTTGCCGCCGGCATGTCGGGCGGTATAGCTTATGTGCTCGACGAAGACGGCACATTTGAAAGCCGTTGCAATATGTCGATGGTTGATCTTGAACCTGTTGCTGAAGAAGAGGAGCTGAACCAGCGCCTCAATCATCAGGAAGGCGATCTCGAAGGTCATGGCCGTGTTGATGTCATGTCAGACATGACGCGCTTTGATGCCGAGCGTCTGCACCAGTTGATTGAGAATCATCTGCGCTACACGGGTTCAACCCGCGCCAAGATGATCCTCGACAATTGGGATTTTTATAAGCCGAAGTTCCGCAAAGTGATGCCGGTGGAATACCGCCGCGCGATCGCCGAACTCATGTCACTGCAAGCGCAGCCTGTGGCTGCTGCGGGGGAGTAATCCGATGGGCAAAGTAACCGGATTTCTCGAGATCGATCGTCGCGACCGTCGCTATGCGCCGGCCTCCGATCGTATTCGTCACTACAAGGAATTTGTGATCCCGCTGTCGGAAGAAGCGGTGAAAGATCAAGCCGCACGTTGCATGAACTGCGGCATTCCTTACTGCCACAATGGCTGCCCGGTGAATAACCAGATCCCTGATTGGAATGATCTGGTCTATAATAACAATTGGGAAGAAGCCTCGCGCAATCTGCACTCGACCAATAATTTTCCGGAATTTACCGGTCGTGTTTGCCCAGCACCTTGCGAAGCCTCTTGCACGTTGAACCTCAACGATCAGTCGGTGACGATCAAGTCGATCGAATGCGCGATTGTTGATCGCGCTTGGTCGGAGGGTTGGCTCGCATCAGAGGCGCCCGCGCACAAGACCGGCAAGAAGATTGCCGTTGTCGGCTCTGGTCCCGCGGGCCTTGCGGCGGCCCAGCAGCTCGCACGAGCTGGCCACGATGTGTATGTCTACGAAAAGCAGGCCAAGGCTGGCGGCCTTTTGCGTTACGGCATTCCTGATTTCAAAATGGAAAAGCATCTCATCGACCGTCGTGTGAAGCAGATGGAAGGCGAGGGCGTGACCTTCCATTACAACGTCAATGTGGGGGTCTCGCTCAAGGTTGATGATCTTGTTGCCGGCCATGATGCGGTCATTCTCGCGGGCGGTTCTGAAAAGCCGCGTGATCTGCCCATTCCTGGCCGTGAAATGGCGGGCGTTCATTACGCCATGGATTTTTTACCGCAGCAAAATCGGCGCGTGTCGAAAGAGCCGCTGACGACCAATGCGCCGATTCTGGCCTCCGGCAAACATGTTGTTGTCATCGGTGGCGGTGACACGGGTTCTGACTGCATCGGTACATCGGTGCGCCAAGGCGCATTGTCGGTGACGCAGTTGGAAATTATGCCCAAGCCTCCGGAGAAAGAAAACAAGCTCCTTGTCTGGCCCGAATGGCCGCTCAAGATGCGCACCTCGTCTTCGCATGAAGAAGGTGCGGAGCGTGATTTTGCCGTCAACACGGTTGAATTTGCAGGCGAGAATGGCGCGGTGAAATCTCTCAAATGCGTGCGCGTTGATGGCAAATTCCAGCCGGTGCCAGGAACAGAATTCGAGATCAAAGCTGATCTCGTGCTGCTCGCCATGGGCTTTGTGGCGCCGATTTCTGAAGGCCTCATCCAGTCACTCGGCGTGAAGCTCGACAATCGCGGCAATGTCGCGGCTGATACGGTGAGCTACAAGTCGTCGACAGAAAAAGTGTTCGCCTGCGGTGATATGCGTCGCGGCCAGTCGCTTGTCGTCTGGGCGATCCGCGAAGGCCGCCAGACGGCGCATTCGGTCGACAAGTTCCTGATGGGCTCGACCGTTCTGCCGCGCTGAGTCAGTTTTTTAACGTCATTGCGAGCGCACACGCGAAGCAACCCAGAAGCACCACGTGAGGCTTCTGGGTTGCTTCGCTTCGCTCGCAATGACGCGCGTGGGTCTGTATCAATTTGCGCGGCGCAGACGCTCTAGAAGCGCGAGATTGGCAAAGCCATCGGGCTCAAGCCCCGCTTTGCGCTGGAATTGTCGAATGGCGGCTTGTGCTTTCTCACCGATCTTGCCGTCGAGTTTGCCAATGTCATAGCCGATGCGCACAAGCTGCTTTTGGATTTCAAGTGATTGCTCTGCATCTGGCATGCGCTCTTGTACGGGCCATTTTCCAACAAGCCCATCTGTACCTGCCAGGCGATCTGACAAAAGCGCAACGCCCAAAGCATAGGCGGTTGATGTATTATAGGCTTTGATCGCTTGAAAATTTTTCGTCACCAGAAAAGCAGGGCCGTGCTTGCCGGCGGGCAAGATCAGCGTCGCCTCACCTGTCTTGGGCATGGTGCTGCCATCGGCAATCTTCACACCTGCACGTGCCCATTCCGTGAAAGGACGCTCGACATTGGGCTCATATTTGAGAAGCGAAAAGCCCTGCGGCAGAAGCACTTCATAGCCCCAGGTCCAATCACGGATCCAGCCATGTTCGGCCAGATAATTGGCAGTGGAGGCCAAAGCATCGGGCACGCTTGACCAGATGTTTTTGTGGCCATCGCCATCCCAATCCACCGCATATTTCATGAAGCTTGAGGGCATGAATTGCGTCTGGCCCATGGCTCCAGCCCAGGAGCCCAGCATGTTTTCAGGCTCGATATGGCCTTGTTCGAGAATTTGCAGCGCGACAATCAGCTCATCGCGAAAGAATGTGCCGCGATAGCCGGAGGCCGCAAGTGTGGCGAGCGAACGCACCGTGCTCAACTTGCCGGAAAACCCGCCGTAATTGGTCTCCATGCCCCAGACCGCAAGCACGACATAGCGATCAACGCCATATTTGCTTTCGATGCGGGCGAGTGTTTTTTCAAATTCCTTGGCGCGCGCATCACCGCGCTCAAGGCGCTGCTTTGACACGGCGCCATTGATGTAATGCCAGATCGGTTTCACAAATTCCGATTGCTTGCCGGTAATCGTGATGACCGATGGGTCTGGCGTGAGCCTGCCAAGAGCTGCATCAAAAGTGGCGCGGGAGACGCCGGCTTTGCGTGCATCGGGCCACAGGTTTGAGACGAAGGCACGGAATTGCGCCTCGCTCACGGGTGCGGCTTCCTGCGCGCGGGCATGGATGCTTGCCACCATGAGGCCCGCGCAGAAGAGGGCAAACAGCCCCAGCGTACGGACGATCTGGCCGGGCGAGCAAATTCTGTCGCGCTGGCCGATGGGAGCGAGGGATGTCACCCGCGCCGAATATGCTGAACGCCTGAACACAGCAAAGCCACTCCACATGACGTCTGGTCGCCGCCTTGCGGCGAATCTGGAGGTGACCTTAGGGCGCTTTCGTTTCCGAATTATTTACCACGATGGAAAAAAGCGCGGGGAGCTTTACGGGCGCGCCCGGCAGGCCCAAGATCGGTCCCATAAGCATTAAGAAAAAAGGGAGGCCCTCATGCCCCGCACATTTGAAATCGGGAAGATCCGAATAACCCCTTTGCTCGATGGCGACCTTGATGCCGCTCTCGACAAAGTGCCCGATCCTGTCGATCGTGCGGCCGCAACCGAGCTGATTGCACAGGCGGGAGGCGACAAGGCACTCACCATGGATTGCCATGCGTTCCTTTTGCATCTGCCCGATGGTCCGGTGCTGATTGATGCGGGCACAGGCACAATGATGCATTCCCGTCTTGGCCATTTGCACAAGTGCCTTGCCGAGACGGGCGTGAAACATTCAGAGATACGCGCGGTCTATCTCACCCATGTGCACAAGGATCATTTTGGTGGTCTGGTGGATGATGCGGGTGTGGCCATGTTCCCCAATGCGGAAATTGTTTTGCATGAGGTCGAGGCCGACTTCTGGTTCGATACGCCGCCAGAGAATATGCCCGAGCGCGCACGCGGCACACTGCATATGAATGACAAAGCGTTCCGTCCTTATCTCGATCGTATTCGCCGCGTGCCGGAAGGTGGTGGCGAGGCGGGAATTGCTGCACGCCTCGCGCCGGGCCACACGCCGGGGCATACGGCATGGGTGATTGAGACGGGAGCCGAGCCCATTATCGCCTGGGGCGATGTGGTGCATCTTGCGGCACTTCATCTCGTGCGGCCGGAAACGGCGATGGTCTATGATCTCGACCCCAAGACTGCGTGCGAGACACGAAAGGCCATGCTGGAATGGGTAGTGGCGACGGATGCTGTGGTCGCGGCTGCCCATCTCGACCAGCCGGGCATCGGGCGTTTGCGGCGTGATCCCGACCGCTATTCCTTCATGCCGCTCGCCTGACTGTCAGCGGTTGTCCTGTGCGCTCATTTGGGGCCCCCGCCGTCACCAGAAATGCCGTTAACTTTCAGCCCATCTGTGCCTGCTATAGACTGGCACAGGAAAGCCCTGATCAGGGGCACAATTTCCCTGGCTTCGTTTGTGTCCCCCCGGATGTTAGCGCAGCCTGGTCGCCCTTTGATGAAACGTTCTGGAATGGCCCCCGATGAAGCGCGTTCGTAAAGCCGTCTTTCCTGTCGCTGGTCTTGGCACCCGCGTCTTGCCCGCCACAAAAGTCATTCCAAAAGAAATGCTCACCGTCGTTGATCGGCCCGTGCTGCAGCATGCGGTTGATGAAGCACGAGAAGCAGGAATCGAACATTTTGTCTTCGTCACCGGCCGCAACAAGCAAGTGATCGAAGATCATTTCGACATGTCTTACGAGCTTGAGGACACGCTGCAGAAGCGTGGCAAGTTGAAGGAATATGAAGCGCTGATGGCCGATCTGCCGGCGGCGGGTGCAACAAGTTTCACACGCCAGCAAGCGCCACTGGGCTTGGGCCATGCTGTGTGGTGCGCGCGCGACATTATTGGCGATGAACCTTTTGCTGTGATCTTGCCCGACATGATCACGCTGCCAGGGGCCCGCAAAAATCGCTGCATTGCGCAATGTCTGGATGCTTATGAAAAGCACGGCGGCAATATTATTGCGGTGGAAGAAGTGCCGCCGGAGGACACGCATTTGTATGGTGTTGTCTCCGTCAAACAGGATTTTGGCCATACCTTCCAGATTGGCGGCATGGTGGAAAAACCCGCCAAAGGCACTGCACCCTCCAATCTCATCATTTCGGGGCGCTATGTCCTCGAGCCGCAGATTTTCGACATTCTCGAAAAGGTCGAGAAGGGCGCAGGTGGTGAGATCCAGCTGACGGACGGCATGAAGAAATTGTCCGAATCGCAGGATTTCTTCGGCGTGCGTTTTGATGGGCGTACCTGCGACACAGGTTCGAAGGTCGGTTTTCTGATGGCCAATGTCGCTTTCGCTTTGGAGCGTCCTGATATTGCACCTGCGTTCAAAGCGGAGCTGAAGAAGCTGATCGGTTCGCTCTGATTGTGCCTTCAGGGTTTCCTCTTGAGCCTTGCGCTGGTATGAAAAGATCATGATGAACAGCGCTCACACGTCCCAAAAGGCCAAGGCCTCCGCATTGCGCACGCTCGGCCTTGAGCGCGCGGGCATTGCTGCTATCGAAGCAGCTTTGAACGATGGCTTGGGCGATCTCTTTGCCCGTGCTCTTGAGACGGTTCTGGCGGCCAACGGCCGTGTGATTGTCACGGGCATGGGTAAGTCCGGCCACATTGGTCGCAAGATTGCGGCTACTTTAGCCTCCACCGGTCAGCCCGCTTATTTCGTGCACCCGGGCGAGGCGAGCCATGGCGATCTGGGCATGATCCAGCAAGGCGACGTGATTTTGGCTCTGTCCTGGTCGGGTGAGACGAGCGAACTTGCCGATATCATCACCTATTCGCGCCGGTTTCAGATTCCGCTAATTGCCATCACTTCGAATGCGGACAGTGCACTGGGCAGTGAGGCCGATGTGTGCCTGGCTTTGCCCAAGAGCGAAGAGGCTTGCCCGAACGGTCTGGCGCCAACAACATCCACCACGATGCAGCTTGCAATGGCCGATGCTCTGGCCGTGGCCTTGCTGGAGGCCAAAGGTTTTACTGCTCAGGATTTCCGCGTCTTTCATCCCGGTGGAAAGCTTGGTGCAAAACTCACCTTTGTGCGCGACATCATGCATCGCGATGATAACGTGCCACTGATCAAACTCGGCGCACCTATGAGCGATGCTGTGGTGCAGATTTCGACCAAAGGCTTTGGCTGCGTGGGTGTGATCGAGGCCGACGGTAAGCTTGCAGGCATTGTGACTGACGGCGATCTGCGTCGTCATATGCGCCCTGATCTGATGGTGGCCCGCGTCGATGATGTCATGACGCGCGCACCGCGCACGGTTACGCCCGAGACCTTGGGTGTTGAAGCGCTCGAAATGCTCAACAGCCGCAAAATCTCGGCCATGCTCGTTGTCGACAAGGACAATCGCCCGTGCGGCATTGTCCATCTTCACGATCTCTTGCGCTTGGGCGTTGCCTAAACGGCGCTGCCCGTACTTTTTTTCATCATTCTGTCATCCTAGTCTCGTCAAACCTGCATGAGATCATGATGATTCCTGCACATATGCCCGATAATCCAGCCCCCGCGGGTGGCTTGGTAGAAACCATTCGCACAAGCGACGGGCTTGATCTGCGCGTGATGCGCTTTGTGCCGCAGGGGGTTGCGCGCGCAACGGTGATGATCACAACGGGCCGTGCCGAAACGACCGAGAAATATTATGAAACGATCGGCGAATTGCTCGCGCGCGATTTCGTCGTGGTGATTTTTGACTGGCGCGGGCAGGGCGGCTCGGCCCGCCAATTAGAGGATCGTGACAAGGGGCATGTCGCCGATTTTGCTGAATATCAGCGCGACCTTCATGCTGTCATCGCGCATGTTCTGGTGCCGCATTGCCCCAAGCCATGGTTTGCGTTGGGCCATTCCATGGGCGGCGCAATCCTCATTGAACACGCTCATGATGAGGAAACGCCTTTCGAGCGCATGGTTTTATGCGCGCCGATGATTGATCTCGTGTTGCAATATCCAAATCTTGCACGCTTTGCAGCCCGCTCGCTACATATGCTTGGCTTGGGGCGGATGTTTGTTCCCACAGGTGGGCGCGCCCCTGTGTCTGCGCGCGGTTTTGAAAGAAATCCGCTGACCACGGATCGCTTCCGCTTCGAACGACTTGCGAAAATGCTGGCGCGCGAGAATCGTCTTTCGCTAGGTGATCCGACCGTGGGTTGGGTGCATGCAGCTTTTGCGCTCATGGCAAAATTCAGGGACCCTGATTATCCCCAAGCAATCGCTACACCGATGCTCATCTTGGCATCCCAAGATGATTGGGTCACAGATTCCTTTGCAGCCGAACATTTTTGCGGCCATCTACAATCCGGGCGTCTGATCTTTATGCCAGCCGCGCGGCATGAGATTTTAATGGAGCGTGATGAAATCCGCGCGCGTTTCTGGGGGGCTTTTGATAGCTTCATTCCCGGCGTGGCGGGCGAGGGCGATGCTTTGCTCGCGCGCCCAACCCAACAGGTGTGAGGTTCAGGGGTTGAGAATTTTCAACGCCTGTTCATGCACGCGTTTGTCACCAGCAGCGATAATGGCACCGCCGGATGCGGCACTCTCGCCTTTCCAATTGGTGATCACGCCGCCCGCACCTTCAATGATTGGCACAAGCGCCACAATATCATAAGGCTTGAGGCCGCTTTCAATGACGAGATCAATGTGGCCGGCCGCCACCATGCAATAGGCATAGCAATCGCCGCCATAGCGTGACAGCCGTACTTCTTTTTCAACGCGCATGTAGGGCGCGTGCGTGTCGCCGGACAGAAGCGAGGGGTGCGTCGTCATCAATGTTGCTTGCGCAAGATTTTCGCACGCGCGCGTGCGCAGGTTGCGCTCAATTGCTTTGCCGTGCCGGTCGAGACCACGCCATTGCGCGCCCTCTCCATCGCCCGAAAAGCGCTCGCGCGTGAATGGCTGATGCATCATGCCATAGCAGGGGCGGCCTTTGTGTTGCAGGCCGATCAGCGATCCCCACACCGGCAGGCCCGAGATGAAACTTTTGGTGCCATCGATAGGATCGAGCACCCAGACATATTCGGCGTCTTCGTTTTTGTTGCCGTATTCTTCGCCGATAATGCCATGGGCTGGAAAAGCCTCTTCGATCATGCGGCGCATGATGATTTCGGCCGCCTTGTCGGCTTCCGTGACGGGGTCAAAGGCGCCGCCGTGGTTTTTGTCCTCGGTGCCCAGATGGGTACGGAAGAAGGGCAAAATGGCTTCGCCCGAGGCCTGTGCCAGCTCATCGACGAAACGCGCGAAATCAATAGCGCTCATAATGCCTCTCCGAGAAAGTCGTCGACACATACAGGAGAGGGCCGCGTGAGGCGAGGCCCCCGGACACAATTCCGGCAGACCCCAGAAGGTCTTTAAAATTCAAAGCTTTGTAACGTAAGCTGCAACAGGCTGCCGCAGATCGCGAAAAATAGGTCAGTATCACTTGCTTTTTGTGCAGTGCACATATATGTTGTTCTTACGCGATGGCCATGCTGTCGCCAATGCCCTCCTTGGGCGTTTCCTCCCTAGACTTGGGCCGCTGGTGCAAACCGGCGGCCGTCTTTTTTTCAAGCGAGACCCTTCACTCAGCCGCCAGACCAACGCCCCGACCCTTTTCTCGGGCCATATCGGCAGCGAGCGCCATCAGCCTTTGCGTCAAATCGGCGAGGTCGGCTGAGAGGGGTCCGAAGGCTGCTTTGGGCTCCAGACTTTGCTCATCCATATAGAGCGCGCGGTTGATCTCGATTTGCAGCGCATGAAAGCCAGCGCCCGGATTGCCATAATGCTCGGTGATGAACCCGCCCGCATAGGGCTTGTTGCGCTGGACGTGATAGCCGGCTGCGCGCAGATGGCGCTCAACCAGATCAACCAAAGGCCCGCCACAGGCCGCCCCGTAGCGGTCACCCAACACAAAATCCGCATCGATCCTCTCCGGCTTTTGTGAATAGGCGCCAATCCAAGAGGGCATGGAATGGCAGTCGATCAGCACCGCTAGTCCAAATTGCCTCTGGGCCCGGCGCAAGAGGCCGTGCAGGGTCTGGTGCCAGGGCTTGTAGAGCCCATCGATGCGCCGCATCGCTTCTTCGACGGGCAGCTTGCCTGCATAAATCTCCTGCCCCTCACCGACATTGCGCGGGATCGTGCCAAGCCCTCCTGCCACGCGCAGCGAACGCGTATTGGCGAACTGCGGCAGGGGGCGCTCAAACATGCGCGGATCAAGTTCATAGGGCTCGCGGTTGAGATCAAGAAAGGCGCGCGGGAAATGTGCTTTCAACATTGGCACGCCGCCCGCGGCAGCGCGCGCCCAGAGCGCATCCACATGCGCATCTTCCGAGCGGCGCAAGGCACGTGGATCAAGCCGCGACGCCGCCAGAAAGCTCGCGGGATAGATGCTCCCTGAATGAGGCGAGGAGAGAACCAGCGGCGTTTCGAGTTTGTCAGGCCCCAGTGTTTCGAAAGGCAGGGCGAGTTCGGGCTCCAGGGTCGCAATATGCTCCCCCGGGATTGTTTCCTGACCTGCTGATGAAAAGCTCATTCGGCTCTCCGCGATCCTGTCTTCGACTGGCAAGAGGCAACCAATGTGCCAAGGTGGCACAGGTATGTCCATTCGAGAGCCTGTCAGAGCCAGAAACTTTTCTAGATGCCACTTGTTTTCACCCCTTCTTTACTCTCGCGGGTGCTTATGAGGAGACGAGTTTTGCGTGAGGCCCATATGAATCTTCCTCTCTCGACCAAGATCCTTCTTGCCGAAGACGACAATGACATGCGTCGCTTCCTTGTGAAGGCGTTACAAAATGCCGGTTACGACGTGGCCTCTTTCGACAATGGTCTGTCGGCCTATAATCGGCTGCGCGAAGAGCCGTTTGAACTTTTGCTGACTGACATTGTGATGCCGGAAATGGACGGCATTGAGCTCGCGCGCCGTGCCACTGAACTCGACCCTGATATCAAGGTCATGTTCATCACCGGTTTTGCGGCGGTAGCCCTCAACCCCGACAATAATGCGCCGCGCGAAGCAAAAATCCTGTCGAAACCCTTCCATCTGAAGGATCTCGTCAACGAAGTGCAGCGTCTGCTGGCAGCCTGAAAAAAGGGTGCCAAGGGCCCCCCAAGCGCTTGCACCGGGGGCCTTTGCCCTTTATACCCCGCCCATTCCGTTTGCAGCTACCTTTGCGGGTTTCTGCCACGGGCGCGTAGCTCAGCGGCAGAGCACTACCTTGACATGGTAGGGGTCACAGGTTCAATCCCTGTCGCGCCCACCAATTAAAAGCCCTGGCCTTGTGCCGGGGCTTTTTCTTTTGGTAGCTGCGCTGCAGTCTCTGACACGGCCGTGAATGACGAGAGCTTTCGTCCGCCCCGCTATGCCGCTAACTTCGCAGCCAAAATGGAGGAACAGATGCGGCTTGGATTGACTTGCGCGCTTGTCGCGCTGATGGGTGCCTTCGTAAGTGTCGCTCGGGCGCAGACGCCTGAGTTCTTTTACAAGGGCAAGAGCGTGTCCATCGTGATGGGCACGGGACCGGGCGGCTCTTACGATCTTTATGGCCGCCTGATAGCGACCCATTATGCCAAACACATTCCCGGCCAACCCAATATCATTGTCGAGCATATGCCCGGTGCAGGCGGGGCCATTGCGGGCAATTTCATTTTCAACAATGCGCCGATGGACGGCAGCAAGATCTTGCTCGCGCATGCTCTGCCTTTGATTGAGAAGCTGCAGAACGAGGGCGTGCGTTTCCAGTCGAAGAAATTCCAATGGCTTGGCGCTTATGATCAGATCAGCCAGATGCTGGCGATTTGGCACACGTCTCCTGGTCAATCGATGAGTGAATTAAAGTCGGATCGCAATGTCGTTCTGGGTTCGATGGGGCGCTCCCATCTCTCCTATCAATGGGCGTCTTTGTTGAAAGATGCAGTGGGCGGACAATTCCGTGTTATCTCCGGTTTTCCGACAGGTGGTGAATTGAACATGGCCATGGAGCGCGGCGAAATCGCGGGCTGGGTCGTTGCATGGGAAAATATTTCGGGCGGCAATGCTGATTGGTTGCGCAACAAAAAAATATCCATCCCCGTACAATTCACGCTGTCGCGCATGCCTGAATTGAAAGATGTGCCCACACTTATTGAATTATCGAGCGGCGAAAACAAGGAAATCGCTGAATTCCTCGCAGCTGGAACACCGCATGCGCGCGCGCTGGCGGTGGGGCCAAGCGTGCCGGCCGATCGTGTGGCTGCTTTGCGCGTCGCTTTCGAAACCATGATGAAGGATCAGGCTTTCCTTGAGGAGGCGCAAAAGCGCAATCTCTCGATCACCCACCGCAATGCTGCTGATGTACAGCGCCTGACCGAGCGCATTGTCGATGCCTCGCCGGAGTTTATTGCGAAAGTGAAGAAAGCGGTCGGCGCGGATTAAATCTCGCGTCCCTCAACTTCGATGATCAGCTTCTCGACTTTCTCGCGAATGTCGTTGAGCTGAGGATTGATTTCAAGTGCACGGCGGAACACGCGCAATGCCTGCGCCTTGTTCTCCTCGCGTTCAAGAATGGCGCCGACACCGACCAATGCCATAAAATGGCGCGGCTCCAGATGCAGCACATGGGCCAGATCTTCCATCGCGCTGGTATAATCGCGTTCAAGGAAACGTGTCGTGGCACGGCGGCTCCAGGGCTCCGACCATTGCGGTTCAATTTCGATCAGGCGGTCGAGCATGTCGCGCGCCACTTTGAAATCTTTCTGCTGGAACAGCGTCGACACGCGCTCCATCAACAAATCGGCCGTGTCTGAGCCCGAGCGCGACCAAATACGCTCGATGGCACCTGAAAGGCCGCGCGCTTCATCCTGGTCCTGCGCCTTGGAGAGGCGGTCAAAGAGTTCGTCGAGAATTTTCTGGCGCCCGGCAGGTTGGGCCGGGGCAGGGGCCGGCTCTGACGCCTTGGGAGGGCTCAAGGGCGGGGTTTGCGCATGCGCGAGGTGTGCCGCCCCCAAGATGAGAGCGGCTGCCGACAGTCGGGCAAGGAAACTGTAGCCAGCGTGCATGAGAGAAGATTAGGGCGCGCCCACCGGCCCGTCAAAGGCCCCAAATGCAAAAACCCCGGCGAGCCGGGGTTCTTGCAGTCAACAAACGGTCAGATGAAAGGCTTAGCCTTGGCGGGCCTTGAAGCGCTTCTGGGTCTTATTGATGATGTAGACGCGGCCCTTACGGCGCACGATCTGGTTGTCGCGATGACGACCACGCAGAGATTTCAGAGAGTTACGGACCTTCATGACTCGTCCTTAGAACAGTTGTGCAGCGGGATCGAGCCGCGCTGCCGAAATTCGTGTCGGGTCTATGCCCCATTTGTCGAGTGAGATCAACCTGAAAACGTCTATTGTCCCCGTCCGAGCCCCTGATTCTGATCGCTTGAGGATAAAGTGAGCCTAGCTGAAAACCTTGCCTCCGCCCGTCGCGCCCGCAAGTTCCATCTTTGGCAGGCGTTAGAGGGGCCCGCTGACCATGCCGGTGCCTATGGAGTTCAGGCCGAGGTCGCGCGGCTCACAGGCCAGAGTGTGTCGGGCTGGAAGGCCGGCTTTGCGCCTGAGGGTGAAGGCCGCGCCATTGCCGGCCCGCTGTTTTCTGGCGATCTGAGGCCCGATGGGGGCCTCTATAGGCTCTCGCCGGGTGAATGGGTGATTGTCGAGCTCGAACTGGCCATCCGCCTGTCGCGCGATCTGCCGCGCGGGCCGACCTATTCGGTCGAGAGTATTCTCGATGCGACGGATGAAGTTCTGGTGGCCATTGAGCTGGTGGGCACCCGCTATGCCGATTTTGAGGCAACGCCTTTTGAGGCCAAGCTGGCTGATAATCTCAACAATGCCGGATTTGTGGCCGGATCGGGCCGCCGTGACGTGCGCGCTGTGGCGCGGGGCGGTATGGGGCTGAAAATCTGGCGCGATGGCGCGCTCATCGCTGACCATGAGGCGCGCCACAATGATGGCGAGCCTTTGCTGGCTGTCGCAGCTTTTGCCTCTCAGCAGCCCGATCATTTGGGGGGATTGAAAGCGGGTCACTATGTGACCACCGGCTCGCTCAATAAATTGCTGAAAGTAGATGGCCCCGCCGAATTCAAAGGCGAACTCGGCGGGATCGGAGGCGTGTCTCTGCGCATCGGATTTTAAGCAGGCGGCGAGATGATGTCCTTCGCGCGCTTGATTGTTTCCTTTGGCGTGGCATAGAGCTTTTCAACCACACTCTGCACGCGCTCCCCTGAAGAGGGTGTGACGTCGAGACGGTTCTTTTCCGTATCGGCCTGAAATTCAGAATCCTTCACCATCTTCATGAAAGCCTCGCGCAGGACTTTCACCTGATCCATATTTGTGCCCGGCGGCGCAATATAAGGACGGCCGAAGATCTGCTGGCTGAAGACCATTTCAACGGCGCGCTTGTTTTCGTCGGATTTGATGAATTTCCAGATCGTCGGAACGCCCATTTTGTCGAGCTCGGCTTCGGATTCGAGGCCGTTCTGAACGAGAATGTTGATCTTCTTCTCCGCCACCCAGCTCGGGCGCTGCGACTTCAGGCTCGACCAGTCGAGGCCGCACATGCCGTCAACTTCGCCGCGTTCCATCGCCAGGAAAATATCGACTGTGCCCTTATAGCCCGACACGACGTTGAAGTTTCCGCCGGCCGCATTCTGATGCAGATAGGCATAGTCGCGTGTAGAGCCACCGGCCGCACTTGCGCCGATGATGACCTTGTTGGTCTGGGCCTGCTCGAAGGTTTTGATCTTTGATGTTTCAAAAGTGATGCACACGCGTGTGCCTGAATCGGCGCTACCCAGATAGATGAACTTGGTTGGATCGAAGAGGCCCTGTTGCTTTTCTTCCAGCAGGGGACCGATGATGACACCGGGGAACACCGCGCCGATCATCAGGCCATCTTTCGGTGCGACGGAGGCAATATAGGCGGCAGCCGTGCCAGAGCCTGCACCAGGCTGGTTGCGCGGCACGAAGGTCGGGTTTCCGGGGATGAAGCGGTTCATGTGGCGCGACAGGGCGCGTGCATAAAGATCGTAGCCGCCACCTGCATCGCCGCCAATCAGAAAGACGATCTGCTTGCCAGAATAGAAATCAGCGGCCTTGGCGACTGGGGCGCAGGCGAGGGCGAGGCCTGCAAATGCTGCAGCTATGCCGTGCTTCAGGATATTCTTCTGGATCATGTCCCGGACGCTCCCTTTCCATATTCATCCGCTGGCGCATTTGGCGCGCTTCTCAAGCAGATGATCTGATTTATCGGGAATTTCTGCTCCGGGCGCAACTGACCTATGCCCCAAAAGTCGAAAGCCCCGCCGGAATACAATCCGGCGGGGCTTGGAATTAGTCGGGAATACGCAAAACTCAGATTTCCCGGAACCGGAAAATGCGCTGCATTTCTCTAACGTTGGGTTAAGCGGCGATGTCAGCCGACCTCGATTTCCGTGAAATCTTTTGCGGGCCTGGAAACCTGGCTGACACGGCAGCGCTGGTGGGCGCTGCCGTGTGGTTTACTCAGCGGCCGAAGGCTGCAGCAATGCGTTTGGTGAAGCTGCGCACCGGCGGATTGTTGGGTGCCGAATCAGGCCTTGCGAGGCCGATGGCACCACGCATGCCCTCCAGCGTGAATTTGCCGACCAGCATTTCCAGATCATGAGCCTTGTCGGTAAGCGCATGGCTGGCACTGGTGGTCTCATCGACCATGGCTGCATTTTGCTGCGTGTTCTGGTCCATCTGGCCGACGGCCACGTTCACTTCGCGAAGGCTCACAGATTGATCATGCGCCGAAGTGGCAATGGCTTCGACGAGCTCGGTGACGCGCACCACGTGCTGGCCGATCGAGGTGAATGCTTCACCCGTGTGACGCACGAGGCCAACACCGGATGCGATCTGGGCGGAAGAGGTTGAGATAAGGCCCTTGATGGCTTTGGCTGCCTCGGTCGAGCGCTGAGCAAGGCCGCGCACTTCTTGGGCGACAATGGCAAAGCCGCGTCCCGCATCGCCAGCGCGTGCCGCCTCGACGCCAGCATTCAGCGCGAGGAGATTCGTCTGGAAGGCGATTTCATCGATCATGGTGATGATCTCACCAATCTGGCGCGAGGATTGTTCGATCGTATCCATGGCGGTGATGGCATCGCGCACAATCGAATCCGATCCATCCGCTTCGGTCTTGGCAGCGGTGACCGCATTGCGTGCTTTTTCCGACATTTCCGACGTGCGGCGGACAGCATCGACAATGCCGTTGAGCGCGGCGGAAGTTTGCTCAAGTGCTGCCGCCTGCTGTTCCGTCCGCCGCGCCAGATCATCAGCTGCAGTGGTGATGTCGCGCGCGCCGCTATGGACGGATTCGGTAGCCACCGAGATCGACTTCAATGTGCCAGCAAGGGAGCCGATGGCGGCGTTGAAATCCTTGCGCAGCTTTTCATATTCTTCTGCGAGCGGTTCTTCGAGGCGGAAGGCGAGATCGCCGCGGGCAATATGTTCCAGCCCCATAGCGAGCGCCTCGACAACGCGCTGGCGCTTCAAATCGTCTTCTCGCTCCACCGCTTCTTGCTGCTGGCGCATGGCCTCGGCTTCGCTGCGGCTCTGCTCTTCGCGGTCGCGCGCCTGCTGGCGTTCGATGGCGGAAACGCGGAAGACGGAAACAGCATGGGCCATTTCACCGATTTCGTCATGGCGGCCGACAAAGGGGACTTCCTCTTCATAGGTGCCTTTGGACAAGCGTGTCATGTAATCGGCGATAGCAAGCAAAGGCTGCACGACTTTCTTGCGGATCATATAGACGCCGAAGCAGACGCACAGAAGAACGAGGCCTGCTGTGCCCAGCAAGACAGTCTGCCAGGCGCTTCCCGCGTCTTGGGCTTCTGCTTCTGCATTGGCGAGGAATTTATTGGCGTCGACCACTAGTACATCCACCGCGCGGCGATGTTCTGTATAGAGCGCGGACAATTCCGTTCCGATTTTATGGACCACCTTGGTGTCACCACTGGCAACCGCTGGCAGATATTTCTCTTCGAGCAGGTTCCAGAATTTTTCTGCCGCTGCGGAAGAGGCCGCGAGCTCTGACTTCAAATAGAAGGGCAGGTCGCTCTTGGCCCAGAAGGCGCGCCGCTCTTCGAAATCCTTCTTCAGCGGCGCAAAGCGCACTTTTGATTCTTCGAGGGGCAGTTTTTCATCCGCAATGATTGTGGCGTTGAGATAGGCTTCGATCACATAAAGAGGGGGCGGCAAAACGTCGGCGACAAGGTCTTTACCCGCAATCATATTACTGTAGGCGGAACCACCCACGCGCAATTGCTGCAGCGAATAAGTGGCTGCGGTGGCAATGACCAGACAGCCGATAATAACGGCTAGACCGAAAGAATTGAGCGCGCGCGCAATGGTCAGATTCATGACAACTCCTGTCGCCGCAAGGCAAAAAGATTTTTTTAAAAACAAGAGGAGAATACAACTTAGAAGTTACTTTTCTAATGATGATCTTACTTACGATTGTA
>CANJVX010000028.1 GCA_947478405.1 Beijerinckiaceae bacterium | reverse complement strand
GAGAACTTCCACCGGCCGAAGTTTGGCGACAATCTCTTCCGCCCTGTGCCTTATCTCAAGCATTCGCATTCCTCCTCAAGGCTCGTAAGCCATACATCAGGGAGGACCACTTTTCACGGGGCAGGCCACTAGCCACGACGGAAAAACACGCGATTGAAATTTTACGCCTCGCTTTCAGCACCTGTAAGCAACATGGCTATTACTCAATAGGCTGAAGCTTGATAATCGAAGCGCCTTCATTATTGCCTATCCAGATTGTAGATGGCTTTGTCGTGTCATCAACAAAAAGGCGCCTAATATTGGTTTGGCGCGGAAGCGGGAACTCGATTACCTCTGCGGTTTCAGTGTTAATGCGGACTACACGATCAGCTTCCATTCCAGCCGTCCAAAGAAAACCGTGGCGATCGACCACTGCATCATATGGCGCCGAATGTTGCGTTGGCACGGCGTATTCGGTCATTTTTCCTGTTCTTGTATCTAAAATTCCAGCGCGATCGCCATAAAATTCTGCGAAAGCCAAACGGTCATTCGCATCCATATGGCCCCGACGCGGGCGTGAGCGAGCGGTGCCTGTCTTAAAGACACTCACCTCCAGTGTTTTGGCGTCAATTTTCACAATAGCTTCAGCTGAATAATCATTGAACCAAAGATTATTATGGATATCAGAATTCATGCCATAAGCCGAATGTCTCTCGCCTTTCGGCATATTCTTGAAAGGATCAATTGTCTCATAAGAACCTGTTTTTACATCAACGCGATGAATTTTATTTAAACCAACGTTCGTAACCCAAACTTTTCCATCAACTTCTTGATGGTGGGGTGCAAGCAGCGCCTGTTGGGTTGCCTCATTCATCAGCTCTTTAGGAACCGGATAAGTCTTTACCTCATGCGTCTTCGGATCAAAGCGCAAAATCCCACCCTGATACATCATTGCGAGCCACAAATTACCACTCTCATCTTGCTCAAGATCAAGGCCACCCTTGGGGTAATCGGGCCGTAAAACCGGATATCGATGCTCAACAACCTGACCAGTTATCGGATCAAGTTCCCCAATCTGGTTATCCCCAAAATCAGAGAAGTAGACTTTGCCATGCTTAGTTACTACGACATCATGAGCCATTGTCGTTGCTTTAGACAGATCATATTCCGTGATCAAAAAACGTGTGCCCACTCCCTTGATGCGAGGCAATGTTTTCAATTCATATTTCCAATTGTCGACAGCGCTCAGATTAATAGACGCAAGAAAGTCTGCAAACTTATCTGTCCCAGCGCCGAAACGTGCGCCGGCGCTGGTTTCGGCGACGCGGATTTGTGGATGAAGTGGAAAAGAATTATTTGAATATTGTGCCATACGCGCCAAAACATCCATGTATTCGGACGCAGAATATTTGGATTCCACGATACGTTGCAACGTATGGCAATTTGTACAACCATAAAGCTGTTTTTTATCGTTCATTGAACCCGGCATGCTGGTGAGCCATTCTGCATTGGTCAATTGCGGGGCAAGATTTTGATCTGAACGCAATTTAAGGCTAACCGGCTTGGACACATCGGATAGATCCACCTTGACGTCACCGTCGAGCTTGTACCTAGTTGCCCGGATGGAAAGTGAATAAGTCCCGTTAACAAGGAGACGGTCTGGAAATGAAAACGTCCCGTCTTTTTGTGTCGCGACCGTATAAGTAATTGTTGATCCATTTAACCGAGCCGTCACGAGTACACCTTCCATTGCGGGCTCGTTCGGAGACGATACTGTTCCAGTTATTTTTGCAAATGCATCAGAACTGAGAAGGGAGGCAAAAAAATATATATAGAAAGCCGTAACACCTGCGACCTTGGTCATGACGCCCTCCCCATCGGATCTCTTTGAGGTAAGCTCCTTGGGTAAAGAACTAGAGTCAATTATCCTTTTGATTATGATTATAGTGACTAGGCTATCTGATATGTATTTCTCAATTAAACCTATCTGAAATAGTATTTAAAATTGATCGATGTAATTTTTGCGCCCAACTTAAATAAGATAGCATAGCTTTTCAGGGAATCGGCCATCTCAAAAGGGGGTGGACACCCACGGTCTTTCTATATTTAATTATAGAAAATTAGCAATAAAGTCAGGGAGAGATATTTTGCTTGCACTTAACGCACTAATGCGTAACTGCATATTTTTTGGGGTTCTCTTTTCAGCGTCAGGAACGCACGCAGACGAGATCGCGGACTTCTACCGCAACAAGCGCATGACCATGAGCATTGGATCTACCTCTGGAGATGGAACAGACCTCTATGGTCGTCTCGTCGCGAGGGCCATGAGTAAACATATTCCCGGAAACCCGCAGATCATCGCCACGAATATTCCAGGCGCCAACGGGCTTGTCGCAGCAAATCACCTTTATAATCTGGCATCAAAAGATGGGCTCGCTCTCGGAACGTTTAGCCGGTACGTCGTATTTGAAGCGCTCTGGAACAATCCATTAGCACGGTTCACTCCCGATCGTTTTAACTGGATCGGAAACGTCAATGTTGATGTCAGCGTCTGCGTAACATGGCACTCGGTAGGGGTGAAATCGTTGGCAGAATTTATGAGGCGTGATCTCAAAATTGGCGTCACGAATGAGAGCCATGTCAACATTCTTAATAATATGTTTGGTGCTAAACTCGTTGCAATCAAAGGATATCCAGGCGGGAATGAAGTTAATATTGCGCTTGAACGGGGCGAAGTAGATGGCCGCTGTAATATCTCATGGTCGGCGATATTAGCCGCCAAACCGAACTGGGTACGAGATAAGCAGATTGATATACTGATCCAATTCTCTCATCGTAAACTCAACGACTTGCCAGACGTACCTTTGGTTACGGATCTTGCGAGCACCGATTCGCAGAAGAAAATTTTGAATCTCGTTCTTGCAAGTCAAATGATGGCCCGGGTTATAGTTTCCCCGCCAGATGTCCCAGCAGAGCGAGTTTCGGCATTGCGGCGCGCATTTGATCAGGCAATGATTGATCAGGATTTTCTTTCGGAGGCAGCTAAAGTAAACGCTCCTGTGGATCCGGTTGCGGGCGTCGAGATACAAGATCTGGTAGCTGAGATGCTTCGGACGCCGTCCAGCATCGTGAAAGAATTTCAGGCAATCGTTGACGGCCGTTTGTAATATTAAAGGACATTCGAATGCTTGAGGAGACTCAAATTATAGTAGATGGCAGCCAGATGAAAATTCTTGTTGCGGTACCGAAGGGCAGCGAACGACGTCCAGGAATCCTTTTATCACATTACCAACATGGCCTCGGTCCGTTTACCAGGAGGAATGCGGAACGTTTAGCGTCCGAGGGCTTCATGGTGGTCGCACCAGACCATTATCACCACACACCCAGTGAGCCAGATCTCAAAAAACGTAAATTGGGACTTATTGATAAGCGGCTAATAGCGGACATGGAGGCGGCTACTTCATTCCTACGCTCGCATCCCAGAACAATTCCACATCTAACAGCAATTATGGGGCATTGCATGGGAGGGCGGCAGGCCCTGCTCGGGGCGGCAACGGTTCCTGGTTTCTGTTGCGCCATCGATTGTTACGGCGGCGGCGTCCTGAAGGCACTGGGACCTGGACCTACCGTTTTTGAACGATTACCTGCTATTACTTGTCCCGTTGCAGGGTTCTTTGGAATCGATGATATGAACCCCCCGCCTGCAGACGTCAGACAAATTGAGGCCGAGTTAATCCGACTTGGAATAGAAACCAGTTTTCATATTTACCAAAACACAGGCCATGCATTCATGGACGCTGATCAAAAACGATATGTTGAGTCATCATCCGAAGATGCTTGGATTAAAATTCTGGATTTCTTGAGAATGCACCTTGCCGAGACTTGAATAACTTTCGTGCGGATCGGAAGAGCTTTTTTCTTTGCTTTTTGGGGCAGCGGCGCTGTCTCAGGGCGTACTAGCCGGGCGTCAAGGGGAAACGCTCTTCAAGGGTCAGTACAACCCGCCGGGCTTTCAGCTACATGCTGACGAAAGAGACGCGCTAGCTGTCTGGCGACCTCGACCCGCTTGCGTAGAGAGCTGCTGACCTTTATGGCGTGCTGCGCGGCGACCTAGTTGGATCCTTGCCGCCTGCAGGGGCCTTAATACTAAGGCCCCGGAGCTTGTGCGCACGGGTTGCCAATTGTCGGTGGTTGCAGGGACCCGCAGCCACCGAGAGTTGAGGTGCTGGATTTAGGTTCGATTCTTATACAAGCAGCAATACGCAGATGATGCCCAAAGCGGGGCGCAGCCGCGGCAGGCGACCTCTCTAGGCCAACCTGACTATAAATTAACTCCCCTAGCTACCCATCAAGACTGCAGATTACCAAGTCTCTAGTGCAAAAGAAGGGCCTTGCCCTTCGGCTCTACCGTCCGTTTAATCATTGCAACTAGGGACTTAAAACAATAACTCAAACTGGGAGGACGACCCGACTAGGGTCGCCAGCTGAATTGCCCGCACCATTTCGCATCGACATCCATCATCATTTTTTGCCGCCAGAGCACATGCGCCGCGAAGGCGAGCGTCTCAAAAATGCCCATGCTATGCCCCGCGAAGATCTCCTCTCCTGGAGCCCTGAGAAGGCAATTGCGGTGATGGATGCCAATGGCATCCGGATGGCCATTGCCTCGATTTCAACGCCAGGAATCTGGTTTGATGGGGGGCGCGATGCTGTGCCTCTGGCGCAAGGCTGGAATGATTATGCTGCCGCACAGGTCGCGCAACATCCTACGCGCTTCGGGTTCTTTGCGACCATTCCCCTGCCGGCTACCGCCCCTGCCAAAGCCGAAACGGCGCGCGCCATTGATGAGCTTAAGGCTGATGGCATTGCTCTCTTTACCAATTATGACGGCAAATATCTGGGGGACGATAGTTTTGTCGACACATTAGCTGAACTCGATCGGCGGGATGCCAATGTTTATGTGCATCCAACCGTACCTGCCTATGGGCGCACGATTCCCGAGCTGCTGCCGCAAGTGATCGAATTTGCCTTTGAGACCACACGCTCAGTTGTCAGCCTTCTCGTGAATGGTCGCCTGAAACAATTCCCCCGAATTCGCTGGATCTTTTCACATTCAGGGGGCTGCGTTCCTATGCTGGCAGGTCGACTAGAACATCTGCTCGGACGCCCCCAATTTGCAGATAAGATCCCAGGTGGCCCACGACACTTTCTACAAAATCTGTATTTCGATCTTGCCGGCGCCGGGTCTCCCGGCGCACTCGCAGCACTTCGGCACCTCATGCCACCAGAACAAATCCTGTATGGCTCTGATGCGCCCTTCGTCAAACCACAACAAGGTCTGGCTGAGATCGCGCAAACGGCTTTCAGCAGCGAAGAGCTCACACTCATCGAATATCAAAATGCCGAAAGGCTTATCCCGCGGCTACAAACGAGGTCTTGAGATGATGCGAAAACTGGCGCGTTTTTCTATCGGGCTTTGCCTGACCCTTATCTGCAGCGCACCTTCTCATGCGCAGGATTTTTACAAAGGCAAGACCGTCACTTTCGTGATCGGCTTTGGTGTCGGCAATGGCTATGATACCTATTCACGCACAGTCGCGCGCAGTATTGGAAAACATCTACCGGGCAAGCCCAATGTGATTGTCCAGAATATGCCCGGCGCCGGCAGCATTGCAGCCATCAACCATCTTGGAAATATTGCAGTCCGTGATGGTACTGTGCTCGGCATGATCGATCAGGCAGCCGGACTGACGCAGATTCTCGATCCTAAATCGCTAAAAGCGGACGTGACGAAGTTCAACTGGATTGGACGCCTCACAGATAATGCCGCCGTGATTTTTGCCTGGCACACAGCGCCCGTGAAAAAGATCGAAGATGCTTTCAACGAAGAACTGATTATTGCTACTGCTGGGCAAAATTCACGCATGCTGAGCGCCATGATGCGAAACATGATGGGCTTTCGCATGCGCGCGCTGAATGGCTATGCTGGCCCGCAAGAATCCAACCTAGCGATGGAACGGGGCGAGATTCACGCACTCACCCAGCCTTGGGCCGTGCTGCGCTCGGAAAAGCCCGAATGGATCCGGGACAAAAAGATCAATGTACTTGTGCAGGTGGGTGTCGATTCCCACCCCGACCTGACGCATATTCCGCTGCTGTCGAAATTTGCGCGCAACGAAGAAGAGCGCCAGATCGTGGACTTCCTGGCTGGCAATTCCCGCGTGGGGCGCGCCGTCACCTCGCCGCCCGGCCAAACAGCTGAGCGTGTCGCTGACTTGCGCAAGGCTTTCATGGAAACAATGAAGGATAGCGACTTTATCGGAGACATCCGTCGCGCCAATCTCGATCTCTCACCCATGTCGGGCGAACAGCTGCAAAGCCTGATTGAGCGCACGGCCCATGTTTCGCCCGAGATAGTTGCCAAGGCCAAGAAACTGGCTGAATTCGAGCAATAGAGAGGGGGCACAAGGCTCCTCAAATGACAAAAACCTGCTAGATTTAAGCTTCACGGAGAGGCTCGGCGACCATGCATATTATTGACTCCCATTTTCACTGGTGGCCGCGCTCGGTCTTCGACACGCTGTGCAAACGCAGCACGTTTCCGCTCGCCAAACCCAATGAAAAGGGTTGTTACACCTGCGTGCTACAGGACGGCCCTGATTATGTGATGAACAGCTGGCCGGACTGGTTCGACCTTGATGATCAGTTTGCCCATATGGACAAGCTCGGGCACCGCATAGACGCGGTCGGCTCTATTGGCCCGTTTTCTGTTTACTTCTCATCGCTGCCCGAAGCAGAGGGGCGCGATCTTGCCATTCAGTGGAATGAGGAAATGGCCTGGGCGCAGCGCCGCTATCCAGGTCGCTTCTGGGGTAGCGCCGCCATTCCCTTCCAGAGCGAGAAAGTCGCCATGGATGTTCTGGAAGATGCTATTGGCCGCCTGGGCTTGATGGGCGTCAATCTGCCGGGTTCCATCGGCGCCGATCCGCGCATCGATCAGGAACGCATGCAAAGTTTCTATGCGCGCTGCGCAGAACTCGATCTACCCATTTTCCTGCACCCGACAGATGCCATCTTCAACCACATGCTCGATGGTTATAATGGCGCGTTGTTTCTCTCGCTAGGTCGCGTGATGGAAGTAAGCGTGGCTGCCATGCGTCTTGTTCTGTCAGGCACGATGGATCGCCACCCAAATCTCAAACTGATCATGTCGCACACTGGCGGGGCCCTGCCCTACCAATCGGGCCGTATGGACAAGAATACCAAATCAGCAAAATTGCCAAAACCCGCCAGCGAATATTTGCGACGCATGTACACCGACACCGTGAGCCCGCACCCTGCGGGCATGAGGTTCGCCATTGATTATTACGGCATCGACCGTGTGATGTATGGAACGGACTATCCGTGCTGGGATCCAGCAACCTGCCTGTCCATGATCGACGAGCTCAATCTGTCCGACGCCGATCGACAGAAGCTCTTTTATGACAATGCGCGCCGTATTCTCAATCTGAAGGATGCACCGTCGCAGATGGCAGCGGCGCAATGACATCTGTTCTGAACGACATTGCCGCCCATCTGGGCAGCCATGTCGACGATGGTGAAAGACTTTCACTCCATGTGCTAGATACGCTCGGTGCTTGGATCGCGGGACAACATTTTTCTGAAGGCGCCGACCTTATCGGCTCCATGCACGGGCCCTTGTCGCCCTTAGGCGAAGGCCTGCTTAATGATGTGACGCGCGCTATTGCCGTCACGCGCCTGACCGAAATCGATGATATCGATCGCGCTTCCTGCACAACATGCGGCTCGGTCATTATTCCCGCGAGCCTACTTCTGGCGCAAGCCACCGGCGCTGACGGAACAAAACTCGCACGCGCCATTGTGCATGGATATGAAGCCATGATGCGTCTAGGGCGCGCTGTGAATGGCCCGGCTATTCTGGCCAAGGGAATCTGGCCCACTTATCTGGCCGCGCCTTTTGGGACAGCAGCGGCGGCGTCGGTTTTGCTGAATCTCGATGCGGCCAAAAGCGCGTCTGCTTTATCACTGGCACTTCAACAAACGAGCGGCGCAGCCGGCGGTCACGCACCAGGCAAAACAGCCCGCTGGCTTTTGGCGGGGCTGGCTGGCCGCAGCGGAATCACCGCAGCCATGTTGGCTGCACGCGATTATGTGGGGGATGCCACCCTGCTTGATGGCGACTGGATGACACGAACCCATGGCCTTGCGCTTGATACAGCGCCGTTACGCCTGCTTGAGCCCTTATTTTACGAAACAAGCATCAAGCCCTTTTGTTGCGCGAAGCAAACAACATCAGCCATTCATGCTTTTCAATCGCTCCTGCGCGACGGCTTAATGCCTGACCAGATCGCAACGATCACCGTTGCTGTGCCCAATGCCTACCGACTGATGATTAGCAGCCAGCCGCCCGGACGACTGGGGCGCATTGTCAATGTGGGCTGGCAATTGGGCCTATGCGCTCACGCACCCGAATCTATGGCGGCTCTGGATCGCAGCATTGGCGATAAGACCGAAGCAGTTGAAGCTCTCGCACATTGCGTCGAGGTTGTAGCGAATACGCAATTTGATGCTGACTATCCGCGCAAATGGCCCGCGCGCGTCACGGTCACACTGAAAGACGGATCACAGCGCGAGGCGCAATGTCATGATGCGCTGGGCGACCCGGATATACCGCTGGATGCAAAGGGCATTCGCGCCAAATTTATGCAGGCCACGAATGGGCGCGGGCGACATATTGCTGATGCGCTACAATCGCCTTTGCACAGCGTAGATGTGAAGGCGCTGACGCATGAGCTGGGCGCCTGCCTCACCTGATCAAAGACCCACAAGATGCGCGCCAAGCCAGCGCGCACCTTTGATTTGCAGCTCGACATCAAGCACAAAGGGCGCGGCCGGATTGAAACCTTCCGCATTGCCTGCGTGATTAGCAACGGCAGCCAGCGGATAAGAGCCGCGCGGCTGCTCGATTGTGAAGTCGACGAGATCTCCAAGCCCTTCAAAATGCTTGGCCAGCACAGCGCTAAGATTCAGCATATCAGTGGGTTTGAAATTCATAAGGCGGGCATGTGCCGCATCAAAAGCTTCCTGCAGCTTTTCATCACGCGCAAAACTGCGCGCATGGCGCGTCCAGGCACCCTTGTAAGCGAGTGAAATACGCGCCGCAAACGTAGCGCCCAGAGCTCCCATGGCCTCCGTGCGCACAGCCGCGCGACTTGCCCCAAGATCAGTGCTTGCTAAAGCAAAACATTCTTCCGCACCACCCAGACGCGCAACCGTCTCGCAAGGCGCCATGAAAGCACGGGCATCAGGTGTGCTCAGCTCTACAGCAGCGCAAGAGGCCCGCGCCAACGCATCCGCTTTCAAAAGCAAGCCCCGCTCAACAGCATCTGATCCTGATCGTACACGCGCAAAGGCAAAAGTTGCATCGACCAGTTGCGCACCCGGCACTGTCTCCAGAATGATCTTGGCATGGCCTGCAGGAAAATCATCAAGCTCCAAAACACCGATGCGTTTAGCGCCATCCTTAACAAGACCCGCACTAATTAAAGCTGCAGGCTTAGGTGTTGTAACAACCCGGCCTGCCGGCATCACAGATTCAATCCACTCCGCAACACGTTTGGAAAGAGCGGTGACAAAAACCATCTCGCCTTGGGCTGGCACATGCAACAGACCCTCATTCCAATAGGGCGTGAAACCAGTGAGCCACCACACGGACGCACCACGCGCAATATTGGTGTAGAGAACAAGGGCGTCAAAGCCTTCGTCTTTCATCACCGCGCGCAAAACCGCCAGACGCTGCTCAAGCGCTGATTTAGGAACTTCCGCCTGATCCCAGGCCATCAATCCGCGACGCATAGGTCCTCACTGCACAGGATTGAAGAAAAGCTCTCGCGCCGTTCCGCAGAGCAATTCATGACCATCTTCTCGCACGACAAGTGAATCGCCCAGAACGAGATAGCCGACTTCAGGATGATAAGTGTTGGGATGAACAATCAGCGTCATACCTGTCTCAAGGCGGATGTTCACATCCTCCAGAATATGCGGCTTCTGATCGGGAAAGAGGCCCATGCCATGCCCGCGCACGCGCGTATATTCTGAAGTGACATAATCACCCAGCCCGTATTTGCGGAAAACATCATTTTCGGCCCTAGCCACATCTGCTGCCGTCACGCCCGTTTTCACAGCAGCAATGCCGGCAATCATGGCTTCGAGATAGACATTAAAAGCCTTGCGCTGTGCTTCGCTGGGCTCCCCGACAACGAGCGTGCGGCAGATCTGCGCGTAATAGCCATCATAACAGGGCGTCAGTTCGGTGGTGACCATGTCGCCTGCTTTGAGAATCTTGCCGCCGGGAGGCGCCATGCCACGCACCTCTTGTCCACCGACGCCGACAATCATGAAATTTTCCGGCACACCCTTGGCGCGAAAGAAAGATTCCATCTCGGCCACAAGCTCATAATCCTTACGACCAGGGCGCGCGGCCTGACGGAAAATGGCATAGCCCTCGTCTGCTAGCGCCGCGGCTTGTCGAACGGCCGCAATCTCAACTTCCATCTTGGTCATCAAGAGACGCTCTATAATGGCGGCACCATCCTGCACACGGAGATCTTTCTCACCATGCAGCAGACCATAGGGCAGAAGATGGTAGGGAGCTGCTGCAATATTGTGATTGCCTGCGCGCGCCAATTGGCGCTTTGCCTCCTGCACGAGACCGGGCGCAAAAATAGTTTCGCAAGAGCCATCAAGACGCGCGCGTTCGCATTCTGCAGGATCATCGAGAATGAGCGTCGTCGTTCCATCCTCGCGCACGAGTGCAATGCCTTGGCCTTCCTGGATTCCGAAGTCTGTTGCGTAGCGCAGATGATCGGCATGCCAATTGTTGCCAAATAATACGAGAACCTCAATCTTCTCTCGCTGCATAGCGTCTTTAAGCGCTGCCTTGCGCGCACTGGATGCTTCACGACTCATGTTGCAGCTCCCAAAACTCAAGCATCTGCGCGCCAACCATATAAAGCGCTGGCCTTTTCAGGCGAAACGAAGCCCTGATTCAGATCATTTTCCAGATTAGCTTTAGTGCGCTTGCCTGGATCACCATAGCCACCACCGCCAGCTGTTAGGAAGGTGACAGAATCTCCCTGCGCCAGAGCAATTTCAGTACCCTTGTAAACAATACGGTCTGGCACTGAAGCGGAATAGATGGTGGCCACATTATGCGCCGCGTCCCCACCGCCTTGAAGGCCCCATGGCGGCACTTTGGTACGCTCACAATTAACGGTGACCTTGCAGGGAACCAGCGCGCGATATGTAATGCGCACACCAAGACCGCCGCGATATTGCCCCGCACCGCCGGAATCTTCCCGCAAAGCGTGCTCTTCGATTAGCATAGGGTAGCGAATTTCCTGCAGCTCAACAGGCGTGTTGCGCACATCGCCCTGACAGACAGAGACGCTAGCATCCTCGCCGTCTTCGCCCGGACGCCCGCCCCAACCGCCGCCAAAAATATTGAGCAAGAGGAAGCGGCTTCCATCCTCGCGGAATCCATAGAAGGAGCAACCTCCCATATCGCCCTTGTGGGCTGCGGGAATGACATTGGGCAATGCAGGTGCGAGCGCTTTGAGAATCGTATCGATAGTTGTTGGTAGCGCAATGCTCCACAGGCCAATAGCCGCGCCCGGACGGGCACTGACGATTGTTCCCTCGGGAATGATGACATCAAGTGCGCGGAAACAACCGTCGTGAACATCAAGCTCGGGCGAGGTGAGCGCCTTGAACGCAACACGCGCAGCCGCAATGCCGCCTGACTTGCCAGAGTTGAGCGGCGAGAAAGTCTGGGGATTCATGTCAGAGAAATCAACCGACATGGTTGACTCTTTGATCGTTACCTTAACCTTGATGCGGATCGGCTGATCGAGATTGCGCCCGTCATTGTCGAGCGCGCTTTCGGCCTCATAAACACCATCTGGAATTTTTTCGATGACGCTGCGCACGGCAATGTCAGCCTGTTCCCAGATTCGTTCAATGCAGCTCTCGACTGTTTCAAGCCCATAGCGTGAGACAAGCTCACCATAGCGGCGCGCGCCAAGCTGGCACGAGGCAACCTGCGCACGTAGATCACCCAAGCTCGCATCAGGGAAGCGGACATTGTCCTGAATGATCTGCCAAAGAGTCTCATTGCGCACTCCCGCCTCGTAGATTTTCAGCGAGCGCATTTGCAGACCTTCGGCGAAAATCTCGGTGGTCAGCGAGGAGCCAAAGCCGATACGCATGCCGCCAATATCCACCCAATGGGCGCGATTGGCAGCAAAACCGACAAGCTGCCCATCAACAAAACATGGCGCATAAATGACAACATTGTTCAGATGCTGCCCGCAGACCTCACCATGATTCATGATCATAATGTCGCCGGGCTTGAAACCATCAAGACCATATCGACGGATGCCATCTTCGACGGCAACGCCGAGATCAGCAAGAAAGATCGGCAGACCACCGCGATTTTGCGAGATCATACGACCCTGCGTGTCGATGAGACCGCAACAGAAGTCGCGCACCTCATAGATCATCATATTATAGGCGGCCTTGCACAGGGCATTGGCCATTTCATCGGCATAGGCCACAATTGAATTGCGGACGACTTCGACAGTGATGGGATGAGCCGCTGGCTTTGTCATGATCAATCCTTGCGCGCAAGATCGACGATGAGATGACCTGCTTCGGTCACGGTCACGAGGTCGCCGGGATGAATAAGAATGGTGGAATTGGGCTCTTCAATCACAGCCGGCCCTGTAATCTGCATGCCCGCTGGCATGGACGGGCGCCAGAGAACACGGGCTCGTAAAGGCTTTTCGGGATCATCATAGACCACATCACGTGCGGCCTCGGGGACATTATCGGTCGGCTCCCATTTTTCAGTGAGCCATTGTTCAGCCATTGTGTCTTCGCGCGGCGCTGTCAACACAAGGCGTAAATTGACGATTTCAAGTTGCTCTTCTATGGCCGCCTGCCCATAACGCTGGTCATGCTCTTCATGAAAGAGCTTGCGCACGGCTTGTGTATCACTCGTCAACATGCTCGCCGCATCTATGCGGATGGCAAGCGCATGTTCTTGCCCGACATAACGCAAATCCGCATAGAAGCGGAAATCAGCGGCATCGCCTGAAATACCATCGCGCTGCATCTGTGCTTTGCCATCAACCGCCAGCTCGTTGAACACACGCTCAACCAGCTCATGATCGAGGGTGCCCAGCCGCCCGACCAGTGTTCGCACGAAATCCTGACGCCAAGAGGCCATCAACATGCCGAGCGCCGAGAAAGTGCCAGGCAGTTTGGGAATGACGACTTTGGGAATGAAGATCTCACGAGCAATGGCAATGGCATGAAGCGGACCTGCACCACCAAAAGCGATCATAGCGGTTTCGCGAGGGTCAACGCCTTTGTTGACCGAAACCGCACGCACCGAAAGCGACATATTACTGTCAGAAATGGTCGCCACGCCAAGCGCTGCTTCCATAGTCGACATGCCCAGCGGCTTGCCTACCTTTTCATCCAGTGCACGGCGTGCCGCAGCAACATCAAGCTGCATGGCACCATTTAGAAAACGCTCCCCATTGATACGGCCCAGAACAAGATCAGCGTCAGTCACAACAGGGTCCATCGAGCCCTTGCCGTAACAAGCTGGCCCCGGATCTGCGCCCGCACTCTTAGGGCCAACATGCAACCCGCCTGCGGGATCAACCCAGGCAATCGAACCGCCGCCATTTCCCACTTCGACAATATCAACAACAGGCAATTGCATTGGCTGGCCAGAAGCGTGCTCACCAATGACATAACCATCTTCAATGGCAGGCTGGCCACGTGTGATCAGAGATGATTTGGCGGTCGTGCCGCCCATATCAAAGCCGATACATTGCTCCAGTCCCAGATGTGCCGCGAGACGCCCCGCGCCAATCATGCCAGCAACAGGACCAGATTCCATCATTGAGACGGGCTGCATTCGTGCCTGATCCAACGACATTACGCCGCCGTTCGAACGCATGATATGCACTTGGCCACCAAAATTGGCGCCGCGCAGATAGGTCTCCAGCGTGTTCAGATAATTGCGCACACGCGGCCCGACATAAGCATTCAGAGATGTCGTAGAGGTGCGCTCATATTCACGAAATTCACGCAAAATCTCATGGCTGAGCGTGACAAAAAGCGAGGGCAGCGCCGCGCGTAACAATTCACCAACCACTTTTTCATGATCGGGATTGGCGTAGGAATGCAGGAAGCAGACGGCAACGGCTTCAATCCCCTGCTTTTGCAATTCACTCACCAGCGCGCCCACTTCAGCACGATCAAGAGCTATGAGAACCTCACCCTTCGCATTCATGCGCTCATTGAGCTCATAGGTATATTGACGCTCGACGAGCGGCTTTGGTCGGTGAAACCACAGATTGAACGCTTCAATGCGATTGCCGCGCCCGATGGCATAGACGTCGCGAAAGCCTTTGGTCGTGATCAGTGCTGTGCGCGATCCCTTGCGCTCAAGAACCGTGTTGATGGCAATGGTCGAGCCATGCAGCACCTCGCCCAGGCTTGGGAGATCACAAGCGGCAAGCTCTAGAGAACGGGCCACGCCTTGCGTTGGATCAGCTGGCGTCGTCGATGTTTTGGACGTTACGATCTTTCCATCTACACAACCCACGAGATCCGTGAATGTGCCGCCAATATCAATGCCTGTAATATTCATTCCTTCACCAGATTTGTGAGTGCAGCAGAACGGCGCAGGCCGGGCGTAAGACGTTTCTCGGCCAAGCGCACAAGTTCGTTGAACAGAATGGCGATCACCGCCAAACAACCGATCAATGCAAACAGTGGGGCTGGATTGTAATTTTCAGCAAAGAGACGCGTGTAATAGCCAACGCCACCTGTCGAGACATAAAGTTCAGCCAGAATGACGCCCAGCAAAGTCATTGTCATGCCCAAGCGCAGGCCTGTGAATAAGCTTGGCACGGCATGAGGCAGAATGACGTGCCGAATGGTTTCAGAACGGCTCGCCCCCATGGATCTCGCCGCACGCAGATGCAATTCCTTCACATCGCGCATGCCAGCCACAACATTCATGATGATGGGAAAAACACCATGGCTAAAGCCAAAGGCAATTTTTGCTGCAGGCCCCAAACCAAAGAACAGGATCACCAGCGGCAAGAGCGAAACCTGCGGTATAGCAAAGAGCAAAAGCACGATCGGGAAAAACGCCGATCGGCTGAAGGATGTTGCGCCCACCAGCAATCCCGTCAATGTGCCAAATAGAATGGAAAGGCCATAGGCGGCTGCGATCTGCAAGACGCATAGAAACAAGGCTTCGATAATCTTTGGCTCAGGCAAAATACGCTCAACAAAAGCGCGAAATATTCCGCTGGGCGGGCTCATGAAAGCCGGATCAGCATAGAACCGGCCATAGATTTCAAGCGCTGCAAAGATAAAGGCGACGAGCACCAATCGAAGCCAGAAGGCGAGGGAGGATCTGGACGAGGACATCATCATCGATTCCTGATCCGGTTTTCAAAAGCGTAAACGATCAGATTGAGCGTCACGGACGTGCAGATCACAAAAACGATCCAGGCATACATGCGCGCTGATTCCATCAGTTCAGCCGCATGGGCAATGTTGCGACCAACACCAGCGACAGAAGAAATGGTCTCGCCGCCAAGCACGGATGCAAAACAGATGAAGAAGCCAATGCGCATGCCGGTCATCAGCACAGGCAAGGCGCCCGGCAAGAGAATATGACGAAAGGTTTGCCATCTCCCCGCACCCATAGAACGCGCCGCACGCAAATAGCGCTCATCCATATTGGAGAAAGCAGCAATCGTATTCAGCGCGATCGGAAAGAAGGCATAAGTGGCGCCATAAGCCACTTTTGATCCGGTCCCGATGCCGAAAAACAAAATAAACATCGGAAAGAATAACGTGATGGGAATCGTGAAAAGGCCCGAAATAATCGGCTCAATCACCTGCGTTGCCAATCTGGTGCGGGTGACAAGATAGCCCACTATAATACCCGCAATCATGGCGATCAAAAAAGCTTTGGCAATGGTCATCAAAGTCACGCTGACGGCAGACCAGAAGGCCGCTGTCTGGACGAGACGTTCAGCCGCCGCATAGACGGCGCGCGGCTGCGGCAGAAACAGTCGGCTGATACTGCCGGTCTCGGTTGCCAACCACCACGCACCAGCCAGAACAGCCAGAAAGCTGATCTGTATTGATCGTGTAGCGAAATTGGAGCGGTCCACCTCAGGCTCCCGCAGACTGCGGATCGCGCTGCGCGGCCATGGTCGAGCGGATTTCATCGCGCAGCAAGGCATAACATTCATTGCGCAATTCACTGAAGCGCGGCTCCAGCATGAAGTCGGGCGAACGCGGATGGGCCTCATTCACATCAATGATTGTCTTGATCTTGCCCGGACGCGCGCTCATCACAACAATCCTGTCAGATAAGAACACGGCCTCGGCGAGCGAATGAGTCACAAAGACAATTGTCTTGCCGGTGGCCGCCAGCAATTGCGATAGATCCTCGCCCAGGACCATGCGGGTTTGCTCATCAAGTGCCGCGAAGGGCTCATCCATGAGCAAGATATCCGTCTCGACACAAATACCACGCGCCATATTCACGCGCTGGCGCATACCAACCGACAATTGATCAGGATAATGCGAAGCAAACGAACTCATGCCCACGGCTTTGAGCGCCTGCATGGCCCGATCATCCCATTCCGACTGCGGGATACCTTGGAACTTCAGCGCGATTCTGAAATTCTCGATGATCGAATACCAGGGGAAGAGCGTGCTCTCCTGAAAGACGAAAGCAATTTTGTCGGGATGAGGGCTGCCATCCACCAAGCGGCCAGCAACATGACACGTGCCCGATGTTGGCTTGAACAGACCGCCTATCACATTGAGCAAAGTACTTTTGCCGCATCCCGAGGGCCCAAGCAGGCAGACAAATTCGCCCTTGCGAACCTCAAGCGAAATATCGTCGAGTGCGAGAACAGAATCGGGCGCACCTGCATCGCCATAGCGTTGCGAGACATTGCGGATCGAGATTGCGCTTTCGCTCATCTTGATAGGCTCAAAGTTTCACAGGCGAGAAGCCCGGCAAGAAAATCTCATTGGCTTCCGGAACACGATCTAGGATGTCGAGATCTTTCAGCGAATAACGAATGATCTCGATAGCCTGCGGATTGAATGCCCCGTCCATCGAGAGCATCTGCATTTCATAATCATAGCTCAGATCAATGACCTTTTCAGAGATCTGCATGGTTGCTGCGATAATCTTCACGGTCTCGGCGCGATTATCCTTCATGAATTTTGTGGTCGTAAACCAGGCTTTCAGGAAGTTGCGCAGCAGCTCAGGATTGTTCTTGATGAGATTGCGATGCGCAAAAATGACATGGGTATGAAACTGGGGAACCGCATCGCCGAATGTCGCGAGCAAACGGCCCTCGCCATTTTCAACGAGATTCCATGTTTCCTGAATTGAATTGACGCTGCCTGCAAGCTCACCCGATTTCATGGCGGCCAGACGAGTGCGCATTTCACCCATGGGCGTGACTTCAATTCCTGTCGGGCCCCAGCCCTTGCTTTCAGACAAGCGGCGCGTCAACCAATCGGTCAGCGAACCAGCTGTTGTGACACCGACGCGCTTGCCTTTTAAATCATCGACCGTCTTGATCGGCCCGTCTTTCATGACGACAAGCGACATATTACGCGGTTCACTGGCCATGGCCGCCACAGCAATGCCGGGTACGCCTTTGGCGGCATAACCCATTCCCGGACCTGAGCCAAAACCAATATCAATCGTGCCTGCAGCGAGAGCCTGCTGCATTTGCCCATCACCACGGAACACAGAGATTTCAGCATCAATGCCGAAGGCTGCAAAAAAACCTTTCTGCTTTGCCAAATCTGCGGCGGAGAAAGGAAAGGATGAGCCGATGGCTTTGCCAATCCGCAATTTTTCCGCAGCTCGCGCCGGAACGGGGGCGATGACGACACCAGACAGGGCAATCAGACTCAGTGCGTGACGACGCGTGAACATGCGACAGGCCTCCCGTTTTCGGGCGCTTGTTAGTCAGCGCCTCTAGGACAGACTGCGCCTCAGCACCGCCAGAGGCAACAGGCCTAGAGGCTTGCCTAGCTATAGCTTGAAAGCTATGAGTGTAGAATGATTAACGTCAGCGTCCGTCGGCTCGAAGTTTTCGTTGCCATCGCAGAGAGCGGGGCCTTTGCCGGGGCCGCGCGTCGCTTGGGCATTGCCCAGCCCTCGGTCAGCGCCCACGTGCAGAGCCTTGAGAAAGAGGCTGGTGTGGCCTTATTTGAGCGGATCAGCGGGCGGCAAGCTCGCCTGACCGAGGCCGGGCGGGGCATGCTGGCCCATGCGCGCGATCTGATTGAGCGCACGGCGCGACTCGAACAGGAGCTGGCTGGTTTTGGGACAGCCAAGATCCAGAGCGTCTCTTTCGCCTGTCAGCGCTCCTTGGCCCTGACCATCTTACGCGCGCCGCTGGCCAGCTTCGCCCATCAACGCCGCGACATTCGCTTGTCCATTCGCATCGCCTTTCAAGAAGAAGTGCTCAGCGCCATTCGTATGGGCGCGACCGATGTTGGATGTTTCTTATCGATGAGCGAACCATTGGAAGGCCAAAGCCTGCTCATCGGTCGCCAGCGCTTTGTCTTGTTTGCACCGCCCGATCATCCCTTGGCGCGCCGACGCATCAAGCCTGTCGATCTTGAAAATTGTGATTTTGTCGGCCCTGTCAGCTCGTCTCATTTTGGACGCGTGCAGCAAGAGCTCTTGCGCAGCATTGGCGTTCAAAACGTGCAGACAGTTGCAGAGGGAACTGAGTTTTCTCTGGTTCGCGATCTTGTTGCGGCTGGCCTAGGGATTGGATGCTCCCTCTACGAATCTGTTCGCCCCGAAGCCGAGAGCGGACGGCTCGTAATTCTTGATCTCGATGCGCCCGCCCTCTTGGCCAATGTCTATCTGCTCACAAATATCCAGCGCAGAAGCGACAAATCAGTAAGCACATTTGTCAACTTTTTGCTTGAGACATTCCGCGACCAGCCCCAGCCATGAGGATCATCAGATCATCATGGCTGACCACAATCATTTCGCCTGACCCAGACGCCTATATTCACTAATCACCTCAGGCGTTGCTGCGGCAGCAAGTCGCGCAATGGTCTTTTCAAGTTCAGGGGCGGGAATAGGCGCACCAACAGGCTCACCCGCAGTTGCTGCTTCCTTACGGAAATCAGCATCATTACACATGTCGATAAAGGCCTTGCGCAAAATTTCCAGACGATCAGCTGGGATACCGGGCGGCCCCACCACCATCAGACCCGTTTCGTCATAGGCCGTGAAAAGGCTCAGCACGGCTTGATCTTTTTCTGGCACAAGATCAGCGAGCACGGGCATACCCTTCACAATCCGCCTCGATTGCAAAATGGGAACAACAATCCGCTTCTCAACAAGATCAGGCCTCTTGGAGAAACTGTCTTCCGGTGTGAAGTAAGCGCCGACCTCGCCCTGCTCAAGTGCCAGCAGAGAGCGTGCGGAAGAATTATAGCCAAGCACCACACGCAGAGGGTAGCCATATTCTGAAAGCATATTGGGAACAGTAACTGTCGATGTACCCGCACCAATCCCAGCTGCAGGTATTTTTTCTAGATGCTTCTTCAACTGCTCGGGTGTGGAAATGTTCAAATCACCGCGTACATAGAGCAGCGTATTATTGACGCCTGTGCTGCCGACATAACTGAAAGCCACCGGATCAAAAGTAACGCCAGGACTTTTGACCATGCCTTCCACAAACCAGCTACGTCCCGGCAGACCAATCGTCAGACCATCTCCCGTGGCGCGCCGACCAAGAAAATTGCCGGCAACCACTCCGCCCGCCCCTTCCATATTCTGCGGTATCATATCCGGCTTGCCGGGAATGAACCGCGAAAAATGACGAACGATCATGCGAGAGGCTGTATCCACCCCGCCACCCGGCCCATAGCCAATAATGAAATTGATCGTTTTGCCTCGATAAAAATCTGGCGCCTGCGCCATCACGGGCGATGCAAAGGCAAGAAAACCGGCCAGCATCAGCGCAGTTTTGGAACTCTGTCTCATGCGCATTTCTCCCTCGTTATGATCGCACTTATGCAGCGGCGATAGGTAAGTCCTTTATCGACACAAGATGATCAAGATCTTGCAATTGATCAAACATCTGACGCGTCTGCGTGCCCAAAAGAGCTTCGCCCACGCAATCTTCAAACTTCACCCAAAGCGCCTGCTGCGTTGGTGGCCGATCAGCGTGGCCCATAGGCACCCGCAAAGCCTGCTCCAACATTCGCCCGTCCCGCAGACGCAACACAATTTTATCCTGAGGGGCAGCGCCTTTTTCGGATGGCGGTAAAAATACACGTTGGACACGTGCCATGAGAGCACGAACATCGGCGCGCTGAACAAAGGCGCTTGTAAATTCTGCCTCGGTCACACGCCCGGCAATAATGGGCGCGGCCATGGCAAATTCCATGCTGAATTTTGCATCCAACCCATTTTGTGGATTGTCATGCACGAGATTGGTCAATTGCAAACGCGTGGCATGAACCTCGATGGACTCCACATCATTTGCAGAAAAAGAATACTCAGCGCGCAAGGTGAAAATTCCATCAAGCGCACGATGAGCGCCATAGCACATGGGGAAAAGCTTGAAGCCAAGCCCATGAGTGGCCAGAAACCAGCGCGCGCCACATTGCGCCGGGCTGCCCAGATCAACTTTTCCCTTTGGCGATATTGCTGCGAGAAACCCGACTGGACTTTCCAGCGCATCAACTGAAGCAGTCATACCAGCTTTGGCAAGGCGTGCTGCAAGCACTCCACTTTGCGCCGCGCGTCCTGCATGAAAGGGTTTTGTCATAGACCCGAAATTAGCGATAAACCCTGCTGCCATAGAAGCAGCAATCCCCAAAGCATGCCCTGATTGCACTTCATCAAGTCCGTGCAAATTCGCGCACGCTGCTGCTGATGCAATCGCACCAAACGTACCTGTGGGATGCCACCCTTTGACATGATGAGGGTCTTGATCACGCGATGCCAACTCGCCCCACACCTCAAAGGCAACCGCATAGGCGCACAGCATAGCACAACCATCCCGCCCCAGCGCCTCTGCTTCAGCAAAGATGGCGGGCGCAATAGCTGCCGAGGGGTGAGTGGGCTGAATCCCGACAAGCCCAACATCATCATAATCCTGCGCATGCGAAGCCGCGCCATTGATGAGTGCCGCATCCAATGCAGATGCGCGCTGTGAGCCAAAGCAGATACGCGCCTCACCCACAGCTTGCGTAGGCGGCAAGACAGTACGCAAGGCCTGCGTCACATCATCATGACGACCAAGCAATGTAACGGCTACGTAATCTGTAAAACCATTACGCAATTGCGTCAAAAGCTCTGGTGGAATCTTTGGATAATCCAAAGTCGCGACAAAGGAGCCGAGCTGACGCGTTAAACCCGTCATGGCGCACCCGCCCGCGCTTGTCGCCAGTCACAAATACTCTCGACAATGCCTGCAAAGAAATCCCGATAAGATTCTTCTGTCACGAAACCAATGTGAGGTGTCAGAATCGTGTTGGGCAAATGACGCACTGGATGGTCAGAAGGCAGTGGCTCAGGGTAAAATACATCGAGCGCTGCACCGGCAATCATCTTATCGCGCAAGGCCTGCGCAAGGGCCGATTGATCCACAATGGCCGCACGCGATGTATTGACGAGAATAGCGCTCGGCTTCATCAGCTGAAATTCAGACGCACCAATCAACCCGCGACTGCGCGGCCCTAGTTTCAGATGAATACTGACCACATCCGATTGGCGCAGAAGCTGATCCTTAGATACGGGCTCGACACCCAGATCACGTGCGCGTTGCGGATCAAGATTGCTGCTCCAAGCCACAACATTCATATCAAATGCCTGACCATAGCGCGCCACACGGGCGCCCAATGTGCCTAACCCAATGAGGCCAAGCGTGCGCCCCTCCAAGCGAAAGCCGACGGTTGATTGCCACCGGCCCTCGCGCATATTCCGATCTTCTTGCGTGATTTTGCGCGCAAGAGCCAACACCAATGCCCAGGTTAATTCAGCCGCAGAATTTGATGCGCGCGGCGCGGTGAGTGTTACAGGGATGCCCCGCTCTTGAGCGGCCTCGACATCAATCACCTGCGTATGCGAACCCGTCACCGCAATGAGCTTCAAGCGCGGCAAGGCTTCGATGAGCCGACGGGAAACAGCCATGCGCTCGCGCATGATGCACAATACATCAAAAGAGAGGAGCTCGACGGGCGCCTCGTCTTCACTCAAGTGATAATCGAAACTCACGATCTCGACATCAGGTCCAATGCGTGACCAGTCCGCCATGCCGCGCGCGACAGACTGATAATCATCGAGGATGGCGATCCGCAGCATAGCAGGGCTCAATCCGATAACGCGCCGGTGGATTCATAAATATATTTCCCCGTGCGCGAGGGGAATCCGCCACGTACCTCGCCACCCTTGCGGTCCTGATAAATAGTTGAGAGAGCATCAGAAAGCGGGCGGCTGTTGGGCACTGAAAGCCACATGCGCAAGAGATGGCGCTTACGGTCTGCTTCTTCATAATCCTCGAATGCCGTACGCGAATGCAGCGCGACATGATTATTTACAAACTGCAGATCACCCGGTTTGAACATGAAGGAGAAATGAAAGTCCTCACTCCAAGCAAGCTTGTCAAAAGCATCAAGCGCCTCAATCTGAAGTGGTGTCAGACGTTCCACCTCCGCAAATCGCTGCCCAGATGTGATATGCACCCGCACATAGCGGCAAGATAATTTGCCGTCCTTCATGGAAAAGAGCGGCTGCTGGTAATGAGGGACACCACCAATTGGCTCCTGCGTCTGCCAACTCCAAGTAAAGGGCTGATAAAGCACCTCCAGCAAATCTGGCCGCGTGCGCGCCATATGATTGTGAATGGCATGCGAGCTGGCCAATAAACTCAATCCACCCTGCTTGGCCACACGCAAAACCATCAAACCCACCACATCACATGTGTCAGTGTGGAAGGTCAGGCGCTGGTTGGATTTATAGCCACGCCCCTGCGGACTGTTTACATCCACACCGACATCGCGCACATCACCTAGTAGATCCCCGTCTTTGCTTTGGGACACGGCGGTCCCCATATGCTTGCCAATACCCCAATACATCAGGCGGAGTGTTGACTTATCATAGCCATCTACCTTGATGCCGCGGAACTGATAAATGCCAAGCCCTTCCTCGAGAAAGCTGCGCGCATGAGCCAGTCTCTGAGACACCAAAGGCAATGGAAAATCATCTTTGGTCAGGGTTTCAAGTGTCTTGCCAGCCGCCAGAGCCTGGCGCGTAGCTGTCTCAATTTCAGCTATTTCGGCAGGTGTGAATTCATGTATCCAGTCGCTGCGCTGGGCAATATCGGCACCGCGCCAATCAGCCGGACTGGTGATGATATCAGGCATGTCTCTCTCCCTGCGGGCCACCCGTTCAATTGCGGGATGCCTCGATTCATTTTTATGCGGGATATTGAGCACAGAGGGCTTAAATGGGCAAATTGTTTTCTTCTGTAACGCCAAAAGCAAAACGCCCCGCGCGTTATCAGCATCGGGGCGTTTTAATGTGTGTTTTAGATTTGGCTGCGGGGAGGCGCTACCACCTCTACCGAACGCTTCTGTCAAAGACATAAGGCTGAATGGGATGGTGCCTCTAAGGGGAGCAAAACCCAAACCATCTTCGCCATGCAGGGCTCAGCAACCAGGCTGAGCGCGCATCGGGTTTTGGTGAAGCGCCTGAAGGAAGCCCCGCGCTAAAGAGGCCTGGTTTTAGCCGGCCAAGGAATAGTGGATCTGATGGCCCCCGTATTCCTGACGCCAACGGTAATACGTCACCTCCGTCACACCGATCACGCGAACCGCATCCGTGATCGACCGACCTTGCGAAGCCAGCACATCAGCTTGACGTAATTTTGCGATAATTCTTCCAGCTTATAGCCCTTTCTAGGCATTTAGGTACTCCTCTGTCCCAAGAGACATACCTCAGGATGGACCAGTTCAATGGGGGTGGATCAGTTCAATATCGCTGCTTTTCAGTCTCCTGAAGGCAGTTTGCTGATCAAAAGATCCATGCAAGACTGGCGCAAACAATGAAAGCCTGGGGGGAGCATCATATGAAATTAGCCGTAGCTGCTATTGGTCTTGCCAGTCTATTTGCATCGTTTGCACCGGCCGCCGCCCAAAATTGGCCCGAGCGCCCGATCCATCTCTTCATTTCACAAGGCGCAGGCGGGGGCCAAGATTCGATCGCCCGTTATCTCGCTGACAAAGTGAGCGCGATTCTCGGCCAGACTATTGTCATTGAAAATCGTCCCGGCGCCGGCGGTATTATCGGCACCCAGGCGGCGGCACGCGCAGCACCGGATGGCTATAATTTTGCGATCACCTCATCAGCGACCATGGCGTCAAATCCCCATCTGGTGAAGAACCTGTCCTATGATCCGCAAAATGATTTCGTACCCGTAGCCATGCTCTCCAAGCCGGGCTTTCTGATTTCTGCCAATCCCAACCGCCCTTTCAAAACGCTGGCAGAATTAATCGCCGCTGAGAAGAAAACACCGGGCAGTCTGACCGTTGCCATTGATGGCAATCGCAATGCCTCTGGGCTCACCGCTGGCTTTCTCAACAAGAGTGCGGACATCAACATTCGCCTCGTGCCCTATTCGAGCCCAGCACAAGGCTTGCAAGACACCATCTCGGGCAACGTTGATCTCTTTATTTCCCCACCCGGCGTGCATCTCTCACATATTGCCGCTGGAAAGCTGCGGCCCATCGCCGTCTCTGGTGTCTCGCGCGAAGTGTCGCTGCCTGATGTGCCGATGATTGGCGAAACGCTTCCCGGCTTTCGCATTCTGGGCTGGCTGATGGTGTCAGCGCCGAAGGGCACGCCTGCCGAGCCTATTGCGCGCATGAATGCCGCCTTCGATCGCGTACTCAAAGACAAAGCCGTCATCGAATGGATGCTCAATTTCGGCTCGCCTGCCAATGCAGGCGCGGGCACAGCAGATGAACTGCGCGCTTTTGTGCGCGATGAAATCGCCCTCTGGGGCAAGATGATTACCGATATCGGCCTCGAAGCCCAATAAAACGGAAAACACAATGTCGAATATAAAACCATTCATCCTGATTCTTCTGCCATGGGAAGAAAAAATCCGCTTCACCTTCGAGCGTTTGATCCTTGCACGCTTTCCTGATCTGCCGGTTACCACCGTCGCGACCCTGAAAGAGGCTGCGGAGAAAATCGTCGACGCTGAGATTTTCATGGCCTTTGGTGTGGCGGTGAAAGAAGACATTTTCATCCACGCCAAGAAACTGCGCTGGGTGCATGCATTCGGTACCGGCGTTGATGGGATTATCGACCGTGCAGGCCTTGCCAAACATGTCACTGTAACCTCGACACGCGGCATTCACGGTGCGCCCTTATCCGAAATTGCCATTTTGCACATGCTGGCCTTGGCGCGCGATTATCCACGCTCCATCCGCGCGCATGACAAGCACCAGTGGGATCGTTTTCGCGCGAGCCTGTTGCAAGGCAAGCGCGCGGGTATTTTGGGAGTTGGTCTCATTGCAGAAGCTCTCGCACCACGCCTTGATGCGCTTGGCATGCATGTGGTGGGCATTTCGCGCACACCGCGTGACCTGCCTGGCTTTTCTTCATGGGCGCCGCGCGATTATCTCAAAACATCCCTGAGCGATCTCGATTATCTGATCCTGCTCATCCCCTATGATGAGACGACGCATCACATCATCAATGCCGATATCATCAACGCGATGAAGAAGGGCGCTTACATCATCAATATTGCGCGCGGTGGCGTGATTGACGAGAAAGCACTGGCGAGCGCGCTCCATTCCGGTCAATTAGGGGGCGCAGCGCTGGACACGGTTCATAAAGAACCCATGCCCTCAGATGACCCGCTTTGGGATGCGCCCCATCTGATCATCACGCCGCATCTGGGTGGTTTTTACGATACCTACCCCGAAGATTGCATCGACCAGATCTATACGAATATCGCGGCCTATCTCGCAGACAGGCCGCAAGACATGGTCAATCTGGAAGCGCAGGCTTAAAGCCCGCGCAATCTCTCAAAGCTCGGTAATGCGCTGCGGGAATTGATGCAGCGATTCCACGTCACCCGATTCATGGACAAAATAATTGTCACAGACCCAGCTGTAGGTCGTTGCCGTGACATAAGTCGGATGAACAGCAAACAGCATGTTCAGACCCACCCTCAATGTCTCATCCTGACGAATGAGCGGGCGCTCGACCATGTCATAGCCCTGCCCATGCGCGTAAAGACGATTTTCCTGCGGGCGACCGCCCTTGCGCATGAACTCATTATAGTGCGCAAAAATATCAGTCGGATCAGCACCGGGCTTCAGCAATTCAAGCGTGAATTTCTGCGCTTCAAGCACGAAAGCGAATTCATCCTGCATTTCTTGTGAGGCTTTACCCAGAACCCAAGTGCGGCCGATCTCGCCATAATAACCACCCGGACCATTATTCTCGATCAACATGCAGAATTGATCACCTTCACGGATGGTGCGGTTCTGCATATGGGGTGGGAGCATGACAGTCGCGGTTCCGACGGGGCCGGAGGCGGCCATATACCAGCCCTGCTCGCTGCCCATGTCTGTTGCCACAGCGCGCGCAATCTCCACCACGTCGCTGTCGCGCAAGCCCGGGCGCAAATGTTTGGTCACGGCTTCCGCACAAGCATCTTGCAAAGCAATCATTCGGCGGATGAGAGTAATCTCTTCTGCGCTCTTCGTCGCCTTGATCGGATCAACCAAAGGCGTGGCATCGATGAATGTCGCCTTGGTGAGACTCTTTTGCAGGTGATTGACGAAGCCATAAGACAAAGAGCCGGGTGCCAACAAACCGATGGTGGCGCCCTCATATTTCTCCAAGGCCTTCAACGCAACTTCAGCATCATAGGTTGAGGTATAATGGACTGAGGAATAGGCGGGCACGCCCATGAGACGCTGCACACCGCGGCGCGGCGTGGCATCGAGCGTTGTAAAATGCTGATCCTGACCGAAAGGTCCCTGCGCCACAGCGCTGATCTCGCCATCAAGCGGAAAGATCACCGTATAGAGATAGCCATTGGTGGCAGGCATATCGGTCAGATATTTCACATAGCCGCCGACGAAATCATTATTGGCCTGTGCAATGAGCACATCGACCTTGGCCTCTTTCATCGCTGCGCGGATGGCTGCCCAGCGACGCTCTAATTCAGCCATAGAGATCGGTGTATTGATCCGCTCGTTCATGCTGATCTCCGCTCAGAGCTGCAACAGGCGCGCCGCATTGCCATAGAGAATGGCTTTGCGCGTCTCGGCCGACACATCCATTTCTGAAATGCCCTTATAGGTCTTGGCAATCGGACCCAGTGGCGCATCTGTGGCAAAGACGATCTTTTTCGGCCCGAAGAAATCCAGCGCGCATTTCACGCCATTCGTCGCGCCAAACATGGCTGTGTCGCCATAGAACATTTTGAAATAATCCATATGCGGCTTTTTCAAGCCGGGAATGATCCCTGAATAATCCTCGTCACTCGTGCGCGCACCTAGCACATCCATGCCCGGACCGATGCGGCCATCGAAGAAGGGGATCATGCCGCCCGCATGATGGGTGATGATTTCCAAATCAGGATGACGATCAAATAATCCATCGAAGACCAAACGCGACATGGCGATGGATGTGTCATAGGGCCAGCCAAAGCACCACCACATTTCAAAGCGTGATTTTGGCTCGGAAGCATAATCCGAAGACGTCGTCGCGGCGCGTGTTGGGTGCAGCCAGATCGGCTTTTTCAAATCGGCCATAGCGGCAAAGAACGGCCGGAAGCGCAGCTCGTCGAGCGGATGACCGCCGACATGATTATAGATCAACACTCCCTTGGCACCGAGCTGCGTGATAGCGCGCCGTGCTTCAGCAATCGCACCCTCGACATCGCCCATATATACAGCCGCTGCGAAACCCACAAAGCGATCCGGATATTTTTTGCAGAGCTCCGCCATTTCATCATTGGCAATACGCGCGAGTTCTGGCCCCGTGGTCGCATCGCCAATTTCTTCCAATGCCGGATTGGGCAGGCTGATGACTTGGCGATAATCGGGCACGGCGTCCATATCGCGAAAACGCGCATCAAGATCGGACAAAGGCTTTACCGACAGCAGACGCGTGACGATATTGCCGAGTTTGGGTGCCAGCACCACCATGCGATCCAGAAATGAACGCGGCGCGAGATGCGTATAGAGATCGATGACCATGATTGCCTCGCTTTAAAAATTGACGCGGTCGCCGCCTTTGAGGCCGAGTACTTCACGTGCCTCAGCCGGCGTTGCAACTTCGTGCCCCAGCTCTTCGACGATACGACGAATCTTGGCAACTTGCTCTGCATTGGATGAGGCCAGCTTGCCACGACTGATGAAGAGGGAATCTTCAAGGCCAACACGCACATTGCCGCCCATCATGGCGGCCTGTGTGGCAAAGGGCATCTGGAAACGACCAGCAGCCAGCACGGACCATTTATATTCATCGCCAAACAATTTGTCGGCGGTGCGCTTCATGAACATGAGATTTTCGAGATCGGGCCCAATTCCCCCCAAAATGCCGAAGATCAGCTGCAAGAAGACCGGCGGCTTGAACCAGCCCTTATCGAGGCAATAGGCCAGATTATAGAGGTGGCCAACATCGTAGCATTCATGCTCGAACTTGGTGCCATGACCTTCGCCGAGTAATTTATAGATGCGCTCAATGTCACCAAACGTATTGCGGAAGATGAAGTCCTTGGTGCCGCGCAGATAGGGCTCTTCCCACGGATGCTTCCAGCTTGTGTAGCGATCAGCGAGCGGATGAATGGCGAAATTCATCGAGCCCATGTTGAGCGAGCACATTTCCGGAGAGGCTTGCAGGGGAGCCGCGAGGCGCTCATCCACGGTCATGTTCAAACCACCGCCCGTGGTGATGTTGATCACAGCATCTGTCGACTGCTTGATACGCGGCAGAAATTCCATAAACACTTTGGGATCAGGCGTCGGCTTGCCATCTTTGGGATCGCGCGCATGAAGATGCAGGATCGATGCGCCGGCCTCTGCCGCTGCAATCGCCTGCTCGGCGATCTGGTCAGGCGTGATAGGCAGAGCATCCGACATGGTCGGCGTGTGAATACCGCCTGTCACCGCACAGGTAATGATGACTTTCTTCGACGGGTCGCTTTTCTTTGGCGCGTCAGACATATCAGGCTCCCTCGCTGCGATCAGCGGCATTGGCTTTTTTCAAATGGGTGAAGACACGTTTGCGTAGAGCTTGCGCCTCTTCCGGCGTCCAGGCCATGAAACCTTCACCCGACTTCACGCCGAGCTTACCCTCGGCCATGAGCTTGTCGAGATAAGGGTTCGGACTTGCACTGCGATCAAGGGCCGGAATGATCGTCTTGTGAATATCGAGCGTCAGCTCGGTGCCAATGAGATCGGAATTTTCAAGTGGTCCCAGCACAGCGAGACGCCGGCCAAAGCTCGCCTTGATCACGGTATCCACCGTGCGCGCATCGCAAATGCCTTCCGCTACCAGTGCAATAGCTTCGCGCCACAGCGCGTGCTGCAACCGATTACCGACAAAGCCTGCGACATCTTTCATGACGCGCACTGGTGTTTTGGCAGCAGCAGCGAGTAAAGCCATCATGCTCTCAATGTGCCGCAATTCGGTATCTGGCGTGCCTACCACTTCGACAAGCGGCACGAGAAATGGCGGGTTCCACCAATGCGTGCCGAGCATGCGCGCGCGCGATGGCAGATCACCCACAATCGAGCCAATCGGCATGACGGATGTATTGGAGGCTAGCACTGCATCCTTAGGCGCGAGCGCTTCGAGCTTGCCGAAAATCTCGCGCTTCAATTCAACCTTTTCGGGCGCACATTCAAAGATGAATTGCGCGCCCGAAACTGCCTCCGCCATGTCGGCATGACCCGACACGAGCGGCAGGCAATCAATGGGTTCTTCAAGATCACGCAGATTGCTCTCAATCCGCGCGTGCAGCGTGTTGAGCGAGGCGTGAAAGGCATCGTAGACGCGAACCTTATGGCCGGCACGCGCAAAGACTTGCGCAATGCCATGGCCCATCAGGCCCGCGCCAATAATTGAAATATTCGCGCGCGCGCTCATGTCTTTGCCTCAGCCTGAAGTGTAACCGCCATCAGCGTAGAGAATGTGTCCGGTGTAGAAATCGGACGCACGCGAGGCGAGGAAGAGCAACGGACCCGCCAGATCTTCCGGCTCGCCGAGACGACCCTTCGGCACGCGCGCCAAAAAGCCTGCGCGCGTAGCCTGCGCCTTCTCATCATCCGCAAACATCCACGCCGTCAAAGGCGAACGAAACACGGTCGGCGCAATGGCATTGACCGTAATACCCATGGGCCCCAATTCGCAGCCCAAAGCTTTGGTGATGCCATCGACAGCAGACTTGGACGCGCAATAAGCCGTATAGCCCGCCGGATGACCGAGCAGTCCGCGTGCCGACGACATAAGGACGATTTTGCCACCACCCTGCACCAGCATCTGCTTGGTGGCAGCCTTTGCCATCAACCAGCTCTGCGTAACATTGGCATCCATGACGTCGAGAAAACGCTCGGGCGACATCTGGTCGATCTTGGACACATCATTCTTGCCCGATGCGACGACGAGAATATCCACGCGGCCGAAACGCTTGACGCCGGCTGCGATAATGTCATCGCATATAGCTTCTGTTGAGGGACGCACATTGAGCGCCTCAACTTCGGCGCCGAGCGCTTTGCAATCAGCTGAAATCTGATCGAGTTCGGCCTTCTTGCCAGCTGTGAGCACGAGCTTGCAGCCCGCGCCAGCAAAGACTTGCGCAGCCAGCGCACCAAAAGCGCCAGAGGCGCCTGTGATGACAGCCACCTTGTCCTTTACATCAAAAAGCGAGGCAGGATTTTTCAAGAAATCTGCGCTCATGGCTTCACCCCCGGCGGATAGGGAATGATAACCATCATGGTGCAGGTGTGATTGGTGCGGTTTTCAATCACACGCACTTCACCCGGTACAATAGTGCAAGAGTCGAATTTTTTCAACACCGTTTCCTTCTCATCAATGATCACCGTCATTTCGCCTTCAATGACGACATATACTTTTTCAAACGGCGTGGAATCCGGACCGGCGCCACCGCCGGGCAGGAATTGCGAAAGGCCGATCCATTGATTGGTCGGACCATTGGGCTCAAAGCCCTGCAAGCGAAGGCCCACAACGCCCCTGTGGTTGGGAGCGTCATAAGGCTGCGCATCTTCAAAGCGCTTGAGATGCATCAGAAGGCCTCGCCACGTTCAATGCGATAATCGCCGCCCTTGTCGACCATGGCGACTAGACGAATGATGCAGCCATCACCCTTGTCCCAATTCCAGGGGAAGAAAGCGAAGGTCACGCGCTTGCCAGTGACCGCATCAAGATCACCGCCGACATTTTCAATGCCGAGAATACCATTGGTGAAGAGCTTGCGATGTACGGGTTCCCACTCGGGGAAATCATCCTTCCAATCGCGCCCACCCGACCATTCGAAATATTCTTTTTCGAGATGGGGCAGCAGCGGACCATTGCGCTGCGGACCAATGGCGGTGGCGAGCGGGTGATCATTGGCCTGCGTATCATGGCCAACGACTTTCACTTTCTTTTCGACGAACCAATCACCAGCAGAAGGCACAAAGCCCGGCGCTTTGGCAAAATAATCTTCATTGTCGCCGTAAATCTTGTGCCAGCCGGTGTTGATGATCACGACATCACCGGGGCGCACAACTTTGCCAGCTGCTTTTTCAAGATCGTCATAAGTGATCGATTCCCATTGCTTTTTGGGAAGCGACACAACAATGCCCGAACCAAAGAAATGCGGCAGCGGCACTTCGTCGATGAAAGGTGTGCCGGGCACAACATGGGCGGGCGCATCAATATGCGTCGTACAATGCATGGAAGTGGTGATGCGCTGTGACAGCACGCCGGATTTGGCCATGTAGTGGATGCGCTCGATTTTCACATCTTGGAAATAGGGCCAGTTGGGGGCCTGAAAGCCAAAACGATGCGAAAGATTGTAGAATTCGAGTCCCATGGCATTATCGAGGTTGCCCTCGAACTGAATGCCGCGAATGGTCACGGGCATGGTCGTCCTCCGTTTGCGCTTCATCCCTGACGGCGGAATTGCCGCCAAATTTCTTGTGGTCCACGATACGATACGTATGTACCATATAGCGGTCAACTGGTCCTCCCGCGCTTTTTCGAGCGCATCAACAGAGTGGCCCGGAGGAGGTTTGATGCAGGTCTTGAAAGATCCTGAGGAAAAGAACGGTGCGCAAGCCGGCATTCAAGTCATCGCGCGTGCGGCAAGCATTTTGCGGACGCTGGAAAATCATCCTGATGGATTAAGCCTTGGGCAGATTGCGAAATCTGTCGGTCTGGCACGCTCGACCGTGCAGCGCATCGTGGCCGCTCTGGCGGCCGAGGATTTTGTGATTGCCTCCGGTCCGGGTGATGTGCGCATCGGACCCGCCCTTGTTCGCATTGCAGCATCGGTCGCGTCCAACATGGCCGATCTCATCCGCCCCCATCTGCGCATGCTTGGCGACGAGGTTGGCGAGACAGTGGATCTGGCTGTCTTGTCCGGTGGTTCCACAGTCTTTGTTGATCAAGTGCCCGGCCGCCATCGCTTGGTCGCTGTATCTGCCGTCGGCGAACGCTTTCCGCTGCATTGCACAGCCAATGGCAAAGCGATTCTGGCCTGTTTCTCGCCCGAAGATGCGGAAGAGCTCATCGACAAGAGCCTTACCGAACATCCTGATTTTCCGCTGAAAAACCGCTCAAAGCTGCGCACCGAGCTGGAAGATATCCGCAAGAGCAATTTGGCATTCGATCTAGAAGAACACGGCGAGGGCATTTCGGCGATCGGCATTGCCATGCTGGACCCAATGGGGCGGCCTGTAGCCGTGTCGATCCCCGTGCCGTCGCAACGTTTTGCTGAGCAAAAAGACGATTTGTCGAAACAACTGAAGGCCCTCCGTAAACACATCCGCAGCGCGCTGACACGCTAGGCGCAGCATACCAATGGAGGAGAGGGGTAAACCCCGTTCTCCCTTGACGGAGTATCGCGATACGATACTTTAGTTCCATGATACGGTACACGCCGCACCAGAAGAGTGCGGCGATCGTTCAGTTGAGGAAAGCAAGGAGGAAACCATGAGCATGACTCGTCGTGCGCTCGCCGGAAGCATTGCAACCGCTGCCCTGATCGCATCCTGCACCTTCGCATCGGCTCAAACCGTCGAGCTGAAAGTCTCGCATTACCTGCCGCCGAACCACACGTTCCAGAAGGAACTCGTGCGTTGGGGTGAAGAGCTCTCCGAAAAATCAGGCGGCCGCCTGAAGCTCAATATTTTCCCGGCCTCGCAGCTTGGGCCCGTGAACCGCCAGTTTGATCTTGCGCGTTCCGGCGTGGCCGACATTGCCGTTGGCCTGCACGGCGCAACGCCGGGTCGCTATCCGACAACCGAACTTGTCAGCCTGCCCTATGTGCACCCCAAAGCTGGCGACAATAGCGCTGTCACATCCAAGCGCCTGACAGAATTGGCACCCGAATATCTCGCTGCAGAACATGCGGGTTTGAAGATTCTCTGGATGGCGGTCACCAATCCGCTGATGTTCCATACAGCGAAGCAGAAAATCGCGACTGTTGCCGACTTCAAGGGCCTGCGCATCCGCTATGCGGGCGAACAATTTGCGCAAATCATTCCAGCGCTCGGAGCCGTGCCACTGCCTGTACCCCCTGCCGAAACACAAGACGGTCTGGCCAAAGGCATTATTGATGGCGCGACCTTTCCCTATGAAGCGACACAAAGCTTCGATCTGGGCACAGTTGTGAAATATTCTCTGGAACCAGGCGTTTCGACGGCTACCTTTGCTGTTGTCATGAACCCGACGAAATATGCATCCCTGCCTGACGATCTCAAAAAGCTGATCGACACAACGACAGGCCCCGCGCGCGCAGAAGCATTCGGCAAAGTCTTTGACGAGGGCGAGAAGCACGGCCGCCAATATATGATCGACAAGAAGGTCGAGATCACCAAATTGTCAGATGCTGAACTCGCCAATATCAAAAAGACGCTTGCCCCGATTGTCGAAAAGGCTTCTTCAACTCTCGAAAAAGAAGGCAAGCCCGGCAAGAAGTTCCTCGACGCTTATCAGAAGTAATACAAAACGAAATAAGGCCGGCGCCCACGCGGTGCCGGCCATTTTGGCATTTAAAGGCTCCGCCATGCTGCGCTTTGCAAAAGCTATGAAGAACGCGCAATTGCGCCTCGCCATGCTCGCACTCTTCGTCATGATGATGATCATCGTGTGCGATGTGACCATGCGCTATGTCTTCTCAAGCCCCATTCATGGCGCCTATGATATTGTCGAAGTGAGCCTGTTGATTTTTGTCTTTCATGGCCTGTCTGCTTGCTTTCTCGCACGACAAAATATCGTCATCGACCTGATCGACAATATTGTCTCCGCACGCACCACCCATGTTCTGGTGCGCCTGTCAGACCTCATCACCATTGGCATGCTCGGCTTGATGATCTGGGCCATGTTTGAGCCTGCGTCTCAGGCTTTTGAATATGGCGACAAGAAACTCGAACTCGGCTTAAAACTCTGGATTCTCTGGAGCCTCGCCATTGCGGGCCTTGCCGGAACGCTCTTTTGCGCGCTGGGCGCACTTGCCAAGCCTGTTGTCACATCGCATGGCGGAGAACGGATGTGAGCAACCAATGGATTGGCGCCTGCGGCGTCCTTGCGCTCTTCCTGCTTCTTTTCTTACGCGTGCCCGTCTGGGCCGCGCTTATGCTGGTTGGGGTAGTGGGCAATACGGTTGTAGGCGGCTGGAACTCTTCCTTCGCCATTCTGGGCACCACAGGTTTTGATACATCCTCGGCCTATACGCTGTCGGTCATTCCGCTTTTTATTTTGATGGGCGATGTAGCCTCATCCACGCGCCTGTCAGCCGATCTTTTCAATGCTGCGCGCGTTCTTTTGTCTAGCATTCGCGGTGGCCTGTCAGTGGCGGCCATTGGCGCAGCCGCCTGCTTTGGCGCTGTCTGCGGCTCATCTGTGGCCACAGCCGCAACCATGACCAAGATCGCACTGCCGGAAATGCGCAAGGCTGGTTATGACGATGGGCTAGCGACAGGCTCGATTGCCGCAGGCGGCAGTCTTGGCATTCTCATCCCGCCTTCGATCATTCTCGTCATCTATGCAGCGATTGCGGAACAAAGCGTGCCGAAGCTTTTTGCGGCTGCGCTCATACCCGGCCTTGTGCTCACCGCGATATATATCATCGTGGCGCTGGTTATCGCGCATCTGAAACCTGAATATGCACCCACTGTCTCCAATGTGACCTGGAAAGAGCGGCTGGATGCTTTGCGCAAGCCTTGGCAATTTCTGCTACTGTTCATTGTGACCATTGGCGGCATTTATGCGGGCATCTTCTCGCCAACTGAAGCAGCAGCCATTGGCGCTTTTGGTGCAATCTTGCTGGGCCTCGTCGGGCGCCGCCTGACCATCAAACAGATGATCAAAGCCATTGAGGGCACGGTGATCACGAGCGCACTGCTGTTTGTGATCATTATCGGGGCGACCTTATTTGCCTATTTCATCGTGCAGACGCAATTGCCCTTGCTGCTCTCGAGCTTTGCACAATCCATGCAGCTCAATGCACTGAGCGTGATGCTCATCATTGTCATTGCCTATGTGATCATCGGCTGCTTTCTGGAAGGCATCGGCATGGTGCTGATCACTGTGCCCGTCTTCCTGCCGCTTGTTGTGAAATATGGCTATGATCCGATCTGGTTCTCGATCATCGTCGTGATTGTGGTGGAACTGGGTTTGATCCACCCACCTGTGGGCATGAATCTCTTTGTCATTCAGGCACAAGCACCGGACGTCAAACTCACCGCTATTTATCGCGGCATCATTCCCTTCCTCGTGGCACCCTTCGTCCTGATCGCGCTTCTGCTCGCCTTCCCGGAACTGGCGCTTTGGTTGCCGAAAAAACTCTACGGATAAAATGACCATCCAAATCGCCATCATTGAAGAACCCGACGAACATCTGGCGGAGCGCCTGCGCGCAGAATTGCCGGGCATTGTTGTGCACGCGGGAAAAACAGAAGCTGAAATCCTGCCCCATTGTGCTGATGCGCAAGCGCTGATGGGCCTCGCGCAATCCATCACACCCGCCATGGTCAAAGCCGCTAAAAGTCTCAAATGGATTCAAGCACTGACCACCGGTGTTGATCCGCTGAAAGCCATGAAAGAGCTTGATCCAAACATCCCGATCACATCGGGCCGTGGCATTCACGGCCCGCAAATGAGCGAGCTCGCCTTTCTCTATATGCTGAACTTTGCACGCGACATCCGCACTGTTCTGCACGATCAACAGACCGCTAATTTTGAGCGCCGTCCGCAACGCCTCCTCTGGAACAAGACGGCTGTGATCATCGGAGTAGGTGTCATTTCGGAAGATCTGGCACGTTGCTGCAAGGCCTTCGGCATGAATGTCATCGGCGTCTCGTCGCGGACCTCCGCCCCCCATTTTGATCGGATGTTTTCGCGCAACCAGCTGAAAGAAGCTGCAGCGCTTGCCGACTTCCTGATCGCTGTGCTGCCACTCACCCCCGACACGAAGGGGCTGATCGATGGCGCCGTTCTTGATTGCATGCCCCGCCATGGCGTCTTCATCAACATTGCGCGCGGGCCCGTTGTAAAAGAAGACGAGCTCATCGACCGCCTGCAACGCAAAGTCATTGCAGGCGCTGGCCTCGACACATTTGTCGAAGAGCCACTGCCCGCTTCCAGCCCGCTGTGGTCAATGGACAATGTCATCATCACGCCCCATATCGGGGGCAAGAGCGAAAGCTATGTCGAGCAAATCATGCCGCTGATCGTGCATAATGTGCGCGCCTTTCAGAAAGGCCGGATGCAAGATTTCAAAAATCGCGTTGAACGATCATAAAAAGCGCATCACAAGAGGAATGCCTGATGTCTATCAAGAAGATTGCGCTGGAAGAACATTTCATGGCGCCCGATTTTACCGATTATTGGGCAACAACCTTCGGCAATATTTCTCCTGAGCTCTCCGATAAGGCGCTGGGTGCCCTGTCAGACTTTGGCGCGCGCCGTCTTGATGACATGGACAAGAACGGCATTGAGATTGCCATTCTGGGTCTTGCTGGCCCCGGCGTGCAGGCGGAAAAAGATGCCAAGCTCGCCGTAAAACGCGCGCGCGAGGTGAATGATTTTTTGGCCAAAGAAGTTGCCAAAAACACCAAGCGCTATGGCGGTCTTGCCCATGTCGCCGTACAGGATGCGAAAGCCGCTGCGGATGAATTAGAGCGCTGCATCACACAGCTCGGCTTTTCAGGCGTGATGATCAACGGCGCGACCAATGGCATGTATCTCGATGATCCGAGCATCGAAATCTTTTGGGAACGCGCGGCCGCTTTGAAAGCACCCGTCTATATTCACCCCAACAACCCGCTAGACTACCCGTCCATGTATAACGGACATCCCGAGCTCTGGGGCCCGATGTGGAGCTGGGGTGTTGAGACGGCGACACACGCCATGCGCATCGTCACTGCGGGCGTATTTGAGCGCTACCCCGATGCCAAAATCATTCTGGGACACATGGGCGAGGCCATTCCCTTTCAGCTTTGGCGCATTGATAGCCGCTGGGCGATTGCCAATCGTCAGGGCCTGACCTTGAAAGAGCCGCCGAGCCATTACATCCGCAAGAATATTATGGTGACGACATCAGGCGTCTGCTCAGAAGAGCCGCTGCATTGCGCGCTCGATGCGCTGGGGCATGACAATGTCATGTTCTCTGCCGATTATCCGTTTGAGCGCACGGCAGAGGCTAGTCATTTCATCGAACATGTGAAAATCGATGACGGCTTGCGCAAAAAAATCTGCTGGGACAATGCCAAGCGGATTTTAAACCTCAAAGTCTGATAATAAAAAAGGCGCCGAAAACGGCGCCTTTCTTTTATTCCGGCTGAATGCCTGCGGCCTGAATAACCTCGGCCCAGCGCTTCACATCTCGTCCGACAATCTCTTTGAGACGGTCGGGCCCACCGCCGATCACTTGCAAGGCCTGCGCATCAAGTTTTGCCTTGATCTCGGGATCATTGAGCATGGCATTGAGGTCGGTGTTATATTTTGCCACCACATCAGCCGGCGTGTCCGCGGGTGCGAGGATCGCCCACCAATTGTCAATATCAATGCCAGCCACGCCCGCTTCCGTCATGGTTGGCACATCAGCCGCCAGAGCAATGCGCTTGTCGCCAGAAACAGCGAGCACTTTCACATCGCCACCCTTCGACAAGGACACAGCCTGAAGGGCTGGCATAAACATGCCACCAATATGGCCGCCTGCGAGATCCTGCATAGCGCCAGCAAGTTGGCGATAAGGCACGTGGCGCAGTTGCGACTTGGATTTCTGATTGAACAATTCCAGCGCAATATGATGGGGCGAGCCGGGCCCCGGTGAGCCGAAATTGATCTCATTCGGCTTGGCCTTGGCGAGCGCAACGAGCTCGGCAAATGTATTCACACCAAGTGATTTGTGAACCGCGCAAGCAAAGACCGAATAAACAAGACCCGCCACGGGCGCAAAATTCGCGACCGGATCATAGGGCACATTTTTGAACAGGCTGACATTCATAACAAGCGTGTTGGCGGTAACCAGCATGGTCGTGCCATCGGGCGTCGAGCGTGCCACAGCCTGTGTGCCGATATTGCCGGACGCACCCACGCGATTATCAACAATGATGGTCTGCTTCCATTTCTGCTGCAGATATTGCGCGCAGATACGGCCAATCGTGTCGGGGCCCGAGCCCGCACTGAACGGAACGATGAAGGTGATATTCTTGTCGCCACCAGCGACCTGCGCCTGTGCGCCCGGCACAACAGACGCAAAGCCCGCACCCGCCAAGAGACCGGTGACACCCCGACGCGTGAATTGATTGGAAGCCATGAAACAGCTCTCCGGAAACGTTTCCTCGATGACGCAGCCGGTATTCCGACCAGCTTCATTATTGTAGAGGCGTCGCACAACAAGGAAAGAGCTTTTTCCAGCTATCGGGCAAGTGTATCGCGATGCGGGCCAACGCAAACGCCCCGCGCATTTCTTCGAAGGCGTGTTTTGACATGTTTGAGTTTTAAGAAGTTTGGTTGCGGGGGGAGGGGGGCTGCCACCTCTACCGAATAGCTTTTGAGATGGGTTCCCGAGCTAGATCTGAATTGACCAACACCAGCGGCCACTCAAGGCCTCTCCGCGCCGATGTTACGCGCAACCTTATCAATCAAGCCCATCAATGCATCGATATCATGAAGATCAAGTGATCGGCCCTTATCGACGGGTCCACTTTCAAACTTAGTTCAAATTCGGCTTTGACGCTAGCGCGGTCGGCGGAGCTGGTCCGGGTTGCGGAGCCG
>CANJVX010000027.1 GCA_947478405.1 Beijerinckiaceae bacterium | reverse complement strand
GGCACGGGATGCATTGAATTCCAGCAAATTCATTTTTTCGTTGATTGAAAATCGTTGCTTGGTATCTGGCGCATAAGATGACAGATGCGTGATCGACCGCTCCCGATTGTCGACAAGGAAGGTCGTCGTGAACCCATTTTCTGTGTTGACGCAAGTGAGCAAATTCGTCTGGGCAAATGCATGCGTGCTCACACATGCTAACAGAAAGCCGAGTGCAAACTTTGTGCAAGCAGATGTCCAGCTTTGGTCTGGCGCCCTCCAATTCGTTCACTCACATTTTGCCAGAACCGAAATGCGGTTGTCTTTTGCGCTGGCTGTGATCAGCAACGTGCGGCCTGCGACTTTGCGCACGCTCCAGATGTCATTGACTTGCCATGTATTTCCCTCGCCTGAACAGGACAGGCGCACGTTTGCGCCGAAGGTCTGGCCTTTGAAGCCTTTTAATTGGCAGCTTGATTCAATCTGTGTGGTATCGCGCGCTGTCACTTTCATGATCGCATCCGATTCCATGCGATCAAACGCACCGGGCTTGCAGATCGATGGTTCATCACCTTCGGCAATCCATTCGCCCTGAAAATCTTTCGGGAATTGCTGCGCCAAGGCGGGCGTGGCAAAAAATCCGATGGTGATAGCTGCGGCATAGATCAGTTTCATCAGTCTTGTCCTCAGGGATGTACGGTCTCGGTAAACCAGTCGGTGGGCAATTCATTGCCGATGCCGCGCTCTTTTGCGCGGCGATAGATCACGGATCCAGCCGCGGCGAATTGATAGCCCAGGCCCAGATTGTTCAGGAAGCAGGTGACTTGTTCTGGCGCATCGCGTCCGGTCACGCGATGGGCAATCAGGTCAGGCAAAGTTGGGAAGGCTTTGAAGTCGAGTTGTTTGGCTGCATTCCATCCCGCTTGCTTTGCGCTTTCGCGGAACTTGGCATCTTTCGCCACCACAAGTATCGGCGCGGTGTCATGGGTATGGACGGCAATCTTGTCGGCGGCGCGGATGGCGGCGGGCTCAATCTCGGGTTTTTTGATTGAGGACAGATGCATGCCGGGCTCAATCCATTGCTGGAAGAAAATAGGGTCAATCGAATTTGAGGCACACATCGCAATGTCAGCACCCGCAATGGCATCTTCGGGCTGGCCGACGGGGCGCACTTCAATACCCAAAACCTCGCTCATGCGCGCAGAAAAAGCCTCGCAATTGTCTTTATTGGGCGAGAAGCAGCGGATGGTTTCGATCTTTCGCACCGCGCAGGCTGCGGTGAGTTGTGTTTCGGCCTGCCAGCCTGATCCCAAAATGCCAATTGAGCGCGCATCAGGCCGCGCCATGTATTTTATGCCCAAACCGTTGGTGGCGCCCACGCGAATATGTTGCAATACGCCGTCGGGAAAAATGGCGAGTGGTTCGCCATTATGTGTCGAGAAGAGAAGCACAAGCCCGACATAGCGCTGATTTGGCGCGGCGGGCACTTTGACGCGGCGACGCGAATTGCCGACCAGCGGATTGGTGACAATGTCGGAATTGATGCGAATGGCGCTGACGCCCAAGGCTGGCACCACACCATCCATGGATTTCAGGCCGTAGATGGCATCTTCGTGCCAGGTCGTGGGCGTAATGCAATCAGAGCGCTGGCGCGAGACACCGCGTCCTTCTGCAAGATCAAGATAGGCGGTTTCCAATGCTTCGATGCAATCTGGCATGGAGAGAAGGTTTTCGACATCGTCATTCGACAAGATCAGCGTCACGATCGTCTCCTTTTTTCTCTAAGTTACAGGATGCCTAGCTGCGAACTCAAGGCGAGGCCTGTGGCGACAAAAGCCAGAATAACCAGCGTCGTGCCCGTGACCGTCGCTATATGGCGGATACCGAGTTTTGTGATCGAGGTAATCGATGTGTTGAGCCCAAGAGCGGCGATAGCGATGAGCAAGCCCCAGCTGGAAAGCGTGCCTGCGATGGCCTTGGCGGGCGTATAGATGGGCATCAATCCTGGTACAAGCGGCATAGCGCTGTTCAGCAGACAAAGCGCTAGAAAGACGAAAGCGAAGATCGGCAATGGCACTTTCGCGTCATTGGCTGGCTGTGCAAAAAGGCGTCCGATGATCAGGATTACCGGCAGGAGCAGAAGCACGCGGAACAATTTCACAATGACGGCTGAGGCGCCCACTGTTTCCGAGACAGCATAGCCGGACCCCACCACCTGCGCCACATCGTGAATTGTACCGCCCAGAAGCGTGCCCGTGGCCGTCTCACTAAGCCCGAGTACTTGCGCCAGTGGCGGATAGGCCACCATGGCTATGGTCGAGAGCAGATTGACGGCGACAATCACGAAGACGGTGTCGGCATCCTTGCCCGGATAGGTAGGCAATACGCTCGATGTGGCGAGGGCGGCGGAGGCTCCGCACACACCCGTTGCCACGCCCGCGAGTGCACCAAAACTACGCGACAGGCCAAGGGCCTGCGCAAGCCAGAGGCCGCACACAATGGTTGCCGCCATGGCGAGCATGACAATGATTGCCGTGGTCAGTCCAAGCGCCGCAATATCGCCCAAGGCGACACGCAGGCCCAGCAGCGCAACCGCGATGCGCAAGATGGTTGAGACACAGAAACGCAGGCCCGGCGCAAACAGCGGACGCGCGGCAAGTGGATGCAGCCAGATTCCGACAATCAGAGCAATCACAAGCGCGGGCAGGGGTGCGACGGGCGCAATGAAGGGTGCCAGCAGATAGGTACCGAGCGCGAGTGCGCCAGCCAAAGCAAGCCCTGGCAGCACAGCCTCAAAACCTTTCGGCGCACCCAGAGGTTCGGCTCCTGCCATTCCGCTGCTTTCTTTTCCGCGCGTTTCTTATTGTTGGGCCGGCCCGGACACATTGCCCAGAATCTTGGTGACGCGCTGTACGACCTGTGGAGGAGTCGTGTAGATCCCGGCAATGATCTGCGCAAGTCGCTCGCCGGAGATCGGTTCGGCCGCCAGTTTCAGCTTTTGGGCTTCATCAATCAAAGCCTTGTCGGCCATTGTATCGTCAAAAGCTTTGCGCAGGATTTTAATGCGCCCTTCGGGCACGCCAGGTGGCGCCATAAATGGCCGCCCCAAAGCCGCGCGGGCTAGAAATAGGCGCAGCGCATCCGTGTCTTGCTGGTTGCCGGCGGTCATTTCCGTCGTCAGGGGCACAGAGGCTGGAATGGCGGGGTCTTTTTCAAGCCCGGCCTGGAAGAGCAGGTTCAGCTCACCGTCATTGAACAGGCGTGTACGGGCAACGGATGAATAGGCCATGCAAATGCCTTGCACTTCCTTGCGCTCCATTGCCATGACGATTTCGTTGGAGCCGGGATAGCCTTTGATCGTCTTGAATTTGAAGCCGAGAAATTCGGCAAGAAATTCCGGATAGATCGCGCTGTCGGCTCCAGAGCCTGTGGCACCAACAGCCAGTTCCATTGTGCGCAGATCAGCGAGCTTCTGCACTTGCGCATCTTTGCGCGTGGCGCACACTGTTGTGTCTGTATCCGGTGAGCCGATCCAGTTCATCTTCAGCGGATCAAACTGCACATTGGCGCCCCCCAGCAGCGGCTCCAGCGGGATGCCGCGGCTGATCAGGCCAAAGACCAAGCCATCGCGCGGGGCGCCAGTGGCCAGATGATTGGCCAGTTTCAGCGTCCCCGCACCCGGCATATTTTGTGCCACCATGGTCGGTTCATGTGGCATGTGGCGGGGCATGTAGCGCGCCAGAAGGCGCGCCCAGACATCGTTCACGCCGCCCGGCCCAAAGCCGATCAGCACCGACATTGTTTTGCCCTTGTAAAAATCCGCGTCGCTTTGGGCGTGAGCGGGCAAGACCAGAGCTGCAAAAGTGATGAGAGCAATAGCAGGGGCAAGGCGGCGCAACATGATCAATCTCCGTCAGTCACGAATATCTTGCAGAAACCATTCTGTCGGGATTTCACGGCCCCGCTTCAACCGGCGCGCTTCCTCATAGACGAGGCCGCCGACGGAGGAGAATTGCAGGCCCTGATTGCCGACATTGCGATAGAAAGTGATCTGGTCGCGATCTGTGCGGCCCTTGCATTTGCCGGTCACAAGATCAGCAAAGTCGGGCTTGTCGCCGCCCTTGCCGCGATCCATGAAGTCGGGATTGTCGCCGCCAAAACCAGGCTGCGGATTTTTTTCAGGAATACGCTTCATCTCTTCAACGCTACCGCCGATATAGGCCGCAGGCGAAAGGCCGCGCTCAGCCTGGAAGCGCTCCGTCTGTTTCATTTGCAGGCCTGCTGTGCCCTGGCGCACGACCACGTCAAATTTATTGGTCGCAGCATCAGGCATTTCGCGGCGGCCCAGATTGGTGACGTGCTGGCCGGGGCGCAGCCAATCGGCATCATAAACGGGCTTCATGCTGTCGGTGGCCGAAGAGACAATATCCACGCCATCGAGTGCCGCTTTTGGATTGTCGACGGCGATCACTTCAATGCCGAGTTTTTTCGACATTTCTTCCGCAAAGGCTTCGCGGTTCTTTGGGTTGGGGCTGTAGACCTTGCATTGCTTGATATCGCGGACGCAGGAGAAAGCTTCCAAGAATGTGCGCGCCATGCCGCCTGATCCCAGCATACCAACCACATGGGAATCTTCACGCGAGAGATATTTCACGCCAATGCCGGCACCACCCCCCACACGCATATGCTGCAACACGCCATCATTGATGAAAGCCAGCGGCAAAGCATTTTTGGTCGAGATGAGATAGATGACGCCGCAATAAGTGCCTGGTTCTCCGCACCACTTGTCTTCGGTCCAGCCGCCATCGGCAGTTTTCGGCCAGGTGATAATGTCGGATTTCATGCGAATGGCGAAATAGCCATCATTTGCACCTTCCATCGAGCCCCAGCGGAAATAACCATCCTCGCGCTCGCAAGGAAAATACATGTCGATGCGCGGGCGATGAATGGCGCCGCCTTCCGGCAATTTGTGGAAGGCCTCTTCCTGCACGCGAATGCAGTCCTTCATGGACAGGATTTCGCTGACGGTTGCATTGTCGATGATGAGCATAGTGACGACCTCCCTGTTCTTTTTTTATGAGGTCAGTATAGACGGCCAATGGCGGCTGTGAATGCTCTTCTGTGAAGATCAAGCTGTAAAAATATGGCGCAGCTGAAGCTCCCTCACGGACCTTTGCAAAAGCCTCCTTCAATGGGGCTTGATTTGTCTTTTTTCTTTGGGCAGCATGGATTTACTATTCGTTTTGCATCGCAATGGTTGAGCTTCCGGCTGGGTCGACAAGGCTCAATATCCTGTCTGGGGAGGCTGGCTTGTTGCAGCTGACGTGCCTTTATCCCTGGCATGGCCGTGGCGGGCCCGCTGCCCAGGCTGATGTTTCTGGTCGTTTTTGCTCCGTCTTGATCTTGGAAAGCATGTCGACATGATCATGAAATGCGTTTCAGGTGTGTTGCTCTGCTCTCTTCTTGCAGGTTGCTCGGGCCGTATTGGTCGTCCCAATCCCTTTCAGGTCTCTGCGCGCGTAGCGCAAAATACTCCCTCCGTTGAGGGCTATGTCTGGGCCCGCAATGATGGTCGCCGCATGGCCGGAGATCCGGGCTTGTTGCGCCAAGGGCAGAGAGATCAAGCAGAGTGTCGCGGTGAGGCAAGTGCAAGTACTGGCTTGGACCAATCGGCCTATGTCAGATGCATGCAGAGGCGTGGCTATACTGCGCGGTCTGCGCGCTAATTTTTTCTGAGCGAAGCAATGTCTGACTTGAGCAGGCTCTTGTCGGCTCATTATAGATGTTTCATAAATCCGAGCCGCCGCGATGATGAGACGGCGACGTTTAAGCTTCGAGTGGTTTGCATTGACAATTGTTATTTCCATTTCCGTACAAGACGGCGTCGTGCTCGCATCCGACAGCGCGGTGGAGCATCGTGGGCAGGTCTATTATTCGGCCGAAAAAACCATGCAGCTCATCAAGGGTTTACCGATTGGTGTGCTGGTGGCAGGCGACGCTGCGATCAACAACAAAGCCTTTATTGATGTGCTGAAAGATTTTGGTGCGCTGAACCGCAAGGGTCAAGGATCTTTCGACAAGACAAATTATACGGTTGAATCCGTGGTGCATCGTTTGCAGGATTATCTGCGTTCAATGGCCCCCATGCAGGTGGCCAAGCTGCGCTCCACGCTTATCATTGCGGGTTATTCTGCGCTTTCTGACACGCCGGAAGTCTGGAACCTGGTTTTCGATTCCAGTCAGGGCGTGGGCGTGTCGCAGGTTTGGTCGCCCACCGAATATGGCGTTTGCTGGGAAGGTGCCGGTGAATGCCTGCATCGCCTGATGAGTGATGACTTCACACTCGAAGGCATGAACGAAACCTCAAGCCCGACACTGGTGACACCTGGTATGCCCATCCATGATGCGGTTGCACTGGCGCGCTTTCTGGCAGATGCGACAGTCGGTTATGTGCGTTTCCGTGCCGATGTGCAGCCCAAGACCGTGGGCGGGCCCATCGATATGGCGGTCATCACGCGGCACGAAGGTTTTCGGTGGGTGCAGCGGAAAAAGCTGACTGGTCCTCGTCAGGGCGAACGCTGAGAGTTCAGTTGCGCGGGCGCCACAAGGGCCAAGTGGCGACCGAGCCGGCGACTGCTAACGAGCCACTCAGGAAAATTTCACCCGGCGTTCCCCCTTCATAAACGCCCCAAAGGAGCCCGAGCAGGAAGGCCACACCCATTCCCACCGCCAGTCTTGTGTCGCGGATCATTCTCTCAGGCCCTCGTTTTTTCGATTGTATGCACAGCATCCCACAATTGATCGAAATGGCTGATCACGATGTCAGGAGCAAAAGCCGAGACATGCTGGTCCGTATAGCCGAAATCTACAGCAATTACGGGGATACCTGCTGCTTTGGCCGTATCAATGTCGGTGCGTGAATCGCCCACCATGATCGCGCGCGAAGGATGCCCACCCGACATTTCGATGGTCATGTTCAACATGCGCGGATCCGGCTTGGCAATGTTGACGCCATTGTCGCGAAAGGTGTCCTGACCGCAGATGGCACGGAAGCGGTGGTCAATGCCAAGCGCCTTCAGCAATTTTTTCGAGGGCACTTCTACCTTATTCGTGCAGACGGCAAAGCCGTAGCCCGCCGCCTCAAACCGATCGAGTGCCGGGGTCACGCCATCATAGAGATGGCTGACATCTGCAATGTGGGCTTCATAATGGGCAAGGAAATCGGAAAAGAGCTTGTCGAGCCTTGCGCCGTCGACGCTGCGCCCCTCTGCGGCAAAGCCGCGCTGGATCAGCGCGCGTGCTCCTGCGCCGACCATTTTGCGGGCATCATCCAGCGTCACGGGGGCTAAGCCCTCCCGTTCGAGAATGACATTGAGTGTGTTGGTCAGGTCACCGGCTGTTTCGGCCAGAGTGCCATCGAGGTCGAAAACGAGAAGTGGAGCGTCGGGGATTTGGATCATGGGCCTCGCCCTAGGGGGAAAAGCCCGTACCGTCAAATCACACCCGATTGCCTTTCGTCGGGGAAGCCTTTAAGCGCCGGAGGATCCTGATTTTGTGGCCGGAGCGCTCCCTATGATCGACAAAGCCGATGCCGCCAAACGTCTTGCGGCCGCGCGTGCCGTCGAACTGGTCATGCCCGGTATGAAGCTTGGCCTAGGAACAGGCTCGACCGCCGCCCATTTTGTCGCGCTGCTTGGCAAGAAAGTAGCCCAGGGCCTCCAAGTGGTTGGCGTTCCGACCTCCGAGCGCACCCGCGAACAGGCGGAAAAGCTCAATATTCCCCTCTCGACGCTGGATGAGACCCCCCAACTTGATTTGACCATCGATGGCGCGGATGAATTTGACCCGCAGATGCGTCTCATCAAGGGCGGCGGCGCGGCACTCCTGCGCGAGAAAATCGTGGCGGCTGCCTCGACCCGCCTGGTGGTCGTCACCGACCGGTCCAAGCAGGTCAATGTGCTGGGAAAATTCCCGTTACCGGTGGAAGTCGACCGCTTCGGCCTCGAATCGAGCCGCCTGCATGTGATTGCCGCCGGAAAGGCCTATGGCTGCTCGGGCGAGGTGAAGCTGCGCCGGACCGCTGACGGTCATGTTTTGGTCACGGACGGCGGGCATGCCATTCTCGACTGCCATTTCGGTGCGATTCCCGATGCCGATGGACTTGCTCAGGCCCTGAACGTGATCCCGGGGGTCGTCGAGCACGGCCTCTTCATCGGGCTCGCTCGTGCAGTGATCGTAGCGGATGAGGCGGGTCTTGAAGTGATCGGCACTCTCGCGTGACTTTTTTTAAGGGACGGACCCAGATGAACACCAATCTTATTCGCCTTGTCGCTGTCGCGCTCTTGGTAGCCGCGCCGCTTCCTGTTTTGGCGCAGGCTCAGCCCAAGGCTCCGGCCTTCATGCCGGCCGCACCTGTCGTGAGCGATGTGCAATTTGCGCTCGGCAAGGAGCTGTCGATTCTATCGGGCCTTAACAAGGGGTTTGAGAGCTTGATACCGGGCATCTTGCGCGAGATGCAGATGAATTTCACGCGCACGCGTCCGGAGATTGCCGCCGATCTCGACAAAGTGCTGAAAGAAATCATCCTGCCGGAATTCAACAAGCGCACGGATGAGATGGTCGATCAATCGGCCCGCATTCTGGCCAGCTCCATGACCGAGCCGGAACTCAAGGACGTTGTGGCCTTTTTGAAGACGCCGGCAGGCAAGAAATATGTCGAGACGCAGCCGGTCTCGATGAACCGGATCATGCAGTCGATGGATTCGTGGAACCGCGATCTCTCGGTCACGGTCGTTGACCGTGTGCGCGCGGAGATGAAGAAAAAGGGTCACGACCTCTAAGCGAAAGCAAGGCGCATGTCCTTCGATGTTGATCTTTTCGTCATAGGTGGTGGTTCGGGTGGCGTGCGTGCTGCCCGCATTGCGGCCACTCATGGCGCAAAGGTCATGATTGCTGAAGAATTCCGCATGGGCGGCACCTGCGTCATTCGTGGTTGTGTGCCCAAGAAGCTTTATGTCTACGCGAGCCGCTTTGCGGATGATTTTGCGGATGCTGCAGGCTTTGGCTGGACGCTGCCCGAAAAGCCTGTATTTCATTGGCCAACGCTTGTTGCAGCCAAGGAAAAAGAAATCACGCGGCTCTCGGCCATATACGGGACCAATCTCGCTAAGGCTGGTGTCGAAATTGTGCAGGATCGCGCTGAGATCCTCGATCCGCACACAATCGTGCTGAAGAAGGATGGTCGTCGCATCACGGCGAAGATGATCCTTGTGGCAACTGGCGCAACACCCGTGCTGGAGCCAGCCGTGCCCGGCGTCGAGCATGCGATCTCGTCCAACGAGCTGTTCGATCTGGTAGACTTTCCGCAGCGCCTGCTTGTGATCGGCGGCGGCTATATTGCGGTGGAATTTGCCAGCCTTTTTGTGCGGCTTGGTTCGAAAGTCTCGCTCGCCTTCCGCGCTGACAATGTTCTGCGCGGATTTGATGAAGACGTGCGCAATGGTTTGCGCGTCGAATTGCAGCATGCGGGCATTGATATTCTGGCCAGCACATTGCCGACACACATCGACAAAAAGGCCGATGGCCTGCATGTCGCCTTTGCTGATGGGCAGACACGCATCTTCGATCAGATATTGCTGGCTACAGGACGGCGCCCGCATACGCACGGACTTGGGCTTGAGGCTGCTGGCGTGGCGATGGATGGCGTTGGCGCGATCAAGGTTGATGCCTTTTCGCGCACCAATGTCTCGTCGATCTTTGCGGTGGGTGATGTGACCAATCGCATCAATCTGACGCCAGTGGCTATTCGTGAAGGCCATGCCTTTGCCGATACGCAATTTGGCGGCAAGTCGGTGGCGGTCGATCACAGCGATGTTGCGACAGCCGTCTTCACCACGCCAGAGATCGGCACAGTGGGCCTCGGCGAAAGCGAGGCGCGTCGCAGCTTCAACATTGTCGATATTTATCAGGCGAGCTTTCGCCCGATGAAAGGCACTTTGTCGGGGCGGGCTGAAAAGACGCTAATGAAAATTATCGTCGATGGCGAAACAGATCGTGTGCTGGGTGTTCATATTCTGGGCCATGAGGCCGGAGAGATGGCGCAGCTGCTTGGTATCGCTGTGAAGCTCAAGGCGAAAAAAGCCGATTTCGACTCCACAATGGCCGTGCATCCGACAGCAGCTGAAGAGCTGGTGACCTTGCGCAACCGCACCGCGCGCTATTTGCGCGAGACGCCCGGACCTGACGTCGCCGTTTGAGGCGGCGTCTGCGACAAAGGTTGCGGAAAATCCATCACCCTATGCGCCAGCTTTGTTGTATAAGGCCTCGCGTGCTGGACCGGGGCCGGGGAGGGGTGTCACGGTCATGGCGCGGAGCCATTGGAGTTTGTGATGCCTGTCGAACATTGGACCCCTGAATCCTGGCGCTCAAAGCCGATCCAGCAGGCCCCCGTCTATCCCGATGCCACCGCATTGGGCGATGTGGAGCGCCAGCTGTCTGGCTTTCCCCCGTTGGTTTTTGCGGGCGAAGCGCGCAAGCTGAAGAAAGCTTTGGCGAAAGTGCAGGCTGGCGAGGCCTTCTTGCTGCAGGGCGGTGATTGCGCCGAGAGCTTTGCCGAACATTCGGCTGACAATATCCGCGATTTTTTCCGCGTGTTTTTGCAAATGGCGGTGGTGCTGACTTTTGCGGGTTCTTTGCCGGTGGTGAAAGTGGGCCGCATCGCAGGCCAATTCGCCAAGCCGCGCACGAATCCGACCGAAGAAATTGATGGAGTCGAGCTGCCGATCTATCGCGGCGATATTGTGAACGATTCCGAATTCACGCTGGAAGGGCGCACGCCCGATCCGCGCCGCCAGATCGAGGCCTATCGGCAATCAGCTGCCACGCTCAATCTCCTGCGCGCTTTTGCGACCGGGGGTTATGCCAATCTGGAAAATGCACATCGCTGGATGTTGGGTTTTGTCGGCAACAGCCCGCAATCCTCGCGGTATCAGGAATTGGCTGATCGCATTACTGAGACGCTCGCCTTCATGAAGGCCATTGGTCTTGACAGTGAAGCACATCAGGAGTTACGGCAGACGGATTTCTATACGTCGCATGAGGCGCTTCTACTGGGCTATGAGCAGGCGCTGACCCGCATCGATTCCACCAGCGGCGATCCTTATGCCACTTCCGGCCATATGGTGTGGATTGGCGACCGCACGCGCCAGATCGATCATGCCCATATTGAATATTGCCGCGGGATCAAAAATCCGATCGGTCTGAAATGCGGCCCCTCGCTCAAGCCTGATGATATGTTACGCCTGATTGATGTGCTCAATCCTGCGAATGAACCTGGACGCCTGACATTGATTGCGCGTTTTGGTTCGGAGAAGATTTTTGATCATTTGCCATCGCTTATACGTGCGGTTGAGCGCGAAGGCCGGAAGGTCATCTGGTCGTGCGATCCGATGCACGGCAATACGATCTCTGCTTCGGGCTATAAGACGCGGCCCTTCGAGCGCATTATGAGCGAGATCCGCTCCTTCTTTGCCATTCATCAGGCGGAAGGCACTTATGCGGGCGGCGTGCATCTCGAGATGACGGGGAAGAATGTGACCGAATGCACGGGTGGTGCCCGCCAAATTCTCGAAACAGATCTGCGTGACCGCTACCACACCTATTGCGATCCACGCCTCAACGCTGAACAGGCGATTGAAGTGGCTTTTCTGGTGGCTGAATTGCTGAAAGTGGAACACGCCGGAAAAGCGCAGCCCGCAACCAACGCAGCGGAATGACGAGGCTTAAGCCCCGTCATTGCGAGCGTCAGCGAAGCAATCCAGAAGCCTCACGTGGTGCCCCTAGATTGCTTCGCTGACGCTCGCAATGACAGTTGGAGATTCTCATGAGCGCATACCCCTCCATCTTCGTCTCACATGGCTCGCCGCTGATCATGCTTGGGGAGACGCCTGCGCGCGGTTTTCTGACAGGATTTGGCAAGGAGCTTGGTCGTCCAAAAGCCATTCTCATTGCCAGCGCGCATTTCGAAACACACCTGCCCGCGCTGACCGCCGATGTTCAGCCCGCCATGATCTATGATTTCGGAGGGTTTCCGCGCCCGCTGTTTGAAATGCAATATCCGGCACTTGGTGATCCCGCGCTTGCCGCGCGCGCCGCGCATATGCTGGGCGCTGCGGGCATGGATGCGCAGCGTTTGCAAAATCGTGGCTTTGATCACGGCACATGGGTGCCTTTGAAGCTCATGTATCCGGATGCTGATATTCCGGTGGTCCAAATCTCGGTGCAGACGCAGATGAGCGCGGGGCATCATATTGCTATGGGTCGTGCGCTGGCGCCTTTGCGCGAAGAGGGCGTGCTCATCGTCGGCTCTGGCTCGCTCACGCATAATCTTTACGAATTGCGCCGTGCGGGTGGCGATCTGCCGCCGCCGGAGTGGGTGACCGGTTTTGCTGATTGGACATATGAGACGCTGCGCACGGGCCATGCTGATGATCTGGCCGATTGGGCTGTGAGCGCGCCCTATGCGCGCGAAAACCACCCAAGCCCCGAACATTTCCTGCCCCTGCCTTTCGCCTACGGGGCGGCAGGCGAGGGTGCCAAAGGCACACGCGTCCACACATCTTGCGAATATGGCGTGCTGATGATGGATGCTTATGTGTTCCAATAACATCGTCATTGCTTCGCCTTTGGCTCGCAATGACGGAAGGGCAGAATTTGCCCCTTAGCTCCTGTCGGGTTAGATGATTTCCATGACCCTTTCCCCCGCCCGGACGGATCGCCTCGTCCTCGCCCTTGCCCAGACCCGCTCCATTGTCGGTGACATTGCCGGCAATGCGGGCGGCGTGCGTGCCGTGCGGGCGCAAGCTGCGGCCAAGGGCGCTGATCTCGTCATGTTCCCCGAGATGAATCTGGGGGGCTATACGCCGGAAGATCTCGTGCTGAAACCCGCCTTTCAGGAAGCCTGCCGGGCGGCGGCCGAAGAGCTTGCGCGCGAGACGGCAGATGGTGGCCCGGCACTTCTGGTTGGTTTGCCCTGGGCCGAGGATGGTCAACTCTACAATGCCTATGCACTGCTGGCAGGTGGCCGCATCGAGGCCGTGCGCTTCAAAGTCGATCTGCCCAATTACGGCGTCTTCGATGAGAAGCGCGTTTTTGCCCGCGGACCTGTGCCCGGTCCCATTGTCTTCAAGGGCGTGCGGATCGGGATTCCGATTTGCGAAGATATTTGGGGCGATGAAGTCTGCGAGTGTCTGGCCGAGACGGGCGCGGAAATTCTGCTCGTGCCCAATGGCTCGCCCTATTGGCGCGCGAAGAATGATGAGCGTGTGCAAATTGCGCTTTCACGCGTAATCGAAAACCAGCTGCCGCTCGTCTATCTCAATCAGGTGGGCGGGCAGGATGAGCTGGTTTTTGACGGCGCCTCTTTTGTGCTGAACGCGGATCGTGCGCTTGCGGTGCAATTGCCAGCGTTTCGCGAGACGGTGTCTTTGTGCACGTTTGAGCGCGGACGCGATGGTTGGGTCTGCGCACCCGGTGAGCGCGCATTGCTGCCTGAAGGCGATGAGGCTGATTACGCGGCCTGCGTTCTGGGCCTGCGCGATTATGTCGAGAAAAACAATTTTCCCGGCGTGGTCATGGGCCTGTCGGGCGGTATTGATTCGGCACTTTGCGCAGCGATGGCGGCCGATGCTTTGGGGCCCGAGCGTGTTCACTGCATCATGCTGCCCTTCCGCTACACGTCGCAGGATTCTCTGGATGATGCGAAAGCCTGCGCCGAGGCTTTGGGGGTGCGATATGATCATCTGCCTATAGCCCCTGCGGTCGAGGGGATGGAACAGATTTTGGCACCCCTTTTTGCAGAGCGCGTGCGTGATCTGACAGAAGAAAATTTGCAGAGCCGCGTGCGGGGCACTTTGCTCATGGCGGTTTCGAATAAATTCGGCCCCATGCTGGTGACAACCGGCAATAAGTCAGAAATGTCGGTGGGCTATGCGACTATTTATGGCGACATGAATGGTGGCTTTAATCCGATCAAAGATCTCTATAAAATGCAGGTTTTCCGGCTGTGCAGCTTGCGCAATCGCTGGAAGCCCGAGGGCGCCTTGGGCCTTGATGGCGTGGTGATCCCGCAAAATATCATCACCAAGCCGCCGTCCGCTGAATTGCGTGACAACCAGAAGGATGAGGATTCGCTTCCCGCCTATCCGGTGCTGGATGATATTCTCGAATGTCTGGTGGAACGCGAGATGCGCGTCTCCGACATTGTTGCCCGTGGGCATGATGTCGATGTGGTCAAAAAAATCGAACGCTTGCTTTATCTGGCTGAATATAAGCGCCGCCAATCAGCGCCTGGCGTGAAGGTGACGCTGAAAAATTTCGGCCGCGATCGCCGCTATCCGATCATCAACCGCTTCTGTGATCCTGGCCTGCCTGTTCGCACACCTGATGCGGCGCTGGCCCCCAAAAAGCCGCTCGGCACGTCAGAGCGTTTCGAGGAATGACATGACCTGCGTTCGTTTTGCTCCTTCGCCCACGGGCAATATTCATATCGGCAATGCCCGTACGGCTTTTTTCAACTTCCTTTTTGCGAAGAAAAATGGCGGCTCCTTTGTCCTGCGTTTCGACGACACGGATCTGGAGCGCTCGCGTGAGGAATATGCGCAAGGCATCGATACGGATCTGCGCTGGATGGGCATTGCGCCTGATCTCATTGTGCGCCAGTCGCAGCGTTTCGCACTCTATGATGCAGCGGCGCAAAAGCTGAAGGGCATGGGCCGGCTCTATCCTTGCTATGAAACAGCCGATGAGTTGGACCGTCGCCGCAAACGCCAGATCGCGCGTGGTGCGCCACCGGTCTATGATCGCGCAGCGCTGCAGCTGACGGATGATGACCGTGCAGCCCTTGAAGTTCAGGGGCGTAAAGCCCATTGGCGTTTCAAGCTCGAAGAGCGAACAATGCATTGGAAGGATCTCGTACGTGGTGAAAGCCGGATTGAGGCAGGCTCGCTGTCTGACCCTGTGCTGATCCGCGAAGATGGCACCTATCTTTATACGCTGCCCTCAGTGGTTGATGATATTGATCTCAAGATCACCCATGTCATTCGTGGCGAAGATCATGTCACCAATACCGCGGTGCAGATTCAGCTCTTTGAAGTTCTGGCAGGCGCAGCGCCGATCTTCGGCCATCACAATCTGCTGACAACAGCGAGCGGCGAAGGCCTATCTAAACGCTCCGGCGCCTTGTCGATTGCCAGTTTGCGCGAAGCGGGCATTGAGCCTTTGGCGATTGCCGCTCTGGCGACCCTGACAGGCTCATCAGATGCTGTGCATCCTGTGGCTTCGCTTGAGGAATTAGGCGCGGCCTTCGATCTATCGCATGTGTCGCGTGGTGCAGCGCGCTTTGATGAGGCGGAGCTCACCACACTTTCAGCTCGTACCTTGCATGCCCTGCCTTTTGCCACCATCGCTCCGCGCCTGACGGAAGCAGGGGTGACTGGCGCAAAGGCTGAAAGCTTTTGGCTTGCGGTGCGCGGCAATCTCGAAGCCTTCATCGACGTGCGGCTTTGGTGGCATGTTGTCGATCAGGTGGTTGATCCGATTATCGAGGATGCCGATTTTTGTAATGCTGCGTTGGCACTTTTGCCGCAAGAGCCTCTTGATCTGCAGACTTGGAGTCACTGGACGAGTGCGATCAAGGAGCAGACGGGACGTAAAGGCAAAACGCTGTTTCATCCGCTACGTTTAGCTTTGACGGGACGAGAATCCGGGCCGGAACTCGCGCAGCTCTTGCCATTGATCGGGCGGCCTAAAGCTGCGGCCCGACTGTCCGGACGCTCTTCTTAGTTCCATCGGGCGTTACGACATCGCGTTTTGCGCCATCGCTCAGCGTATAATTACGGCTGTTGTTGACAGCGCCCGCAGCAATGCCGGTCGCGTCGCGTGAAGCGGTTGGCGCTTGTGAGCCAATTGCGGCTTCGGCAGCTGCATCGCGGTCAGCTTGGCTGGCTTTCGGATCCGGCTTTTTGGCAGGCTGTGCTTTAGCCGCTTGCGGGCGCGACAATTCGGCGGCGCGCTCGGGCGTCACGATCTGGTCGCGACGACTGTCGCGACCCAGCATGCGCTCGGCATTGCCCAAAGCTTCAGACCAACTCTGCTCTGCTTTTTTGCAGGTGCATGCAGGATCATATTTTGTACGGAAACGTCCCGCATTTGGGTGCGACATATAGGGTCGACCATCGACGGAGACCGATTGCTCCACTTCGCGGCCGAAGGCCATAGTGTAGAGCTGCGTTTCCACATTGGGGCACATGGCTTGGCAGAGCTCGCCCAGTTCTTGGTAGCGCGTGCGATTGGCTGAATAAGAGACTGGGAAGAAGCCACCATCGCAGGTGCGCACACACAAGGCGAGCGCACCGCTGCCGGGTTCTTCCGGTGGCTGGTCTGCGTCGAGCGGGATGCCGCTCGCAGATTGGCCAGTGCGGCTGCCGCCGAATAATTGCTCGAAGAAACCGCCACCCGCATTGCGCGGCTGAGTGTTGCCACGGCATGAAGCATCAAAACGGGCTACCAGCTCGCGACGTGCAGGATCATCGCCGCCGGCCTGTGCGGCCTGCGTGCTTAGCTGTTCGAGGTTTGCGCGCATACGCGTGATTTGCTGGCCTATTGCTCCACATTCGCGCGGGCTGTCATCGAAGAAGAGAAACTGGCGGCGTCCGCAGCCGATGGAATTGGAATAGGCGACTGTTCGATCAAGCTCGCCCGCCTGGCGCTGCACGGCTTCGCGGAATTGTTGCACGCGCGCGGGATCGGCGGGGCTCGCAGGCCCCATCGCAATGAGTTGCTGCTGAAGGCGGTTACAGTCTACCGCTTGGGCGAGGGCGTCAGTCTCAGCCGCGCCCACGCCGCTCAACAGGAATAGCGCGGCCAGCACATGCCTCATGCTGCGCATGCGCGCTGCGGGTTTTTGAGGGGAATGCCGCGTCATGAAATCCTCTTGAGCCTGTCCTGGTCTTGCCTGCCCCGAGTCGGGGTCCGTTCCCCTTCTTTTGAGCGCCTTTGGTGGCGGTAAAAAGGCAGGGCCTTGTGCCGGGCAGATGTGCATTCCCATATCAGAGCGGAGATCGGGAGACCATGACGCGTTACCGCACGTCAGCCTTTTTGCTTGGACTGCTCCCCCCGGGCGTGGCGGTGGCCGCGGGCGAACCAGACCCCATCTTCCGCAAATCTACCGTCTTCAAGCTCCTGCCCACCAACGACAAGTTCGCGATGTATGCCAATGATGACCTGCTCGTGGTGGGGTTGACTGCTGGTACACATTGACCGAGCGGGGGCATTTCCGGTGCCTTGGGATTGTCGGAGGAAGTCTTCGACATTTCCTTGGCCTGGCAACAATATGGTCCGATCCGGTTTCGCGAGAAGAGCGAGCAAGGCGATGTCATGCCCCGCAAGAGAAGATCTTTGATTTTCAAGACGATGGAGATCGTGCGCGGGTGTGATGCCAAGCGCGATGTGCTGGTTTATGTGGTCTATTCAGACAAGATGGTTGATGGTAGCCCAAAGATCTCGACGTCCAGCGTACCGGTGCAGCCTTGGGGAGCGGCCGGCGACACGCCCAAATTCGGGAACTGGATCCGCGATTAATCGGCGCAGGTGACCCGGTAGCCGCGCTGCGCCTTGGTTGAAATGCGCTCAAGGGTGGCCTCATCAGCCAGGCCAAAGGAGACCGAAGGGCCCCGGCCCATGGCGGCGCACCAGGCATCGGCCACCGTGCGGGCACAGCTCGCCCCGCTCGCCAGACAATCCCCGACCCCATAGCCTTCGTCTTTTGGGATAAAAAAAGTTTCCTGCGCCTTTGTCGTAAACGGGGGGAGGAGGAGCGCAAAAAGGCAAAGAACGCGGGACACGAGACGCATGGGTCGGCCTAACAGGGCAAAGGGTGAGATCAGTTGTGCAGCATGGCGCAAAGCCGTTGAGACTTTGTTAAAGCCGTTAACCTGTTTAGCGGGTCCGCCTTGACGGGGCAGGGGCTTTCAGACCATGTTGCGCCCCATGACGCGCACGACCTGCACCATCTGCCGGATTATTATCAGCTAGCATCCCTGCTGGCTGGCGCCGTCTTGCATCCCAAGACCTTCGTAAAGAAGCAAAGCCCCCGGCCAGCAGGTCCGAAGGGGAAACTATGTCTCAGGCTCCGCAATTGCGGCTCACCAATACGCTCTCGCGGCAGAAGGAAGACTTCGCGCCGATCGATGCGTCACATGTGCGCATGTATGTGTGCGGGCCGACCGTTTATGACTTTGCCCATATCGGCAATGCCCGCCCGATCATTGTCTTTGACGTGCTCTATCGCTTGCTGCGCCATCTCTATGGGCAGAGCTCAGTCACTTATGTGCGCAACATCACGGATGTGGATGACAAGATCAACGCACGCGCGGCGGAGCGGGGCATTTCCATCCGCGCCTTGACGGAAGAGACCGCACGCATCTTCCACGAAGATGTGGCAGCACTCGGCTGCTTGAAGCCTGACGTTGAGCCGCGCGCGACCGAGCATATCGGCGAGATGATCACCATCATCGAAAAGCTGATCGCTGCTGGCCACGCCTATGCGGCGGAAGGACATGTGCTCTTTTCCGTGCCCTCGATGAGCGATTACGGCCAGCTTTCGCGTCGCCCATTGGATGAGATGATCGCGGGTGCGCGCGTGGATGTCGCCGCCTACAAGCGCGATGACATGGATTTTGTCTTGTGGAAGCCCTCCAAAGATCACGAGCCTGGCTGGGATTCACCCTGGGGGCGTGGGCGTCCGGGTTGGCATATCGAATGTTCAGCGATGAGCTGGAAACATTTGGGTGAGACCTTTGATATTCATGGTGGCGGGATCGATCTTGTTTTCCCACACCATGAAAACGAGATCGCGCAATCGCGTTGCGCTTTCGGTCATCAGGTCTTGGCCAATGTGTGGATGCACAATGGCTTCCTGCAGGTCGAAGGCGAGAAAATGTCGAAGAGCCTCGGCAATTTCATCACCATCCGCGAGCTTTTGGCGAGTGATAGATTCGGCGGCAAGGCATGGAGCGGTGATGTGCTGCGATTGTCCATGCTGCGCACCCATTACCGCCAGCCCATCGACTGGACCGCGCGCGCTTTGGACGAAGCGGAAAACACACTCGAAACCTGGGGGGAGCTTGTTGCGCGTCACAAAATTGCCTCGGCGCAGCCTCTGCCACATGCCAGCATCATCGATGCCCTGCTGGATGATTTGAACACAGCTGCAGCTTTTGCTGCTCTGGCCGAACTCGCCAAAGCAGCGCGGCATGATTATTCAGCCGCGCAGAATTTGGCCAATAGTGCGAAATGGCTCGGCTTCAACGCCGATTCCTGGATTGCGCGCGCCGAAGAAAGTGCGGTGGAAAATCTTGATCCGCAGTTCAAGGCAGATGTGGAGCGGTTGGTCACGGCGCGACTGGACGCGCGTACACAGAAAAATTTTGCCGAAAGCGACCGTCTGCGTGATGAACTTGTAGTCATGGGCGTGCAGCTGAAAGACGGCAAAGGCGCAAATGGTGAAGCCGTGACGACATGGGAGGTGAAGCGATGAAACGCGCCCTCTCCGTCATTGCGAGGAGGGCCGCAGGCCCGACGCGGCAATCCATAGTGCAAATCAACAGAGGTTGGTGCCATGGATTGCTTCGCTGCGCTGGCAATGACGGCGTAAAGGTGGTGGCCTCATGACCATCGCACTTCGCCCTTACCTGTCCGCAGATGCCCCTATCTTGGCCGCCATTTATGCGGCTGCCATCGAAGATCTGACGGCTGAAGATTACACAGAAGAGCAGCGCTATGCCTGGATTGCGCTGGCCGAAGACGAGCAGACGTTTGGCCAACGACTGGAATTGACACTGACGCTGGTGGCGCTGGTCGAAGGCGAGCCTGTTGGCTTTGTTTCCCTGCGCGACAATTTGTTGATCGAGCATCTTTATGTTTCGCCAAATATCATCCGTGAAGGCGTCGCCACAGCTTTGTGTGATGCGCTGGAAAAGCTCGCGGCTGCGCGTGGCGCCAAAAAAATCACCGTTGATGCCAGCGATACAGCTGAACCCTTCTTCCGGCAGCGGGACTATGTGCCGCAAAGTCGGAACACACGCATCGTCGATGAGCAATGGCTTGCTTATATGACGATGATCAAAGACCTTAACGCCTCTGCGGCCCCGGGAACACAGCCATGACCCGCGAAAGACTGACCCTTTTCGATACGACATTGCGCGATGGCGCGCAGACGACCGGCGTCGATTTTTCGCTGGAAGACAAGCGCCAGATCGCGACGCTGCTCGACACGCTGGGCATTGATTATGTCGAAGGCGGCTATCCGGGCGCCAATCCGATCGATACGGAATTTTTTGCTAGCCGCCCCAAGATCAAGGCGAAATTCGCAGCCTTCGGCATGACCAAGCGCGCCGGTCGTTCGGCCGCCAATGATCCGGGCATTGCTGCTTTGCTTGATGCCAAAGCCGACACAATCACCTTTGTGGCCAAGACATGGGATTATCATGTCCATGTCGCACTCGGTTGCACGCTGGATGAAAATATCGAAGGCATTGCCGATTCCATCGCATATGTGCGCAAAGCGGGGCGTGAAGTTATTCTCGATTGCGAGCATTTTTTCGATGGCTACAAAGCCAATCCGGAATTTGCATTGTGCTGCGCCAAGACTGCGTTTGAAAATGGCGCGCGCTGGATTGTGTTGTGCGACACCAATGGCGGCACACTGCCCCATGAAATAGAACATATTGTGGGCGCGGTGACGAAAGTCATTCCCGGTGATCATCTGGGAATCCATGCCCATGATGATACGGGCAATGGTGTGGCCAATTCTTTTGCCGCGATCCGCGCGGGTGTGCGCCATATTCAGGGCACGCTCAACGGTTTGGGCGAGCGCTGCGGCAATGCCAATCTTGTCACCATCATCCCGACGCTTCTGTTGAAGAAGGATTATGCGGAGCGTTTCGAAATCGGCGTTGATGAGTCCAAGCTCGCACAGATCACGAAAATCTCGCATACGCTCGACGAGCTGCTAAACCGTTCGCCAAACCGTCATGCGCCTTATGTCGGCGGCTCAGCTTTTGCGACCAAGGCGGGCATTCATGCTTCGGCTGTGCTGAAAGATCCACGCACCTATGAGCATGTGACGCCCGAGAGTGTTGGTAATCGCCGCAAGGTTCTGGTCTCCGATCAGGCGGGCAAGTCGAACATTCTGGCAGAGCTTGATCGGCTGGGCGTGGATGTTGCCAAGGATGATCCACGCGTGGCGCGCATGCTGGACGAAGTAAAAGAGAAAGAGGCGCTGGGCTATGCCTATGAAGGTGCCGATGCGTCTTTCGAATTGCTGGCGCGCCGCATGCTGGGCCAAGTACCAGACTTTTTCAATGTCGAACGTTTTCGTGTCGTGATGGAGCGCCGGCACAATGCAGACGGCGATCTTGTCAGCGTGGCGGAAGCGGTAGTGAAAGTTGCGGTCGACGGGCAAACGCTGATTTCGGTGGCCGAAGGCAATGGTCCGGTCAATGCGCTCGATCTGGCGCTGCGCAGCGATCTGGGCAAATACCAGCGCCACATCAACGACCTCGAGCTGCTCGATTACCGCGTACGCGTGTTCAATGGCGGCACGGATGCGGTGACGCGCGTGCTGATCGAATTTGGTGACAGTGAAGGTTCGCGTTGGTCGACTGTTGGCGTGTCGTCGAATGTGATTGATGCCTCGTTCCAGGCTTTGATCGACGGCATCAACTGGAAGCTGATGAAGGCGGGCGCTTAAAAGCGCTCGTCGAGTGCGCGTGTCTGGCTGCGGGCTGCGGCCTGTTTCAGCATGGGCACGACATCGCTCATTTTTTCTGAGACGAGATAGCGCAATTCGAATTCCTCGCGGATAAAGCCATGCTCGCGCATATGTGCAAAGAGCGACAGTAAAGGTTTCCAGAACCCGCCGACATCGGCGACGAGCACAGGCTTGCCATGGCGGCCGAGCTGCACCCAGGTCAATTGTTCGACCAGTTCTTCCAACGTGCCAATGCCGCCGGGTAAAGCCACGAAGGCGTCAGCGCGCTCAAACATGATGCGCTTGCGCGTATGCATGTCATCCACCAGCACGAGTTCTTGGGCTGTCTCCAGCATGGATTCGCGTTTGCGCAAGAAACTGGGGATGACACCTGTTACATGCCCGCCATGGTCGAGCACGGCGCGGGCAATTGTGCCCATCAGGCCATTGTCCCCACCGCCGTAAACAAGGCCAATTCCGTGTTCGGCCATGGCGCGGCCCAGCTCGGCGGCTGCTGCCACGAAAAGAGCATCAACGCCGTTAGCGGAGCCGCAGTACACGCAGATGTTGCGAATCTCAGTCATGTTTTCCTTTTCGCTTTGCCTTATGACGAGGTCAAGACACGGGCTCTGGCTTTCAGCGCGGTGTCGGATTAGACTTCATTCTGGTTCAATTTGAGCAAGGCGACATGCAGGCGCAATCGCGGCCCCTTTTGTTCGGTGTCAGCACGGCTTTGGCCGTGGGGGCTATTGCGTTTCTGGCTTGGCGCGCAATGGAGCAATCACCGCAATTGTTTGCCGTCACGACGCCTGTCGTCATGCCTGCACAGAAACCGGCTGACGCACCACGACCAGCTCCCGCTCAACCTGTTGTCGCTACGTTCGATATTGTGAGTGTGGAACCTGATGGTTCGACGGTGGTTGCCGGCCGGGCCGAGCCTGGTGCGCAGGTGCAATTGCTCAATAATGGCGTGATCATTGCGACCGTGACCGCCGATCTGAATGGACAATTTGTTATTGTGCCGCCGGCGCTGAATCCGGGCGAGCATCTGCTGAGCCTGACGATGAACGGCAAGCCGGCCGAGCGTGCACAGACTGTCGCTGTGGCCCTGCCTAAGAATGGCAAAGGCGAGCCTGTGGTTGCGCTGACTGAGCCCGGCGCGCCAACGCGGATTTTGTCCGATCGCACGCCGGCGTCAGCGGCAAGCAAAGCGCAGGCGGTGGTCCCGATTGTGCTGGCCATTCGCTCGGTGGAGGCAGATGAGGCAGGTGGTTTTTACGCCACGGGTTCAGGCACGCCGGGGGCGCAGATTCGCCTTTCGCTGAACGGCACAGCGCTCGCCCATGTTCAGGCCGGGCCAGATGGTCGCTGGTCATTGAAGATTGAAAAGGGCATGGCGGCAGGTGCCTATGCCGTCAGGGCTGATCAGCTGGATGGCGCGGGCCAAATTCTGGCGCAGGTTGAAGTGCCTTTTGATTATCCCGCCCGCCCCTTAGGTTTTGCACAAGCGGGTCTGGCACCCAGCGCCTCCCATGCCGTCCTCACCGAGGTTCAGAGCGTAACCGTGCAACCTGGCGACAGCCTGTGGCGGATCAGCCAGCGCCTTTTGGGCTCAGGCTATCGCTACACGCAAATCTATGCGGCCAATACGAACCAAATCCGCGACCCTTCGTTGATTTACCCCAACCAGATTTTGGTGGTTCCGGGCGGCGCAAAACCCAATTGAGGGCGCTTGCCTGTGTGTTCTGCATCCCGGCTGGGGTGCATGGAGGCGCTTTTGCGCCTATATCTACCACCTGACTTTCCCTGATGATCTTGTGCGCCTCTCGGGGCGTGGCAGGCTGGCACCCAAAGAACAACATGACGCCGCACCACAAGCAGAACTCGTCCTCCTTCAGCAACATCAAGGCCGATGCCTCGCTCGCCACCACGGTGAAGCATTTGTGGCCTTATATCTGGCCCGGTGAGCGCACCGATCTGAAATTCCGGGTGCTGGGTGCGCTGGCGCTGTTGTTGATCGCGAAATTTGTCACCATTGCTGTGCCCTATTCGTTCAAATGGACAACCGATCTCATAACCGATCCCAAGGCCGATGTGCCGCTGCCGGCGATTCTCGTTGGGCCGATTGCGGTGGTGGTTGTCTATACCTTGCTGCGCATCTTCATGCAGTTCTTCACGCAGGCTCGTGACGCATTGTTTGCTGCCGTTGCCATGCATGCTGTGCGGCGTATCGCTAACGAATTGTTCGTCCATCTGCACCAGCTTTCACTGCGCTTTCATCTGGAGCGCAAGACGGGCGGGCTGACGCGCGTTCTTGAGCGCGGTCGCGAAGCGATCCAGCAGATCGTGCGCATGTCCATGCTCACTGGTGTGCCGACAGTGGTAGAATTCGCGCTGATTCTGGCCGTCTTCTTCTTTGAATTTGATTGGCGCTATGCGTTGGCGGTGATCGTCATGATCCTCGCCTATCTGAAATTCACCACGATTGCGACGGACTGGCGTATTTCCATCCGCCGCAACATGAATGAGAGCGATACGGATGCCAATACAAAGGCCATCGACTCGCTTCTGAATTATGAAACGGTGAAATATTTCGGAGCCGAGGCGCGCGAAGCGCAGCGCTATGATCGCTCGATGGAGCGCTATGAGCGCAACAGCGTGTCGAGCTATGTCTCGCTCTCGGTGCTGAATTCAGGTCAGGGTTTCATCTTTTCTCTTGGACTGATGACGGTGATGATCCTGTGCATCATGGGCATTCGCGATGGGCGCAATACGATTGGCGATTTCGTTCTGGTCAATGCGATGATGATCCAGCTCTACCAGCCGTTGAATTTCATGGGCATGGTCTATCGCGAGATCAAGCAGGCGGTGATCGACATTGAAATGATGTTTACGATTCTGGGTCAGCACCCCGAGATTAAGGACAGCCCTGATGCGAAGCCGTTGAAGGTCGCAGCCGGACATGTGAAATTCGATAATGTGCATTTCTCTTATGATCCTAAGCGCGCGATTCTCAAGGGCATTAGTTTCGAAGTGCCGGCAGGCAAGACGCTCGCCATCGTGGGTCCCTCGGGCGCGGGCAAATCGACGATCTCGCGCCTGTTGTTCCGCTTCTATGATCTGCAATCGGGCCACATCACCATTGATGGCCAAGAGATCTCATCGGTCACGCAGGAATCTCTGCGTGACGCGATTGGCATGGTTCCGCAAGATACCGTCCTGTTCAATGACACAATTGCCTATAACATCCGTTATGGACGCTGGGATGCGACGGAAGAAGAAGTCTTCGAGGCCGCTAAATCTGCGCAGATCGATGATTTCATCCGCTCCGTGCCCAATGGCTACAAGGCGCAGGTCGGCGAGCGCGGCTTAAAATTGTCGGGTGGTGAAAAGCAGCGCGTTGCGATTGCGCGCACCATTTTGAAAGGCCCGCCCATCCTTATTCTGGATGAAGCAACCTCTGCGCTGGATTCGTTTACCGAGCGCGAAATTCAGACTGCACTTGATCGCGTCTCGAGGGGTCGCACAACGCTTGTGATCGCTCATCGCCTGTCGACCATTGTGAATGCGGACGAAATTCTCGTACTCGACAAGGGCGAGATTGTCGAACGCGGTCGCCACGAAGCGCTTCTGGCGCGGGGTGGTGTCTATCAGGCCATGTGGAACCGCCAGCGCGAAGTTGATGCTGCGCAGGAAGCTTTGCGTCGTGCGGCCGAAGAAGAAGGCCAGAGTGCGCGGGTGGCCATCGAAATATAACGCTCGCAATGATGGCCTAAACCAATGCCTCAATATGTGCAGGCGGATCATTGGCCATGCGTTGGCTGGGGGCCACATCCACACTGACGGTCAGCGTTTGATTGCCTGACGCCAGGATCACGCCATCGATCGGCGACACATCTGCATAATCACGTCCGCGCGCGATAACGATGTGATCATTGCCGGCCATCAACGCATTGGTGGGATCGAAATCAAGCCAGCCGAAAGCTTCTCCGCACCAGAGCGACACCCAAGCATGCGAGGCATCTGTGCCAACGAGGCGTGGTTTGCCCGCGGGTGGCAGGGTGCGGATATAGCCCGACACATAAGCAGCAGGCAGGCCAAGACCGCGCAAAGCCGCAATCATAATATGGGCAAAATCCTGGCAGACGCCGCCTCTAGCTTCAAATGCTTCTGACAAGGGCGTCGAGACGGCTGTCGCTTTGGGATCATATTTGAAGTCGTTGCGGATGCGGGTCATCAGCTCAGCGGCCGCTTCCACTATCGGGCGCCCTTGCGAAAAGCTTTCCTTCGCATAAGCGGTTGCTGGCGCGTGCAACGGCACGACGCGGCTTGGATAAAGATAATGCGCCGGCGCTTTTGGCCCCAGTGCATTAGATGCGGATGCATTCTGGCGCACATTTTCCCAACCCGGGGTCAATTCGCCAGCCGGTGCAGGGCGACGCTCCACTTCAACACGTGACAAAGCGGTGATGCGCAATTCGCGATGCGTGCTGGCAATCGTGACTTGTGCGACGCGTGCGCCAAAGAAATCTGCGCGCTCGATAACCGAGGCAGGATGCGGGGCCACCTCAAGCCCGCTGTCGAAGACACGCTGGCCATCATCATTGGAGGGTAGAAGACGCAATGTGCAACGCGCGGCCGAGACCGGTGAATCGTAGCGATAGGTCGTGACGTGGCGAATATCGTAGATCATGCCAGATCCATTTCGCGGCCTTGCCGCGTCGCGCCCGCGCCTTGCAGAAAGTAGCGCTGCGCAATCGCTTCTGCGAGCGCCATGAGGCGCTGCTCTACGGCCAGAATTTTTTGCTGGTCGAGATGATCCGCAGCTTCGACCTTCAGGTCGGAGACGATCTTCACAGACAAGCGACTGGGGGCTTCCAGAATGCCGTCCTCTTGCAAGATTGGCAGAGTGGCCAGATGTTCATTGATGCGCTCCGCCTGGAAGGCGACAGAGCGCGGATTGAATGTATCAAGCAGAACCATGTCGCGCACAGGCGCCAGCGCCACGCCAATCAGATAGCGCGAGCGATAAGTGATTTGTGAATCGATCAGATCGAGCAGGACGTCGAGATTTTCGGCCGTTGCATCCTTGTCGGCGAATGTGCGCGCAAATCGGCAGGTGTTGATGGCGCGCTCGACGCGTTTTCCCATGTCGAGAAAACGCCAGCCCGCCACGCGATTGGTATTTTCCTGATAGAGACCCGACAGGGCCGCGATGATGCGAAGCGCCGCGTCGGCCTGATCATAGGCTTCAGCTTCGGGCAGAGATTTGACATCTTCTTTGGTGAGGCGTGTTTCCAAGGAACTGAGCAAGAGCCAGGCATCTGGCGACAGACGTTCCCGGATGACGCCTGCTGCACGGCGCGCAGCCGTGGCGATGGCCAAAGACGAGCCCACTTGCGCCCTATCATGGAGCGCGGTGGCGGCGATTTCTGCCGTGCTGGCTTCGGCCATTTCCGGCGGCACAGCCCCCCATGAACTCAGCATACGCACAAGTCGGATGGTCGATTGGCGCCCGCCGCCCGTCATTGAATCAGGATCCATGATGCGTGCACACAGGCAACGCACGATGCGCAACGTCGCTTCGGCGCGCTCCATATAGCGGCCGAGCCAAAACAGATTGTCAGCGGCGCGGCTCGGCAGATTGCCGAGCAGACGGCGCACGCGCACAGAATCGCCTGTGGGCAGAAGAGTTGTCATTTCTACCGGCTTGTCAGCGAGCACCCATGCATCGGCCGATTGCACACCTTCCCCCATGGAAACTGCACGTGCATCACCTTGATCGGAGACTCGGCAGAATCCGCCGGGCATGACTTCCCAGCCATTTTCAGTCGCCGCTGCATAAACGCGCAGCACGAAGGGTCGCGGTGTCAGCTTTCCGTTGTCCCATACGGGCGTGGTCGACAATTGCACCATTTCTTGACCGACATAATCAATCGCGCGATTGTCGAGGTCAGCCATGAGGCGCGCGCGCGCCTGCGCATCGAGATCAGCGCCGATGAGATTGCGCTGGCCTTTCATTCCCGGCAGCGTTTCGGAGAAGGCGCTGGAAATGACCAGCTCATCAAGGCGTTCGAGCACTTGCTTGCGCTCGCTCTCCTGACCACACCACCACGTCGCGATATTGGGCAGGCGCAGCTCTTCGCCCAATAGGCGTTTGCACAGCGCGGGCATGAAGCCCAGAAGGGCGCGCGATTCTACAAGGCCAGTGCCAGGCATATTGGCGACCGTCACCGTGCCGTTGCGGATCGCCTGAATGAGGCCGGGCACACCCAGATGAGAGGCAGCATTGGCTTCGAGCGGATCACACCAATCCGCATCGACGCGGCGCCAGATGACATCGGCGCGCTTCAGGCCGGCAATGGTGCGCACATGCACCATGCCATCCTGCACGATGAGATCATCACCCTCGACGAGGAGAAGACCAAGATAGCGAGCAAGATAGGCCTGTTCGAAATAGGTCTGGCTATAGGGTCCAGGAGTGAGAAGGCAGATGCGAGGTTCAGGGCGCGTGGCGGAATCGGCCAGACCCTTGCGGAATTCGCGGAAGAAGGGCGCGAGCCGCTGCACATTCATATCGCGATAAAGATTGGGAAAGGCACGCGACAGAACGAGGCGATTTTCCAGGGCATAGCCTGAGCCGGATGGCGCTTGCGCGCGGTCGCCCAGCACCCACCAGCGCCCATCGGGACCACGCCCGATATCGCATGCAAACAGTCGCAGCCAGCGGCCGCCCGGCGCTTTCACGCCTTGCATGGGGCGCATGAAATCCGCGCTGCCGGTCACGGCAGCTGCGGGCAGGGCGCCTTCATTCACCAAGTTTCCCTCGCCATACACATCAGCGAGAATCCGCTCCATCAATTCGGCGCGTTGGGTGACCCCTGCTGCAATCTCGTTCCAGTCGCGTTCGGGAATGAGCAACGGGACATGCGAGAGCGGCCAAGAGCGCTCATTGGTTTCGCCATAAACGCGATAGGAGACGCCGAGATCGCGAATATGTCGGTCAGCTGCGGCAAAGCGACGGTCGATCTGATCATCTTCGATGCGTGACAGCGCGTTGAGGAAAGCTTGCCAATGCGCGCGCGGTTTCCCGTTCCCGTCGATGAATTCATCGGGGACTCCAGGCAAGGCTTGGTATCCTGCCGTCCAGCTTTCGACGCGGCGCGGCGAGCCACCATTTTGCCGACGATCGCGGTTGCGCGGCGCGGCGCTTTCGCTAGGCAAGTTTCCTCCTGAGATCGAGTGTTAGCGGGAATTCCGCCAATGGTTGCTCCCGTCGCACATTGATCGGGCCGGGAGTATGGCCATGATTCTGGAACCGGGCCAAGCGTCTGGCTTGCGCTTCATAGGAATTGACGGGGAAAGTGTCGTAATTGCGCCCGCCCGGATGGGAGACATGATAGACAAAGCCACCCAGCGAGCGACCGTTCCATGTATCGACAAGATCGAATGTGAGTGGTGCATGCACCGGGATCACCGGATGAAGTCCTGACGCTGGTTGCCAGGCTTTAAAGCGCACCCCCGCCACAGCCTCATTGTTGTGACCCGTTGACGTCATCGGCAAAGGTCGACCATTGCAGGTGATGATGTGGCGTCCTGCGACAAAACCCCTAGCATGAAGTTCGAGCCGGTCCAGCGAGGAATCAACATAGCGCACGGTGCCGCCAATGGCGCCTTCCTCACCCAGCACATGCCAAGGCTCCAAGGCCTGACGCAAGGTCATCGTCACGCCGGCATGTTCGACATCGCCATAGAAGGGGAAACGGAATTCGCGCTGCGCTTCGAACCAGAGCGGATCGAAATCATAGCCAGCTCCGCGCAAATCGGAGAGCACGCCAGAAAAATCTTCCCAGACGAAATGCGACAGCATGAAGCGATCATGGAGTGCCGTGCCCCAGCGCACGAAATCGCCTTGCTGCGGCTCACGCCAGAACCAGGCGATCAGCGCACGCAACAGCAATTGCTGGGCGAGCGACATGCGCGCATCCGGCGGCATTTCGAAGGAACGGAATTCGATCAGGCCGAGGCGGCCAGTGGGCCCATCGGGTGAGAAGAGTTTGTCGATGCAAATTTCCGCGCGATGCGTATTGCCGGTGACATCGACAAGCAGATTGCGAAACAGGCGGTCCACCAGCCAGAGCGGCGTCTGGCCGTGATCAGGTGAAGGGACTTGGGAGAGCGCAATCTCTAATTCATAGAGACTGTCATGACGCCCTTCATCAATGCGCGGTGCCTGGCTCGTTGGCCCGATGAAAAGCCCGGAGAAAAGATAAGAGAGCGAGGGATGGCGCTGCCAATAGAGCACCAGGCTTTTCAGCACATCGGGGCGACGCAGGAACGGTGAATCCATCGGCGTCGCGCCGCCCAGCACGACATGATTGCCACCGCCCGTGCCGGTGTGGCGTCCATCGGTGAGATATTTGTCGGTGCCGAGGCGTGTCTGGCGCGCTTCTTCGTAAAGGGTAACCGTGTTCTCAACCGCTTCGCGCCAGCTTGCCGCTGGGTGCACATTGACTTCGATCACGCCGGGATCAGGCGTGACCTTGATCACTTCGATGCGCGGATCCTGCGGTGGCGGATAGCCTTCAATATGCACGGGCACTTTGCTGGCTTCCGCGGCCAGTTCTATGACGGCCAGAAGCTCGATGTAATCTTCCAGACGTTCCACGGGTGGCATGAAGACATGCAGTACACCGTCGCGTGGCTCGATGGCGAGTGCCGTGCGCACCTCGCCCTCGATGGCAACTTGTTCATTTTGTTTCTGACGTGAGGGATCGCTGGCGCTTTCGCTATAGACCCGCCGGATCTCATTGGGATCTGGCAGGGGGCCGCGCTTATCGGTTGGATCCTGTGGCATAATAAAGGGATAAGAGGAGGGCGGCACATAGGGCAGCGCATTGAGCGGCAGACGGAAGCCGGCGGGTGAATCGCCGGGCGCCAGAAAGAGTTTGCCGCGACGCAGCGCCCATTTCTCGCTTTTCCAGCGCGGCGTTTTTGCCGCTGCCGCATTCCAGCGTTGCACGGGCAGAACATAGCCGGTGGGATGGGCCAATCCGCGTTCAAACACGCGCACCATGCGCGCACGTGCTTCTGGATCTTCAATCTTGGGATCGCTTGGGTCGACATTCACCGGCAGTTCGGCTTCTTTCAAAATCCAATGTGCCGGATCTTCATATGCGGGCATGGCGCAATCGGTGGGAATGCCAAGGCGGGTTGCGGTTTCATGCGCGAGCCGTTCGGCATCCGCAATCAAGGCGATCTTGTCTTTGAAGCGACCTTTGCCGCTTTCATTTGCGATCAAATCCGGGTTGGTCCATATCGCCTTGCCATCCTTGCGCCAATAAAGCGCAAAGGCCCAGCGCGGCAGGCTTTCACCGGGATACCATTTGCCTTGCCCATAATGGAGAAAACCACCGGGTGCGAAACGTTCGCGCAGGCGGCGGATCAGCGTGTCGGCATAAAGACGTTTTGTCGGGCCAACGGCACTCGTGTTCCATTCGGCCGATTCAAAATCATCGATGGACACGAAGGTGGGCTCACCTCCCATGGTGAGCCGCACATCTTGCGCGTTAAGGTCGCGATCCACCCCATGACCCAGTTCATCGAGCTTGGACCAAGCATCATCGGAAAAAGGCAAAGTGACACGCGGTTGCTCGCGGATGCGATCAACCTGCATGTGGAAGCCGAATTCGCATTGTGCTGGCTCGACAAGTCCGGAGACAGGTGCAGCAGAGCGATAATGAGGTGTGGCCGCTAGCGGCAAATGGCCTTCGCCGCACATAAGGCCAGAGGTCGCATCAAGCCCGATCCAGCCTGCGCCCGGCACATAGATTTCAGCCCAGGCGTGAAGATCTGTGAAATCATGATCCGTACCTTTGAGGCCATCGACCGGATCAACATCTGCTTTGAGCTGGATGAGATAGCCTGAGACGAAGCGCGCGGCGAGTCCAAGACGGCGCGCGAGATGCACCAGCAACCAAGCAGAATCGCGGCATGAGCCAGAGCGCAGCGTGAGTGTTTCCTCCGGCGTTTGCACACCGGGCTCCATGCGGATCACATATTGAATGTCTTGCTGGAGACTTGTGTTGAGGCCCACAAGAAAATCAACCGTGCGCAGGGGCTCGCGCGAAATGCCCGCGAGATAGGACTCGAATTTTTTGCCCTGCGGTTCGGTGACCAGATAGGGCGCCAGTTCAATCGCTTCTTCCGGCGTATAGGCGAAGGGGAATTCTTCCGCATGCGTCTCGATGAAAAAGTCGAACGGATTGATGACCGACATTTCCGCCGTCAGATCGACTTCGATTTTGAATTGCGTGGTCTTTTCTGCGAAGACATGGCGCGACAGCCAATTGCCATGCGGGTCCTGCTGCCAATTTACGAAATGATCGGCGGGCGTCACTTTCAGGGAATAGGAGAGGATTTTTGTCCGGCAATGGGGGGCCGGACGCAGCCGGATCACTTGCGGGCCCAGCGCCACCGGTCGGTCATAGGTGTAGGAGGTCACATGATGGAGAGCGACACGGATCGACACAGGGCGACACCTTCAGGCGAGGGACGGAAACGCAAGCCCTAGTTTCGTCCCAGCCTGTGTCCTGTCAATGAAAAGCGGCTGCGGCAAGGGCAGTAAATCGTTGATTTGCCAGAACTTTCATCGACATGCCTAAGCGAGGGCCAGTTTTTGCCCAAGTCTTCAGCAGGTCTCGTTCATCCTATTTGACATGCCTCTTGCGTGGCAAGGCCGAGCCATTGGTCTTCCTTGGGCGCTCCGTGACCGCGCCTGCGTCCACGCTGCCGCGTGACTTCCTTGCGCCGATTTGCGAAAAGGCCTCAACCGAAGCTGAGAGCGAGTTCCCCAGCCCCATGTCTATGATCGATTCCATCCGTCGCCAGATCGTTCCCATCCATCCGGAAGGCTATGTCTTCATCGCGATCTTTGCGGTGATTGCCCTTATCCTCAGTTGGGTGTGGTCCCCGCTTGGTTGGATTGGAGGAATCCTCACCGTCTGGTGCTGCTATTTCTTCCGCGATCCGCCGCGTGTCACGCCCTTGCGTGAGGGACTTGTCGTCTCGCCCGCCGATGGCATTGTGTCGTCGATTGGTTTTTTTGTGCCGCCGCCCGAGTTGGGCCTGGGCGATCAGCCGATGTCGCGCATTTCTGTTTTCATGTCGGTCTTCGATTGCCATGTGAATCGTGCACCTGTGACCGGACGTATCAAGCGCATCGCTTACAAGCCTGGCCTCTTCCTCAGTGCCGATCTCGATAAGGCTAGCGAAGATAATGAGCGCAATTCGCTCATCATCGAAACCGCGCAGGGCCAGTTTGGCGTCGTGCAGATTGCAGGCCTGATCGCACGTCGCATCATATCCTTTGCGCGCGAGGGCGATGCGATTGGCACGGGTGAGCGCTTCGGCCTCATCCGCTTCGGCTCGCGTGTCGACGTTTATATGCCCGACAATGCCGTGCCGTTGGTGGGCTTGGGTTCCAAGGCGATCGCGGGCGAAACGATCCTTGCCGATCTGTCCTCGACAGAACAGCGCCGCAGCTACAAGGTTGGCTGATGAGCGAAGAGAGCGGCACGAAAATGGACGAAACAACCGCCAATACGAGGCGTAAGCGCCGTTTCTCGCGCATTCCGATGCGCTTTGTTCTGCCCAATCTCGTGACGCTTCTGGCTATTTGTCTGGGCCTGACCTCGATCCGTTTCGCGACCGAACAGAAATTTGAAATGGCTGCGATCTTTATTGTGCTCGCTGCCGTGCTCGATGGTCTCGATGGTCGGCTCGCTCGCGCGCTTGATGGTGCATCGCGTTTCGGTGCCGAGCTTGATTCGCTGGCGGATTTCGTCGACTTCGGTGTTGCGCCTGCGTTCCTGCTCTATTTCTGGAGCCTACACGAAATTCCCAGTTTCGGCTGGTTTGCCGCTCTCGTCTTTGCCATTGCCGCCGCACTTCGTCTGGCACGTTTCAATGTGATGATTGACGATCCCAACAAGCCGGCCTGGCAGGCACAATTTTTTGTCGGCATGCCAGCGCCTGCTGGAGCAATTGCCGCGCTGCTTCCAATCTATCTGAGCTATTCCGTGTTTGGTCTGCCGCAGGGCCGCATCTATTCGGCGCTAGAGATCGTCTATCTGCTGGGCATCGCTTTTTTGATGGCGAGCCGCATCCCGCATTTTTCAGGCAAGCAGATTGGCCGTGTGCCGCGCGAATATTTCATCGTCGTTTTGTTTGCGGTGGCTGTGTTCATTCTGGCGCTGGCCTCCTTCCCGATGGAAGTGCTGATCGCGCTGACCGTCTCTTATCTCGCGCTGTTACCTATCGCGATCCGCCGTCATGCGCGCCTTTCTGCGCAATCTGAGGCGGGGTTAGGCGTCTCCAGCGCAACGCTTGAGGCTCCCAAGACGCCTTGAGCCCCGATTTTTGCGGGATTTGGGCCTGTTTGAGGGCTTTGCAGCCCGCTCATCTGTTCACAAATGGATGGTTCTCTATTAGGGTCCGCCCACTTCACCAATGGATTGGCTGACCGGATGGCTTCGCTCCCCTTGAGCGCGGCGCGGCTGCCGCCAAAGACAGGATAGACATGTCGAAAGAAGAATTGCTCGAATTTCCGGGCGTGGTGAGCGAATTGCTCCCCAATGCGACCTTCCGTGTGAAGCTCGAGAACGATCACGAAATCATCGCCCATACAGCTGGCAAGATGCGCAAGAACCGCATTCGTGTGCTGACCGGTGACAAGGTTCTCGTCGAAATGACCCCCTATGATCTGACCAAGGGCCGGATCACTTATCGCTTCAAGTAAGAGCGGCTTCTTTTCCGCTCGTGACAACGGACAGTCGCGTGACGCAGGCCAACGGACAGGGTCTTCCCAAGCTCGTTCTCGCCTCGGCCTCGCCGCGGCGCCTTGCGCTTTTGCAGCAAATGGGCATCGAGCCCGATCATCTTCTGCCCGCTGATCTGGATGAGACGCCCGAGCAGAATGAATTGCCGCGCCCTCTTGCCCAGCGTCTTGCACAACAAAAGGCACAGAGTGCTGCAATGTTGGCGCGTAAAAATCCGCTCTATGCAAATGCGTTCGTGCTGGCAGCCGACACGGTTGTTGCAGTGGGGCGGCGTATTCTTCCCAAATGCGAGATGAGGGACGAGGCAAAGCAATGTCTGTCGCTGCTCTCGGGCCGCGCGCATCGCGTCTATACGGGCGTGGCTTTGGTCACACCGAAAGGCACTTTGCGCCATCGCGTTGTTGAAAGCCGCGTGTCCTTCAAGCGCCTGTCGCATGCCGAGATGGATGCTTATCTGGCCTCAGGTGAATGGCACGGCAAAGCAGGTGGCTATGCTATCCAGGGCCTCGCAGGCGCCTTTGTCGTGAACCTTGTCGGCTCCTATCCCGGCGTTGTCGGATTGCCACTTTATGAGACAGCATCGCTGCTATCGGGTGAGGGTTTTCCTGTGTCGACGCTCTGGTCGTTAAAGGCCTGATCCCATGAACAGTGCCAATGACAATGAGGGAAAGGCAGTGCCTTGTCCGATCTGCAAGAAAGCCGCAACGCTCGACTACCGGCCTTTTTGCTCCAAGCGCTGTGCGGACCTTGATCTGGGGCGTTGGCTTGGAGGGACTTATGCAATCCCTGCCGCGCCCTCTGATGATCCGGATGAGGAAGAAGAACAACCCCGTCCGCGCCCGCGCCTGATCTCGCTCGAAGGCGAGGACGAGTAGTCCAGAAAGATGGCATGGGCCTTGAGAAAAGCCTGCCCGGCGCTGGACAAGAGGCCGTGGCCTTTCTATAAACCGGCCACTCCTGATGGCCTTGCCGTCGGCGAGACGCCCGGGTAGCTCAGTTGGTAGAGCATGCGACTGAAAATCGCAGTGTCGGTGGTTCGATCCCGCCCCCGGGCACCATTTAATGCACAGTCACAGCACAAAGAACGCGAGTGGAGCATGCCGCGCCCGGATTTACGCGCGCGGGCCCATCATTGACTTCTCGCCCCTCAATCTCTGACGGGGCGGTCCTCGAAGGCATATTCCGCATCCATCCGCCCGAAAGCGATATCCGCGGCGAGATCCTCGGCGGTCAAATCCGGCGTTGGCTCGGCTGGGTGCAATATGGCGCGGGCTAGCAGACGCCCGACCCGGGCAATGGCCTCGGCGCGGGCTTTTTCGTCGACCAGACGGTCGCGATTGCCAATTTCACTGAAAATCTCGTCGGTCAGAACGGCGAGGTCGTCTTCTAACGGAATGAGGTCGGCCGCTGCATAACCCATGGCGAATCTCCGTCTTTCGAGGAACGCGAATCACGCTCGCTTAACTCTTTCTTTACTATGTGACGTCAACGCGAAAATGCGGCCTCGTTGTGGCGCAGCTCACGCCTTCATCCACAGAATTTGTCGAAAAGCGCAATCGGTCCAAGCTGCCGGCGCGCACGTAATAAACAAAACAGCGAAATTTGACCCATGGAGAGGGCACATGACATCCGCGAATCACGGCATCATGAAATGGCTGGCTGTTGCCGGGCATGCGCTGTTTGCGCTGGCCTTCAGCGCCCCCGCGCAGGCGCAATTGAAGCTTGGCCAGGCCGCACCCGATTTCAGCCTACAGGCAGCGCTAGGCGGCAAGGACATGTCCTTCTCGCTGGCGCAGGCCTTGAAGAAGGGCCCCGTTGTTATCTTCTTCTATCCGAAATCTTTCACCAGCGTGTGTACGGAAGAAGCCCATCTCTTTGCTGAAGCTATGGATGAATTCGAAGCCCATCGCGCCAGCGTGATCGGCATTTCATCTGACACAATCGAGACGCAGCGCCAATTCTCGACATCCGAATGTCGGGATCGTTTTCCCGTGGCCGCTGATCCTGAGATGAAAGTGATCAGAGCCTATCAGGTCACTTTTGGCATGGTGGGCGCGATCCTGCCTTTTGCGGATCGCGTGTCTTTCGTCATTGCACCAGATGGCAGCATTCTCTCACAAGTGAAGGCTGGCGATGCCCAGCCTCATGTGCAGAAATCTCTGGAAGCGGTGAAAGCTTGGGCGGCCAAGAAGCGCTAAATTTTCTCAAGGGCAGGTGAGATTGCGCCCAGCCAGCTTGCAGGTGCCGATGCTTTGACCGCGCCGATCATAACCGGTGAGACGCCATGTCGTGGCTGAAAGATCGGATGCGTCGCGTTCAATCATGGCAAAGCCAAAAATGCCCGGCCGTGCCAGGCCCGCAACAATCTTCTCTCCATTGACCAATTGTCCGACAGGGTCAGGGACATCCATAGATAATTCATTGCCGCCATGGCCCGAGATCACCTGCAAGGGCAGATCATTCTCATATTTCACCACTTCGAACACATGGTGATGGCCAGATAGAATGGCCTGCACATTGGGAGAAAGAACGCTTTTGGCTGCTGCAGCCAGTGTCTTGTTGTCGCCGCCGGGCACGCCATTGACGATATATTCCACCGCCCAAATGGGACGATGAAAAGCAAACCAGACAGGGCCCTGAATGTTTTTCGCACTCTCGAATTGCGGATGGAAGAAAGCCGCCTGCTGTTCATTGAGGCGCTGCTCGTCGGCCGTGGACACATCCATGACGACCATTGTGAGGCCGCCTAAATCAACGCGATAGGGTTGCTGGGGCCCTAAACATCCATCGCGTCCGCTCTTTATGTCATAGACATAAGGATCAAGCGTGCGCGCCCAGCCAATGCCGCCGCGTCCACATTCTTCGTGATTGCCGCGCACCATCACCCAAGGGGCTGCATTGAGCAGAGCCTCGGCCGGATCAAAGAAATCTTCTTTCCAGACTTGCCATGTGTCACCGTATGGCGAGCCAGCACAGCCCAGATTGTTCTGCGGGCATGGGGTTTCGCGATAATGCATGTCGCCGACATGCACGACGAGATCTGGTTTGAAATCGGCACTCATGGCCGCACCCAGACGGAAGGGCCATTCGCTGATGTCATTGCAGGCTTGCGCGCGATCTACGCCTTTCAAACGGCAACCCGTATCACCCATGATGAGAATGCGATCAGCACGCGGCTTGGGCAGCGGCATTGGCACGCCTTCAATCGTGACAAGTTTGACAGATTTGGGGAGCGTAAGCGCGCAGCCGCGCACGGGATAATCTTTGCCCGGAGCAGAGCGCTCGACCATGCGCGTTTCCTGGCCATCGACATTGGCCGTAGGGCAGGCGGGATCATCCGTCACCACGCGCGCTTCAAGCCCACTGGGGCCATATTGCACCCAACGATAAAGATCGCGGGCTTGTGCGCCCACGCTCGCAAAAGAAAGCGTGAGCGCTAGCGTGGCGAGCTGTGCCAAGCGCATGAATTTGCCGATGCGTTGATGTTTCTGTTTCATCCGTCCTGCATGGCGGGTGAAGACCAGAAAAGCAATTCAAAAAGCCTTGTGCTGGCCAGCGGGTTCAGGCGGCGTGGACCTGCATCATCTCATCCAGCACGGCCGAGAGTTGGTCCGGCTGCTCGACAGGCACAAAATGACCGCTCTCTTCAATGACGATGAGTTTGGCGCCCGCGATCTCCCGCGCAAAAGCTTCATGTTGTTCGACTGTGCTCCAGACATCTTGTCGGCCGACCACCACATAGGTCGGGATGTTGATCTTGGGCAGCAATGGCCGTGCGTCATCACGCGTGAGCAGTGCTTTTTGCTGGCGCGCAAAAATGTCGGGCGTTGCGCGGCATATCATCTCGCCCAATGGGCCGATAAAGTCAGGGTCTTTCTGGCGCGTGGGATGCAGCATGGGTGGCAACCATGTGCTGATGAGCGCTGCATTACCTTTGGCTTGTGCGAGATTGATGAGCACTTGGCGTTTTTCTGCTTCGCCCTCAACCACGGGGCCGACACCTGTGTCGAGCAGGCACAGGCGCGTGACGCGTTCGGGCGCAAGCGCCATGATTTTTAATGCGACACGCCCGCCCATGGAAAAGCCGCAGACAGAAAAGCGCGGCGGCGCATCATCCAAGACTTTGCGCGCCATGGCTTCCATAGACTGGAGGCCGAAGAAATCGACCACACGCACATCATAATGTGCGCTGAGAGCCGCCTTTTGGCGTGCGAATGTATAGGCATCGCAGAGCAAGCCGCAGAGCAGATAGAGCGTTTCTTTCTGGCTCATCAGCGGCACTCGGGCACGCGGCGCGTGGCCATGAATTCGTCAAATGTTTCGCCGCGCATCATGGCATAGACTTCGAGATTGGTGCGCTGGGCCACGCGGGCGAATTTTTCGAGCACAAAGAAACTGGCGCCCGCACGGATGAGACCAATCCAGTCTTGACGGCGCACAAGGTCTTTTTCCGTGTCGGAGAGACCGGCCTCAGTCATGGCATTTTCTGGGTCTTTGCTGAAATGCGCACGGGCTTCTGTGCCAATCATCTTCCAGAGGAAGCGATTGAGTTTCATGGCGCGGTTGCTTGTGTGCAGATCGAAGACATAAGTGCCTTCGAGATCTTCCAATCCGGCGAGTTGCGGGTTCATCTGTTGTCCTCAAGCCGGTTCGTAAAGTGTGACGGTCATGGCCGTTGTGGTGGCCAGATAATAATTGCGATGCAATTCGCGGATCTCGCCCTCTAGCGCGCCGCGCATGGCGAGCCACATGATCTGCTCGACACTTTCGGCCCCGCCTCGACGAATATAATCGGCATGGCGTAGCTTGGTGAGTTCTTCCGGATTTTTCACAAAGAGATCGAGAAATTCCATATCCCATTCTTCATTGTTGAAGCCCGCGCGCTCGCCATGCACTTGGTGCGAGAGGCCACCTGTGCCGACGACCACAACTTTCAGATCTTCCGGATAGGATTCAATCGCACGGCGCAAGGCTTGGCCGAGTTTGTAGCAGCGTTTGGCGGTGGGAATCGGGAATTGCAGCACATTGATTGCAATCGGCACAATCACGCCCGGCCAGTCGGGCGCATGGGGCCAGAGCAGCGGCAGCGGCGAGGCGCAACCGTGATCAATCGGGCGATCCTGAAAAGTGGTGATGTCGAATTCGTCATTCACCAAAGATTCCGCAATATGGATCGAGAGATCGACATTGCCGCGCATGGGTGGCAATGGGCGTTTGCCCGCACCTTCATCGGCAATTTCGAATTGCGCGCCAATGCCTAGCGCAAAGGTTGGATAGAGATCAAAGAAGAAGGTCGTCGCATGGTCATTGTAGAAAAATACCAGAGCGTCAGGCTTTTTCTCGGCGAGCCAATCGGCCACGGGCTTGTAGCCTTTGAACAAAGGTGCCCAAGCGGGATCATCCTGCTTGCCCTTGTCATAGGCTACGCCAATGGTGGGCACATGTGATGTGCCAATGCCGCCGATGATCTTGGCCATATCCATCCCTCAAAAAGTCATGTCTGGAAAATAAGGCATGGGTGGCGCCATTGAAAGGGGCGACGCGACCGGTTATGGCTCTGCCCGCATGCAATTCACTCTCGAAACCATGAGCTTTTTGGCGGCCACCGCTTTTCTGGCGGGGCTCATTGATTCTATGGCGGGCGGTGGTGGTTTGCTGACCCTTCCAGCGCTTCTGGCAGCAGGCATTCCGCCCGTTCAGGCTTTGGCCACCAACAAGTTGCAGAGCACTTTTGGCACGGGCAGTGCTTTTCTTGCTTTTTGGCGCAAGGGCCATGTTGATCTGCACATGTTCTGGCTGCCCGCGCTTGGCGCCTTTCTGGGCTCAGCTGCGGGGACCATTCTGGTTCAGGGTGTGGATTCGTCGTTTCTGGCCGCGCTTGTGCCCGTGCTGCTCATTCTCATCGGACTTTATTTTCTCTTCGCACCATCCATGAGCGATGCGGATCGCAAGGCGCGTCTTGGTCGTGTCGGCCTCACCATCGTCACCACAATCATTGGTTTTTACGACGGTTTTTTTGGTCCCGGCACGGGCTCGTTTTTTACAACCGCACTGGTTGTTCTTGGCGGGCTTGGTCTGGTGCGCGCTATTGGCAATACGAAGTTGCTTAATTTCTCGACCAATCTGGCGAGCGTGATCACCATGATCATTGGTGGTCAGGTGCTTTGGGCGATTGGCTTCACCATGGCCGCGGCGAATATTGTCGGCAATCAGATCGGCGCGCGGCTGGCCATGCGGTATGGCGGGCGCGGTGTGCGCCCGCTTTTGGTTGTCATGTCATTTGCGCTGACGGCAAAATTTCTGCTCGATCCCGCCAATCCGCTGCGCCAGCTCTTCTTCTAAGTCAGAAGCGCGTCAGCGATGGATGGCGGTTGACATCCTTGTAGAGCAAATAGCGGAAGGGTGATGGCCCGCCCGCATAACAGGCCTGCGGACAGAAAGC
>CANJVX010000026.1 GCA_947478405.1 Beijerinckiaceae bacterium | reverse complement strand
GGGCGTCTGCGCGACCCGAAGGGTTTTAATTTTCCGCAAAGCGTTCCCTTCGAGGAAATTGCACGACTTCCTTTTCTGATGGACGGAGAGCGTTTGCATGCGGGTGCCTTGTTTGCTTTGGCAGCTGTGGTCCTCTCGGGTTTTATTTTCCGCCGCACACTCTTTGGTTTTAATGTTAAACTCGTGGGCAGCGCGCCAAAGGCCGCTCGCTTTGCGGGCTTCAGCGAGGGGCGCCTTACATTTGCTGTCTTTTCTATTTCGGGCGCGGCGGCTGGTTTGGCTGGCGTTTGCGAAGTAGCCGGGCAAATCGGTCAATTACAGCCGATCATTTCCCCCGGATATGGTTTTTCTGCAATTATCGTTGCCTTTCTTGGCCGATTGCAGCCTTGGGGAATTTTTTGCGCGGGGCTGGTTCTTGCCCTGACGATTATCGGCGGAGAGAACGCGCAGATTGCCATGAAAGTTCCACTCGACATGACGCGCGTCTTTCAGGGCTCATTGTTAATGTGTGTTTTGGCTATGGATGTATTGACCCGCTACCGCCCGCGCCTGTCGCTTGGGAGGCGCGCATGAGCCTTGTTGTGTTCGAACTCGTCCTCTTCACCATTCTCACGGCCGCCACTCCACTGGTCATTGCTGCAATTGGTGAATTGGTGAGCGAGCGGGCAGGGGTTCTCAATCTTGGTGTAGAGGGCATGATGATTGCGGGGGCGGCCTGCGCTTTTGCGACCGCCATTCTAACGGGGTCGACGACGCTGGGGATTTTAGGCGGTGTCGGTGCAGGGATGGCCCTTTCGGCGATCTTCGGTTTTTTGGTTTTGTTTCTTGCGGCCAATCAGGTGGCAAGCGGTTTGGCGTTGACAATTCTGGGCACAGGGCTCGCGGGCCTTATCGGGTCGGGCTTTATTGGCCTGCAGCGGGAGGCAGCAGTCCATCTCAATATTCCGCTCCTCAGCGATCTGCCGATTCTTGGAAAGTTGCTCTACGGGCATGATCTTTTTGTCTACACAGGGTGGGTTCTTGTTGCATGGGCCACTTGGTTTCTGGCGCACACGCGTGCCGGGCTCGTCTTGCGAGCGGTTGGGGAAGATCACGCGTCAGCACACGCGCTTGGTTTACCGGTTCGTAGGGTTCGTTTTCTGGCCATTCTCTTTGGCGGCGCCTGCGCGGGTTTTGCGGGGGCTTATTTGTCGCTGTCCTACACACCATTCTGGGCGCCTGGAATGACGGCAGGGCGTGGCTGGATTGCGCTGGCGCTAGTGGTGTTTGCCTCCTGGCGCCCGGTTTATGCCTTTGTTGGTGCTTTGCTTTTTGGCGGGGCCACCGTTTTGCAGCTCCATGCCCAGGCCGCAGGCCTTGGGATTCCGGGGCAATTGCTCACGGCCTTGCCCTATCTTGCGACTATTCTTGCAATGGTTGTGCTCTCCCTACGGCGCAGACGTAGCTCCTTGGCGCCGGCCTCGTTGGGGCTCAGTTTCATGCCCGAGCGATAGCCGGCTCGCCGTCTCCGTTTGCCAAGGTTTTTCTGTCTGCGTACCGTCTAGACCGATTTAGCTCCAGTAATATCAATGCGTTGAGGCCGGCATAAAATTTGCTCGTCCCGCTCCGGGGAGGTCTGTCCGCAATATGGGCGGGCCTGTGAGTTGATGGCTGCACGTAGGGGCGGTCGGCGGGAGCATATGATGGCCGAGCTGGGCAAAGTTGAACAGAATCTCGAGGTGGTCGCCCGGAGTCTGAGTTCTGGTCATCAGGCGATGTTGATCCAGGCGATCAATCATATTGGCCTTGAAGGGCTGCGTGATGTCGAGTTGTTCAAGCTCGCGCGCATGCGTCGCATGGTGCCGGTGGTGATCCTCTTGGCCACGTTGCGTTTCGAGAATGACTTCGTCCCGCGCGAGGCCGCACTCGTTTTGGCAGCCTATCGTTCGCTCGCGTCAAAGATGATGGCGCCTGAGATCGAGGAATTGGGCCAGCGTAGCCCTGTGTCCCAGCTGGTCCGCGCAATCCTGCAAGATGACAAGGACATGCTGAAACCACTGCGCAAGTCGCGTCTCGATCCGGAATGGCTATTTGCGATTGAACTGGCAGTCGACTTCAATCGAACAGACTTTGCACGAGATCTCGTCGTCTCGTTTCTTGAGAAGAAACCAAGTGCGCTTGAAGTAATTCTTGTGATCCAGTCTCTGGCTGCACGTCAGAAGTATTTGCCAAGCTTCGTCGATTTGATGTCCTTCGTACAGACCATGAAGGCGCTGGAAAAAGCCTTTCGACCAAATTCAACACCTGAGCTGTTGAATAAGATTATCTACCACATTGCCGAGGCCTATGAACTGGCTGGCAAATATGATGAAGCGTTGGCCTATTGCAACCGTTTGACGGAGACGGGTGTCTCGACCAGCGCATATTTTGCAGCTGCGCGCATCTCCACGCGGGCCGGAAAACTAGATGTCGCCTGTCAGTGGTTTAATGGGTTTGTTTCCGGCCTTCTTGAACGCGAATTGTCTGAAACGGGTAATGCTGCAGAGGTATCATCCGCATCACCTCAGGCTTACAAAGAAACTTCGTTTCCAGTATCGCATGCCCGTGAAGCACTGCATGATCTGTGTGCCATTCTAGAGCCGTTAGGCGTGAAACCGTTCCTCGTGTCGGGAACGCTTCTTGGTTACGTACGCAACGGTGGATTCCTTTCTCATGATAAGGACGTCGATGTCGGTATTTTTGGTTGGGACGATCAATTCAATATTTTCGACGCCCTACAACGCAGCGGAAAATTCAAGCTCAAATTTGAATCACTAAAGGGACACAAGGCCTATACGATTCCGGTTTTTCATACTGGCAATCAAATGGCGATCGATATTTTTCTCTATCACGAGGTCGGCGCCAAGGTCGTTACCGGGGTGAATTTCGAATGGGGCTTTACAGGAACCTTCGAATTCTCGCCGTTCACGCTGACTGAAACCGAATTCTGCGGGACTAAGATTTGGGTCCCAGATGATATTGATACCAATATGGCTGAAAATTTTGGGGCTCATTGGCGTGTTCCAGATCCTGATTATCAGTCACATCTTGAATCGCCGTCTGTCAGTGACAAGGGTGGATCCGTTCATATGCTTCTCACATGGGACAAGCTTTCGAGCGGTCTCTTGGATAAGAAGATCGCCAAAGTGCGACGTGTTGTTCAATTTGCTTCCGCTTATGAGGATAATCCCCTCGCACCTAGCCGCGCTCTATGTGAACGTATTTTGCAGTGGTGTGATGTGCAGGAAGCCAAATCGAATATGTTAAAGAAGGTCTTCGAACATGCGTGACGATCTCGCAATTATTCTTCTTGCCGGTGGACAGGGCCAAAGACTTGGGTGGGAAATTCCCAAGCAATTCGTTCGCATTGGTGGCAAGACTATTCTCGAGCATAGCTTTTCAGCCTTGACCGAATGCCTTCCCGATGTTCGCATCGTCGTAACTGTGCCGGTCGATCAGCTTGAAATGTCGCGTGCGATCCTTTCAAAGTTTCCTTGTGCTGATGTGATTATTGGCGGTTCGACGCGCCAGGGTTCGACATTATCGGGCCTGACCCATCTAGAAAATTTTTGTCCGCGCGATGTGATTATTCACGATGCCGCTCGTCCCTTTGTTTCGAATACAATCATTCATGATGTAGTCGAAGCTCTGCATGCGTTCGAAGCGGTGGATGTTGCCATTCCTGCGACCGACACGATTATTGTCGAAAATGGCGGATTCATTCAATCGATACCGGAACGGGCCCGGCTTATGCGGGGTCAGACGCCGCAAGCCTTCCGCTTTGGAAAGTTGATTTCGGCCTATCGCAAGGTGGGGCTTGAGCGTCTCAGCGAGTTCACCGACGATTGCGGTTTGTTTCTTGCAGCCGACCCATTTGCTCGTGTGCGCATTGTTCAAGGCGCTTCAGAAAATATGAAAATTACTGAGGGTCTCGACCTCGTGATTGCTGACGAAATGTTGCGGATGAAGACGGCTAATGTCGATCCCAACATTCGTGGCATAGACGTGAAGGGCAAGACCGCCGTCATTTTTGGTGGCAATTCCGGCATCGGCAAGGCGATGACACAGATATTGTGGGATGCCGGCTGCCAGACGGAAGTGGCTTCGCGTTCATCGGGTTGCGATATCCGCAATTATGCAGATGTTGAAAAAGTCATTGCCGACGTTCAGTCGAAGCATGGTGCGATTGACTTCGTCATCAACACAGTCGGTTCGCTGGTCATGCGGGATGTTGCCAACCAGAATGCGCAGGACATTGCCGAACAGATCAGCATCAATTTGAGTGGTACTTTCAATGTCGCCCGCGCCAGTCATCATAGCCTCGCGCGTTCAAAAGGCATGCTTTTGAATTTTTCCTCTTCTTCCTATACGCGTGGCCGCAGTGGCTATGTACCTTATTCGGCTTGCAAAGCTGCCGTCGTCAATCTGACGCAAGGGCTAGCTGAGGAATGGATGGAAGACGGCATTCGCGTGAATTGCATCGTGCCGGGTCGAACCGACACGGCGATGCGCCGTACCAACTTCTATAACGAAGATCAGGACAGCCTCCTGAGCCCCTATGAAGTTGGTCTGAAAGCTACAAAAGTACTGAATGCTGGCTATTCAGGCATGGTTGTCCGGGTGTGAAATCAGACCGCAATGCCATGGAGATCGTAGGCGTCGGCACGCTCGATCTTCACAGAGACGATGTCGCCCGCGCGCAGTGGGCGGCGTGAGGCAATAAAGACCGCACCGTCAATGTCGGGCGCATCAGATTTGGCGCGTCCCTTCGAGACGGTTGGGCCAGGTTCATCAATGATGACCTGTAGCCGTTTGCCGACCTTGGCTGAAAGAATTTTAGAGCTGATCGTCTGCTGTTTTTCCATGAAGCGGCGATAGCGGATCGCTTTCACTTCATCTGGCACTTGTGGTAGGCCCAGATCATTGGCTGTAGCGCCGGTCACTGGCTCATATTTAAAGGCCCCCACGCGATCGAGTTTGGCTTCTCCTAGCCAATCAAGCAGCATGTCGAAATCTTCATCGGTTTCGCCGGGGAAACCGACGATGAATGTCGAGCGGATGGCCAGATCAGGACATATTTCTCGCCACTTACGAATACGATCGAGCGTTTTTTCCTGATTGCCAGGGCGCTTCATCGCTTTCAGGACATTTGGCGATGCATGTTGGAAGGGTATGTCGAGGTAGGGTAGGACGATGCCTTGCGCCATTAACTCTAGCACTTCGTCCACATGGGGGTAGGGATAGACGTAATGCAGGCGCACCCATGCACCTAGCGCGCCCAATTCCTTTGCCAGATCATAGAAGCGGGTGCGAACCGTGCGATCCTGAAAGGAGCTTTCGGCATATTTCAGGTCTAGCCCATAGGCGGATGTGTCCTGCGAGATGACGAGTAATTCTTTGACGCCCGCATGGACCAGCTTCTCGGCTTCGCGCAATACCTCACCAACAGGGCGTGACACCAGATCACCCCGCAATTTGGGGATGATACAGAAGGTGCAGCGGTTGTTGCAGCCCTCTGAGATTTTCAGATAGGCATAATGGCGCGGCGTTAGTTTCACACCTTGCGGCGGGACAAGATCGAAAAATGGGTCATGTGCGGGCGGCACGGCCTGATGCACCGCGCTAAGCACGCTCTCATAGGCTTGCGGGCCAGTGATGGCGAGGACATTGGGGAAGCGCGCGCGGATCTGTTCAGGCTCTGCGCCCATACAACCGGTGACAATGACCTTACCGTTTTCTTTCAGCGCAGCCCCGATGGCTTCGAGTGATTCCGCCTTGGCGCTGTCGAGAAAGCCGCATGTGTTAACGATAACGGCATCGGCACCCGTGTGGGAGCGACTGAGCTCATAACCCTCGGCGCGCAGGCGCGTGATGATGCGTTCGCTGTCAACGAGTGCCTTCGGGCAACCGAGGGACACGAAGGAAATGCGGGGTTGGTCGGGTTTTTCAATCTGATCGCTCATCCGCGTTCCCTGCCATAGCTACCCCGGCTCTGCAAGCTTGCCTCAGCGAAGGCATGCAGCGGATTGTATTTGCAGAGTAATCTGGCATGAAATGTGCTGAAATCGACCTTGATGATTTGGATCGTGGCGCGTTTTTGTACGGATCATGGTTTTTGGAACGTTTGACGTGACGAGATGACCTGTCTGTTGCAATGCGCTCGGTCGCCTTGAAGGGGTTTGCCTGCGGCTTTGGCTGTCAGGAGCGGGAGCCATATTGATGCAGATGCAGGTTAAAGTTCCCTCTGGCGTAGAGATCGTTCATGAGATTGATCGTTGCTTGACTGCCGAAGACATAGATGCGCTCGGCTCTTTTGTTAAAAGCGTCGGGTTTGATCATGTCTATTCGGATGAAACCTTATGGACGGCACGTGCCATGCGCCGGACGGCCGTCGTCGTCTTTCTGAGCAGCTTTGCCGTAGAGTATGGATATAATCTGCCACGCGCTGTGTTCTGGCGTGACGTCTATCTTGGGTTTCTGAACAGGGATGCCAAGTGTGGAATTCTGTCCGAGCGAGAAAATTCGGCGTTTTCTGATTTGGTTTTCAAATTAATCGAAAATGATAAAAGCCAACGTCTAATGTTTAAATTGTCGGAAGACCAATTACGCGACGCTTATGAGATTTGCTTCGATCTGGGCGGCGTGGAAGCGGCAGAAAGATTTTTGCGCAGTATTCCGAATTCTAGATTAACCCACGCAGTATTTGCAAAAATCGTGAAATCGGCGGTGGCGAGGCAAGTCCATCTCGTAAGCGATGCAGACTTTGCATGCTTGAGGTCGCTCTATGGTGTTTTTGTTCTGAAATTAAAATTTCTTGATCACAAAAGTCTCATAAATATGGTTCATTTGATGTTAGGCGATGCTTGCGTGAAGACACAATATTACGCGCAGGCCCTCCAATCTTTCAAACTTGCCTATGCAGCTCAACCGATTCCGCGCACTTTGGCTATTTTGGCGCAGACGTTATGCCGTAATGATCTCCATTTGGAATCGATCAATGCTATGGATCACCTGATCTCGGAGCTCCTATATCTGGGGTTGGACGGGAGCAAGGTTGTTGGCGCGTCCGATATTTTCTTTCCAGTGCCAGGTGAGGGGACCTACACATCTGACCTCGCCAAGACGGCTCTTGCTGCGTTGATGTCCTTCGCTAGGGAATGTGGCGAGCGGCTTTTCCTTGTTTCAGGTACGCTTCTTGGCTTTGCGCGGGCGGGCGGGGTCTTATCGCACGATAAAGATGTTGACCTTGGCATTGTTGGTGTCGACCGCTTGGTGGTTTTGCTTCGATATTTGGTGAAGCAATCCGACTTCCGGGTTTTGCCAAATTACTTGAAGGGTGAGGACACAATTCACCAGCCCGTTATTCATGGCCCAACTGGCGTTTGGATCGATATTTTTGTTTACCATCCAAGAGCTGACAAATGGGTCACAGGTGTCGATATCCAGTTCGGTTATCGGCAGACGTTTGCTTTTACGCCCTTTGATCTCGTGGAAGCCGACTTCATGAACACGCGTGTCCATGTTCCGCGTGATTTCGAACTTAATTTGACTGAAAACTTCGGCGATTGGAAAACACCGGATAAGGATTATCTCTCACATATTGAATCCCCCTCGCTGATAGAAAAGGGAACGTTAGTTCATCAGCTCGCGATGAGATTGTGGGTTGTGCGCTCTCTGCAATATGGTTTTGGCGGGAAATTGCGGAAGCTTGTTGCCAAGTTGGATGAGACACAGGGCGGCGAGGGGGCGATGCAACTTGCGTTGCTTGATCGTTTGCGGGTGTGCGTTCCGGGAGCAAATTAAGATTTTCATTATCGGAAATAAACGAAACGTAAATTGCAAAATAACGGGCATTACTTGGTGGCTGGTTTTGCCCTAAAATGATGAAAGATCATCAATCAGACGCAAGGCCGCCAAGACGTGCAAACCTCAAGTTTAAGCCCAACCTCAAAAGATGGTCGCAGTGAGGCTGCACAACTCAACGCGTTGCGTAGCTTCTTTACGTCCATCGATGGGATGCGCGCGTCGCTCAATCTCGATGTTGAAGAAATGCTGCTCTATCTCGGGGTGGGCTATCTCAATACTGAGCGGATCCAGCAGGTTGGCTCAAACGGCTATATCACCTCGACGAATGTATCGTCGGTCGCCGATTTCATGAAAATCCCAAAAGAAACGGCGCGGCGAAAAATCAAGCGCCTCATTGCGCTCGGCCTGATCGAGAACAAACGTGGCGTCATTGTGAGCGATGTTGCCCGCTGGTTTGCTTTCGTGCACCAGATGCCTTTGTGCACGCATTCAACCACAGATACGGAACGCCGCTGAATACGCGAATTCCAGTGTTCTTAATTGCTTTCTTTCGCTTTTTTCTCGAATTCAGCCGGGAAAAGGCGAGAAAAAATACTGTCGAATTCGACTTCCTGCGTCGGCTCCCATTCGACAGGAAGATGGGGCGCGGTCTTTGAACCGACACCATATGTATATGTCTTGAAATTCTTTGCTGTCGCGTAGACGCGGTTTGATTCCCTCGGGCGCCCTTTCAACGGCGATCCAATCAGAGCCTTCTTTTTCCGCTTTGTGGTCAGGTTCTCGTAATTGGCAACAAACCAGACATAGGAAGACAGCAGGCGATCGATATCATCGACCTCCACGGATTCGATGAATACAAAGAGGCGCTCCACTGCCTGGACAAGGTCGGCCTGCAGCGCATCTGTGTCGTAGATCTCCTCGAAAGCTACCGAAAACTCCGCCGCAACTTCCTCGGCTTCTTTATCGCTTGTGATAAATAGGCGCGCCGTTTGTGCAGCGATCATCTCAAACACGAATTGAGGTGGGCACTTTCCGCTATTATCCGACACTCTACGCTCCTCGATTCACAACCGGTCCTTGCGGAACTTGGCAAACCATTCATTCGCTTTTTGCTGGATTTTCAGCAAGTCGGCCTGTTTGATTTTGCCGACAAGACCATCGCGCTGGCGACGTGCCTCGATCCTGCCGGCCGAAAAAGCCAACGAAGCCCAATAATAGGCTTCGTTGTCATTTGCAAAGCCAAATTCGGGCGCATAGCTGCGTCCCATGGCGACGAGGGCGGTATCGTCACCCCCCTCCGCCATTTTGACCAGCCTTAATCTTGACCATTCCATGGCCTTCTGGACGATCGTGGGCTCCAGCGACTTGGACATCAGACGTCGGGCGGCGGGCGCTTTGGCCTGTCCACGGACGGCGGAGAGCGTTGACCAGCGAATGGCCTCGTCGAAATTCTGTGGGATGCCGACGCCATGCCAATAGAAGAGGGACAGATTATATTGCCCCTCGACGTCGTTGGCGTCCGCCAGCTCCCGCGTGCGTCGTGCGGCGCCGGGAAGATCGCCACTGGTGATGGCCTCATTGACGGTAGGGACTTCGGTCTTGGCCGCCTCTTGCGCCGAGGCGGGCAAAATAAAGGCGGCAATTCCAAGGAGTGCCAGCAATCCGAATGTGTATTTCAAGTTCATCTTCTGGCCTTTTTGAAGGGTCGCATGTGTCATTATCCTGAACTTCGTCGATATTTTGTTATGAAGATCGATATTAAAAAGTCGTCGCATATTTTAGTTCGTTTCCTGTGTCTTTCGCTAAATATATATGATCAAATAGGAATTCTTTTTTGGCCGTGAATGCGTGTGCGGATATTTGTATGAGCGCCCGTGGGATGGAACCAATTTGAGTTATTTGTATAATTTTAGGTTCCAAAAATATTAAAGTCTCAGAAGTTCGAACCGTCCTAGGAGTTACGGTTAGGTCTCTATCTGGACAAAAACCATGTTTGAACGAATTCAAAACGACGGGGTTACCCCGAAGATGACAACAGCCAGCGGAAGTCCGCGGGCTGAGCTTGTTATCTCGCCAGCTCCTGCATCCAGTGAGCTTCGGGAAAAGGCAGTGGCGCCAACGGGCGATTCCCAGCGCACCACGTCGGAAAACGCCCTGATGCATCCCTTGATGCAGGTGATCGGCCAGGTCAGCGAGGAAATGGACGCGGTTGCCCAGATCGATGCTCAGAGCAAGCGTCTGGAAAAAATCTTCTCGAAGCTCTTTAAGGCCTATGGTGAAGCCAGCCGCGGGGTTATTCCCGAGGGGATGGACAGCGATGTCGATAAAATACTGAAAGATATCGAAGAAACCTTTGTCTCCCATAGTGATTCTGAAGGCCCGTCTGTTGTCGTGCCAGTGGAAGAGAATGTCGCCGCGCAGGCCACGCGCCAGCAACGCGAGAAGACACTTGAAAAAATCTCGGTTGCAATGCGCAAAGTGGGCGTGCTGCGGGACAAGCTCGGGGGCGCCAATGAGCGCTCGCATGATCGCTTGGTGAATATAAATTCCTCTATGGCTGACCTTAATATAGCGCGCGCCCAGCTCGACGGTAGCAGCTTCTCCATTTCAAGCGCCTCGTCGGCTGTAGATTCCGTCATGTCGAACCTGCGCAGCGCTGTTTTTGCCCATGGTAAGATCTCGGCAGATGTTGTTCGGCTGGTTATGAGCTGAGGTTTTTGTTGGTTTTAGGCGCCGAAGGCCCTGGTTTAGGGGCCTGAGGTCAAAATCTAAATCATTGCTATTAAATGTTTTTATTTAGATATCCCCAGAAGATTAAAGGTTTTCTGTGTGGATCCGTCCTTCAATGTATCGGCTGACGGGTAGACCCTGCGGGGGGTTCCGGATGCCATTCTTGGAGTGAAGGAGTACCACTATGACTGTCATCAACACCAACGTTGCATCGCTTAATTCGCAGGCCGCTATTGCTACAAATGCTCGCGGACTTGCCAAGGCCATGCAGCAGCTGTCCACGGGCAAGCGCATCAATTCGGCTTCTGACGATGCTGCCGGCCTTGCCATCTCGGACAAGTTGACAGCTCAGATCCGCGGCCTGAACCAGGCGGTTCGTAATGCCAACGACGCGATCTCGATGCTGCAGACAGCAGAAGGTGCGACCAACGAAATCACCAACATGCTGCAGCGCATGCGTGAGCTTGCTATCCAGTCTGCCAACGACACAAATGGCACGGACGAACGCACTGCTCTCAACAACGAATTTGTCGCGCTGCGGAGTGAAATTAATCGCATCGCGTCCTCAACCTCATTCAATGGCATGATGCTGCTTGATGGGACGGCAGGATCGTCGACCGGCACCGTCACCTTCCAGGTTGGCGCCACCTATTCGAGCAGCAATTCTGTGTCGTTTTCATTCTCGAGCTTTGCAACGACAGGCAGCCTCACCAACGCCATCGCCTCTGATTCACTAACGACGCTTTCGGGCGCTCAGTCGGCCATTCAAAATATTGATACCACCATCCAATCTGTCGATACGCAGCGTGCAGCAATGGGTGGTGTCATCAATCGCTTCCAGTATACGGTCGACAACCTGACGAATATTTCGGTACATGCATCGGAATCCCGGAGCCGAATAACGGATGCTGACTATTCTGAATCGACCGCTGAGCTCGCAAAACACCAAATTATTCAGCAGGCAGCGACAGCCATGCTGGCGCAAGCAAACCAGCAGCCGCAGCAGGTCCTCACCTTGCTCAAGTAAGAATTATTTCCATAAATTGATACAAAGGCGGGAAAATTTCCCGCCTTTTTTTTAAACAAATTTTTGCTTCAACCGTCTTTATATTTATCGGTCGAGAGGATGCGGGCGCGGGTCTGAATATTCTCTTCGATGGGACGGTAGAACGGGGATAATCATGACTGTTATTAATACCAACGTGGCGTCGCTGACATCTCAGGCTGCCATTGCCGCAAATTCTCGCGGGCTTTCTAAAGCAATGCAGCAATTGTCTACCGGCAGGCGCATCAACTCGGCCGCTGACGATGCAGCAGGCCTTGCAATTTCTGACAAATTGACGGCACAGATTAAAGGTCTGAATCAGGCTGTCCGCAATGCCAATGATGCGATATCTATGTTGCAGACTGCGGAAGGCGCAACCAATGAAATCACCAACATGCTTCAGCGCATGCGTGAATTGGCCGTCCAGGCTGCGAACGATACCAATGGAACAGACGAACGAACTGCTCTTAACAACGAGTTTTCGAACCTGCGTACGGAAATTAATCGTGTCGCTTCGTCGACCTCTTTTAACAGCATGAACCTTCTGGATGGTTCAGCCGCGTCGTCAACGGGCTTGGTATCTTTCCAGGTGGGCGCGACGTATTCAAGTGCTAACACTGTGACGTTCACATTCTCAAGTTTCGCAACAAGTGGAAGCATCACCAATGCTATTGCTTCTAACGTACTGACCTCGCTGTCGGGCGCTCAGACGGCGCTTGACGCTGTTGATACGGCCATTCAGAATGTCGATACGCAGCGTGCATCGATGGGTGCGCTCAGCAACCGCTTCCAGTATACTGTCGACAACCTGACAAATATTTCAGTGCACGCTTCTGAATCACGAAGCCGCGTGACTGACACCGATTATTCGGAAGCGACCGCCGAGTTGGCCAAACACCAGATCATCCAGCAGGCAGCTACTGCGATGCTGGCTCAGGCGAACCAGCAGCCGCAGCAGGTTCTGACCTTGCTCAAGTAACCTGGTTCGATCATCTGATCTGAGGAAGGGCGGGGGCAACCCCGCCCTTTTTCGTTTTGCGAGGTTTTCCTTGAGGCGAGAGCTTTGGCCCGGGACTTGCTGACACTTTCTTCAGGAGGCTTTCATGGTCACAAGTGTCAATAATCCGACACCGTCTTCGACGCTGTCTACGCCAAGCTCCAGCACTTCGACGGGCAGCAGCTCGACGGGTACGGGGACTTCGTCGACATCCTCGACCTCGTCAGGATCGGGGCCGGGTGCTGCAATTCTAAATGCACTCGGTGGCAGTCAGATCGATATTCAATCGCTTGCAGGTAAGCTCGTTGATGCAGAGCGCGCGCCGCTTCAATATCTGCTTGATAATCAGAAGAAGGCTCTAGATAACAAGATTACGTCGATCGGTAGAATCTATTCGTCTGCAAGTATGATGAAGGATTCTTTAGGCACTTTTGGGGCCGATCCGCGCGTATCAGCCTATTTGCCCCAGAGCACAAATCCTGCGAAAGCGACTTTTACCTTCAAGGGCGCTCCCTTGGATTTCAATATGACGCTATCAGTTAAGCAATTGGCGACCGAAAACAAGGTAACCCTGAATGGTTTTTCGATGGCTGACACGTGGCCGTCCTCCGGTGTCTTGAGTATTACTCAGGGAAAGCGTGACGCATCATCGGCGACACCGGTAGAATTTGATTATGCCGATTACACCAGCATTGAGGGCTTACGAGACGCGATCAATAAAAAGGGTCCCTATAAAGCCGAGATTATGACGTCAATTGTCAGCGGAACTTCGGTTAAATATCTGACTATTTCTCGAGGGACCGGGGCGGAACGTAATTTTTTTGTCTCAACCTTTGATGATAATTACGATGCGCTTTCATCAGGAATCTATATTAACCCACCGGTAGAGACGACAGACCCAGGACAGTCGAATGGCGTGGATGCAATCATTTCGTCAGGTGGACAAAGTTATTCTTATTTCAAGAATAGCTTTGCAGATCTGTTACCTGGAGCCACGATCAATATTTCCGATACGACGAAGGTTGGCGAAACTGTTAATTTATCGACAGTAGTCGATGGGGCCAAATTTTCTTCAATCGTTCGCCAGATGGTGAGTTCCTACAACGATCTCCAAGCTACGATCAGTGCGGAAATTACATATGATGCAGATGTGAATAAAAGGGGTGGATTGTCTAGCGATCCGGTCGCACGTGGGTTCATGGCGCAAATGCGAAGGATCACGACCGAAAAGATCACGACCTATAACGGCAATAGTGTCAGCCTGTCTTCTTTGGGCATCCGCACGAATGCCGATGGGACCTTACAGATCGATGAAGCGGCCCTCGCCAAGGCCCAGCTGGACCCGGGTTTGATGGAATCAGTCTTGGCCTCGACCACGTCTGGAGCGAGTACGATCAAGGGTGCCTTTCAGAAGATGAATGATTTCGCAGATTTGATTATGGGCCGCAATAACGCCCTTGTGAAAGAATTCAATCAGGCTAATACGACAGACAAGAAGACAATCCAGACCAAACAAGACCAGCTTGATACACGCATGGATTCTCTAAAACAGCGTTATTTGACGCAATTTATTGCCATGCAGAATTATCTCGACAGCACCAAAAGTGCGCAATCCAGTTTGACACAATCAATGTCATCCTGGACTTCTTCAATGAAGGCTTAAGGAGTGACGGACTATGAAGTACAAGGTTGAATGGGTCATTAATGGCGAAGTCTCGGTAGAAGCGTCGAGTAAGGAAGAAGCTGAGCAGGTTGCACAGCAGCTACTTGTGGCGACTTTGACAGATTCCAGCCGCTGGCCTGCAGACTTGGGCGCACTTGGAATTCAAGGAGCAGCAACCCTGGCCGAAGGCGATTTGGCGAGCTAAATCCCGCCGCATGGAGCAAGGCCGATGGCCGAGAGTGCATTTTCGCGCATCAGTGCGCTTGATCTGTCGCGGCTGACGGAGACAGAACGTCAGTCTGCGACAGTTGAGGTTCGCGCCCTGCTTGATGCTATTGACAAGGGTAGCAAGTCGGATGTGCATGGGATTGCCCAGAAGCTCGGACTGCTGAAGATTTGGCAGAAGCTCGTTCATTTACGAGTGGTCGATGTCGCTCGGAATGTTGCCCCACCCCGAGAAAAACCAGCCAACGGTCGTTTGTTTCCGGATTCTCCTTTGTTTGAGGAGGACATTATCCCAGCGGAGGAAGGCTTCGAAGTCGAGTTCGGGGAAACGCCGCACAGCGATCTTGTGTTAGTCAGGATTATCAAGGAGGGCGTTGTGCAAGGCATGCGCCTGCCCACCGGCGTCACGGTGGAAACCTCCATCGCTGACGCCACGTCACTCGTGGAAAGCGGGCTTGGCATGGTGATTCAGTCTGCGGATGTGGCGCCCGGAGAGGTCGTCAAAATTACGACGAAGAGCTAAAGCCTAGCTCTTATCCTTTTCTGTCGGTTCTATTGCCTTCAAAACTAGTCGCGAGCCCTGCGCGAGCGGGTCTACATCGTTTGAGGAAGACATTTCTTCTGCATGGAGATCTGCGCCCCGCGACGCGTCGCGTGTGATGTGCCCGTCTTTGGGCGTTAGTCCTGTTCCTTGGTCGATCAAACCAAAGCCCTTCAAATAGGTTTGCAGGGCTTGTTCGGTGACTTGTCCCAGTTCTGCCTTGTCCATTGTGCTGACAGGGGCAGCCGGAGCGGCACTTGGGCTTTGAGCAGTTTTCGCTTGGCTCGGCATGTTCTCAGCCAAAACACGCTTGGCAATCTCCATGATTTTCTGATCAGGCAGGCTGAGGCGAATGTTTCCATCGTGAATGTCTTTCGCCACGGCGGGCAAATTGACGTTGCTCGTTGATGCCACAGAAAATTTCTGGGCAAAGCGATCATATATTTCCCGATAGCTTCGGGCTGTCGCGCCATTGTAGAAAATGCCGGTATTCGAATTGGCAGCCTGGGGCAGGGCCGCTGCGGCTGCCGCATCGGGAGCATCACGCAGGCCCTTGAGGAAAGTTGTTGCGCCACCTGCGCCAAGGAAATGCGCGAGATAAAGCTCGGTCGGACCGACGGACGTATGACCGGCTGCATTGAGGGCTTTTGCATTGTCGAGTGCAAAGCGGGCTGCAAATTCTGCCGATATGGCAGGCTCCTGCCTCAGGGCGAGAACCTTGGAGACTTCCGCATTTGACACATTCTGGCTATTCAACGCTGCGGCTACTGATGAAAGGCCCACCTTGTCTCCATGCCGGCGAACAACTGCAAGCCATGTCGAGGAGGTAAACTGAAACAAGCCTGCGGCGGAGGAGGTTTTCGCTTTGGCTTGGGGGTTGAGTGAGCTCTCCACACGAGCCTGTGTCAGCAGGTAATTGAAATCGATCTGGTTGGCGGTAGCCGCCTTTTGAATCGATGCTATGACCTGCTCGCGACCTGATATGGCTTCAATCGTCATTTGTGCTTATCCATGTTTGATCATGAATCAGCAAGTTCCGGGCCAGTTTTTAGCTTGGAAGGGCAGCGCTAAAGGGGTAATATCAAAGAAAGATTTGGAGCTGGTGGATCATGGATTCTTTCGTCGTCGCCCTGATTACGGGGATGGTTTTGCTAGTTATGGTTGCTGTTGCGACGCTCCATGCGCAGCAGTCGCGACAATTGCGCGATATTCAGGAACGTCTCGAAGCCATGGGTGCCGAAAGCAAGCGTAAGGAAGAATCGCTTCGCTTCCAACGGACAGAATTCATGGATCCACTGTCCCAGCTCGAAAGTGAGTTAATTATAAATGAGCGCAAATTTCTGACCGATATAGAGCTCGGCATGATCCTCAAGGCGCGTGAGCAAATGAAGCAAGTGATTGAGCAGCTTAAGCAGCTCGAAGCCTGGAAGGGTGCTCCTTACGATCTGGAATGGGCTGAATATCTAGATCGCGTTCCGGTGCTCAAGTCGCTGTACTTGCGCGCTGATCTTCAAGATCCGGTCGAGGTTGTAAATGTGGCGCCGACTGATCCCACTCAGCCGACGCCCACTCCAGTTATTTCAAATAGTTAAATAGGGACAAACTGGAAATTCGGACAAAGGACGACTGAGCCGCATCGAGGCTTGTCATTTTCTGTTTCATTTCGGTAATCGCTTTTTCGATGTCCGTATCTTCCAGCGCCGAGAGGCGTGCCTTTGTTGCCAGTATATCCGCTGCGAGAGATTCTTCAGTTGCGTTGATGCGCGACTGACGAGCACCTGTAATGGCATGGTAGCCGTTGATGTGATCTGCGGCATTTTGCAAATCAACCAGGCCACCGGTAGGGCTTTTTCCTGCATTGAGAGCATCGGTAATTGTTTTGACAATCTCGAAGACGGATTTGCTGGTTCCCGCTCCTGTCTTAACAGCCATGAAGACTTCCTGCCCCGAGGAACTTACCTCCATTTCTGTATTTTCGCCGATCGTTAAAGAGAGACGTCCAGTGTCGCCATGATAATTGGTCTGTCCGCCCTTCGTCTTGAACGGTTCCTGATCTGCCAGATAGCCAGCAAACAGATAATTTCCGTCTGCGGTCTTGGTATTGGCTAGGGAGACCAATTCATCTTGAAGATTTTGAACTTCTGCCCCCACCGCACGCCGATCAGCTGGTGAATAGGTGTCATTACCTGCTTGGATCGTTAATTCCTGAATGCGTGTCATGATATTAGTCGCCTGGCTCAGGACGCTATCTTCGGTTGATAAACGCTGTGTCAGAGATTGCGCTGTGTTTTGATATTGCTGAATCCGCGCCTCGCGTGCTTTCAAGACGGAGATCGCCGAGAAAGTCACGGGATTGTCAGAGGGTTTGGTAACCTTTTTCCCGGTGGCAATTTGCTCTTCGAGCACGGCCGTTTGAGTTTTCAGGTCAGTTATATTTTCACCCTGACGGCGGAAGAAGGTGCTCGTGCTGATTTGCATGACTCGCCCTTAGAAGCTCTTCAGAATAGTTTGGAACATGTCGCGGGCTGTGGAGACAACCTGCGCTGCAGCCTGATAGGCTTGCTGGTATCGAATAAGATCGGCAGCCTCGGTATCAAGGTTGACGCCGGTTTTAGCCTCATATGCGGATTTCAAGTCGGACGCCGACTGCTGAGATGATTTTGAAGTCATTTCGGCAGAGGCGACAGTAGATCCGACGGTCGATGCGACCGACGTATAGACGTCTTGGAAGGATCCTTGATTTTCACCAAAGATAGATTCTGTTGCCATGCGCGAGATCGCTTGAGCATTTCGGCTGTCACCCGCGCGCATGGAATCATTACTGATGTCGAAGACATCTCCGGCAAGAGCATTTCCTGCGATACGGAAAGTGGTTCCAAGATAATTGACATCTTTCTCCGGTAGCCAGGCGCGTCGAGCAAGGCTGACACCGCTTTTCCGATCAATGATTTCAAGTTCACTTGATGATATGACTTTTACAGTAATATTGGGGAAAGGAATTTTCGTAGTATCCCGTTCTCCAAGGATAGCAGAAATTCTGCGTAAACCATTCATATCGCCATTATCGAGCTGGACGATCATATCCTCGGGGACTATCGAGCCTATATGTATCTGGTTTCCCGCAACCGACCGTGTCGCGGTCGTATCGACGAGGTCATTATTTTCATCACCCGCAGTTGACGTTAGGCAGATCTGTGTTCCGATCGCAAGATCGTCTTGACCAACACCCGAAAATCCGAGTGATCTCGTATTCGCCAGATCGTCAGCGAGAACCCGCTGCAGCCCCGGTTGCAAGGAGGGACCTGTAATTTTGAGGTGTCCATCGACAACACTCCAGCTTGTTGCGCCGGTGCGACCGGACGGCGCGCCAATTGAGATTGAGGAGCCGTCCGCCAGATTGAACTCTGCGGGCAATGCTGAAAGGAGAGATTCTGCGAGCGGGTTTGACGCAACAATTGCACCAGATCCGTTAAATGACTCTGATCCACCGAAACCTAGCGCGCGCGCCATTTGCTGATCGCTGATTGTTTTGGTGACGATGCGCAGTGAGGCATCATCGCTCTTCAGCTCTATGCGACCATCAACGACTGACCAAGACACCCCAAAGGCCGTGCCCGTTGGTGTTGATAGCGTGAGTGTCTGATCAACTTTAGCAATATTTATTTTGATTTGCGGCAAGCGGCTTGTGATCAGTGCGCTGTCCAATGTGGCTGCAGCTATAACTGTTCCGTCACTGGATGTGTCTTGATCCGGGCCAAGGAAACCAAGCGAGCGAGCAGTTTGTTGCGAGGCTTCATTCCCGGCAGCCACGGTGGCAGCAAGATATGGGCTTGAGATACGCAGCCGACCGTTAACAATCGACCAGCTACCATTGCTTGCTACTCCGCTAGCCGCATTGATAGCCAATCGGCTATTGTCTGCAAGTTTGACTGTTACCGGCTGCGTTGAAAGCATCGCGGTCGTAAGATCGGTTGTAGCCGACAATTTCCCGTTTTGTGCAATTTCGTTGCCCGTGAACCCAAGCATATCGGCGAGAGCTTTGTCGGTGTCCTGCGTTTGGATAGTTAAAGTATCATCGCTGCTTGTTAAAACAAGTTTCCCGCCATCGATCGCCCAGGAAATTCCACCAGATTGACCTGCAACGGAATTGATCGTGATTGTCTTGTCGCCGATGGTTTTCCCACTGAGGTGCAGGGTGGGCGTGCGTGCTTGGAGAAGAGCCGGGAGCAATTCATTTGCGGCGGTTGTCTGACTTGATCGTGTCAAGTCCAGATCTGAACCCAAAAAACCAAGCCTCGAAGCTTTTGCTCGATCAGCGACGCTTGTTGACAGGATAGTTAGCTGGCTTGATGCACTGGATAGGACCATGCGTCCATCAACGACGCTCCAAGAGGGATCATCAGCTGAGTTTTCGGCACTGTCAATTGTAAGTGTAGTTTCTCCCCATGGTGCGGAGACGGAGAGCGTGATTGGATCTGCCTTGAGCCATTCATCGACCAGTTTATGAGCGGCTTTGAGCGTCTTACCAGGAGTTTCGGATCCGGAGAACCCTAACTTTCCAGCATTTGTCCCGGTCAATATTGCCAGTGTCGACGAACTTGCCAATTGAAGTTGTCCATCGACCATTGACCAAGAAACAGCGCCATCGCGGCCTTGAGGTCCATCGATATGTACGAGTGTTGATTGGCCATTCACTTTAACATTCAATTCTACGATATTGCCTTTCATCAGGCTTGCGGCTAGATCACCCATGGCGGTGAGCCTTGTGGTGGCAGGCGTTTCCGAAAGACCGAGTTTAGTCGCTGTTGCAGAATCTGCGCTAATTGAAATTGTCGGGGCGCTGGTGCGCAGCTGTTGTGGCGCTGAAATCATGACGCGTACTGTGCCAGCTGCGTCTGGAACGAGGCCAAATCTTAATTTTGATCCAGCACCGACTTCGAACATGCCGGAGTTTAGATAAGTTTTATCGGCACCCGCACCAGCGGGAACCTTACCAGGTTTAAATGTAACCTGCTCATCCTTGCCATCGACGGTGACGGTGAAATGCAGGGGCGGGCTGTCTGGTAAAATAGTAACCGCAGTGCCAAGCCATGTCCGAAGCGTAGCAGACGCGTTCATCTGCTCGGTGAGAGCGTTGGCAATGCCGGCGGCGTTACGGGCGCCAATATCATCCCCGGCAAGGCGGATGGGCGGAAGGCCGATCACGTCCATCGCATAGACGGCGCCGGGTGAAGTCCCTTGTCCCTGCGCCGCGGGCACCTGATTATAAAGGCTGCGTACAACGTCGATGGTTGCATTGCGTTTCGAGGCTAGTGTCAGTGACAGCAGGTCATTCGATGTAGAAAGGTTGAGGCCGCGGTATCCTGCATTTGCGGTCGGGGGACGGTAGAACGCATCGGACAGGAAACCATTCGCGGTGGTTAGGAATACCGCAGCCTCAGACTGGCTCATCGCGGGACCGGTTAATTGGCGGCCGTCCCGCGTGAAAAGGCGCATCGCCGCTGCACTGGTGCTTGGCTCAGTGGCAGGTTTGATGCTCTTGGCGACGCCCGCTTTGGTAAAACCATCGAGGGAGCCATTGGAAATCGTATGAGTGCCGACGGCGTTGATCGTCAGCGCGCCACCAGACACAGTTGCAAAAAGTTCGTCTGCGGCGCCATTTGCAGCGGCGGCTTCGTTAATTGCACGGGCTAAATCCTCGACACTGTTTCCACGCGGAAACAAGTCAAGGGTCCGGATTGGCCCATTGCTCGTTGCATCAATGTTAAATGTCAGTGTAAGCCCGCCAATTCCCGCGGCACTGCTATTGTTGAGTGCGATCAGATCGCCTGCAGATTCTGGAAACCGGAGTGCCGGCAGTGTCCCGAGTGATGTTATTTCGGAGGGACCAGTGCCGGCTTGAACCAGAAAAGCCGCTCCATTGCGTAGAAAATCAACACCCGAAAGGCTCGTGCCGGCAAAAATATCTTTCGCATTCGGCAGCGGCGCGGGAGGCGTTTTGGCATCACGGTTCGTGACCGAGAGGGTCCCAGATCCCTGATTACCGGTGCCCTGATCAACATAAAGGGGCAGTGCCGCAGCGATTTCTGAGGGCGTTGTCCTTAGAAAACGCATCCCCCCGGAAGCATTCTTCAAGGGTTCTGCGGTGAAGATATCTTTTGCTGAGAACTCGCCTTCAAAACTGAAGTTGACACCATCCATCGTAATTGAACTGGCGCCAGATGTGGATCGGCCGTCGCTGGATGTGACTGTCCACTGGAGTTTCGTGCTATCGTAACGCGCGGAATAGGTTGCGCCAGTTAACTGCGCTGCCGCTGTTACGGTCATATTCATTTTGGTCAGACCGGTATTGCCCGTACCAGCCGTTGCCGTGAGGCTTTCTGCTGAGAACAATTCTTTACCGGCATTTCCATCCTGATCGACGCCCTGCATATGCTGGATGTTCACTGAATTGACGAAGCCAACAGCCAAGCGATCGACATTTTGCAGCAGCATGGTCGCTTCGCGACGGAAGTCCATCAGGCCGGCAATCATCCCACTTTTGATTTGCGATGTGATACTGGGGCGCGTTGCCGGATCGAAGGCGATGTCGATGCGTCCGTTTGTTTTGACAGCTCCGAGTTGGTGAGCGCCTTCTGAGCCGATTAGTTTTTGACCGGATGCTGTATCACCTAGATAAATATCGACAGAGCCGTTAGGAGCCTCAACCGTTGTGAAACCGGTCATGCTCGAGAGTTCTTGCAAAAGCTTGTCGCGCTGATCAAGCAGGTCGTTGGGTTTTTGTCCACCCGAAGCGCTGCGTGAGATATCGCCATTCAGACGCGCCAATTGTGTGGATAAAACATTAACTTGTGCGAGAGCTGCATCAATCGCAGATTCAACCGATTGAAGATTTGTTTTGATCTGATTGGCAGTCGCGCGGAAGGTTGTGGCGACGCGCTCGCCTGCGTCCAGAAGCGTCAGGCGCGCAGACGTAGATGTTGGCGCACTGGCAAGTTGCGAGAAAGACGAATAAAAATTCTGAACTTCCGTAGAGACATTAGCGGTATTTGTAAAAACTCCTTTTTCCAATTGTGTCAGGGAGTCGGCCAAAGTCGACGCCTGATTGGCATAGGCATTTGAAACATAGGTCTGCGCTTGCAAAAACGAGTCTGTCCCGCGACGCACTGAATCCACTACAACGCCCGATCCACTGGTTGTAGGCCGCGCTGTGGGCAGCATGGTGCTCTCGCCTGTCGCCTGAAGCGAGATGTCGCGACGCACATACCCCTCTGTATTGGCATTGACGATATTGCTGCCCACTGTTTCCAGGAGCTTGCGATAGGCCGTCAGGCCAGAAGAGCCAATGCTAAGGATATCGGGCATAGTTTAGTCTTTCCCCTTCGCCATCGGGGGAACTTCTGCATTTTTCTTGCCAATCTGCGGCGTAAATTGGCGCTCGATATTTTCGGCCAGGCCGAGGCGCATATTTTTGACGGCCAGATCCGAATAGGCCTGATCCAGCATGGCGCGGAACGGTTTTTCGTGTTCGTTGTCCAGCAAGCCGCCTTCAATCTGCGCGTCGCGCATCGACTTCATCATGGTGTTCATGAAGAGGCCTTCGAAGGCCTTGCCCGCTTGGAGCAAGGTTGGCTTCTTGCCGTATTGCCGGCTTTGGTCGATTGAAAGCGAGCTTAGGCCGCCGCTTGCTCTGGGTGCAATTCCCTCCATGGCTTAGATCACCACGAGTTCAGCATGCAACGCGCCAGCTTGTTTCAGAGCTTCGAGAATTGCGACAATATCGGAGGGCGAGGCGCCAACCGCATTGATCGCATCGACGATGCTCGAGAGCTGCACGTCAGGTGCAAAGAGGAAGGTTCGGGCAGGCGGTGCATCGACCGTAATCTGACTATTCTGTGTCTGTACAGGGGCGCCACCTTGAACAACTTGGTTCTGATTGACGACGGTCGGCGCGCCCGGTGTTACATTCTGGTTTTCTTTGATGCGTACAGTGAGGCTACCATGCGAGACAGCAGCCGGCGTCACACGCACACCTTCGCTGATGACAATTGTTCCCGTACGGGAATTGACGATCACGCGGGCGGGTGGCTGAGAGGGACCAATTTTGATCTCTTCGATGGCCGCCATGAATGCGACGCGCTTGTCCGGATCGCGCGGTGCTATAACCTTGACTGTGGTTCCATCGAGGGCCTGGGCGGTGCCCGAACCAATTGTCTTGTTTATCGCATCGGCCAGACGCATTGAATTGGTAAAATCTGACGTATTCAGATTAATCATCAGGGCCGCGGCCGTCTCGAAGGGATTATTCACCATTCGCTCGACTGATGCGCCGCTGGGGATGCGGCCGACGGTTGGCACATTGACCGAGACTTTTGAGCCGTCATTGCCGGTGATGCCGAGGCCGCCAACGGCGAGGTTGCCCTGCGCCACAGCATAGGTTTCATTGTCCGAGCCAATGAGTTGGGTGATCAAGAGTGAGCCGCCACGAAGGCTGGTCGCTTTCGATAGAGCGGCCACTGTCACGTCGATCTTCTGACCAGGCTTGGCGAAGGCGGGTAGTTCCGCTGTCACCATCACCGCGGCGGTATTTTTCGCGTTGACGGCATTTGCATCGACTGTCAGACCAAAGCGCTGCATCAGGCTCTGAACAGTTTGAGATGTCGCTGCCACGTTACCATCGCCGGTGCCATTCAGACCAACAACAATCCCATAACCAACGAGCTGGTTGGAACGTACGCCGCCAATTGTGGCTACGTCTTTTACACGGTCTGTGGCAACAGGCCCAGAATTGCCAGCAGCCGCAGACATTGTTTGTGCTTGCGCTAAAACTTCATGCGCGCCGACCGTCATTAACAGTGCTGCAAGGATTATGCGGAGGGTGATGCGGGTCATTCCGGCTATCTCCTTACAGCGGTGAAACAAGGGAGAAGAAGCGGCCGAACCAGCCTTGCTTCGTCGCGTCATGAACTGCACCGGCACCGGTGTAGCTAATCTTGGCCTGACCAACGCGGCTGGAATCGACAGTGTTTCCAGGGCCAATGTCTTCTGGACGGACTAGCCCTTCGACACGTACATATTCTTCACCCTGATTGAGGGTAAGCATTTTCTGGCCCTGGACCCAGAGATTGCCATTCTCATACACGCGTGTGACGACAACGGTGACCTTGCCAGAAATCGAGTTACTCTGGTTTGCTGCTCCATTGCCGGCAAACTTGCTTTCCGATGTCATATCGAGAGCGCCAGAGCGCACTCCTGGAATGTTCAGGCCTGTCCCAAAAAAGCCTGTGGGCGGTGCGATCGCTGTCGACCCTTTGGTATCAATGGCTGCGTCATTCGACTTGCTGGCTTGCATCGTTTCAACGAGATTAACGGTCAGAACATCACCGACGCGCTGTGCGCGCCGATCGCCAAGGAAAAATCCAGCCTGAGAGCGCGAATAGATCGCGCCGTCGGGCGAGGCAACTCGCACGGGAACAACCTCGTCGTAGTTCATCTGGAACTGTTCGGAGATCTTTGCCTCGCGGAAGGACGAACATGCGCCGAGCGCGAGCGTCATAGCGAGTGTGATGGCAAGTGCGGGCTTCATGACCAGAGCCTTTAGATATTTTGCGTGAGGAATTTCATCATGCCGTCGACGGCGCTGATGGCCTTTGAATTCACTTCGTAGGCGCGCTGCGTTTCGATCATGCTGACCAATTCTTCAACGACATTGACGTTGGATGATTCAAGCGCGCCCTGGATAAGCTTGCCTGCACCATTGGAGCCTGGTGCACCAACCGTCGGATCACCTGAAGAGGGGGTGGCGAGAACAAAGGATTCACCGATGGGCTTCAGACCGGCCGTATTAGGGAAAGTGGCCAGTTCAATCTGCCCAGCCTGATCGAGTTTGGTCGATCCAGGTGTCGATACGGAGACAATGCCGTCTTTCGAGATTGAAATCGAAGTCGCATTTGCAGGGATCGTAATGGCCGGTTCCAGCGGATAGCCGTTTGCCGTCACAACCTGACCCTGCGCATTCTTGGTAAAATTACCGGCGCGTGTATAGGCGACCTGTCCGCCGGGTGTCAGCACCTGGAAGAAGCCCGGTCCATCAACCACGAGATCAAGCGAATTATCGGTGTTAATGATATTGCCTTGATTATAGAGCTTTTCAGATGAGACAATTCGCACACCCGTACCGATGGCAAGACCCGTCGGCGACTGTGTTGATTGCGAGGTCTGCGAACCTGAATCGCGGAAGTTCTGATAGAGCAGGCTTTCGAAATTGGCGCGGTCGCGTTTGAAACCGACCGTGTTGACGTTGGCCAGATTGTTCGAAATGACGGTCATGCGCTGCTGCTGCGCATTCAAACCGGTTTTGGCTACGTGAAGGGCGTCAGGCATCTGTGTGCTCCTAGATCTCAGTCACGACTTAGCGGTCGGAACGCATCAGTTTCGAGGTTTCTGTGTCGAGTTCTTTGGCTGTAGCCAAAAGCTTGACGTTCAATTCAAAATTGCGGGAGGCATTCAGCATTTCAACCATCGTTTCGATGGGGCTGACGTTCGACGCCTCAAGCCCTTTCGTATTCAGGGTAATATTGGCATCGGCCTGCGGCACACTTTTATCACGGGTTTGCAACAGCCCGTCGGGACCCTTTGCAACATTTGCCGGTGGTGCGTTGACGAGTTTCAGGCGGCCAATAGCGGTCGCAGGAGCCGTGACTTCGGAGCCAGGCGGACGCACGAGGATTGTGCCATCGCGCGTGACCTCCATCGTCTCATGCGGCGGAACGGTGATGTTGCCGACGTCGCCTTGCACGAGGAGACCTTCGCCATTGCGCAAAAGCCGGTCTGCGCCCACACGTAGATCGCCGCGACGAGAGAGCCTGTCTTCACCATTATCTTTTTTGGTGGCAATGAAGCCGTTGCCTTCAATAGCAACGTCCATCGGGTTCTCTGTTGGAATAACCTTGCCAACGTCGAGATCAACTGCATTTTCAGAGCGTGTCGGATAAACGCGGTCTGCCCCTTCAGGTCCCGCAAAATAAGCGGAGCTTGAATTGGCGTAATCGCGTTTGAACGCGATTGTATTCTGGTTTGCGAGACCAGCGGCAATGAGCCGCTGATTCTCTGCATGTATTCGCATCGAGTTCGATGTGACTTGAACCAGGCGTTCCATTGACTACGTCCCCTTAGTCAATATTAGCCGCGGATCTGGATGATCGTTTGCGACAATTGCGTTGTCGTTTCGATCGCCTTCGCGTTGGCTTGGAAGTTTCTCTGGGCAGTAATGAGATTGACCAGCTCTTCCGTGATATCGACGTTTGAGCGCTCGAGAGCGCCCGCCTTGATGTTTCCGAACCCGTCGGCACCCGCCTGACCGAGCACCACTTGGCCCGACGTTGAGGTTGCGACGTAATTTGCATTACCAATTTGCTTCAGGCCGTTCGGGTTGGCGAAGTTAGCAATCATCACCTTACCGAGGGCGACCGTCTGCCCATTCGTATAGTTAGCACGAATCGTGCCACCCGCATCGATGTCCAAACCGTTGAGCGAACCTGACGGATAACCGTCTTGTGAGAGCGACAACACCGAGAATGGCGACGAGAACTGTGTCGAATATTTGCCGTAGTCAATATTCAGACGCAGCAAGTCGGAACCGTTCTGCGGATCGAAGGGCGAGTAGATCACGCCTTCCTTCGGTGAAATCAGCTTACCGATCGTGTCGAAGGTCAACTGTCCTTCAGTCAGATAGAGCGGGAACCAGTTCTGCTGTGAACCTGGATCAGATGTTGTGACCTGACCATCTGCGGTGACATAGAGCTTGTTGCCTTGGTCGTCGGTTGCCTGCTGCAGATTGGTGATCGTCGGCACGGAGCCCGCGGTCTGTGTCACTTTGCCCAAACCGAAGTTCGGGTGGCCGACGACATTGATCTGCGAATTCTGGCCGGACGTTCCTGATGTGAAGATCAGGCGATTGGCATCAGGATCGAATTTCACCGTAACACCTGAAACAATGCGCCCGCTCTTTGAATCCTGGATCTGATTGACACGATCCTGAATGGCGGTTGCAAAAGTATCTCCGGTATAGGCACGGATCGGCAGGGTGATCGTGCCGACGATACCATCGACCGTGAAGGTCATCCGGTTTTCACCGAGGCTTTCGTTTAAGAAGAACGTCTGGCTCATGGAGGTGATGGCTGTCTGGCCGATCGCGGTGGCTGCGGTAGAGTGCAGGCCGGTACCGGAGACATAATTGACGTTCGCACTGAGGCCAACACCCAGCAATTCGTTGCTGCCCTTGTTGAGACTGATTGCTTTCGCCTGACCGATTTGAACGCCATTGGTGCCATTGGGATTATTGGCTGCGCCCACCGGCAGAGCAGTTTTGACAATACCGTCGACGCGCACATTCATGCGGAAAGATTTGCCCGTGCGATCTCCGTTCACTTCAAGATTATTGCCGTCATGATCGAAGTAGAACAGGCCGATCGGTGAGGGGCGGACGGTCTTGGTGGCAACAGAGCTGCCTGTATTCGAACAATTCTTGATCTTCTCGAAGACGACATTGCCCGGTATATTTCCGGAGTCACCAATACGCGTCGTGAATGTATCCGTCGCCCCCTGCAGGTAGGAAAGGCTCATTTCGCTGGGAAGGTCGGATGAGGACTTCAAGGCGTCGACGAAATCTTTGAGTGACAGAGTGTCGCCAACGACATATGAACCTGTAGCTGGAACCTCAATGTCATATGTCTTCTCACTTCCCATATCGTTGGGAATGGTAATGCGGTAAACATCACCGACATGGAAGACTGGCGCGTTATTGTCCGGGTCACGCATGGTTATATCGAACTGGGTCGCCGTTGAAGCTGTGCCATCAGTGCGGATTGTCTTTGCGGTCAGAACTGACTGATCTGTGAGTTCCACTGTTCCCAAATAGGAGGCGTCAGACCCACGCGTGGTCTGCTTCAATGCAACCAAAACACTCGGTGTGGTACTGGCGGTCACATAAGTGAAGTCGATCTTGTTGCCGCTGGCATTGACTGTCACCGCTGGAGACGAGCTGCCATAGGCAGTTGTAATTGCGTCGTCGATTGCATTGCCGAGCGCTGTGATACGATCATCGAGAGTTGAGGTTTCGGTAAGCGCCGGTGTAGGTGATGACAGATCAACCGTCAGCGTCTGCTCTGAGGGTGTCTTGCCAGGCAAAGTCAGCGTCAGCTCGAATTTATCGCCGGTCATGATACGACCGTAGATGTCGATCGTCTGCTTCTCGGCCTGGGTTGTAGTGGCTTCGATCTTTTTCGTCGGAGCGAAATTCACCGGGATTTGTTGATCGAGCTGACGGAAGAAATCTTCCTTCGTGCCCTTCGGGCTGAAGGTCAGATCGTCTACGTTCGCCATTACTGTTGTGCTGGTGAAGATGATTGTATCCGCTAATGCTGTACCAGCGGCCCAATCGGAGGAGAAAGACCCTGTGACATTGGCGCCGGAGACGGTTGTGCCACCAAAGGCCGCCGCGACATTCGCGGCGGTTAGCTCTGCGGTAGCGGTGAGGGTTTTACCCGCAACCGTAAGGCTCTGGCCAGTCGTCATCGCCTGAAACTTGAGGCTGGCGGTCTCTGTTCGGGCCGCCGGGGTGGTGACTACTATATTAGTCACATTAGAATTGGAAGTCGCGCTGGTGTATGTCAGCGTTGATCCACTGGCATTGCCCTTGGTCCAGAGGGTCAAGGTTCCTGAGAGGGTCGCGCCGGTTACGGTGGTTCCGTCAAATGCGCTGGCAACTTGCGCCGAAGTCAAGGCCGTAGATGCGGTAAGCGTTTGACCCGCAATTGTGACACTTTGTCCAGCCGCGAGAGCGTTAAAAGTGACAATTGATACTTCACGGGTTGTAGAGTTACCATCCGTGGTTACGACAGTCGGTGCCGTTTGAACAGAATTTCCCTGTGTCGTGGTGACAATGGGAAAAGGCTGGGGCACGGTCGGTGAATATTTCAGCGACATCGGGCGACCGTTCACTTCAAAGGAAATGTCCAGTGGGTTGGAAGCCGTCGCATCAGCGAAGATGACCGCGCTCATGTCATAGGCGGCGACCTGAGCGGTCGCTTCTTGTGCGATTTCCGAGCGGCCAACTTTGATGCCGGAGGTTTCGCCGGTTGAGCCGGATGCGAAGACAAATTGGCGTGTATCTTTGTTATAGCTGATTTTGATGCCTGTACGCTGTTCGCGGGGATCGAGAATATAATCTCCTGATGGCAGCGTGGCATTGCCAGTCCAGACCGTGTTGGCGCGGATCAACGTGTCCGTGCTTCCCGAACGGGGCGGGACGCCCAGGTCGTTGGAGAGCGAGGTCGGGTTGAAGACCTGGATCGAGTTGAAGCGAGCCGCGGGTTCGTTCGAATCCGCGCCCAGCTGTGCAGGGTCAACCGTGAAGGTGAGTGCGCGTGCACTGACATCATAGCCGACCGTGATGGGTGGATTGGATGCATCGGGCCAATCCGCGCCCTTGCTGAGTTCGAGGCGGCGCTTGGCGAGCGCGTCATTCAACTTCTGCTGGGTCAGAGAGATCAACTGATCGCGTGTCAGGGTGAGTTTATTATCGGGACGGATCATATTTCCGGCCTGCGGCGTTCCTGCGCTGCCACCGGTACCCAGAAGGTCGACTTCAAGCGGCGGATTGAGCGGTATAATGGCGCCGTCTTCGCTCAATTTGGATAGGTTGAGCTGGATGACATCATTACCGGGGACGAGAGCGCCGCTGTCCTTGCGATATGTGTCTGTGATCGAGAAATATTTCTGGCCTGAGAATTTCTCGTTCACGGCGCGCGTCATTTCAGCGGCCAATTGCGTGCCAGTATAGGTGCCCGCATTGATAGAAATCGACTGCGGCTCGGAACCGTCCACGCTGATGCTGAACATATCCTTGCCCCAATAGGGGGGGTTGGCTTCGTCGCGGCCACCTTCCTTGGTGAGCGCATAGCTTTCCGGGTCGGTATAGACGGTGACTTGGGTGGCGTCCGTGTCACCGAAGTCGAAGCCGGTCGTCTTGATGATCGAACCGATTGCACTGGCAGCTGTGGATGCGGTTTTGTTGGTTTGGTCATCCTGCTTGTAAAGCGGGTGAGCAACGGCCGCGTTGAAGGTCGGATCCACGGATTGCGGATCTGTTGTAATCTGGCCGAATTTGTTGATGTAATAAGTGCGCGACTGATCATCCTTGGCGGCAATCAACTGCGGCGTAACTTCGCGGTCGCCCACGAAGACGTGCGTTTGCCACTTGTTGGTCGGTGACGTTTCGGTCGCATTGCTCGTTTTGACGTAATAAATTGTCGCAATGGTCGGATTGCCGAGTGAATCGTAAATCGTGATCGAGGTTGATTTATTGTAGGTGGCGGAGTTTGTCTTATCGAAGACATACGGATTGCTGGATGTATATTGTGCTTTTGACGGAATAATTTCCGCGTCCGCAGGCAGGTTCAGACCGAGCTGTATGGTCTGTGAAGCTTTCGGCAGACCCGAGGTTGTAGGCAGCTGGAGGTTCTGTGCTGATTGAATACCGGTCGCGATGACCGAGCCGTCGGCGTTGACCGGGAAGACCTGCAGAAGCTGGCCCTGCGAGTCGACCACGTAACGGTCATTGTTGACCGAGAAAGCGCCGTTACGGGTATAGACCGTTTGCGTCGATGTCAGGCTAGGCTTGAGTGCGAAAAAGCCCTGGCCAGAGATGGCAAGATCGAGAGCGTTCAGTGAGGATTCAATATTACCCTGAGTGAACTGCTGTTTGATGGACTTCAGAATCGTGCCTGAGCCGATGGCGGAGCTTGCCGCTTGCAAGGGTGAGGTCGCGAAAATATCGCCGAATTCTGCACGTGCGCGCTTGAAGCCCGTCGTGCCGACGTTGGCAATATTGTTTGAAATGGCGGCAATGTCTGCCTGCGCGCCGTTAAGGCCGGTAAGCGAGGTATAAAATGACATCTTCTGTTTCGCCTATTTTGATCGTGACTATCGGGGTTTGGTCGTTGCTCTTACGAGCGCTTAATATTTGAAGGACTTGATGTCCGTGAGATTCACTTTTCCGAGGCCAGCGATTGTAAATTGCTGGTCGGCGGTGGAGGTCCCAACGGTTGCTTCTGTGATGGGCGCGTAGACGTCGGTGGCGGCAGCAGCTTGCTTGCCGGCGGCTGTCATAGTGGCCTTCACATAATAGCGTGCAGCCCCAACTTTTACGCCCTTGGCATCATTTCCATCCCATTGGAAACCAACCAGGCCAGCATTATTGGCGCCGAGATCGATCGACTTCACCAGTTCACCATTTTCCTTGGTGATCTGGAGGTTAAGGCCGGTCGCATTGGTCGGAAGATCGACGGCGCCCGAAATGGCACCCGCGTCATCGGGGAGGGCGACGTTGCCGGGAACTAGTACGGTTTTGCCTACGAAGTTGGCAGCCGTTGCAATGCGATTGTCAGAGATCGTTGACTGGATACCGGACATGGTCGTGTTGAGCTGTGTGATGCCCGAGACGGTCGAGAATTGCGCCATCTGTGCGATCATTTGATCGTTTGATTGCGGCGCGAATGGATCCTGATTTGACAGCTGAGCTGTCATGAGTTTCAGAAAGTCCTCTTGGCCCAGCGTCGACTTGTAACTCTTGTTGCCAGACGTATCGAGCTTCTTCGCACCAAGTTTGGTGAGAAGGGAGTCCAACGTCTGCTGTGATTGGGCGCTGATCTCAGTCATTTTTCTATCCGTTCCTAGGCACTACTTGCCGACGTTGAGGGTCTTCAACATGAGTGATTTCGCAGTCGACAAGACTTCGATGTTATTTTGGTACTGGCGAGAGGCTTCCATCATGTCGACCATCTCTTCATGCGTGTCGACGTTGCTGGCGTAGATATAGCCTTCGTCATCCGCGAGGGGATGAGTTGGGGCGTAACGTCTTTCGGGCTGCACCTGCGAGCGCTGCACATCGACGGCAGAGACCGTCGCGACGCCCGAGCCTTCTTGGAACGCAGGATATTCGGCCTCGAAAACCGGACGCAGCGCGCGATAAGCGGCATCCGGCGTTTTTGAAATCGTGTTTACGTTGGCCAGATTGGACGCGATCGTGTTGAGGCGCACTTGCTGCGCCGACATGGCCCGTCCTGAAATGTCAAAAATGGACAGCGGCTTCATCATTCACCCTTGAGCGCAGAACGAAGACCGCGGAGGCGATCGTTCAGGAACTGGAGAGAGGCCTCGTAGCGCGTGGCGTTCTCGGCAAACTGCAATTGTTCGACATGCAGTTCGACCGTGTTGCCATCGAGCGAAGCAGAGATTGGTGTGCGGAACATCATCTCGGGCGAAGAGCCTGTGCTGGTCTGAATATGGGTGCCCGACGTCGTTGCCAGCGCGCCCTCGCCGGACATGGCCGTTGCGTATGCGGTCGAGAAATCGATGTCGCGCGCCTTGTAGTTAGGCGTTGCGGCATTGGCGATATTCGCACCCAACACTTCCATCCGCTTCTGGCGAAGCTGGAGGGCGTTGGCTTGCGGAGCCAGATATTTGTCGAGTGTGTTCATCTGACGTGTCGGGTCCCAAGATTGGTTCACCCTTTACTCAGCAATCTTTGTGCCAGTCAGATAATTGTTTTAAAACAGGTACTTACTGAACGTAGTACCGCTTGATAAAGACTTTATCGATGAGGTCAGCGCCGGTTTTCCGACGTATGTCGATATTCAGGTCTTTGAGGAGGCGGGCAGCAAGCTTCTCCTGGGCATCCTCGGCGGTTGCCTGGGCCACGGAGAGTTCTGAAATCATGGCCATGGTGAGTGCGCGCAGGGGGATGCGTTCGTCGGAGAGGTATTTCTCAGCCTTTTCGCCACGCATGGTCACGACGCCGATCTCGATGATCAGGGCACGTCCTTTTTGCGGAAGATTGGAAATGAATTCGTCGCCTAGCGTCACGTAGCGCGGCTCGAAAGGGCTCGCGCCTGTTTCCCCCAAAGGGACACGTTGCGGCTTTTCGGGTCCGCGCTTGGCCAGTTCTTCGGCAGCTTTCTGAGCAATTTTCTTTTCTTCCTCAGCCTTGATCATCTGGTTTGCGACGACGTAGCCGATGCCGCCGCCAATAGCGACAAGCAGAAGGACGCCAATTGCTATGGCGAATGGTCCTGTAAGGATTTTGAGTATCTTTCCGACCATTAGAGCCAGCCTCCGCCACCGCCGCCGCCTGGCTTCTTGCCATCAGCCTGCATGATACACTGGATGGCAAACGCCATATTGCGCGCGCGTTTATTCACCTTGGTTGTGGTCTTGCGCAGCAAGATATCCCCGTCCCCGTAGACCTTTTCGAGCGTATAGGATTTCGTATGCTTGAGCAGGCGCTCAAGCTCCAGCAGGAATTCCTTCTCTGTCACGGGATAGCCCTCAGGCAAAAATATCGTAACGCTGGCGCTTCTCGGAGAGAAGCACAAGCATGTAAGACACGCTGGCGTAGCGCGTGCTGGCATAATGGTGAACGTAAGCCGGCTCGCTTGAAATGCGCGCTTCGAGTTTCGTCAGCGCGGGAACCGCATCGCTGGGGGCGCCGCGCGGATTGTAGATTGGACGCGACTGATCCCAGCTTCGTGACTCCGCATAAGCGCCCGGAGCGCCGCTGCGGCTTTGTGACCGTTCTGTTCGACTTTGAGAACCCGCTAGATCCGAACGCGGGGTTTGTGACCACTCGAGCATATCGTCGGGCAGGTCGCTCTCGGTATCCTCGGCAACCGCTGGACGCGCGACCTCCCGCCCCGGCGACAACGCGAGTTTTTCGCGAAGGTCGCTTGACGCTGAAAAGGCCGCCAGGGGCGGCCGTGTCAGAGGTGGCAGATCCAGCACCATGGAACCCCGTTCTCAGGGCGGGGGAGCATCCCCCCGTTAACCATGATCTTAGGCCTTGTTCCGCCAAGATTCCACCAGAAATTACAGGGGGCGTACCGCCTCCCTCAGGCCCCCGGAGGGGGGCAGGGCTCCAGATCATTTCGCCAAAGTCTCAATGGCCGAACGCAGCATTTCCGAGCTGGTCTGCATGGCGCGGGCATTGCCATTGTAGGCCTGCTGGGCCTGGATCATATGGAGCATTTCATTGGTCAGATCGACATTGGCCCCTTCAAGGGCGCCCTGCTTGATTTCGCCCATGCCATTGTAGCTTGCCGGGCTGAACTCTGGTGGGCCGGAGTTTTCGGTCTCGGTCAGGGCCGAGCCACCAACCTGCTTGAGCCCAGCTTCATTTCTAAAGGATGCCAATGCGACGGCGGCAACTTTAACATTGCGGCCATCGGCCATTTGGAGGCTGATCATGCCGCGTGCGTTGACGCCGATCGATTGGACAGCAGACAAATTTCCACCCGCGGCAGCGGTGAGGTTGATCGGCTGAGGATTACCGCCAGACCCGCCCGTAGAGAGGGCTGGCAGGCCAAGAAGGGGCGCTCCATTAGGGTCGGTGAGCGTGCCGTTGGGGCTCACGGTCAAGATTCCAGCGCGGCTATAGGTAAAGGCTTGTTCTGCACCGCCCTGCGCCTTTGGGTCACCATAAACAAAGTAGCCCCCGCCATTGACGGCCAAATCGAGGGCCTTATCGGTATTGTCCAGTGAGCCTTGCTGGAGCGTACGGGTCACTTCGCCGACGCGGGTGCCGCCACCTGCTTCAGTTCCGGGACGAGCATCCATGCTTTCCGAGCGCGTTTCAACGAACTGCGCCATCGAACGCTTGAAGCCGGTTGTGCGCGCATTGGCGAGATTGTTCGCTGTCACGGACAGGTCACGCGAGGCGGCACTAATGCCGGTCATGTTAATGCGGATCATGCGGATGTTGCTCCGGTTATCGAAAGTCTCTTGCGCGTTGATCAGCAATTCATATGCCATGCGGGGTGCGGGCGGTAAGTAATTGAATTGAAGCGATAAAAATCTGGCCTCGAACTTGCAAATCCCAATGCGAAACGAGGATCAGGACATGCGCAAGACCACTCTCGCCCTTGGCGTCGCCGCTGCTGCGGCCTTGGCACTGCTGCTGCTCGCGCCTGTGTCACTGATGCAATATGTCGACCCGATTGCTTTTCTGATTGTGGGTGGCGGCACTGTTCTTGTGACATTGTTGCGTTCTGGCATTGATCCTTTCCGTCATTCGCTGGCAGCGATTTTGCGCCGGGGTCAAGATGGCGCGGCGCGTGTCGAGATCTTGGCGCAGATATTTAATGAATTGGCGCTGATTGCGCGGCGCGACGGTCCGGTCGCGCTAGAGCATCACAAGGTGGATGATTCATTTCTGGCCAATGGACTGGCCCGCTTTGTCGACGGAGCCGATGAAGAGCGCCTGCGCCATTTCCTGGATCGCGAATTGTCGCGCCTTGAAGAGCAGCATCTCGCGCAGCTCGATTGCTGGCGTGGCTGGATCGACCACGCGCCGGCTATGGGTTTGATTGGCACCATTTTTGGTTTGGTGGGCGTTCTCGGTAACATCAGTGATCCGCGTGCGATCGGCCCGGCCTTGGGACTTGCGCTACTCACCACGCTTTATGGTGCCTTGCTTGCCAATCTCGTTGGCGTGCCTGTGCTGGCAAGATTGCAGCGACGTTTGCGCGAAGAGCGCGCTTATTGCGAAAAGATATCTGATGGATTGACTGTTCTCGCGCGCGGCGGTTCTTCGCGACAAATGCGTGAAGCCCTGCAATCCCAGCCTCCTTCGCCTCCGGTGCTGAAACTGGTAGGAAATGGCTGATCCAATGGCAGCACGTACAATTTACGAATCTGGTAGCAGTCGTTCCTTGGGATGGCCTATGATGCTCGCCGACATGGGCTTGCTGCTCATGGCTTTTTTCGCTTTGATGGTGGCGCAATCAGGCCCGCAGTCGGATACACAAGCCAGTCTGCCTGTTGAAAAACCTCTCATCCGCGATGTGCCAAAAGATGCCGTGAGCTTGCTGGCCAGCCTGCGCGAGCAGCGCATAGCCTTCGAACCACTCGATCTTACAATGCCGTTTGACCCGCCTGTGCGTGGTCAAAATGGCATGGGCGCTGATCCCGTTGAAGACTTACGCCGCTCGCTTGCTGAAAGCCTGTCGTCACGCGTCATGTTCGTTGAAAGATCGGGAGATTCAGTTGTTGTGAGCCTCGGATCGATTGGTAATTTTGCAGCCGGCTCTGCCGATCTTGATGCGTCAGCTGTTCGCAGCATCGAGACGATCGCGGCGTTGATTGGTGGCTTGCAGTCTGAAATTGCGGTTGAAGGGCATGCAGATGCCGCTCCGATGTCTGGTCAACGTTATAAAGATACTTGGGAGCTTGCCGGCGCGCGCGCTGTTGCCGTTTTGCGGGAACTGAAGCGGGGGCCTGGAACGTCAGCATCATCCATGCGGGCTGTCAGCTTTGGAGATGCCCGCGCGGCCCTCGGATCGGATGATCCTCAACAACGTGAGCGCAACCGCCGCGTTGAGATCCGTATTCGGCCAATCTGATTACATGTAAATGGTTTATTATAAGGAGACGGCGCCTCAGGCGTCGTCTTCTTGCATCCACTCGCGCAGCTGTCCGAGTGCAGCTTTCTTGAGCTGAGATACGCGACCCACGGTCACTTCCAGGACTTCAGCGATTTCCTCAAGATTGAGTTCTTCGACGAAGTAGAGCTGGAGAACAAGCGCCTCGCGCTCTTTCAGGCGCTTGAGGTTTTTCTTGAGCGTCTCGCGCAATTCGTCCGCAACAATGGCGGATTCGGGCGTATGACCTTCATCGGCGAACCAGACTGAGTGATCGTCATATATTTCATCGAGGGATTTGTTGGGCGCAGTAGCAACTTTGTGCTTCCAGGAGTGAAGCTCGCCGACCGTAATGCCGAGATGCTCAGCGATCAGCTCCGGTTTTGCCGGATCCTGCCCGGCTGTTTTCACCGCTGCTTCCGCGGCTCTGATTTGATCGCGCCGTTGCACCCCCAGACGGGTGAGCGTGAGATTTTTGCGCAGGTGATCCGTCAATGCACCGCGAACTCGCACCGCCGCATAAGCGGAAAACGATGCCTGTCCTGTATCCTGAAACCGCTGCGCGGCTTCGACAAGGGTTAACATGCCGATCTGGATCAGGTCCTCGACCTCGAATAGATCGCGAACGCGTCCGTGAATCTGCCAGGCGACTTTGCGCACCAGCGGTGTATGGGAGCGCACACGCTCCGCGATTATACGCGGATCGCCTGCTGTTGCTTCGGCATAAGCGCGCACGCCGCTCATGTGGAGACCTCCGAGGCGAAGAAGGCTTCCGCATCTTCATTCACCGGCGACGCCTTGGGGCCGGTGATGAGTTCAGCCAGGCCCATAATGGCTTTGGCTGAGCGGGAATTCGGAGATGACAAAAGCACGGGATTGCAGCGGGAGACGCCGGCATTGAGCTGGTCGTCTTCGGGAATTGTCGCCACATGGTAGATATTGGCATCGAGGAAGCGTTCGACGATGGCCTTGAAACGCTTGAATATGTCCTTGCCATGCGCATCGTTGCGCGCGCGGTTGACGACAATATCAAAATGCGAGACACGCCCCGATTGCGAGAGAACCTTGATCGAGGCATAGGCATCAATGAAGGCTGCTGGCTCACCCACCACAACAACCAGAACGCGGTTGCAGGCATGCACGAAGTCGAGAACATTATCTTCAATGCCCGCCGCTGTATCAACGATGAGATAGTCGACGTCTTTGCCAAGCTCACCGAAGGCATTGATAATCTTACGACGATTTTGCGTCGAGAGATTCATCATTTCGGTAAGGCCGCTGCCGCCTGAAATGAGTTTCACACCTTCCGGACCCGGTGTGATGATGTCAGAGAGCGGTGTATCTGCTTTTAATGCATCGACCACTGTCTTGGCGGGGTTAACGCCCATGAGAATATGGCCATTGGCCAGAGCCAGATCCGCGTCGAATAAAGCGACGCGCTTACCGAGCCTGCTGAGCGCAAGCGACAGATTGACGGATATATTCGTCTTGCCGACGCCGCCCTTGCCGCTGGTAACTGCGATTGCCGTGCTGCCGCGCATGCTTGCCATTCCTTACTGGAGAGCCTGATGACCGGGGATAGCACCCCGAATGAGCTGTTCGAGATCTTCAAGTGTCGGCTCAACGATGCCGCGGGTCAGATGCGGCGTGGCGGAGAGATACGCGACCGGGGCGCGGCGCAGAGCCAGGCTTCCCAGTGTGGCGAGGGTGGGTTGTGCTTCGCCAAGTTTGGTGAGCGCGAGCGCGTCGAGATTCTTGTAGCGGTCGAGCATCAGCGACACGGGATCGGATGCAAGATTTGCTGCAATCACGCCGATGCGTGTGATTGGAGCCATATTGTAGCGGTTCTCTTCGACGGTCTCGAGGAGCTTGGTGCATTCTTCCGTATTGCTCGGCATGTCGATGAGCATGGTCAGATCCGGATCAACGCTTTGCGAGAATTCGGACAACTCGTTGACATGTTCAATGTCGACAACCGGAATATCGAGAATGCGTCCATAGGCGCGCAATTGTTCAGCGGCACCAAGGCGGCTTGAATCCGCATTGACAAAAGTGACACGCGCTTCGGGATCAGCCATGCGCAGGCGCGCAGCGATCTGGGCGAGCAGGGTTGTCTTGCCCGAACCGGAGGGTCCGAGTGTGACAATGACGCGTGGCGGTGCGATGAGATCTGCGGGATTGGAATGCATCAGCCGTTTGGCCAGAAATGTTCCGAATTTACGATCGGCATGATCATGCTCATAGGCGCCGGACTGGGCGAGGAAGACGGCGATCAGTTCCGGCGTTGCACCAGCAGCACGCAGTCCATTAGCCATCAGATCCGAGCCGAGCATGGATTTGATTTCTGCCACTGATTTCTCAAGCGACATGAGACGTGTATCTTCAACCGGTTCAGCTTCCATGCGGGCCGTGCGATTGGCCTGACTGGCATGATTGGTCTGGCCAGCCAGAGCCGCTGCATGCGCTGTGCGTGGGGATGCTTTCGTGGCAGGTTGCTGTGGCTTGTTGCGTACAGGGCGCTCGTCGCGGGTCGAGGCTGCGCGCGCTGTTGCTAGCAAATCGGCAAAATTGATCTCTTCTTTTTTCGGTGCGTGATTGAAACGCTGCGGGCGTTCCATCTCGTCATCTTCGTCGTCTTCCGGCGGACCGGCTATGATTTCGATTCCGCCATTCACACTCCGCGTAGAATAGATACGGGCATCACCACCCAATTGCCGGGTGATTTTGGCCATTGCCTCGACACTGTCATCGGCGAAAACTTTAACACGGTTCAGCATCGCTTATGTCCTGTTATTCCGAGGCGCCAATGACGGCGACAACATTGATACGTTTAGATTCGGGAACTTCTTTGTAGGTCAACACGAGACCATCGGGCACAGCCTGACGGACGAGCGATGCGAGATCACGGCGTAGCGTTGGCGTGGTGACAACAACAAGAGTCTTGTCATCATCGGCCAGTTTGCGGCCCTGTTCCTGGAAGCTTTCGATCAGCTTGCGGCCAAGGCCGGGTTCTATCATTCCTGACTCGCGGCCACCGGCACGGGCGTTCTGGACGATGATTTGCTCAAGGCCCGGATCAAGCGTGATGACGGACAGAGGTTCTTTCGGACCACTGACGCGTTGCACGATGATCGGAGCCAGTGCGACGCGGGCCGTATCGACAAGATCATCGATTTCGCGGCTTTTGGCGCCAGCCATCGCTTCTAGAATGCGGCGCAGATCGGTGACAGAGATCTGATCGATGAGGAGCTGTTTCAAGACCTGCGTCAACACACCCAGCGTGACAATCTTGGGCACAATACCCGACACAAGGTTTGGCGAGGTCTTGCCCACATGGTCGAGTAATTGTTGCACTTCATCCTGACCCAAAAGGTCGCCAATGTTTTGGCGCAGCAGCTGGTTGAGATGGGTCGCAATCACAGTGGAGGGATCAACAACCGTATAATTGGCAGCTTGGGCGCGCACGCGGTCATGCTGATCAATCCACACGGCATCGAGACCAAATGTCGGATCCTTTGCCGGTTCGCCGGGCAGGGCGATGGTCGATTTGTCGCCCTGTATAGCGAGGAGTTTTCCAGCCTGAACCTTATCGTCGGCCACTATCACACCACCAATGGTGATGCGATAGCCATTTGGCTCAAGGCTGAGATTGTCGCGAATGCGAACCGAGGGAATGATAAAACCGAAATCGCGCGATGTTTGCTTGCGGATACCGGTGATGCGGGTGACGAGCGAGCTTTTGCTTTTGTCTTCGAGCAGCGGAATGAGGCCGTAGCCCACTTCGAGCATGAGTATGGCGCGGTTCGAGACGTCATCGATCAATAGCTGGTTTTCATCGGTTATCTCGACATCTTCACCATCATCGCCAATCGTCTTTTCTTCTGTCTTTTCTACTTCAGCGCGTATGCGTGATTTGCCTGATTTCCAAGCGACATAAGCGGCCACACCCGCTGCGCCAATGAAGAGCGTGGTCGGCATGCCGGGGACGACGCCAAACAGAGCCAAGATCGCAGCCACCGGCCACCAGGCCTTGTCTGCACCCAATTGGCTCACCATTGAATCGGTGAGGTCGGCGCCCGAAGAATCGCGTGTCACGATAATGGCAGTCGCAAGCGACAGGAGGAGCGAAGGGATCTGCGCGACAAGACCATCGCCGATGGCTAGCGTGACGTAAGTCGTGGCCGCTTTGGAAATTGACAGGTTATGAAAGACCATGCCCACGATCAGTCCGCCGAAGATGTTGATCACTAGGATCAGAATGCCTGCGATAGCATCGCCCTTCACGAACTTAGTCGCACCATCCATGGAGCCGTAAAAATCTGATTGGCGCGTGACTTCTTCGCGGCGTATTTTGGCCTGCTCGGGGCTCAAGAGACCGGCATTCAATTCAGCATCGATGGCCATTTGCTTTCCTGGCATCGCGTCCAAGGTGAAGCGGGCGGCGACTTCTGACACGCGGCCCGTGCCTTTCACGATGACGATCATGTTGATGATCATCAAAATCACGAAGACCAGAATACCGATAGCAAAATTACCGGCGGTGATGAATTCGCCGAAAGCTTTAATGACCTGACCGGCAGCATCCGTGCCTTGATGGCCGTGAGCCAGAACTACACGCGCAGAGGCGACATTTAGCGATAGCCGCAAAATGGTGGCGAAGAGAAGAACGGTCGGGAACGCAAAAAATTCGAGGGGGCGGTGAGTGTTCAGGCTCGCCATCAAGATGGCCAGGCCGACAACGATGTTCATAGTAAAGAAGATATCCAGCAGAAACGGATGGACGGGAACGACCATCATCAGGATCAATGCAATGAGCGCGAGCGGCAGGAGCGAGGCCTTCACAAGGCTTGGCGATTTGCGAGCTCTTTGCGATGTCAAAGCAACGTCGGTCACTTATTCTCTCCGGTCGTCGGTTTCCTGACATTTCATGTGAAATCGTCTAGAACCCGACAGGTTTTTGGGGTCGAAACCCGTTCGGATCAGTGGATTGCAAGGGGTGTGCCAGCGTTTTTGGCGCATATTGGCCTTGGCACGCTTGTTGCTCTCATCCTTTCGAAAACGTTTCGGAGGGTCGTTGCCCCATGGATAAAAAAACGATGAGTGCGCTGTTGGCCTGCCTGCTCCTGGGTGGCTGCTCAGCTTATGACATGCCGATTGGCGGCTCGGTCGTGACCCCGTATGGTCCCTATCGCGCCATTGGTTATGCCTCGACCTCGATCCAGCCGGGTCGTAACGCAGCGCAAAAGCAGCTCATGGCAATCCGGGCCGCGAAGGCGGCAGCAATGCGCGAGCTTGCTGAGAAGATTTATGGCGCCGATGTGGGAGCGCAGAGTTCGGTTGGCGAAGGGCGCGTTTACAATGATGTGCTCCGGATGAATGTCGAGGGACTGGTTCGTGGTGCCCGCGTCGTCTCGATCCAGCCCATCCGCGCCGATATTTATGAAGCTGTTCTCGAAGTTGATCCGGCGGAAGTGGCGGCCATGCGCTCCCAACCGCCGCGGTCGTTCTATCGCTGAGGTGTGCCCATGAACGCCCGCCGCCTGCTTTATTCAGCCGCTCTCTTCGTCTCTATGACCATGCCTGCTTTCGCGGGGCTTCAGGTCGTCCGGGGCGAGGGCCGGGCCGTTTTGTCTGGCAGTGATACGGGGGCGGCCCGTAAGGCCGCGCTGGCAGATGCTTTATATGATGCGGCGGGTCGTCTGGGCACGCGCGTTCGCGGCGCCAGTCTCCTCAATCAGGGTGTCCTGCGCGAGGAAAGCAGCGCCTTGGTCGACGGCCATTTCAAGACTTTTTCTGTCGTCCACGAGGGCCGAGAGGGCTCAGCCTATGTGGTGATTGTCGAGGCGGTTGGTGAAACCGAGGGCGAAAGCTGCTCGGGCAAGCGGGCTGATCTTGACCTTCGAGCTGTGACCTTTCGTGCGGCGCCCGGTATCGAGGGAGCCATGCTGCGAAATGTCCAGGAGGGATTTTCGCGCGGGCTAGCGGTTCTGGCGGAGGGCGAATCTTTCCGAGTGAGCGACCAGCGCCATCTGCCCGCCATCCGTGGCGGCGAGCGCAGCCAATCTTCCCAGTATGACTATATGGCGCAGTTAACGGACTCTCGCCCCCATACAGCGGGCTATTCGATTTCTGGCGAGATTATCGTCGAGACGACACGTCGCGACAATTATTTGGCCAATATCACCGATGTGACGGTGATCGTGGCCCTCCAGATCAAGGATAATTTCACAGGGTCGCGGGTCGCCACGATCCGTCGTTCGAAAGATTATGCCGATAGGCGCACGGTTTTTGGGATTGAGCCGGCTTTGATGCCGCGCGCCCGTGCGCAGATCGACATGGGCTCGCTGTTCGATGAAGTTCGTGGCGAGTTGGAGGATAAGCTGGCTTGCCGGCCCCTCCGAGCGGCGGTACTGCAATCTGATCGGGGGCAGCTTTTGCTCTCGGTCGGGTTGGAGCACGGTGTGAAGGAAGGCGATTATTTCCTTGTTACTACTAAGAATTCTAGTGCCGGTGCCCAGATTGTAAAAATTGAGGATGCAGGTCCAACACAGTCATCCGCCCGCTCATTGAAGCCGCAACCGGTTGTTCCGGCCAATGCGCTCGCAACCTTGATGCGGTGAGGCAGCAACCATGCGCAATCCTCTGATCCCGACCTTGATGAGTTTAGCCCTTGTTGCCCCCGCAGGGGCGCAAAGTGCTGGCAAATGGGGCTCGGACGATCTGCGTAAAGCGTTGACCGATCATCTGGCCCGGATTGGGCGAGAGGCACCTGTTTCCGCCAACATCGGCCCATTAGACCCACGCATGAGTGTCGCGGCTTGCGATAATCTCGATATTTCGTCGCGTGGCGGGTCTGGCACGTCGTTTGTGTTGCGCTGTTCGGCACCTCAAGCTTGGCAGCATGTTCTGCGCATCGACAATCTGCCGCCCGGTGCTGTCCAATCCGAAGTGGCACCTCCCACGGTTCAAGGCGGGCAATTCCGCGTTGTGGTCGCCAAGGTCGATCTGTCTGCAGGGGCTATTTTGACCGAAAACGACCTTGAAGAACGCAATGTGGCTGCCTCCCCAGGGGCGACGGCTGTAAAATCTCTGTCGGACGCTGTGGGTCTGCGTCTGACCTCCTCGGTGGGGCCGGGCCTCACCCTGACCACGCGCCATGTAGCGCGGACACCGTCCATTCTTAAAGGTGAAAATGTATCCCTGATCGCAAATGGTTCCGGCTTCGAGATTTCTGTCCCGGGCCGGGCTGAGCAGGATGGGCACGAAGGCGAAGTGATTACGGTGCGCAATACGCGTAGCGGTTCGGCCCTCAAGGGTCGGGTAGGTAAGGGAAAAACGATCTCGGTCATCGAGATGTAATTTTTAATTGCCAAAGGGGTTCTGTCGCTAAAGTTTTGGCGCCGGAAACCGTCTTAGGCACTGTGAGAGGTGAAGACCATGATTGACGGTATCCGCCAGAACCTGAGCTACCTAGAGCCCGGCGCCCGTAAGGGCGCCAAGGCTGATGGCGCCAAACCGGCTCCTTCTGTCTCCGCTGGTAGCTCTTCTATGGGAGCGATCGGGGCTGAAGTCGTCGAGATCAGTGCTTCGGGACAGGCCGCCGCTGGCGCGCCGCTCGACCGCAAGAAGATCGACGATATTCGGACGGCTATTCGAAACAATGCCTATCCGATCGATTACGACAAGCTGGCCGATTCCATGATCGAGCAGCTTGTAGGGGGCGGCGCAGGGAAGGAGTAATCCCGTGGCGACCGTAACCCCTTTGATTGATGTCCTGGCTCTGCGCGAAGCCTTCGCGCAGCTCGGCCGGGCTGTTGCTGTTTCGGACCTTGAGAATATCGAGGCTTCGACAGACGCTTTGCGTGGTTTTTTAACCCGCATGCAGGACGCTCCCCCAGAGGGGATTGATCAGACAACTCTCGATGAAATCGATCTCGCCAGCGCTGATGTCGCAGCCAAGCTGGCCTCGCGCCTGCGGGCCTATGACATGGCGATTGCTGCTTGGCGCGAAGCGGAGGATGAACCATGAATTTCACCATCGAAATGGCGCTGCTGGCGGCAAGTTTGATCGGGGCCTTTGGCGCGCAAACGATCGTTACGCGGCGTCGGGAAAAGTCTCTTGTTGCCAAAATTGATGCACTCGAAGCACGTCTGGACAAGACCGAGCGGGAGACAGATCGCCAGCGCGGCGTGATGGGCAAATTGTTCGCGCAGCGCGAGAAGGATCTTGAAACCAAGATCCGTCAGAACCATTCGGACCTGAAGCGTGTTGAAATGCAGATGCGCAGCCCGGACCGTGAAACACCGGAATCCGTGGAACTTGCCATTCAATTGGCCCGAGCGGGTGAGGGCAGAGACCAGATCGTGCGCAAGACCGGCTTGTCGGCTGATATTATTGAGACGATTTCAGCTTTGCACGCGGCGCGCCCGCGCCACTGAACGCCCGCAATATTCCTTTCGGAGTATCAGGCCGCCGCTCCGGCGGCCTGTTGCGTTTCTTCGTCTGAAGGCAGCACCGGTGGCAGTCCAGCCTTGATGCGGCGCAGCCGCTCGGCCGTGATCACCTCCAGAGCAGCAGAATCGGCGCCGGTGGCAAGCTGGTAGCTGCCGCGTGGCACATAGCCCTGGCGCTCGGAGGCTTCGCGCATCAATGCCGCGCCACCAAAAAGCGCTGCTGCAACGCTGACCAGATAGGCCATTGCAAAGGTTACGGGGCCTTCAGCGAGACCGACACACCAGACAAGGGAAATGGCTGTCAGCATTTGCCAGTTACGAAAGCGTGTGTAGAGCAGGGGCGGCAGGATGGCCCAGACCGGCGAAATATGGCTTGGGACAAGGATCATTTCCCCCGTCGTTTGAACGCCACCCCAATAGAGGGGCCACGTGGTGCCTGTGGGAATGGTCACATCTTCAAGGGGACGACCTGCCTCGATATTGGCCCCCTCGATACCTTCACCATAAGACAAGCGAAACGTTGTCTTTCCGCGCATGAGCAACAGCCAATCATTGCGCTTCAACGAACCCAGAAGCGCATTGTCGGCAATAACATCGTTGGGTGAAAATTGTCCAAAAGATATGATGCGATCTCCGGCAATCAAGCCGACGCGCTCGGCCGCTGTGAAACGGCTGACTTTTGTTACTTCAACGACGTCATCGAATGTACGGGTTTCTGTCTTCATGATCTGCGGATTTCCGTCGATTATGGATAGCGGATCATATCACGCTCGCGAGCAGCTTCGCGGGCTTTGGCCGCTTGTGCGCGCTGAGCAGGTGAGGGAGCAGAGACCGCCTTTGGGGGCGCTGGTGGTGGCGCTGTTTGTTTGGCTTGAATTTCACCGATGCGCTGGGCCATTACCTTATTGGCGGCTACTAGATCATCGATTCCCTTTTGCAATGCCGCGATAGCCTTGTCCGCATTACCGGCCACCGGGGCCGGTACATTGATCTTGTTGGCGAGCGCCGCCTGTCCCACGGTTAATGCTTGGATCGTCTTGCGTAGATCTTCTTGCATTGCCTGAGATTCTTTAAGCGTCTGCGCCGAGAGCTTGATAGATTCGTCGATTTTTTTGCTTGCCGCGACGAGGCCGTTAATTTCGCCGGCAAAAACCGTGAGAGCTTCACGGTTCACTTTTGCCGTCGCATCAAATTC
>CANJVX010000025.1 GCA_947478405.1 Beijerinckiaceae bacterium | reverse complement strand
CTGGCTATTCGCTGGGCCTCGACATGACGGTTCGCGGTCCTGAAGATCGCTCATTCCGCAAGTCCGTTGATGGCTACACGCCGATGGGGCCTTGGCTTGTGACGGCTGACGAGATCAAGGATGTCGAGGACATTCCCTTCACGCTGCATGTGAATGATGACAAGCGGCAGGATTCGAATTCGCAGCACATGGTCTATGGCATTCGTCGCTTGATCGAATTCGCCTCGTCGTTCTACACGCTCTATCCTGGCGATCTTCTCTATACGGGAACGCCCAAGGGCGTTGGTCCCGTGCAGCCGGGCGATGTGATCCGGGTCAATTCACTGCCCGCTTTTGGTGAGCTCCGCATGAAAGTGCGCGCTCATAAAATCGGCGGCTAAAAGATAAAAAGGGGGGAATGCCTATGAGTAATTTCACACGTCGCTGTGGCTTAGCGCTCGCGCTGGCCGTTTCATTCTCCATGCAGGCTGTGGCGCAGGCGCCCACACCCATCCGCATGATCGGTTTTGGTGGTGCCACCAATCTTCCGGCCTGGGTCGCACAAGAAAAGGGTTTCTTCGCCAAGGAAGGCCTTGCTGTCACGCTCGACAAAACTGCCGGCTCGCAAGACCAGATGGCCGATGTGATGAATGGCAAATATGAATTCGTCACCACGGCCTTCGACAATATCGTGGCCTATACCGATGGTCAGGGCGCGATCAAATTCGACAATTACGATCTGACCGCCATTCTGGGCGTTCATTCGGGCCTCAACAGCGTTGTCGCGCGTCCTGAGATCAAGACTTATGCCGATCTCAAGGGCAAAGTTCTGGCAGTGGATGCGGTGGCCTCGGGCTATGCCACGGTTCTCTATGAGATTTTGAAGCGTAAAGGTTTGTCCGACAAGGATTATACACTCATTGCCGTTGGCGCGACCGACGGACGAATGGCTGCTTTGGAAGATGGCCGCGCGCATGTCGCGATCATTTCTTCGCCGCAGGATATCCAGCTGCAGAAGAAGGGCTTCAACATTCTTGATGATGTGGCCGTGGCGCTGGGCGACTCGCAGGGCTCTGTCTATGCCGTGCGCAAGAGCTGGGCAAAGGGTCACGAAAAAGAAGTGCTGGCTTTGGCCCGCGCTGTGATCGCCGCTCAAAACTACGTGTTCGACAATAAGGATGGCGCGGTGGAAGTGCTGATGAAGCGCACGCCGGGCTTGGCTAAGCAGGATGCCGAGGAAATCTGGAAGCGCCTGACGGGCCCCGGTGGTCTCACCCGTAATGCGGCTTTGAACACCAAGGGCGTACAGGCCGTGCTCGATCTGCGCCGCGTTTATGGCAACCCCGCCAAGGGCGATGGCGCGACCTATATCGACACGTCCTGGCAGGAAAAGCTGAAGGCGAAGTGATTTGAACGCGTGATGGGGGCTGTAGCCCCCGTCATTGCGATGAGACTTGCCAGTGCCGCCCTCGGCCCTCTAAAAAAGATCCCTCGAGTTTTGTGGGGGGACGACATGAAAACCATGCGCATAATGGCCATTGCGGCCGCCACCTTTTGTGCTGCCGGCGCCGTGCAGGCGCAGGAGCCGTTGAAGATAGGCATGATCACAACCCTATCGGGTCCGGCCGGCTATCTTGGACTGGATATCCGTGATGCTTTCCAGCTCGCCATTGATATGCAGGGCGGCAAGCTCGGCGGCGTGCCGGTGCAGGTGCTCGTCGAAGATGATGGCTTGAAGCCGGGCCAAGGCAAGCAGATTTCCGAAAAATTCATGAAGACCGATAAGGTGAAACTGCTCACCGGCATCGTCTTCTCCAATGTCGCACTCGCTGTTGTGCCTGACGTGCTTGAAGATGGCGGCATTTATGTGAGCCCCAATGCCGGCCCCTCCAATCTTGCCGGCAAAGAATGCCACGCCAATTATTATGTCGTCTCGTGGCAGAATGACTCGCTGCATGAAAGTGCCGGCTCGAATGCCAACAACCTTGGCTACAAGAAAGCTTTTATCTTGGCGCCGAATTATCCGGCGGGCAAAGATGCGCTCGAAGGTTTCAAGCGCACCTTCAAGGGCGAAGTGATCGGCGAGGTTTTCACCAAGCTTGATCAGAATGATTTTGCCGCTGAGATCGCGCAGATCCGCGCCGCCAAGCCAGATTTCATCTTCCAGTTCCATCCCGGTGGGGCTGGCATTGCTTTCTTGCGTCAGTACCAGCAGGCAGGTCTGTTGGAACAGATCCCGATGGTTGTGCCCTCACCCTCGATGGATGCCGTCACTCTGAAGGCGATTGGTGACGCGGCGATCGGCGTCAACGTGTCAGCTCAGTGGAACAGCGATTTCGACAATCCTGCCAACAAGGCTTTCGTGGAAGCTTGGACGAAAAAATACAATCGTCCAATCACCTATTACGCCAGCCAAGGCTATGACACCGCACTCGCCATTGGCGCGGCGCTGAAGGGCACTGGCGGCAAAGTGGATGATGCGAAAGCTTTCCGCACGGCCATGATGAAAGCCGACTTCGTCTCGGTGCGTGGCAATTTCAAATTCGGTAACAACCAGCACCCCGTGCAGGATTGGTATTCGATGAAAGTGGTGAAGGGCGCCGATGGCGCGCCGATCATCAAGACCAATGGCAAGATTTCATCCAACACGGGTGATTTCTACGCCAAGGATTGCAAGCTCTGACACATCCTTTGCGCCGTCATTGCGAGCGTCGCGAAGCAATCCAGACCACGTCTGCGGCTCTTGATTGCTTTGTCGCTTCGTTCCTCGCAATGACGGGAGACATGTCACATGACGCTCGTTCTTGAGCAGTTGTTGAACGGATTGCAGCTCGGCGTCATGCTGTTTTTGTTGGCTGCAGGACTGACACTCGTCTTCGGCATTATGGGTGTCATCAATCTCGCTCATGGCTCACTTTATATGGTGGGCGCTTATGCTGCAGCGCTTGCGGCTAAAATCACCGGCTCTTTTCTGCTCGCTATTCCTGCAGGCCTTGCTGCCGGCGGGCTCACCGGAATGGCGGTGGAATATCTGGTTATCCGCCATCTCTATGGGCGCGATCATCTGGATCAGGTACTCGCAACCTTTGGTCTGATCCTGTTTTTCAATCAGACCATCATTCTGCTTTTTGGTAGACAGCCTTTGTTTGTTCAAATCCCGCCCGCTCTCTCGGGTGCTGTTGATCTCGGTCTTTTTCCCTATCCGGCCTATCGTCTGTGCATTATAGCCGCGGGTCTTCTGATTGCAGTGGGCCTCTACTTTCTTATCCAGCGTACGCGGCTTGGCATGCTGGTGCGCGCAGGCGCAACGCATCGTGAAATGGTGCAGGCACTCGGCGTCGATATTCGCCTCCTGTATACAATAGTCTTTGGCCTTGGCGCTCTGCTCGCGGGCTTTGCTGGATTGATGGCTGGCCCGCTTTTCTCTGTGCAGGTGGGCATGGGCGAGCAAATTCTCATTCTCACCTTTGTTGTCGTGGTGATCGGGGGGCTGGGCTCTGTGGCGGGCGCATTCTGGGGCGCGCTACTGGTCGGGCTTGTGGACACAAGTCTGCGCGCTTTCCTGCCGCAAATCTTGCGCGGGATGATGGCGGGGTCGGAGGCCGATGCTTTGGCGTCGGGCATTTCAGCCATGGGCGTTTATCTTTTGATGGCGCTCGTCTTGCTGATCAAGCCGAAGGGATTATTCCCCGGCCATGCGTAAGTTTCTTTTGCCCACGCTCGGTCTGGCGCTTCTGCTTGCATGGCCCTTCATCGCGGAAATAATCGGTTCGCCTGCGCTGATCACATTGTTTACCCGTATGATGATTTTGGGTCTGGCAGCCAGTGCGCTGAACATCGCGCTGGGTTTTGGCGGTTTGGTGAGTCTTGGGCACGCGGCTTTCTACGGCATCGGCGCTTATGCGATTGGTATTTCCACCACGCATGCGATTTCCGGCGAACCATTTTTGGGGTTGGTGTCGGGCAGCAATCTCCTGTTCGTCAATGTGCTGGTGGCGATGCTGGTGAGCGGTGTGGCCGCTGCCATCATCGGCGCGCTGGCTTTGCGCACGAGCGGCATCCAATTCATCATGATCACTCTCGCCTTTGCGCAGATGATCTTCTTTCTCTTCCTCGCGCTCAAAGCCTATGGCGGCGATGACGGTCTTACCTTCCGCCGCCGCAATGCTCTGTTTGATTTGAATATGCGCGATGATGCGACCTTCTTTTACGTGACGCTGGGTTTTCTGCTCGCTTGGCTCGCAGTCTGCGCGCGCGTGCTGCATTCCCGGTTTGGTCTTTTGCTCGGCGGCATCCGCCAGAACGAGCGACGCATGCAGGCGATCGGCGTTGATACATTTCGCATGAAATGGATCGCCTTCATCATTTCAGGCATGGGTGCGGGGTTAGCTGGTGCGCTTATGGCCAATCTCGGACGTTTTGTTTCGCCGGATCTTATGCATTGGACGACATCAGGCGAATTGCTTATCATGTGTGTGCTGGGCGGGTCAGGCACAATCATCGGGCCGGTGCTCGGTGCTTTTGCATTGATCGGGCTTGAGGCCACGCTGAACACTTGGACCGAACATTGGCAGGCCATTCTCGGTCCGCTTCTCGTTCTCATGGTGCTCGCATTCCGCGGCGGTCTGGCGCGCATCGGAGGCAGAAAGCCATGAGCGCGCTGCTGGTCCTTGATGATCTCACCAAAAATTTTGGCGGCTTGCGCGTGACGGATCATGTGTCGCTCGATTTGCGCGCAGGTGAAGTGCATGCACTCATCGGTCCCAATGGTGCAGGCAAGACAACTTTGATCTTGCAAGTCATGGGTGAGCTTGCGCCGGACAGCGGCGCGATTTTTCTCGATGGTGCAGAGCTGCGCTCTTTGTCGCAAGCCGCCCGCGTCAAGCGCGGATTGGCACGGACCTTTCAAGTGCCGCAGGTGCTTGGTGAATATTCGGCGCGTGAGAATGTCATTGCGGCTCTCTATGCGCGCGGCGCATCGGCTGACGAGGCAGATCAGTATTTGGTACGTGCAGCCATTTCGGCGCGCGCTGATGTGCGGGTGAGTGATCTTGCCCACGGCGAGCGCAAGCAATTGGAACTCGCCATTGCTCTGGCCACGCGCCCGCGCATGTTGTTGCTGGATGAGCCCATGGCGGGGCTGGGGCCGGCCGAAAGCGAGCAGATGATTTCCATCCTGCAAGGCTTGCGTGGCGAAATGGCTATGTTGCTGGTCGAGCATGATATGAAAGCGGTCTTTGCTCTGGCAGACCGCATATCTGTTTTGGTCTATGGCGCGATCATCGCCAGCGGCACGCCGCAAGAAATCCAGAATGATCCGCGCGTGCGCGAGGCCTATCTCGGAACGGGGGAGGATTGATGCTCTCGCTTCGTTCCGTCTCGGCTGCTTACGGGTCAAGCCATGTTCTCTTCGACATTGGGCTCGATGTCGGGGCAGGGGAGTTTGTCACTCTGCTTGGCCGTAACGGCATGGGAAAGACAACGACCATCCGCACCATCATGGGATTGATAAAGCCGCTCTCCGGTCACATCACTTTCAAAGGTGAAGATATTGACGGGCGTCCGGCAGATCGCGTGGCCCGTCTTGGGATAGGTTTGGTGCCAGAGGGACGACAGATTTTCACGCGTCTTAGCGTGCGCGAAAATCTCATAGCCACAGCTACTGATCGGCGCGCTGCTGAAAACCCGTGGACGCTGGCGCGTATCTTCGCTTTGTTTCCACGTCTCGATGAGCGGCAGGCACAGAATGGCGCAACGCTCTCTGGGGGCGAGCAGCAAATGCTCGCCATTGGTCGCGCGCTCATGACCAATCCGGATTTGCTCATTCTTGATGAAGCGACAGAGGGTCTGGCGCCTGTCATTCGCGCTGAAATCTGGCGCTGTCTTGAGGCGCTGAAGATGCAGGGCCAGTCGATCCTCATCGTCGATAAGAATATCGCCGTGCTGGAACGTCTGGCTGACCGGCATTATGTTATCGAAAAAGGCCGCACGATCTGGTCGGGTACAAGTGCCGATCTCGCGCGAGACAGGGCAGAGGTGCATCGTCATGTCTCAATCTGAAAGCGCTCTTTTGCTAGCGCGTGCCAGCTCCTCGCAATGGGTGCCGGCTGATGCCTTGCGCGAAGCGCTCTTTCAAGTGGTGGCCGATTTGGCCCGGCAGGGCGCCACACCTGCCGATATTCTGCGAATGCGTATCTTTGCGCCCGAGCCGCAGGCCTTTCATCTGAGCCGGCGTCAGAATGATCTTGCTTGGCGTGAAGTGTTTGGTGGGCTTCGCAAGGCGGTCTTTTACGCGCAAGGCCCAGTCGCTGTTGAAGCGGATGCGGAGATCACGGCGGTGCGTGAAGCCAAGCCCGTGTGGAATGGCATGACCATGCCCGAACTCACGCGCGCTTATGCGCCGCGTTTGCAAGTCGCTAATATGCAGGATGTGTTTCGCGGCTGGAATGCCGACGGCGCTTTGGCCCGCCAGCATGCAGGCGCTCTTGATCTCCATTACGGCCGTGGCTGTGACGAGATGTTTGATTTTTATCCTGCCGCGCGTGCGCATGCGCCGCTTTGGGTTTTCCTACATGGCGGCTATTGGCAGGCCTGTACGAAAGACCAGCATGGACAATTTGCCGTAGGCATGCGCGCACATGGTTTTTCTGTCGCCATGCTCGATTATCCGCTCTGTCCTGAAACCCCGCTCGCGGAGATTGTACTGGTTATTCGCTATGCCTTGCAGTCTTTGCGGGCGCAAGCGGGCGCACTCGGCTTTGATCCGACACAGATCCATCTGGCGGGCCATAGTGCAGGCGCTCATCTGGCCGCCATGGCAGCGGCTGATCCGCATGGGCCTGACATTGCCTCGGTTCTTCTTCTCTCAGGTGTTTTCGATCTGGACCCGCTGTTCCATCTGCCGATGGGCGCCATCATCGGTTTGAAGGATCGGGCGCAGGCCAGCGCTCTTTCGCCTCTCTTTTGCCCACAGCCCAAAAAAACGCGGGTCGGGCTGGCTCTGGGCGCACTGGAGACGGATGAGTTCAAGCGCCAATCGGGTGAGATGGCTGCAGCCTGGGGAGCTGAAGCTCCCCTACAGGTCGAGAACTGCCATCATTTCAATCTATTGGAAGAATTACGCCGTCCTGGCCCCTTGCTCGACCTAGCCTTGCGGACAGCCTCGTCCTAAATCGACCAAAGAAAAACTTTGGGCTCTCCTCAAGGAAATATCTTGGACAAAAGGTCAGTCTGGGCCTTTAATCTGTGACCAGTGCGGCCGAGGCCCGGCTTTCTGTGAAGGTTTTCCTTCACGCGGCAAGAGGCTTAAGTGCGCAAGTCAGGGAGGGTATTACAACTATGGCCGAACAATTCGTTGGACGCGTGTCCGAATTCGCGGACGGCACCCGCCAGATCGTCAAGCTGGGCGATACTGAAGTCGGCGTGTTTCGTCATGATGGCACGTTCTACGCCTATAGCAATTATTGCCTGCATCAGGGCGGACCGGCTTGCGAAGGCCTGACCATTGCTAAGGTGGAAGAGCATCTGCGTGAAGACAAGACCTCGATGGGCCTCTACTTTTCCGAGAAAGACATGAACTTTGTCTGCCCCTGGCATGGCTATGAGTACGACATGAAGTCGGGCGAGTGCATCTCCGACCGCAAGTTGAAGCTCAAGAACTATCAGGTCGTGACCAAGGGAGATGATGTCTATGTCGTTGCCTGAGCGCACGACAGACAATCTGATTTCCGAACGCGCCATCGCTTTGGCGCGTGAGATCGATCTTGCCACGCTCAATGGCGACATCGATGTCGTATCACCTCAAGCCATGCATGCATTGCTGGGCGCTTTGGTGAAAGCCTATGGCGCGAAAGTGGAAGCGGGAGAACCCTATCCGGTCCTTCCGGGTCCAACATTGGTATCTGGAACGGACGTTTTGAACATTTGCGGCGCGATGTTGAAGGCCGCAGACTTGCAAGTATTCGAACTCGGCATGTGGCAGAGCTGGACAGGCCGATAAAGCCCCGCTTGCTGCAGATAATGGGAGGAACATATGGATCTGATTGCTGACCGCGGACGCCGCGTCACCGTTGAAGAACTCAATACAACCAAGCTGCTGGCTCACGCCGCCGAACAGGCCCGCGCGCGCAAGTATGAAGACATGCTCATCGTCGATTGCGATGCTCACCATTACGAGAACGAGAATTTCAACGAAATTCTCCCTTTCATGGAAAATGACGTGCTGCGTCAGCTCACCATGTCGGGACGCGCCAAGGGCCGTCACTCGATCGTACCGGCCCAAGTCGGGTATCAGGATATGGGCGGTCGCGTCACACGTTATCCTCTGCGCATGACCGAGAAGACAGTGCCCGGCAAGCTGCGCGACGTGCAGCTCGGCGAGCGCTGGATGGACGCGATGGGCGTCGATTATTCCTGCCTCTTTCCCACGGGCATGCTGAACGTCGGACTGCATCCCCAGAAGGAAATGGAAGTCGAATTGTGCTGGGCCTACAATCGCTGGCTCACAGAAGTCGTGCTGCCGGAAAATCACGGTCGCTTCTACACGCAGCTCGCGCTGCCTCTGTCAGATCCGGAAGCCTCGCTGCGCCAGGTTGAAACCTTCGGCGGCCGCAAGGGCGTCACCGGCTTCATGGTCACCACCGTGCGTACCCTGCCCGTGCACGACAATGCGCTGATGAAAGTCTACCGCGCGATTGAAGAGCGCGGCCTGTCGCTGGCCTTCCACTCTGGCCCCAACTGGGGTGAGCCTGTGTTCAAGGGCCTCAACCGCTTCATCTCGGTTCATGCGCTGGGCTTTAGCTTCTACAACATCCTGCATTGCACCAACTGGGTCATCAACGGCATGGGCGAGCGTTTCCCCAAGCTGCCCGTGATCTGGATCGAATCGGGTCTCGCTTGGATCCCATTCCTGATGCAGCGCCTCGACCACGAATATATGATGCGCCCATCTGAAGCGCCGCTTCTGAAGAAGAAGCCTTCGGACTATATGCGCGACATGTTCTATTCGACGCAGCCCATGGAAATACAGGACATGGAAGCACTGGAGACGACTTTCCGCATGATTAACGCGGAAACGCAGCTCATGTATGCGTCGGATTATCCGCATTGGGACTTCGACTTGCCGAGCACGATCTATGATCTGCCCTTCCTGTCGGAAAAGGCCAAGCACAACATTCTGGGCGGAAATGCTGCGCGCACGTTCAAGCTCGCGCCGCGCAACGAAGCCCAGAAGGCCAATCTCATCAAATACGGCAATTACACCGCGGGCTAATATGGGGAGCGGTGGTCGTAGCCCGAACGGGCACGGCACATACAAGAAAAGCCGGGTAACGGCTGGGTGACTACAACAAAGGCGGCCTTCGGGCCGCCTTTTCTCGTTTCACGCTTTTCGTATAGGATCAGCGCGTCAATTCTAGGAGGCGGCGATCAATCTTCGGCAGCTCACTTATTTTCAGCGTGTGATCGAGGCCGGCAATATGACGGCCGCTGCCGAGCAATTGCATTTGGCGCAACCGGCCCTGGGCGCGCAAATTCGTCAACTCGAGAAAGAGCTGAATGTGGCGCTTGTCTTGCGCCACTCACGCGGCGTGTCACCGACCGAAGCCGGACGCCTGCTTTACGAGCGCACCAAAAAACTCCTGCGCGAGGTCGAAGATATCCGCGCTGAAGTGCAATCACTGGGCACGGCGAAAAAAGATTCTATTGTTCTGGGTCTTTCGCCCTCGATCATGCTGCTGATCGGCGCGGAGGTTTTGTTGGAAGCGCGGCGCGAAATGCCGGGTGTGTTTCTGTCGCTGTCGGAAGAGCGCTCGAACGTTTTGGCCGATGCACTGGAGCGCAATCAGCTCGATGTGATTCTTGCCTATAATATCGGGGCGCGCGCGGGTTCTGAGCGCACGGCGATTCTCGAAGAGGACTTCCTATTTGTGACGGCGCCAGAAAATGCACCGGTGGCGCCCACCATCTCACTGGCCGAGGCGCTTGAAGCCGAACTGGTGATTGGTGGCGAGCGCGGGCTGATTCGCTCTATTGTTGAAGCCGAAGCACAAAGACTGTCGCTCAAATTACGAATCGCCTTTGAAGTTCATTCGATCAATTCGATGAAATCTCTCATCGCGCGCGGAGTAGGCGCCAGCATCATGCCTTTTTCGCTGGCAGCGGAAGAATTGCGCTCAGGAAAACTGGTAGGTCGGCGCATTGATCGCCCGGCACTCACTCGCACGCTCTATATGGCGATCCCGCAGGGCAAGCATGCGCATGGTCCAGATGGCGAGATGATGCGCTTCGTGGGCAAGCTGGAAGAGCGGATTCTGTCGGCGCTTGGCCACTATGGCCGCGCGCTGAAATAGGGCCGATTTGACAGAAGGCCCCTTCATGGGGATTTTGCAACCCTTGGCGTATCTTCCGCGCTCGCTTTCACAACAGGTGCTCTTTTGGCCGATCATGGCGGTTTTGCTGCCTTCCGTTACCGTGACTTCACTGCCTTTTACTTTGCCCGCACGTTCAATGCGCTCGCCGTACAGATGGTGGATGTGGCGATTGGCTGGCTGGTTTATTCACTGACGGGAAGTGCGTTTGCGCTGGGTCTCGTTGGTCTTTGCATTTTTCTGCCTAATTTTTTACTGGCTCTTCCTGCCGGGCAGATCGCGGACATGTTTCCGCGCAAACACATTCTGCTACTCTGCACGGCGCTTTCGACGTCGGCGGCCATCGCGCTCTTCATCGCAGCGGCAAGTGAAAGCGTCTCCGTGCCTTTCCTTTACGTGCTGATCGTTGTTTTTGGTGTTGCGCGCGCTTTTTCGGGTGCGGCGAGCGGTGCCATTGTGCCCAGCCTTGTGCCAGATGAGCATTTGTCGAATGCCATTGCGCTGAGTTCGTCTGCCTACCAGACGGCAACCATTGCTGGCCCGGCTGTGGGCGGCCTGCTTTATGCCTTCGGTCCTGAAGTCGTGTTTGGGGCAACCGCTTTGTGCTTTGGTTTGGGTCTTGTCTCTTACTCGTTCATGACGACGCGAGCTATCGTCAACCGACCCGAAAAACTCTCCTATGAATATATGACGGCGGGTTTGCGTTTCATCTTTTCCAAGCCGATTATTCTGGGCGCGATTACGCTGGATCTCTTCGCTGTCTTGCTGGGAGGCGCGACGGCTTTATTGCCGATCTTCGCGGCGGATATTTTTCTCGTTGATCCGTTTGGTCTGGGTTTGTTGCGCTCGGCTCCAGCTGTTGGCGCTTTTTCCATGTCGCTCCTGCTCGCGCATTTGCCCCTGCGCCGCCATACGGGTTTGCGCCTGTTTCAGGTGGTGGCGATTTTCGGCATGGCGACGATTGGCTTTGGCCTGTCGACCAATTTTTATGTCGCGCTTGCATTCCTCTTGGTGCTCGGCGCCTCTGACATGGTCAGCGTTTTCATCCGCTCGACCCTCATCCAGATCGAAACACCCGATGAAATGCGTGGGCGCGTCTCAGCTGTGAACATGCTGTTCATTGGTGCATCGAATGAATTGGGCGAATTTGAATCTGGCACATTGGCGGCCGTTGTCGGGCCGGTGCCCTCGGTGGTGATTGGGGGCATCGGCACGATCATTGTCGCTGTGGCCTGCGCCCGCATCTTTCCCCAGCTCTACCGGCGTGACTCGCTTACCTGATCCTCCGTCATTGTGAGCGCTAGCGAACAATCCAGAGGCCTCATCTGCGGCGTCTGGATTGCCACGTCGGGCTGAAGCCCTCCTCGCAATGACGGGCGTTGACGCCGACCACCTCTTATTATAAGAACAAAACATGAACAAAAACCGAGGTAATTTCATGCGTCGTCAAGCGAAGGGCGTTCAGTCTGTCTTCCCGGTCGACGTCAATCGGGCGCCGCGTAAGCTTCTCCTGAGCGTGCCTGGATTGGGAGAAAAGAGCGTCGAGCGGATTTTGAAAAGCCGACGCTCTCAAGCCTTGCGCCTAGCCGATGTGGCGCGTCTCACACGCGGCCTTTACTGGGCTCGACCCTTCATCATGACGCGGGACTGGAACCCGTTGCTCCATGCCCGGCCCAAGACGCCCGCACCTCCACAACTTGGGCTGTTTGAAGTGCCCGAGAGCCTTTGACTTTTGCGCGTGTTTTCTTAAGCATCGCTCCAGACAATACGTCGGGAGGAAGCAAGAAAATGTCCTATCGTGGAATGACCGCCGAGATCGTTACCATCACCGGTGACAAGGGCGACAAAATCAAAGCTTATTATGCCAAGCCTGCCGGCGAGGGCCCGTTTCCGGGTGTTGTGCTGATCCATCACATGCCCGGTTGGGATGATTGGACGATGGAAGCCGTGCGCAAGCTGGCACATCAGGGTTTCGCCTGTATTGCGCATCATCTTTATGATCGTTTTGGTCCCGGCTCGCCTGATGATCTTGCAGCCAAGGCACGTTCGGCGGGTGGCGTTTATGATGATGAAGTTGTCGGCGATGTGAATGGCGCGATGGCGTTTTTGCGCGCCCAGCCTGAATCAAATGGCAAGGTCGGCATGATCGGCTTCTGTTCGGGCGGTCGCCATACCTTCCTGGCTTCATCTCGTCTCGGGGGCGTTGATGCGGCCGTCAATTGCTGGGGTGGGAATATAGTGGTTGATGATCCGACCCAACTCACGCCGCAACGCCCGGTTGCCCCGATTGATCTGACCGATGGATTGAAGGCGCCGCTCTTGGGCCTCTTTGGCAATGAAGACAAGAACCCGTCACCTGAGCAGGTCAATACGCTCGAAGCCAAGCTGAAAGCCTGTGGCAAGTCTTACGACTTCCATCGTTATGATGGTGCGGGACATGCTTTCTTTGCAGCTGAGCGTCCGGCCTATCGCGTCGAGCAGGCCAATGATGGTTGGCAGAAGGTTTACGCCTTCTATCGTCAACATCTGGCGTAAGAGGTCCGCCCATGTGCTCTTACATCACCGAAAAAACTGAAATTTTCGGCTCGGCCAAGGGTGCTGGCGGATGGTCCAATGTCACCGCTGCGCATGTCTATTTCGATCACCCGTTCCATGCTTCGCTCGACCACGCTTTGTCGATTGATTTCATGTCGGGTGATACGACGCGCAAAGTGGCGGTTGAAATGTCGGCTGAATCAGCACGTGCGTTGGTGGCCAGCATTTTGTCCGCCCTTGAGTCTGGTGAAAAAGAACACGCGTGAGGTGAAACGCCGTCATTGCGAGCGCAGCGAAGCAATCCAGAAGCATCATGTGTGGCTTTCTGGATTGCTTCGCCTTCGGCGCGCAATGACGAATTAGGAGCGAGGCAAAACCCTGATCGGGTTTCCAGCAAGCCAGCTTTCCAGATTTTCTACCGCGTCGACAAAATACTGACGCACATTGTCTTCGGATGCATAGCCCAGATGCGGGCTCAGCACGACATTGTCGAGCGCGGTCAGAGCATGCGCCTTGGGCAATGGCTCGATATTAAAGACATCGAGTGCCGCGCGGCGAATGGCCCGGCGTTGCATCGTGTCGATCAGTGCGGCTTCGTCAACAATTTGGCCGCGTGACGTATTCACGAAAATAGAATCAGGCTTCATCAGCGCAAATTCTTTTGTGCCGATCAGATTTGTCGTGCGCTCCGACAAAACAAGATGAACCGAGAGCACATCCGAGCGGGCGAAAAGCTCTTCCTTGCTGACGAGTTCGGCGCCACCGGTAGCAGCTTTTTCGGCTGTCAGATTTTGGCTCCAGGCGATCGTCTTCATGCCGAAGGCATGGCCAATTTTGGCGACTGCTGTGCCGAGTTTGCCAAAGCCACACAGGCCAAGAGTGCGATTGACGAGGCGCATGCCCAAAGTGTCCTGCCAGCCACCTGCCCGGATGATGCGATCTTCATGGGGGAGATTGCGGGCGGCTGCCAGAATCAAGGCCCATGTCAGTTCCAGCGTCGTGGCCTGTGCGAGAATATTGCTGGTGTGTGTGACCATGATCCCGCGTTCATGGCAGGCCTCGACATCCAGCCCGCGATTTTGCGCACCTGTGGTGAGGATCATTTTCAGATTAGGCAGGCGCTCGATGAGATCGCGGCGGATGGGCATGCGCTCGCGCATCATGATGATCACATCAAAGGGAGCGAGCAGCTTGGCGGCTTCATCGATGCTGGCGATGTTTTGGGTGAAGACAGTGATGTCCATCTTCTCTTTCACCCGGGTCCAGTCGGCTAGTGACAAAGACAGGTTTTGATAATCATCAAGGATGGCAAGCCGCATCTGTTCCTCCGCACTTTTGCAGAGAGTTTCAAGGACAAGCTCGGGCGTGGCAAGGCCCAAACCCGACGCCTTGCATGGATTGCGGCAAATAATTACGGTCTTCGCAATGGAGATCAGGGAAGGCCGCCACAGAATGAAAATCACCCTCATCGGTTATGGCGAAGTCGGCCAGATTTTCGCCCGTGAATTGAAGGCCCAAGGCGCGACCAGCCTGCGTGCGTTTGATATTGTTTTGGGTGATCCTCAAATCAGCGCGCAGCATTGCGCGGCCGCTGCTCAAGATGGCATTCACCTGTGCGCCAGTGCTGCAGAAGCGGGCGAGGGGGCCGATGTTGTCATCAGCGCTGTCACAGCCGACAAGGTGAAAGAGGTTGCAACACAAGCCGCTACCTGGCTAAAGGCGGGGCAATATTTTCTCGACGTCAATTCGGCTGCGCCCAACACCAAACGCGAAGCCGCAGGGATCGTTGCGCCAACGGGCGCGTATTATGTGGAGGGTGCGGTGATGGCACCTGTGCCGGGTCCCGGCATCAAAGTGCAGATATTGGGTGGTGGCCCGAAGGCAGAAGAACTCGCCCCCAAGCTCAATGCTTTGGGCATGAATCTCACGCCCGTGGCCAGCGAATATGGCCGCGCCTCGGCGATGAAGCTCTGCCGTTCCATCATGATCAAAGGTCTTGAAGCTTTGATCGTTGATTGCGCGAAAGCGGCCAAAGACTGGAATGTCGAAAGGGAAGTCTTTGGTTCACTCGATGCAAGTTATCCCTCGATTGATTGGCGCAAGCTCTCTGTTGATATGGCAGAACGTGTGCGCCAGCATGGCGTGCGCCGGGGCGCAGAAATGCGAGAAGCCGCAGCTATGGTGGCTGATCTTGGCATGATGAATGAGCTGGAACTGGCGGTCGCAGGCGCGCAGACGCGCGGTGCTGGCAAAGCAGGAATGTAAGGAATCCGATGCAATTGACATTCATGCCAACCATCCCCGGCCCGGATCCGCACACCAAGACGCCAAAATTCAAACTGCCACTCAAATCTTGCGATGCGCATTGCCATATTTTTGGGCCGGGCAACAAATATTCCTATGCACCCGACCGCACGTATACCCCGCCCGATGCGCCGCTCGAGGCGTTTCGAAAGCTCCATGGGATCTTAGGTATTGAACGCGCGGTGATCGTCAATGCCTCCGCTCACGGCACCGACAATCGCGTAGCGCTGGATGCGATTGCTGTGTCGAATGGCGCTTATCGCGCAGTTGCCAATATTGATGGCACAATCACGGACAAGGGCTTGCGCGAATTGCATGAGGGAGGCTTTCGAGGCTGCCGCTTCAATTTCGTGCGCCATCTGGGCGGCGTCCCCGATATGAAAATGTTTGAGCGCGTGGTGTCGATGATTGCGCCGCTGGGCTGGCATCTCAATCTGCATTTTGATGCGATTGATCTGCCCCAATATGCGCAGATGCTAGAAAAACTGCCCTGCACTTACATCATCGACCATATGTGCCGCGTGAAAGCCTCTGACGGATTGGATCAGGTGCCGTTCCGCATTCTGCTTGATCTCATGCGCAATGATGAAAAAGCATGGGTGAAAGTCTGCGGCTCGGAGCGTGTGTCGTCTTCAGGTCCGCCGTTTCATGATTCCGCGCCCTTTGCGGCAAAGCTCATTGATGCCGCGCCCGATCGCTGCGTGTGGGGAACCGATTGGCCGCACCCCAATGTGAAGTCCATGCCCAATGATGGTGATCTGGTGGATTTGATCCCGCTCTTTGCCAAGGATGCGCAGACGCAGGAGAAGATTCTGGTGAAGAATCCCGCGCGGCTTTACGGTTGGGAAGACTAAGGACCGTCATTGCGAGGAGCCGTAGGCGATGCGGCAATCCAGAAGCACCACGTGAGGCCTTCTGGATTGCGTCGATATGCTCGCAATGACGGTTGATATTACTTGATCAGGTCGCCAGCTTTTTTGGCGATCTCTGGAGAGACCTTATAGGCATCAACAACGACTTGCTGGATTTCCTCGCCCTTGACGGGCGTAATTTCCAGTTTTGCTTTTTCGGTTTCTTCCAAAAATTCCTTGTCCTGCATGGTGGCCCAGAAGCCGTCACGCAAAGCCTTCACGCGGTCGGTTGCGACATTGGGCGGTGCCATAAAGGGTCGGCCCATGATCTGGCGCGCGAAGATGAGTTTGAGAATCTGCTTCTGCTCATCCGTCTTGGCAGCGTCCATCACAGATGGCACATTCGGCAAATCGGCATGCTTGGCCATCGAAAGCTGGACGAGGACATTGATCTTTTTATCGTCGAGCCATTTTTGCTGCGTCGATTTCACGCTCGACCAGGACCAGCCGCAGCGGCCCTGCACTTCGCCGCGTTCCATAGCGAGGTTGATATCATTGCCACCCGGATAGCCGATGATGACTTTCATCTTCGTGTCGAGCACGCCATTCATCACGCGCGGGAACTGGTCGGTATCGGCGCTGCCGCCCGTGCCTCCGACAATCAGCTCTTTCGTGATGAGGTCATTGTAATTTTTGACGTCTGACGTGTGCCAGGCAACGCAGACCGACACTTCATCATTGGCCGAGCCGATCCAGTTGAACTTTGTGGCGTCAAACTGCGTGCCGGGCAGACCAAAGAGCGGATCGAAAGCCGCGCCGCGCGCGACCGTGCCGATGGCCGTGCCGTCCTTTGGTGCAACATTGTAAATGTAATTGGCGGCGCGCAGCGAGCCTGCACCTGGCATGTTGGTGACGATCACTGTCGGGTTACCGGGGATGTGCCGGCCGTAAAAGCGTGCCAGCATGCGCGCATAAACGTCGTAGCCGCCGCCTGTGCTGTAGCCGACATAGATGTTGACCGTCTTGTCCTTGAAGAACTCAGCCTGCGCGACAGCCGCGCCGGAGCCTGCACTCAGGGATAAAGCTAGGGCACCCGCACCCATCATCTTCATGCGAAACGTCATCATCGGATTTCCTTTTTGGGGCCCGCCCTGCATCAGGGGGCCGGTCGCCGGTTTGGGGGAGGTGCGACAGGCTTGGGCCGGCATGGTCTCTAGCCCAAAAGTCGTATATCCGGCAAGGAAGAAGCGGTTTCGTCGACAGAGGTTTAGCGTGGATGGGCGCAGACAGATGCGTGAAAAGCCAAACGCCTTGCCCCATCATGGGGTGGGCCAAGCTTTTGGGGTCGAACAGGAGTTGCGGGCGATGAGCGAAGCGCGGGTGGATTACGCTGTCAGGGATGGCGTGGCGCGGCTTGTGCTCAATCAGCCGGCTCGCCTCAATGCCATGTCTTTTGACATGTGGACAGCGCTGCCAGCCCTTGTGGCGCGTGCCATGGCAGATGACAGCGTGCGCGCCATTGCGGTGGAGGGAATGGGCGAGAAGGCCTTTTGCGCAGGCGCTGATATTTCCCAATTTGGTGAGAAGCGTTCGAGCCGAGAGGCGGTCGCAGCTTATGAAGAAGCGGTACGAGCCGGGCTGGCTGGGTTGGCTGAAGCCTCCAAGCCGACACTCGCCATCATTCGTGGTGTGTGTTTTGGCGGCGGTTTGGCCTTGGCTATGTCGTGTGATTTGCGTTTGGCGCGGGCGGGCGCGCGCTTCTCCATTCCGGCGGCCAAACTGGGCCTTGGATATGCATTCAACAATCTCGATTTTCTTGTGCGACGGATCGGCCTGTCGGCCGCGGCAGATATTTTTTATTCAGCCCGTCAGTTCGATGCGCTGGAAGCGCAGCGCCTTGGCATCGCCAATCATGTCTGGTCAGAAGCGGCGTTTGATGAAGAGGTCGCCGCATATGTTGCGCGCATTGCGTCCAATGCACCGCTCACTTTGCGCGCTTTGGCCATTTCTTTGCGCGAATTGGCACGGCCCGAGGCAGAGCGCGACAGGGCGCGTGCGGATGGCGCCGTTGCGGCTTGTTTTACCAGCGAGGATTATGCGGAAGGCCGACGCGCCTTTGCTGAAAAACGCGCGCCGGATTTCAAAGGCCGCTAGGCCTCAGTGGTGATGGGAATGATCCATCATTTCGGGGGCCCCACCCGAGGGCGCCGGTGCGCCCATGCCCAGAACATTGAAGTTCACTGGCACGTCGCCTGCTTTTTCAAATTTCAATGTACCAGAAAAGCTGGTTCCCTCTTTCAACGGAGCTTTGAGCCCCATGATCATGAGGTGAAAACCGCCGGGTTTCAGCTCAACGCTCTGGCCGGGTTGAAGTGTCAAGCCCTCGCTCAAAGCGCGCATTTTCATGATGCCATTGTCCATCGCCATTTCATGCACTTCTATGCGTTGGGCAACGTCAGTCGAGCTGCTGATCAGGCGATCAGCCGTGCTGCCTGAATTGGTCACACGCAGATAACCGGCGCCCACACTGGCGCCATTGGGGGTGGCGCGCGCCCAAACCTGTTCAGCGCGAACAGCGCTTGGCTTTTGCGCCGCTGCTACGCGCAGAACTGGCGCGGGTGCTTGCACAGATTGTCCGGCTTGCGGCACATCCACCCACCGCCATTCGCCCTTTTCGCAAGTCTGCACGACGGGCAGATAAAGCGGGCCATCTGCATCATCACGCAATTGGCCAACGAAGATGAATTCATCATATTCGCCATCCTGCACACGCCCACCTGACCAGGTGATTTTCTTGATGCCGGAGGTGATGTCTTTGCCATGGGCTTTGATGGGCTGCGCATAGGGCGCTGTTTCAACGCTCAAGTGCCAGCCCGCTTTTGGCATGGGGCGCACCAGCGCGAGGCCGTTTGGAATCTCGACGCTGAAAGATGTGGTGGGCGAGCCGCCATCGCAGCCATGGCCCAGGCGCAACACGCCTTTATAGGCCTGACCAGCGGCCGCTTGAGGCTGTTCCAAGGTGACATGGGCGCTGGCAGGCAGCGCGAGAAGCAGAGCGGCCGAGGCCGCAACAATAAAATTCTTCATGAGAGATGATCCGTGAACGAGACAGGTGAGAGCGAAAGGCGCAATCAGCCCTGCGGGGGCGCCCGCGCGCCCGGCCCTCGTTCAAGCGGATGGAGAGATGAAGAGGCATCGTCGCGGACGCTATGTTCAAATGATATTGCCAGCCGCCAGAGCGGTGCGAGCAAGGTCTCAGGTGTGGATGTGGCCTGTGCATGGGATTGCAGACATTGCGCGAGGCAGATGCAATCAGCATGGGCATCGCCCGATTGTGGTGTGTGGCTGCCCTCCACCAATTCCGCACAGAGCGGGGCATTGGCGGGCTGGAGTGCAGAAGCAGGCGTCGCCCCCGCCAGAAAAGCCTGCAGCACGAGCGCATAGACCGCGAGGGCCGGGAGGCCCTGCCGCAGGAAAGTCCCGACGCTGGCAAGTGCTGTGCGCATGGGGGCGAACAAGCCCCGAAAAAGTCCTGGGGTCAAGCCGCACTCGACAGCCAATCATACAGATCAAGCATAATATTATACGATTTCAGTCTTTTTGTGCATGATCCCGAGGGCCTAAACTGGCGGGCGTGAGAGATCGGGAGAGCTCTGTGGCGATCGCACAATCCGAACGCATCGATGTGAGGCCGCTATCTGCCCATACGGGAGCGGAAGTGCTGGGCATTGACCTGCGCGATGCGCTGAATGATCGGGCGGCTCGTGTTGAATTGAAACGTGCCTTTGCTGATCATAGCGTGATCGCCATCCGCGACCAGAAACTCAATGCCCAGCAATTCTACGATGCGGGTGAGATTTTTGGCGAAATTTTCCCGCAGCATAATCCGCGCTTTTCAGTGCCCGATTGTCCGCTGGTTCATTACATCTCGAATCTCGACAGGTACGAGGACGGCCGAGTTTATATTCCCGGCGAGGGCTATCACACCGATCATTCCAATGATGCTGTGCCCCCCAAAGCCACCATGCTCTTTGCAGTCAAATTGCCAAAGACCGGCGGCGATACGCAGTTCATCAACATGCATCGCGCATATGACACTTTGCCGGTCGCGGTAAAGCGGCGGATCGAAGATCTGCAATGTGTGCATGTCTACCAGAGTAAATATAGCGAGCGGAAATTAATGACGCTGGCAGATGAGAAAAAGGCATTTTCTCTCAAACAGGTCATCCATCCGATGGTGCGCACGCACCCCATCACAGGCAAGAAAGCCCTCTACATTAATCCGATCCGCATAGAATCCATTCTGGGCATGCAGAATGAGGATGCACAGAAGCTGCTCAATGAGCTGCTCGAACATTCTATCGATCTCAGCAATGAATATCGCCACAAGTGGAGATCGGGTGATGTGGTGATCTGGGACAATCGCTGTCTGATGCACAAGGCCAATGGTGATTATCCGGTTGAGGAACTCCGTTACCTCTATCGGTTGATGATCAAAGGCGAAGTGCCTGTCTGAATGCGGGGAAGATTTTGACGATGTTTATCTCGCTGATTGAGTGGTGTGCGAACGGGGCGGCGATTGAAGCCGCGCCTGCTCGCGAGGGCGCTCGTGTGACGCGCCTCTATCGAACCGAGGGCGTGATTGAAGATCGCATGATCTGGTCGGAATTTGATGTCCGCCCCCATGTCCGCGGCCTGCCGCAGGCCAAGGTTACTTTGTTGCAGAAGACGCAGGAGGTCGGGCATTCGGGACCGCTTGTGGCCCCCTTTGTCTATCTGGTGCATACGGATATCGAACCCGACCTGCTTGATGAATATAATGCCTGGTATGGTGAGGAGCATTTGCCGCGCCTTGTGAAAGTGCCCGGCATTTTGCGCGCGCGACGTTTTAGCGCGCTTGCCGGAGCGCCGCATTTTCTTACCGCTTATGATCTGGCAGATCGTGATGCGTTTGAAAGCCCCGCGGGGCTTGTGGCACGCAAGACACCGTGGACAGAGCGCATGCGGTCGCAATTCATCAACACAAGGCGCATCATGTGCACGCTTTGACAGATCAAAGCGGCATTGGCGTGCCTTAAGGCGTGCGCGCGCCGACACAGAAAAAGTATTTTGCCATGTGTCTTCGGCGCCATGACTCTGCGTGCTGCAGGGAAATTATCATCCGCTGGACCGGGCCTTGCTTATCTCGCGTTGCAGAGCAACTGCATTCCACTGCGGACAGATAGATTCTAGCAGCGCGATCACGCTTTGGCGCATATGCATGTCATCGCGCAGGACGACGCTAATGTGCCTCTTCGGCATCTGGTCAGTGATGTCGCTCATGGCTAGATCGTCATGTGCTTTGATCGTGATGTTGGGTACAATTCCAACCCCGAGCCCAGCGGTGACATAGGCTTTGACGACATCTGAATCATTCACACGCACGCTGATGCGCGGATTGAGGCCGGCACTTTGCAAGGCTCGGCTTACGATGCGACCCGTGCGGGAGCGCTCAGTAAAGCCAATCATGTCATAAGAGCAGAGGTCTGCGAGGGTGATTTCGCGCTTCGTGGCGAGTGGATGATCTTTCGGAAAAATGGCCATGCGCCGCAGAAGATCACCGCGCAGGATGATCAGGCCGGCCGAGTTCTTGCCAGCCTGATAACTCACGCCCATCCCGATATCTGCATCACCATTGCGCACCATATCTTGGATACGATCGGGGTCGGCCTGCAACAAGGTGACGTGAATGCCTGGATAGGAGCGCCGAAGCGCGCGCATGGGTTCAAGCATTGTATAGCGCGCATGCAGATGCGAGGTGACGACACTGAGCGAGCCTTCATTGGGATCGCGCGCTTCCCGCGCGATGAGATCAATATTGGCAATCTGGTTTTCAATGCGCCGTGCTGCCTCAAAGGCAGCCTCGCCAATGGGTGTCAGTCCGACCATGCGGTTCTTACGGCGCGTGAACAGCGTGGCCCCGACTTCTTCTTCAAGTTGGATGATCTGACGGCTGACACTCGGCTGCGATGTATGGAGTGCTGCGGCGGCTGCCGAAATATTCATCTCATTGCGCACGACGGCGAGAAGCAGCTGCAATTGCCGCAATTTCATTCTGTCTCTCCTCCGTGCGCCTCTTTGGGTCGGCAATCCAATATGTCGTTGCCAAGCCTGCGGAACAAGAATCTTGGGGCGGCATTGAACGAAGCCTCTGCGCAATTGTTAACGCGATGTGACAGAGTCGCTCAAGAGTTTACACTAGGTATCTGTAAATATTGCTGTTTCTCGTGTCATTGCGGTGTCACAAAGCACCCCTAAACAAGCGGTCGTGGCCACCGCTAAAGCTTTTGGCGCGCGATAACCGCAGGCCGCATGTCCGCTAAACCGTAAAGGGCCTCCCATGGACCTCTCCAAGATTTTCCGCGCTGCCGTCGTGGCGACTGCCACCGCCGCGGCTTCGTTCTCTGCTCAGGCTGCCGACATCACCGGCGCTGGCGCGACCTTCCCCTATCCGATCTATTCGAAGTGGGCTGATGCCTATAAGACCGAAACCAGCAATGCTCTGAACTACGCTTCGGTCGGTTCGGGCGCTGGCATCAAGCAGATCCAGGCCAAGACGGTCACTTTCGGTGCTACAGATGCTCCGCTCACCGCAGAGCAGCTCACCAAGGACGGCCTCGCGCAGTTCCCGATGGTCATGGGTGCGATCGTTATGGTCGTGAACATAGAGGGCCTGAAGACAGGTGAACTCGTTCTCGACGGCAAGACACTCGGTGACATCTATCTCGGCGCCGTGAAGACCTGGGACGATGCAGCAATCAAGAAGCTGAACCCCAGCCTGAAGCTCCCCTCGGCTGCGATCTCGGTCGTGCGTCGTTCGGACGGCTCGGGCACATCCTTCAACTTCACCGATTACCTCGCCAAGGTGAATGCTGATTGGAAGTCGAAGGTTGGTGTTGGACAGGCTGTTGAATGGCCGGCTGGCGTTGGCGCCAAAGGCAATGAAGGCATTGCTGGCAATGTCGCCCAGACCAAGAACTCGATTGGCTATGTTGAATATGCTTACGCCAAGCAGAACAACCTGACCTATGCCTCGATGGTGAATGCCGCTGGCAAAACTGTGAAGCCCTCGATGGCTGGTTTCCAGGCTGCTGCTTCAAACGCTCAGTGGAAGTCGGAAGAAGGTTTCTACCAGATCCTGACGAACCAGCCGGGCGAAGCCTCTTGGCCGATGACGGCTGCGACCTTCATCCTGATGTACAAGGATCCTTCTGATAAGGCCGCTTCGGCTGAAGCGCTGAAGTTCTTCAGCTGGGCCTATGAAAAGGGCGGCAAGATGGCCGAAGACCTTGACTACATTCCCATGCCCGCCAATGTCGTGACCATGGTCAAGGCTATGTGGGCGAAAGACATCAAGTCCAAGTAAGCAAGACAGCGGGGGAGGGGCTTAGCTCCTCCCTCGTTTTTTCATGTGTTCTTTTTCCGGGGGCTTACAGTGACGGATATGACTGTGCCGGCTGTTTCCAATAGCTCAGAACAGCTTGACCGAGCCCGCGCCTTGTCGGCCTTCAAGTTGGGCGATGCGACATTTTACTGGCTGACGCGTCTGTCTGCGCTGGCTGTGCTTCTCATTCTTGGCGGCATTATTCTGTCGCTCATTGTTGGCGCTTGGCCCGCCATCAAGACCTTCGGCCTCGACTTTCTCGTGACACGCCGCTGGGCACCGCAGCTTTCGCCATCACCAGTTCTGGGCGCGCTCGGGCCGATCTATGGCACGCTCGTCACCTCGCTGATCGCTATGCTGATCGCGGTTCCGGTGGGCATCGGCATTGCCATCTTCCTCACCGAATTCTGCCCGCCGATTCTGCGCCGCCCCGTTGGTGTTGCGATTGAATTGCTCGCGGGTATTCCTTCGATCATTTACGGCATGTGGGGCTTTTTCGTTCTGGCCCCTTTCATGACGGATCATTTCATGCCGGCGGTCATTGCAACCTTTGCGCATGTGCCGATTTTGAATGTGATCTTTGCCGGGCCGCCGTCTTACCTCTCGCTGTTTAATGCGGCTTTGGTTTTGGCGATCATGATCTTGCCCTTCATCACCGCCATTTCGCGCGATGTGTTTCAGACCGTGCCGCCGATGCTGAAAGAATCAGCCTATGGGCTTGGCTGCACGACTTGGGAAGTGGTGAAAAATGTGGTCATTCCCTTCACTCGCGCAGGTGTGATTGGCGGCATCATGCTCGCTCTGGGTCGCGCCTTGGGTGAGACCATGGCGGTCACCTTCATCATCGGCAATTCGTTCCAGATCACCGGCTCGATCTTCTCGCCCGGCACAACCATTTCGGCGGCGATTGCCTCTGAATTTGCCGAAGCCGATGGCGTGCATATGTCGGCCTTGATCCTGCTCGGACTGCTGCTCTTCGTGCTGACTTTCTGCGTGCTGGCTGCCGCGAGGTTGATGCTTGCGCGCCTCGAAATGAAACAGGGGAAGTGAGAGTCATGAACGCCCTCTACGCTTCTCGCGCTCGTAAAGACAAGATCATCCGCGTCCTCTGTGTAGGCGCTGCGGCTTTCGGTCTGATCTGGCTCGGCCTGATCCTGTTCACGCTGTTCTCAAACGGTCTAGCCGGCTTATCCTTGTCGGTCTTTTCCGAAATGACGCCCCCTCCCGGATCCAGAACCGGCGGTCTCGCCAACGCGATTTTTGGTTCGATCCTGATGACGGTGATCGGCGTTGCTGTTGGCACCCCCATTGGTCTGCTGGCTGGCACTTATCTCGCCGAATATGGACGCCATGAGAAGCTCAGCTTCTATGTGCGCTTCATCAACGACATTCTTTTGTCGGCACCCTCCATTGTCATCGGCCTCTTCATCTATGGCGCGGTGGTTGTGCCGATGGGTGGCTTTTCGGGCTTTGCCGGCTCGCTGGCGCTGGCGGTGATTGTGATTCCCGTTGTCGTGCGCACAACAGAAGACATGCTGCTGCTCGTGCCCACGCAATTGCGAGAAGCAGCTTCAGCCTTGGGGCTGCCGCGCTCGCTTGTCATCCGCCGCATCGCTTACAAGGCGGCGCGCACGGGACTGATCACGGGTATTCTTCTGGCAACAGCGCGTGTGGCGGGTGAAACAGCGCCGCTGCTCTTTACTGCACTCTCCAACCAGTTCTGGAACGCCAATTTGATGAAGACCATGGCAAACCTGCCGGTCACCATCAATAATTTCGTCCAGAGCCCTTACGAATATTGGCGCCAGCTCGCCTGGACCGGCGCTTTGCTCATCACTCTGGCCGTTCTAGCGCTCAACATTTTCGCGCGATTGCTCGGCGCTGAAAGGAAGTCGAAATGACCGACCTGCAGATCATGACAGATATGTCCTCCAAACCCGAAACCACAGCGGCCCCGCGCGCCAACAAGCTGGAAGTGCGCAATCTTGATTTCTTCTATGGCGAAGCCAAAGCGTTGAAGAACATCAATCTGGCGCTGGCCAGCAATACGGTGACGGCCTTTATCGGGCCATCGGGTTGCGGCAAGTCCACGTTGCTGCGCATTTTGAACCGCATGTATGATCTCTATCCGGGCCAGCGCGCGGAGGGTGAAGTTTTGCTCGACGGGCAGAACCTGCTTGATCCCAAGCTCGATCTCAATCTCTTGCGCGCACGTGTCGGCATGGTTTTCCAGAAGCCGACGCCCTTTCCGATGACGATTTACGAAAATATCGCGTTCGGCATCAATCTCTATGAAAAACTTCCCAAGAGTGAGATGGACGGGCGTGTCGAACGAGCCTTGCGCGGTGCGGCTTTGTGGAACGAGGTGAAGGACAAGCTCAATGCCAGCGGCCTGTCGCTCTCGGGCGGTCAGCAACAGCGCCTATGCATTGCGCGAACAGTCGCCATCCAGCCCGAAGTCATTCTCTTTGATGAACCCTGTTCGGCGCTCGATCCCATCTCGACAGCGAAAGTTGAAGAGCTGATCGACGAGTTGAAAGAAAAATATACGATCGCCATCGTAACCCACAATATGCAGCAGGCGGCGCGCGTGTCTGAATTCACTGCCTTTATGTATCTCGGCGAGCTGGTGGAATTCGGCCCGACGACACGTCTCTTCACGGCGCCCGAAAAGCGCCAGACCCAGGATTACATCACCGGCCGCTTTGGCTAATTCAGACGACCGGAGGAGATGAGCACATGAGCGAACATACAGTCGCCGCTTACGACAAGGAATTGGCCACTCTCAGCCAGACGATTCTGGAAATGGGCGGCTTAGCCGAAAAAATGCTGATCGACGCTATGGATGCGTTGGTCGCAATGGATCTTGAGCGCGCGAAGATCGTGGTCGCACGCGATCCGCGTCTCGACGCACTTCAGCGTCAGGTCGAGGAATTTGCTATTCTGACAATTGCACGTCGTCAGCCCATGGCGGTCGATCTGCGTGAAATCGTGGCCGCCATTCGCGTGTCAGCCGATCTCGAGCGTGTTGGTGATCTTGCCAAAAATATCGCCAAGCGCACACAGAAACTGGGCGAGGCGCGTATCCCGCGTGCAGCCATTGGCTTGAAGCACATGAGCGATCTGGCGCTTCTGCAATTGAAGAATGTGCTGGATGCCTATGCGACGCGAGACATTGAAAAGGCGCGCGTTGTCTGGGATCGCGATGCAGAATTGGACGCACTGGAAGATTCTGTCTTCCGTGATCTGCTCACCTTCATGATGGAAGATCCGCGCAACATTTCCTTCTGCACGCATTTGCTCTTCTGTTCGAAGAACATTGAGCGTATCGGTGATCATGCCACCAATATTGCCGAGACGATCCACTACCTCGTCACCGGTGAACAATTACCAGTCGAGCGGCCCAAAGGTGGTAGCTCAACGGTGACGACGGGCAAGTAATCTCACATGAAAACGGGCTCAAACGATTCACCGCGCATTCTTATTGTCGAGGATGAAGCCTCGCTTGCTGAACTTCTGGCCTATAATCTTTCGGCTGAAGGCTATGGCGTTGATGTGGCGGTGCGTGGTGATGAGGCCGAGTTAAAATTGGCTGAAAGCACGCCAGATCTTGTGATTCTCGACTGGATGCTGCCGGCGATCTCGGGAATTGAAATCTGTCGTCGGCTGCGGGCGCGGCCCGAGACCAAGACTTTGCCCGTGATTATGCTGACGGCGCGCAGCGAAGAAAATGAGCGTGTGCGCGGCCTCTCGGTCGGCGCTGATGATTATATTGTAAAACCCTTTTCTGTGCCCGAGCTGCTGGCGCGCGTGCGGGCGCTTTTGCGCCGGGTCAGTCCTGAGCGGATTGCCAATCGTCTGTCCTTTGGTGAAATTGAACTCGACCGTGACAACCGCCGTGTCAGGCGCAGCGGTCGCGACATTCATCTTGGGCCAACGGAATTCCGGATTCTCGAATATTTGCTGCAGAAGCCGGGGCGTATCTTCACGCGTGCGCAATTGCTGGATTCGGTTTGGGGTCTTTCAGCCGAGATCGACGAGCGCACCGTGGACGTGCATATCGGGCGCCTGCGCAAGGCTCTGTCGCGTTCGGCAGAAACCAATCCGATCCGCACAGTGCGCGGCGCGGGCTATGGTTTCGACGATCGCTTCGAGAAATAGATCTGTCATCATTCTGAGATGCGAATCAGGCAGTTCTCCCGGCAGAAACTGCTGAGGAGATCGGAATGCCGGGCACGAGCGACACCATCCACGTCCGGACACTTTTTCTATCAGATATTCATCTTGGGACGCGTGGCTGTCAGGCTCATGCCTTGCTTGATTTTATCCGCGTCTATGAAGCCGACACCATTTACCTTGTCGGCGACATTTTCGATGGCTGGCGCCTGAAGGCCTCCTGGCACTGGCCGCAAGCGCATAATGACGTCGTACAGAAGATCCTGCGTAAGGTCCGTAAGGGCACGCGGCTTGTTTATGTGCCTGGCAATCATGATGAGTTCATGCGTGATTATGCTGGCTCCACCTTTGGCGGCGTGGAAATCGTCGAAGAAGCCATTCATGAGACCGCCGATGGCCGCCGCATGCTCATCCTGCATGGCGATAAATTCGATACGGTCGTTCGCAATGTGAAATGGCTCGCGCTCTTGGGTGACTGGGCTTACGATTTCGCCATCTGGCTCAATCGCTGGATTGCCAAAGCACGCCGCGCGCTCGGATTGCCTTATTGGTCTTTCTCGGCCTGGAGCAAGTCAAAGGTCAAGCGCGCGGTGAATTTCATCAGCGCGTTTGAAGGAGCCGTTGTCAATGATGGCCGCCGTCACGGCGTCGACGTTGTTCTGTGCGGGCATATCCATCGCGCGGCCCATGAGCAAATGGGTGACATTCTCTATGTGAATACCGGCGATTGGGTCGAGAGCAATACAGCCGTTGTCGAGCATCGCGATGGCCGTCTCGAATTGATCCGTTGGACGGATTCGTCGGATGCGGTTCTGGGTCTTGCGCCGGAACCCACATCAATGCCCGTCGCAGCCTGAGACTTATCGGGCGCGCGAGACGCGTACGGCCGCCACATGCGAGAAGAAATGCGCCGCGCTTTCAGGCATGCCGTGCCGTTTTGCAAAGGAGCTGCAGGCATCGCGCGGAATTTCCAGCGCCATCAGGGCGGCCGTGCGTAAATTCTCGTGCATCACGCCGCAGCGCGCGCCTGCCAGTACCTCTTTGGGTCCGGTGACAGGGAAGGCAGCCACTGGCGTGCCCGCTGCCAAGGCTTCGAGCATGACGAGCCCGAATGTATCGCTGCGACTTGGAAAGACGAAGACATCGGCGCTGGCATAAAGATCAGCAAGTTCCTTACCGCTGCGCAGGCCCATAAATCGCACCTCAGGAAAGCGCGCTTCCAATTCCTGCCGCGCCGGGCCTTCGCCCACGACGACTTTTGTGCCCGGTAAATCAAGAGACAGGAAAGCTTCGATGTTTTTCTCAACGGCGATGCGCCCGACATAAAGAAAGACGGGGCCGGCAAATCCAAGATCTTGGCGTTTGCCCTTGCCAAACAAATTGAGGTCAATGCCACGCCGCCAGGTCTTCAGTTTGGTGAAGCCGTGCGAGGCCAGTTCATCACGCAGGCCACCCGTGGCCACAAGCGTGGTTGAGCCCGCATTATGGAAGCGGCGCATCAGCGGATAAATGAAAGACGCAGGCACTGGAAACCGCGCCGCAATGTATTCGGGAAAACGCGTGTGGTAGCAGGTGGTGAAAGGCCGTTTGCGCACAAGGCAATGGCGGCGGGCGAGAAAACCCAGTGGTCCTTCCGTGGCAATGTGGATGGCATCGGGATCGATGTCGTCGATCATGCTGGCGATGGTCGAGGCACCGGTCAGGCTCAGGCGGATTTCAGGATAGGTCGGCATGGGAATGGAGCGGAAGCGGTCAGGCGTAAGCATGACAACTTCGATGCCGAATGCGGGCGCTTCGGCTACGAGCCATTCAAGGGTGCGGACCACGCCATTGACCTGGGGTTTCCAAGCATCGCTGACAATCAGGACGCGCGATCCGGCTGCAATGGGCTGGCCTTCAATGGGATGGGTCAAATGTTGCATGGGGCTCTCCATCTGCACGAGCCCCATCAGATTCTCGCTGCAAATTGATGACAGTCGTGCCCGAATTCGAGGAGCTGCGACTTTCGTCGGTTGGATTGTGACAGTCCCTCTGTCTAGGCTGAAGACTCACGGGGAAAATCGTCATGAAAAAACCGAAAAAGCTGCTGAAAGATCTGGGCCGCCTTGGCGCCTACCTGAAAAAGGAATCGACCAAGATTGAGAAGATTCTGTCCCGGTCGATGGAAAAGGATGGTTCGCCGCTTCTGATCGAGATCATCCAGCGACTGGCCGCGCGCCGCGAAGCCGCCATGACCGATCTTGGCCTGGTAAGTGCGGCCCAAGAGGCCGCCAGTAAGGGCGTGAAAGTGGTGCGCCCGAAAAAGCCTGCCAAAAAGGCCAACAAAAAGCCTGCCAAAACCTCGCGCGCCCCATCAACGAAAAAGACAGCTGCGAAAAAGCCCCCCGCGAAGAAGCCAAATGCGGCAAAGCCTGCGCGCGCGCGCAAAGCTACGCCAGCCGCTCCTGCGGCTTGAGTGATCATGGTTTTGTCATGAAGCGCGCCTAGCTTCGCTTCATGACACATTTGCGATTCCTTTTTGCGCTGATGCTGGTTTTTTGTCCGGGCTCGACGCGGGCGGAGATGGTTCCGGTGATAGCACTCACCGAAGAAGGCTCGGCGTGGCGTGTGCACGTCGAAGCGACGTTTGCAGCCCAGCCGCGTCAAATCTGGTCTGTGCTCACCGATTGTGGGCGAGCCACGGCTTTTGTCCCGCATCTGGCATCCTGCCGGATTATCGAAAAAGATCAGGCCGCACTTTGGGACGTGCGCGAAAATATCGCCAATCCGCCCTTTCTGCCGCGTATTCGCACCATCGTGCGCAGCGAATATCAGTCCCCGCGTCTTTTCACTTACAAGCTTGTCAGTGGTGATATGCGCCGCTCCGAGGGGTCCTGGACATTGGTGCCCAAGGCAGGCGGTACGCAGGTGACCTATCTGGCATTGATCGAGCCTGCCCTACCAGCACCGGGTTTTCTTGTGTCCAGCGCCATCAAGGCTGATCTGCCCGAGATGTTTCGCCGGCTCAATGATTTGAGCCTCGCACAGGCACAGCGTCCTTAAAAGCTTTCCTGGTAAAATTGCCACAAGGGCTTCGCAGCTTCACTTCGATCAAAGCGCGCGCCTCAGGCCGCGTGCGGGCGCCAATCATGCATTTTTTGGGGGTATATTGGTCGGAGTGAGAGGATTCGAACCTCCGACCCCCTCGTCCCGAACGAGGTGCGCTACCAGGCTGCGCTACACTCCGACATCTGGCGGGGCAGGCCCGCCGCTGGTGAGGGGCTTATACCGGCGCGGGCAGAGGGGGGCAAGGGGCTAAACCCTTGATGGGCCGATCGCCGCCCAACGGGATCTTTGTTTTTCCGCTGGGAAGGATGAGGTTGCAGGCGTGGACGCCCACCATTATGGTCCGCGCGCCGGCTGCTTCGAATCTGTTCAGCATCGGTTGTTGGGGCGTCGCCAAGCGGTAAGGCAGCGGATTTTGATTCCGCCATGCGGAGGTTCGAATCCTCCCGCCCCAGCCATTACCTCTCTTCGAACAGGCCTTGCGCCTTTGTTTCCGAGAGACGGGTCTCAACATTGCCGAGCAATGTTTCGACATGGCCGCGAATATCAGCAATCCAGCTGCGTGCCACATCGAGTTCATGGGTGCGCGCTGCGAGCTCAGCTTCGAGCTCATCGGCATAGGCCAGCGCGGCGACTTTCAAGGCTTCATTTTCCTCGCGCAGGACGTTCATTTCAGCGCGCAGCTGTTCGGTTTCAGCGCGCGCCTGTTCCGCCTCGGTTCGAAAATAATCGACGCTGCGCACAGCTGCATCCGTCAAAGACCGATGGCGCTCAACGAGTTGATCGACGGTGCTGGCGGCACGCGCTACCACATCGAGGGTCGCGCTCATTTCGCCTGTATCGTCTTCTAATACATCAATGGGCGCGGCCGCCGGACTGCGCTCGATTTGTGCAGCCGCAATCACCTCGCGGAGCGCCGAATCTAGGGCCGATAGATCTGGCACCGCGTTGGCGTTCACGGGGGAGGGGGTAGGCATTTCTTCGGCAGACAAGGTTCAGCTCCGGCGAATCACTTGTCGCAGTATGGGCGCGCGCATGCCGTAGCGTCAAAGTCGATGCCCGCTTCTGCCTCTATCAGATTGGCAGGCAATTGCTTTCTGGCATGTGGCTGCGCGTGCATTGCTGGCGTGTGGCACCAGTGTTAGCTTCGCCATATTCATTTGAGTGCTGACCAAGCTGAGGCTTTGGCGGATTTTTTATAAAAATTGTTTTGAGGTTTTTTTCATGAAGGCGGTCATTCTTGCCGGCGGTTTGGGCACGCGCCTTGCGGAGGAGACATCCGTTCGGCCCAAGCCCATGGTTGAAATCGGCGGCAAGCCCATTCTCTGGCACATCATGAAAATCTATGCCGCCCATGGCATCACGGATTTCATCATTTGCCTTGGTTACAAGGGCTATTTCATCAAAGAATTTTTTGCCAATTACGTCTTGCACATGTCGGACGTCACCTTCGATCTGGGGGCGCGCACATTTGAAGTGCTGCGGGCCGAGACAGAGCCATGGCGCGTGACCTTGGTCGACACCGGCGGAAGCACACAAACCGGCGGCCGGTTGAAGCGCATTCGCCAATATCTGCGCGATGAAGACATATTCGCTATGACCTATGGCGATGGCTTGGCTGATCTGGATATCACGCGCGAGATCGCATTTCACAAAGTGCATGGTCGCTTGGCCACGCTGGCAGGTGTGCGGCCGAATGCGCGCTTTGGTGCGCTGGAGCTGGATGGGGAGCGCGTGACCGCTTTTCAGGAAAAGCCACGCGATGAAGGCCGCCGGATCAATGGCGGATTTTTCATTCTCTCAACCCGAGTGCTGGATCTGATTGAGGGGGATGACACGGTGTTTGAGGGCGAGCCGCTGGAACGGCTGGCCGCCGCCGATGAATTGCGCGCCTTTGTGCATGATGGCTTTTGGCAACCTATGGATACGCTGCGCGATAAAAGGCTGCTTGAGGAAGAATGGGCAAGCGGCGCACCACGCTGGAGAGTGTGGTGACACCTGCCTTCTGGAAAAATCGTCGTGTTTTTGTGACGGGCCATACGGGTTTCAAAGGCGCGTGGCTGGTTGCTTTGCTGAAGCACTTGGGCGCGCAAGTCACAGGCTATGCGCTGGATCCCCCGACGCGACCAAGTTTGTTTCAGGCCGCGCATATGTATCAGGGCATCACAGATCTGCGCGGCGATGTGCGCGATCTGACCTTGCTAGAAGCTGACATGTGTCGTGCTGAAGCCGATGTTCTCATTCATCTTGCTGCGCAATCCTTGGTGCGTGCCTCATATCAAGATCCTGTGGCGACTTATGCCACCAATGTCATGGGCACGGCGCATGTGTTGCAGGCCGCACGCCGCGCCGGGCTTGATGTGGTGTTGGTTGTCACGACCGACAAAGTTTATCGGCACGGGGCGTTGCAGCGCCCATTTCAGGAAGATGATCCGCTCGGCGGCCAAGCTGATCCTTATTCAACGAGCAAGGCCTGTGCAGAAATGGTGGTGGAGCAATATCGGGCTTCTCTTGGCGAGGCCTGTGCTGTTCTGACTGCGCGTGCGGGCAATGTCATTGGTGGTGGTGATTTTGCCCAAGACCGCCTCCTGCCAGATGCGGTGCGCGCCTTCTCGCGTGGCGAGATCTTAGCTTTGCGATATCCGCAGGCCATTCGCCCGTGGCAACATGTGCTCGATCCTTTGTGGGGTTATCTCACGCTTTGCGAACATAGTTACAAAAAGGGCGTGGATTTTTCCGGTGCATGGAATTTTGGCCCCGGTGAATCTCATGAATATAGCGTCGAAAAACTTGTCGATGTGTTTGCCCATCATTGGTCAGGCGCGCGCTGGCGTTGGCAGGCAGGTGTTCATCCACCCGAGACAGATGTGCTGGGGCTGAATTCCAGCAAAGCCAATGACAGGCTCGATTGGCATTGTCGTTTGCCGCTTGAAGAGGCCTTGCATTGGAGCGCTGATTTTTATCAGCGCATGGCCCAGGGCGCAGATGTTCGCGCGCTCATGCAGACGCAAATCGAGGATTATCTCGCAAAATGCGCATTCTCCTGACAGGCGTTGGCGGCTTTTTGGGCCGCGAGATCGCGCATCAATTGCGGGCGCGGGGGCATGTCGTGGCGGGCATGCGTCGGCGTTTGGATGGACAAGCGGATGATGATTTTTTTGGTGACTTTCTCGATCTGAAAAGTTGCGCGCAAACCATTCGTGACTTTGCGCCTGATGCTTTGATCCATTGCGGCTGGTCGGGCGTGCCGGTGGCCACCCGTGATCATCTCTCCCAATATGCCAATGTGCCAGCCAGTGTGGCGCTCGCTGATCTTGCGATAGAGGCCGGCGCAAGGCTCATCATGGGGCTTGGCACGCAGGCCGAATATGGGCTGACGCTTGCGCCTGTGCGTGAGGATGCGCGCACCTATCCCGTCACCCATTATGGCATTGCTAAAAACGCGGCCGGTGCTGCCTTGTTGCGCCTGGCGCAGCACAGACGCGTGCGCGGCGTCTGGCTGCGTTTATTTGGCCTCTATGGTCCGCGTGAGACGGCGCCTTCTATGTTGCCCTGGGTGGCGCGCCAATTTGCACAAGGGCACACACCCGATCTCACATCATGCACGCAGCTTTGGGATCTTCTGCATGTGCGCGATGGCGCGCGCGCTGTGGCCGACCTTGTGGAGAGTTCCAGCTCTGGCCTGTTCAATCTGGCAAGCGGTCATGCGCCTGCTTTGCGCGAGACCGTGCTGATGTTGCGCGATCTCATGGCTCCTGAAATTGCGCCCAATTTCGGGGCCGTGCCTTTTGGGCCTGAGCAGGTCCATTGTCTGGCGGCCGATATCTCCCGTCTCAAGGCAGAGATCGGCTGGTCCCCCGCCATTTCGCTGGAGGAGGGGCTGGCGGAGGTGGCTCTTGAGGCTTTCGGCGGTCTCGCTTCCTGAGAAGGGCTTCTGTATGTTTGCGCCCGACAAGCGCCGCAGGCGCAGGAGATTTTTCGGGAGGCATGGGGCGGATGAGCGGGGCACAGGTTCAGGTCGAGAAAGATGTCGTCTATGCCACGCATGAGGGCGAGGCCCTGAAGGGCACATTGTACCGCCCGGCAGGTGGTGGGCCATTCCCGGCCATTGTTGCTTTGCATGGCGGGGGTTGGCGCCAAGCGTCCCCCACGGTCTATCAAAATCTCGGGCCTTGGCTGGCTGAGCGTGGCTATCTCGTTTTTGCGCCCGTCTATCGCTCGGCAAAAGCGGGCGCGCCGTCCTACCCTAAGGCTGTGCAGGATGTGCGCGCAGCGGTGCAATTTGTGAAAGGCGCAGGGATTGGCGCTGATCCGGCGCGTGTCGCTTTGATGGGTGAAAGTGCTGGCGGGCATCTGGCCGCACTTGTGGGCCTTGCGGGGCAGGAGCCTTTGTTTGCCGAGGCGCAGCCCCAATCTGATTTTTCTGCGCTCTCATCTGAGGTGAAGGCGATTATCTCCATCTACGGCGTCTTCGATCTCGTGGCGCAATGGAAACACGATCTGTCCATGCGCCCAGTGGGACAGAATATTGTCGAGCTGTTTCTGGGCACCATTCCTTCAAAAGATCGGCGCATCGCCTTTGATGCTTCGCCCCTATCTTACGCGATTGAGCGGCTGAATAAGCCAGGGGTTTTTCTGGCCTGGGGCACGCAGGATGATGTTGTCGATCCCGCCAAACAATCTGTGCCCTTTCTGGAGGCTTTGAAAGTCGCAGGCTTTTGGGTGCGCACCGCCATCGTCGAAGGCGCACCCCATTATTGGGCGGGCGATCCGATTGCAGAAGAAGGCTCGCATGCCGCTTTCTTTGCGCATCGACTGTTGCGCTTTCTGAAGGCGCGTCTTTAATTTTATTTGGCGAGGATGACATGGCCATCACACGCACACAGGTTGGCATTATTGGCTCGGGTCCTGCCGGTCTGTTGCTTGCGCAATTGCTCGATAGGGCGGGAATCTCCAGCGTCATTGTGGAGCGCAAAGACCGCGCTTATGTCGAGGGGCGTATTCGCGCGGGCGTGCTGGAGCAGGGCACGGTCGATCTGTTGAATGAAGCAGGTGTTGGCGAGCGTTGCGCGCGCGAAGGCCTCGTGCACAAGGGCTGCTATATTTCGATTGAGGATGAGCGCTTCGAGATCAACTTTGAAGAGCTGACGGGCGGCAAGCATGTGGTCGTCTATGGCCAGACGGAAGTCACCAAAGATCTCATCAATGCGCGCATCGCTGCGGGTGGTGATCTGCGTTTTGATTGCGAGGCTGTCGCCATTCATGATGTCGAGACCGATGCGCCGCGCCTGACCTATCAGAAAGATGGTGAGGCGCATGAGGTGCAGTGCGATTTCATTGCAGGCTGCGATGGCTTTCATGGCGTTGCACGCCAGACCATTCCGACCGATCTGCTAAAAGTCTACGAACGTGTCTATCCATTCGGCTGGCTTGGGATACTGGCTGAAGCCCCGCCTGTGGCTGATGAGCTGATCTATGCGCGCCATTCCCGCGGCTTTGCGCTGTATTCCATGCGCTCGACCAAGGTTGTGCGCCTTTACATTCAATGTCTGCCCGATACAGATCCCGATGATTGGTCAGATGATCGCATTTGGGATGAATTGCGCCGCCGTTTGCCAAAGGCCGATCAGGACAAGCTTGTCACAGGTCGTGTGTTTGAAAAAAGCGTGACCCCGATGCGCTCTTTTGTCTGCGAGAAGATGCGCCATGGTCGCCTGTTTTTAGCAGGCGATGCCGCGCATATCGTGCCACCTACTGGCGCCAAGGGCCTCAATCTGGCCGCGAGCGACGTCTATTATCTGCGCAATGCGCTGGTGTCTTATTATAAGACGAAGTCGCAGGATGGGCTCGACAGCTATTCGCAGAAAGCTTTGGCCCGCATCTGGAAAGCCCAGCGCTTTTCATGGTGGATGACCAGCATGCTGCATAATTTCGAAGCGACAGATGATTTTGATGCCCGCGTGCGCGGCGCGGAGCTGGCGTATATTTTATCATCGCGCGCGGGGCAAACCTCGCTCGCTGAGAATTATGTGGGCTTGCCGTTTTAGGCGCCGTCATTGCGAGCCAAAGGCGAAGCAAGCCAGGCGCGACGCGTGAGGCGCCTGATGGGGATCGATCCATTCGTCATGACGATCTAAAAAAAGGGCCGCTCTTGCGGCCCTTTTCTTATTTAAGCGTTCTCGACGCCCAATTCCCACTCTTCTGGAATAAGGCCTGAGCTTTTGCCGCCTTCGACATAATATTTCCAGAGCTTCTTCACATGCGGCACGCGTTTGAAATCGCGCAGGAAGGACGCCATGTCGGTGTCCGACAGCGGGCGCACCTTGCCGATGGAGGCCGCATTATACATGGCCTCACCATTCTCGACGAAATGCACGGCATCCACGAGCACGGCTGGAACCGATTCCGCACAGACAACCTGACCATGCGCGCGGATCTGCATCGCATGATGGGGGCCAAGCGTCTTGGCCACTGCGCGGCCAAGCTCTGAGCTTGCCACATGCGAGGGATCATCATGCACCGGCATGCCAGAGACCCAGCGCACGGCGTGGTTCTTCAGTGGCAACAATTCAATGCCTTCGACAAGCGTGAAGACATTGGTGATGTCATGATGGAAATGGGCGACCGAATTGATGTCAGGGCGTGCGCGCAGAATTTCACCATGCAGAAAAACTTCCGCCGGCGGGCGTTGATCGGGAGGGCCCGACAGCATCTTGCCATCATAATCGCAGATCAGGAGGTGTTCGGGGCGAAGCCCGGAGCGCGGCTGGTCAAAACCCTGGATAAGATAGGCATCACGGCCCGGCAGTCGCGCGGACACATGTCCGCTATAGCCCATGATTTTCAGATCATTCAGGAGCAGCGTGCAGGCTGCGACTTGCGCGCGCAATAGATTGTCACTTGTGGAATGGCTCACGTCTATCTTCCCTTGTTTTTATTGTTCTGGATGGCTGGTTTGTCTTTTGATGTGTCGTGCAGGCAGGCAATTATTTTCCGAAGAGTGCGCCCGTAACCTTTTTCAACCTTGTTGAAAAGCGGTGCCGGTTTTGTTCGCGCTCCACGACGTCCTGATTGGTGACCCAATTGAGCTGTATGGCGCGACGCGGGCCTTCATGGGGATGATGCCCGTGCCATGAATTGTTGGCGCGACGGAAAGCCAGAAGCGTGCCGCCATAGGGAGGCACTTCCGCCACGAAATCTTCAAGGTCGGTGCCCGAACGCAGAATACGCAAGCGACCGCCATCGCTTTCCCATCCTTCATTCATATAGAGCAGCACTGTGATTAGCTTGGTTTTGGAATCCGTATGGATCTCGCCATCGCGCGAACGCACATAGCCACGCACCGTATACATGGTGGGACGGTCGGTGAGGTCGATATCGAATTTTTCCTCTATCGCCTTTTGAAAGGCTCCGCTGTTGAACTCTTCCATCAGGCTGGCGAAATGGCCCTTGATGGTCAGTTCTGCTGGCGGGTGAGAGCCCGGGCCGGGCACTTCAGGATAGTCTTTGCTGACCTCACCAAAATGCTCGGGTTTGATGAAATTTTCAACGATCAGCCATTCGTAAGGGTCGCGCTGTAACTGCGTGCGGGCGAGGGCGTCGAAATCGAGGTAGCTCATAACTGCAGACTTTCCGGGCGAGGGAGAATGGGGCCCCTGAACGGGCGTCAACATGGCGCAAGGCTTCAGCCTTTGCAACGCGGGGGCTAACGCTCAAATTGGCGCAGTGAGCTGACTTTCGGGCTTGCCAAACCGGCTTGGCTCCCGCCTTATCATGTATCTGTTTCCTTTATGTTCGTATCATTAATATAAATGATTGCCGTATCCGGTGTTTCACCTTTTGTTCTGGCGCTAATCTATTTCTGCGCCCTTGGTCTTCGTCCTGCTTGTGCAGGCGCCTTTTTGCTTGAGCCGGGCAAATGGAAGGTGATTGCAACCACGCGCGCCTCAACGTCGAGCGCAAGATATGACGAGCGGGGGCGGCTTGTGGCTGAAAAGCGCTATGGCAAAACGGAATCCGCCACGCTGATTGAATATGGCTATGATCGGGATGTGACGCTGTTGCTCTCGCCGGCCTTCCGTAGCCTGCGTGCGCAAGGCCCGCCTGAACAGCGGGCAGTGAGCATAGGCTCGCTTGATCTTGGCGCCCGCTGGCGCATCCTGTCGGCTGATGCCCAAATTCTCTCTTTTCAGGTGCTGACGCGGCTGCCTGCGCGTAGCGATCCTGTTTTCTGGTTAGAAAATCGGGCCAAGACGGAATTGCGCCTAGGCTATGGCCGCTCTGACCTTTTCCTGCGCGGGCGTGGGGCTTTTGTCGATACGGGCCTTTCCTGGGCCAAACGGGCGGAACCCTGGCGCGATGAAGTCCATATTGACCCCACATTTGGCTGGAAGACCTGGGCGGACCGACTGGCGCTGATCCAGTGGAATTATTCGCTCTGGCCCGGTGCCCAAGGGCAGATGCGTGCACCCCGCCAATTGAAGCTGGAGGCCTCAAGCGTCCAAAATTTAGGCGCGGGTTGGTCTTTTCAGGTCGGGTCCTTCGTCAGCCGGGGCGGGGTTGCCACGCGCTATGAGCGGGGCAGCATCATTGGCCTGTGGCGGGCCTTTTAGAAAACTGGATTTGGCGGGCCGGAGCCGATAAAAGCGGGCCAGATTGTCTCAACTTTTGGAAACGTGATCCGCTATGGCGCGCCAATTTGTCTATCACATGCAGGGCCTCACCAAGACTTGGCCCGGTGGCAAGAAGGTTCTCGAAAACGTTCATCTGTCCTTCTACCCCGATGCAAAGATCGGTGTGCTGGGTGTCAACGGTGCGGGTAAGTCCACGCTTCTGCGCATCATGGCTGGCATCGATACAGAATATACGGGCGAAGGCTGGGTCGCTGATGGCGCACGTGTGGGCTACCTGCCCCAAGAGCCCAAGCTCGACGAGAGCTTGGATGTGCGTGGCAATGTCATGCTCGGCGTGAAGGCCAAGAAAGACATTCTCGACCGCTACAACGAACTCGCCATGAATTATTCGGACGAGACAGCCGATGAAATGACCAAGCTGCAAGACGAGATCGAGGCGCAAAACCTCTGGGATCTCGATGCGCAGGTCGATCAAGCCATGGATGCTTTGGGCTGCCCGCCGGATGAATGGGAAGTTGCCAAACTCTCGGGCGGTGAGCGCCGTCGCGTGGCCATGTGCAAGCTGCTTCTGGAACAGCCTGAGCTTCTGCTCCTCGACGAGCCGACCAACCATCTCGACGCGGAAACGGTGAATTGGCTCGAAGGCCATTTGCGCAATTATCCTGGCGCCATTCTGATCGTCACCCATGATCGCTACTTCCTCGATAATGTGACGGGCTGGATTCTTGAACTCGATCGCGGCCGTGGCATTCCTTATGAGGGCAATTACTCCTCTTGGCTGAAGCAGAAGCAGAAGCGCCTTGAGCAGGAAGGCCGTGAAGATGAGGCCCGCCAGCGCGCACTCGAAGCCGAAAGCGAATGGATTGCTGCCTCGCCGAAAGCCCGACAGGCCAAGAGCAAGGCGCGTATCTCGCGCTATGAAGATCTGGTGGCCAAACAGAATGACAAGGCACCGTCCAGCGCGCAGATCATCATTCCGGTGGCCGAGCGTCTGGGCCAGAATGTCATTGAATTCGATCATCTCAACAAGGCATTTGGTGACAAGCTGCTGATCGAAGATCTGTCGTTCAAGCTGCCGCCAGGTGGCATTGTTGGCGTCATCGGTCCCAACGGCGCTGGTAAGACCACTCTGTTCCGCATGATCACTGGCCAGGACACGCCTGATGTAGGCGCGATCAAGATCGGTGAATCCGTCAAGCTTGGTTATGTTGATCAGTCACGCGACGCGCTGGATGGCAACAAAACCGTGTGGGAAGAAATCTCCGGCGGACATGAAATCATTTATCTGGGCAAGCGCGAGATCAATTCACGCGGCTATTGTTCGACCTTCAACTTCAAGGGTGCTGACCAGCAGAAAAAGGTCGGCATGCTCTCGGGTGGTGAGCGTAACCGCGTGCATCTGGCCAAAATGTTGAAGCTTGGCGCGAATGTTCTGCTGCTTGATGAACCGACCAACGATCTCGACGTGGATACGCTGCGTGCGCTTGAAGATGCGCTGACCGAATATGCCGGCTGCGCCGTCATTATCTCGCATGATCGCTTCTTCTTGGATCGTATCGCCACCCACATGCTCGCCTTTGAAGGCGATAGCCATGTGGAATGGTTTGAAGGCAATTTCCAAGATTACGAAGAAGACAAGAAGCGCCGGTTGGGGATCGACTCGATCGTGCCCAAGCGGCTCAAGTACAAGAAATTCTCGCGCTAAGTGTGGAATGAAAAAGGCGGGCTCGGGCCCGCCTTTTTTGATCCGTCATTGCGAGGAGCGAAGCGACGCGGTAATCTAGTGCCTCACGTGTTGCTTCTAGATTGCTTCGCTTCGCTCGCAACAACAATCAAACGATCTTGATCGACAAATCCGGCAGCTTCTCAATGGAGCAGACAATCACATCGCCCGTCACCACGGGACCGACATTTTCTGGTGTGCCGGAATAAATCACGTCGCCTGGAAAAAGCTCAAAAGCTTCCGACAATTTCGTAATCTGCTCGGCCACACTCCAGATCATGAAGGAGAGGTCGGACTTCTGTTTGATCTGGCCATTCACGGACAGCTGGATCGCGCCCTTGGTGAAATGCCCGACCTTTTCAACTGGATGGATCGGACCAATGGGAGCTGAATGATCGAACGCCTTGCCGATTTCCCACGGCTTCTTTTCATCACCCGAGGCGCGCTGCAAATCGCGGCGTGTCATGTCGAGGCCCACCGCATAACCGAACACATGGTCAAGTGCGCTTTCGACAGGAATGTTCTTGCCGCCTATTTTCAACGCGGCCACGAGTTCGGCCTCGTAATGATAATTCTTTGTGAGTGACGGGTAGGGGTTATCGGTAATTTCGCCAATCTTCACATTTTGGATCGCATCCGTCGGCTTCTGGAAGAAGAACGGCGGCTCGCGCGTCGGGTCCGCGCCCATCTCGCGCGCATGCGCTGCATAATTGCGGCCGATGCAATAAATGCGGCGAACGGGAAACACATCGTCTGAGCCGACAATCGGGATCAAGGTCGGCTTCACGGAAAAAATCGGTTTGCTCATACCGCTGATTCTCCTTCAAAAAATAAAATGCCAGTCGGCCTGTAAGCCGGGTTCTGTATGGCGCAGGCTTGCACCTGCACGTGACGGCCATTCCTCTGGGACGATTGTTACCAATCGCCTCTAGCAACCAACCCGGGTGACAGCCTGGAAGACAGGCCCGATGCAATTGCTTGCATCTCGTCACCCCTATTCGGTTTTGCTCCCGGTGGGGCTTGCCATGCGACCTCCATTGCTGGAGGTCCGGTGCGCTCTTACCGCACCTTTTCACCCTTACCGTGGCCGAGGCCAAGGCGGTTCTATCTCTGTGGCGCTTTCCCTGAGGTCACCCCCGCCGGACGTTATCCGGCACCGTATCTCCATGGAGCCCGGACTTTCCTCTGTCTTACGACAGCGGCCGTCCAGCCGACTGGCCTATCGGCTCTAGTAGCCGCAGGTCGGCTGGTCAAGCCTGTGGCACTCGCCTGCGTGCCCTGTGTCGATTATGAGAGAAGGCATGAGCCAGCCCAAACCGGATTCGCCCCTCGCGGCCAAAGTTTTTCCCTCGCCCAACCACGGCGAGCGCAGGGGCGGTGCGCCAGATATGATCCTGCTGCATTACACGGGCATGCCAACGGGCGCGGAAGCCTTGTTCCGGCTCACCAATCCAGTTTCAGAAGTCTCCGCGCATTATTTCGTCTGGGAAGATGGCGGCATTCTGCAGCTCGTGCCCGAGGCGCGCCGCGCCTGGCATGCGGGCACATCTATTTGGGCTGGCGAGAGCGATATCAATTCACGCTCCATCGGTATTGAGATCGTCAATCCTGGGCATGAAGGCGGCTCGCCGCCGTTTCCCGATGTGCAAATCGAAGCTGTCATTGCGCTCTGTGCAGATATTCGTGCGCGCCATATCATCCCGCAGCAGCGCGTGCTGGCACATTCCGATGTTGCGCCGGGGCGTAAATGCGATCCGGGTGAAACATTTCCATGGAATGTTTTGGCGCAAAAGAATGTCGGTCATTATGTGAGCCCTGCGCCGATTTCAGGCGGGCGTTTTTTTGCGCTGGGTGATGAAGGCCAGCCCGTGCAAGCGCTGCAAGCCATGTTTGCCATCTATGGATACGGCATTTCAGTGACAGGTGTGTTTGACGCACTGACGGAGCAAGTCGTATGCGCTTTTCAGCGCCATTTCCGACAAGAGCGCGTGGATGGCATTGCGGATGCCTCAACCATCACCACTTTGCGCGATCTCATTGCCGCACGCGGCTAGAAGCGAAGATTGACCGAAAATTTATTCTTCTTCGGGCTGATGAAAACGCCCCCTGGTGTTGCATCACTTACCCAAAAACCGGAACCTGGCCGATAAAAAATCGTCGGGGCTGCAATGCCGATCAGGCCCGGATCATATGCGCGCCCACGCCAAGGCGGTGTAGGTGTTTTTGGCAGGGCAGGCATGTTCTGGGGCGCAACAGGTTCCGCCATGGTCGCGCGATCAAGCTCCGTACACGCGCCGCAATCGCTCGCTTCCTGCGCAAGGGCAGGGGTGGTTGCAAGAAGGGTAATGAGGGCCAAGCGGATCATGCCGCTAGTTTAGCCGTAAATCTGGCGAAAACGGGGCGGCCTTTTCCCCCTCCCGCGCGCGCGAGGGGGAAAATCCTTATTCCTTCCCCGGAGGGAGCACGGCAGCTTTCATCGCCTCGATCACTGCATCGGGCTGGCTTGCGACATCGACCATGAGCGCCTGTAATTCCGCGCCCCCCATAGGGTCAACGCCCAATCGACGCTTGGCAGCATCTGCTTTGAAGATCTCTGCCTTGGTCATCGCATCAAATGATTTGCGCAGTGCTTCAAGGCGCTCGGGGGGCACCCCGGGTGTGGTAAGAAAGGCGCGGCCAATGTCAGATGTGCTGGCCATCAGCTTCAGCACATTGCGATCCTTCTCGACATTCGTCAGTTCGAGCACGCTCGGCACCTCGGGGATTTCCTGATAGCGGCGTGTTGAGATCGTGTAGAGAATCTTGATCTTCTTATCGTCGAACCATTCCTGCTTGGTCTGCAGATAATCCCAGCTGGTCGAGCCAATACCGTCGGCCTCGCCGCGCTCCAGAGCCAGCCCCATGGCAGCAGAGGAGGGGAAGCCAAGAATCACTTTGAACTTTGTGCCGATGAGCCGATTGAGCGCCCAGGGAATCGTGGCTGACGTGCCAGCAGCCGCATTGGCGGAAAGAACGATTTCGGTCTTCTTGATCTCGTCAATCGTCTGCGCCTTGGAATCCTTATAGACGAGGCCCACCAGTACGGCTTGATCGACGCGGCCAATCCAGCCGAATTTTTCCGGTTCGAATTTGCGCGCCTTGTCGGTTATTTTCTCAAGAACAAAAGTGGGCTGGAAGAGGGCGAGTGTCGTGCCGTCCTTCGGCGCCAGATTGTAGACATATTCCGCGGCTGCGATCGAACCTGCGCCAGGCATATTTCGCGGCACGATCACAGGCTTGCCGGGAATGAATTCCCCTAAATGCTGAGCAACAAGACGGGCTGAGAGATCATAACCACCGCCTTCGCCAAGGCCGATGATCATGTTGAGATTCTTGCCCTTGTAAAAATCCTCGAGGGGCTCGGCCTTTGCCACCCCTGCCAGGGCTAGGAGGGCGGACACAATCCTCACGCCGTCATTGCGAGCGCAGCGAAGCAATCCAGAAAATGCCATTCTATCCTCCCGGTGGAACTGTCGCGTTCCTTATACCCGAGAGAATAGCCGCCTCATTCGGCCGCGTCGAGAGAGGCAGCTGCTGGATTGTAATTGAGAATGGGCGCCAGCCAGCGCTCGACCTCTTCGATGGTCATGCCCTTGCGGACGGCATAATCCTCCACCTGATCACGCTCGATCTTGGCGACGCCGAAATAATAACTCTCCGGCTGTGCCAGATAGATGCCCGACACAGATGACCCCGGCCACATGGCAAAGGATTCTGTCAGCTTCACACCAATGCTGCGCTCGGCCTCCAGAAGCTCGAACAAGGTCTGCTTCTCCGTATGATCGGGTTGCGCCGGATATCCGGGGGCCGGGCGGATGCCTGGATATTCTTCATTGATGCGCTGTTCATTGGTCAGCACTTCATCAGATGCATAGGCCCAGAATTCACGCCGAACACGTTCATGCATTTGCTCGGCAAAGGCCTCCGCCACACGGTCCGCCAGCGCCTTGACCATGATGGATTGATAATCATCATTGGCGCGCGCAAAGCGCTCGGCAATTCGCTCTTCTTCGAGACCCGCCGTGACAACGAAGCCGCCGACATAATCCTTCACGCCGGAGGATTTCGGTGCAACGAAATCAGACAAGGCGACATTGGGCTTGCCATCACGGCGCTGCAATTGCTGGCGCAGGGTGAAGAAAGTTGCGAGTTTGTCTGTGCGTGACGCTCCAGTGTAGAGCGCAATGTCATCGCCCACACTATTTGCGGGCCAGAAACCAATGACCGCTTTGGGCTGGAACCAGCGCTCGCTCACAATGCGCGCCAGCATGGCCTTCGCATCTTCAAAGAGTTGGCGCGCGGCTTCACCTTGTTTTTCATCGTCCAGAATTGCTGGAAAGCGGCCCTTCAATTCCCATGTCTGAAAAAAGGGGGTCCAGTCAATATAGGGCACGAGATCTGCGACATCATAAGAGCGGAAGGTGCGTGTGCCCAGGAATGTCGGCTTTGTAGGGTGATAATGCGACCAATCGATTTTCATCGCATTGGCGCGCGCACGCGACAACGGCAGGCGCTGTTTGTCATTTTCAGCGCGCGCATGCGCATCGGCTACCTTCTTATATTCGGCGCGCAAGGTTTCGACATAGGGCCCGTTCTGCTCGGTCGAGAGCAGGGCCGAGACAACACCCACCGCCCGGCTGGCATCGGTCACATAGACGGTTTGCCCACGCTTGTAATTGGGATGAATTTTGACAGCCGTGTGCACACGGCTGGTGGTCGCCCCGCCAATCAGCAACGGTATATCAAAACCTTCGCGCTCCATTTCTGAAGCGACAAAGGCCATTTCTTCGAGCGAGGGCGTGATGAGGCCTGATAGGCCGATCACATCGACCTGTTCTCTTTTGGCGGCTTCGAGAATCTTCGCCGCCGGCACCATGACCCCCAGATCAATCACCTCATAATTATTGCAGGCGAGCACAACGCCGACAATGTTTTTGCCGATGTCATGCACGTCACCCTTGACAGTGGCCATCAGAATTTTGCCAGCACTTGCGCGCTGCGAGCCGCCATTGAGCCTTTTCTCTTCTTCCATGAAGGGCATGAGATAGGCGACAGCCTGTTTCATCACGCGCGCGGATTTCACGACTTGCGGCAGGAACATTTTGCCCGCGCCAAACAGATCTCCAACTACATTCATGCCTGCCATCAGAGGGCCTTCGATCACATCGAGCGGGCGTGTGGATTGCTGGCGCGCTTCCTCAACATCAATTTCGATGAATTCGGTGATGCCATTGACCAGCGCATGTTCGAGGCGTTTTTTAACAAGCTGCTCGCGCCAGGCGAGATCCTTGGCGCGCACTTCGCCGGTGAGGCCCTTGTATTTGTCGGCCAGACCCAGCAAGCGCTCGGTGCCATCCGTGCGGCGGTTGAGCACCACATCCTCGCAAGCCTCACGCAGCTCTGCATCAATCTCTGCATAGACTGAAAGCTGGCCTGCATTGACAATGCCCATATCCATCCCCGCCTGAATGGCGTGGAACAAAAAGACAGAATGCATGGCCTCGCGCACGGGCTCATTGCCGCGGAAAGAAAAGGACAGGTTCGAGACGCCACCCGAAATATGGACATGAGGCAGATTGGCGCGGATCAGACGGGCGGCTTCTATGAAATCGACGCCGTAATTGTCATGTTCTTCGATGCCGGTCGCAATGGCAAAGACATTGGGGTCGAAGATTATATCTTCCGGTGGGAAGCCGACCTTGGTGACGAGCACGTCATAGGCACGCGCGCAAATCTCGACCTTGCGGGCAAGTGTGTCGGCCTGGCCTTTTTCGTCAAAGGCCATGACCACGACTGCCGCACCATAGAGGCGCACAATCTTTGCCTGTTCAATGAATTTCTCTTCGCCTTCTTTTAGCGAAATGGAATTCACCACTGCTTTGCCTTGCAGGCATTTCAGGCCGGCTTCGATCACCTCGAATTTTGAGGAATCGACCATGATAGGCACGCGCGCAATATCGGGCTCGGCGGCGAGCAGGTTGAGATAATCAACCATGGCCTTTTGTGAATCGAGAAGGCCTTCATCCATATTGACGTCGATGATCTGTGCACCATTGGCGACCTGATCACGCGCAACATCGAGGGCCGCGGCATATTCACCATTTTTGATGAGCTTGCGGAAACGCGCAGAGCCCGTGACATTCGTGCGCTCGCCAACATTTACAAAGCGAATGTCGGGCGTGAGTTTGAATGGCTCAAGGCCTGCCAGTCGCAACATGGGCATAACGTCCACAGGCTTGCGTGGTGCCAGACCGGCAATGCGCTTGCCGATGGTTTCGATATGGGCCGGCGTCGTGCCGCAGCATCCGCCCAGAATGTTTACAAGCCCGGCATCGGCAAATTCGCCGACAAGTGCCGCCATATATTCCGGGCTTTCATCATAGAGGCCGAATTCATTCGGCAGGCCTGCATTGGGATAGGCAATGATGAATGTGTCGGAAAGGCGCGAGAGATCAGCGATATGGGCGCGCATTTCGCGCGCCCCGAGTGCGCAATTCAGGCCAATGGCAAATGGATTTGCGTGGCGCAGCGAAATCCAGAAAGCTTCGGCAGTCTGGCCTGAGAGCGTGCGGCCCGACAGGTCAGTGATCGTGCCGGAAATGATGATCGGGAGGCGCGTCGCAGTTGCAACAAAAGCATCTTCAATGCCAGCCAATGCAGCCTTGGCATTGAGCGTGTCAAACACGGTTTCGATCAGCATGAGATCGACGCCGCCCTCGATGAGAGCCTGCGCTGCCTGTGCATAGGCAATGCGTAGATCATCGAAGGTCACCGCGCGAAAGCCCGGGTCATTCACATCGGGTGAAATGGAGGCGGTGCGGTTGGTCGGCCCCATAGCGCCTGCGACAAAGCGGCGGCGTCCATCTTTTGCCTGAGCGAGGTCAGCGGCTTCACGTGCGATACGCGCGCCTTCGCGATTGAGGTCGTTGACGATGTCTTCCAAACCATAATCGGCTTGCGCGATGGTGGTGGAGGAGAATGTATTCGTCTCGCAGATATCGGCACCGGCTAAAAAATAGGCGAGATGAATAGCACGGATGGCGTCGGGTTGGGTGAGGATCAACAGATCATTATTGCCACGCAGATCGCGCGGTGATTTTTTGAAACGCTCGCCTCGAAAGTCTTCTTCCGTGAATTTGCGGTCCTGGATCATCGTGCCCATGGCCCCATCGAGCAGCAGGATGCGTTCCTGCGCGAGTGCGGTCAGGGCTTTACGTATCTCGTCGCCATCACGCGGCGTGTTCGGGCTCATGTTGGGTCTTCCTTACGCCGTTTTGGCGCGCAATCCGAGCAAATGGCAGATCGCATAAACGAGATCGGCCTTGTTCATAGTGTAGAAATGGAATTGTTCGATCCCCTCATCGACGAGATCGAGAACTTGTTCAGCTGCTACGGCGGCTGCAATCAGGCGGCGTGTGGCGGGATCATTTTCTAGGCCGACAAAACGCTCAGCCAACCATTGCGGCACAGAGGCGCCAGTTTTGCGGGCAAAATTGGCGGTTTGTTTGAAGTTCTGTACCGGAACAATCCCCGGCAGAATTGGGATATTAATGCCGCGCTGACGCACGCGGTTGAGATAGCGCAGATAGAGATCGTTCTCGAAGAAGAATTGCGTGATTGCGCGCGTGGCGCCCGCATCAACTTTCGCAGCCAAGACATCGATATCCTGATCGAAGCTCGACGCCTCGGGATGCTTTTCAGGATAGGCGGACACAGTGATCTCGAAGTCGCCGATGCGCTTGATGCCAGCCACTAGCTCCGCAGAGGTCTGGTAGCCT
>CANJVX010000024.1 GCA_947478405.1 Beijerinckiaceae bacterium | reverse complement strand
GCCGTCTGTCGTGAGATAGCTCATGACATGGAAGAGCGAGACGGCAGCATCAAAAGTCTGTCCTGATTGAAAGTCACAGATATTGCCGACAGCGCAGGTGAAGCACCCCTGCCCGGACCGGACCGCAAATTTACTGCGCGCGAGTTCAATCATCTCTGGACTGATATCGATACCAAAAACATCGAGGCCCTCACCCGCAAAGGCTCGTGCGTGGCCGCCGGTTCCGCAGCCCAATTCAAAAATGGATTTCAGGTTTGGTTGGCGCTTGCGCAGGGTGTCGACAACATAACGCGTTTCCTGCACATAATCCTTCCGGGCATAGAGCAGGTCGTAAAAGCGTGCATAATTTTGAAAATTTGACACATCGCCCCCGAGGTCAGTGCTCTGGTCGCCAGAGATAAATCCCCAGGATACATTCTGCAATACGCGGTCAGGGTTTGGTTTTCCGTTTGGCAAGGATACCGGAAAATGAAAAAATGGTCGGAGTGGCGGGATTCGAACCCACGACCCCTTGTCCCCCAGACAAGTGCGCTAACCGGGCTGCGCTACACTCCGACGAGACGGCTTATAGAGAAGGCGGCTGGAGCCCGCAACCGCTGAAGACCGGTTGACCAAGATTATTCAGGCCCGCGCGGCGGCCAGAAGGCGCTCGCATTCTGCAATATCGCCGAGAACAGACTGCAGATCTGCAATATCGGCGCGCGACAGACCTGCACCGGCATCATGTGCGGGTGCATAAGCCGCCCCATCGTCCAGATCCTCATCCGTGATAGCCTGGCCTCTGAGCATGGGCTCGATACGCGCTGATGCATTCGGCACTTGCATGATGGGCGTACGCGCGCCCCCTTCGCGCACCAAGGCGATAATGGCCTTCGCGCCCTGCTCCTTGAGGATGCGCTGCACGCCGCGGATCGTATAACCCTCACCATAGAGAAGATGACGGATGGCCCGCAGAAGCTCGACATCATCCGGGCGGTAATAGCGCCGCCCGCCGCCACGCTTCATCGGTTTGATTTGCGTGAAGCGCGTTTCCCAGAAACGCAGGACGTGCTGGGGAAGATCAAGATCCTCGGCCACTTCGCTGATCGTCCGGAAGGCATCAGCGGTTCGTTCCATGGCCACGATCTCCATCTTATTCGAGGACGTCGACTGCCGTGCCCTCATTGATTCGCTGCTTCATGATATTCGAAGGCTTGAAGACCATCACCTTGCGCGGTGTGATCGGAACTTCAATACCTGTTTTCGGGTTGCGCCCAACACGCTCGCCCTTCATGCGCACCATGAAAGATCCGAAGGAGGACAGCTTCACCACCTCCCCACGCATAATAGCCTCGGAAATCTCGCCCAGCACAACCTCGACCATTTCAGCCGAATCCGCCCGTGACAGGCCAACCCGGCCATAGACGGCCTCCGCAAGATCAGCTCGCGTGACTGTTTGGGACTCTTTTGATTCAAAATGTGAACGGGTCATGGCAATATCCATAATGAAAAACAAGGCTATCGTAACCGATAACGTTACCTTTGCAACAGGAAACTGACATATTACCCGGATTAGTGACGCAAGGTCACTCCGCGCCCCCACAAGACAGAAATAGCCCCAGAACAAGTGAGGTCGGGGAAGAGACCTGCCATTACCAGCGGATCAAAGCCGAGCCCCAGGTGAAGCCCCCGCCCATTGCCTCAATCATCACGAGCTGGCCGGGCTTGATACGACCATCCTTGACAGCCGTGGCCAACGCCAGCGGGATGGAAGCCGCGGACGTATTGCCATGTTGATCAACGGTGACGACAATTTTTTCAGGCGCAATGCCCAACTTCTCGGCCGAGGCATCGATGATCCGGCGATTGGCCTGATGGGGCACAAACCAGTCGAGATCGTCGGCTGTGGTGCCGGTCGCAGCAAAGGCATCCACCATCACATCGGTGACCATGCTGACTGCATGGCGGAACACATCCTTGCCCAACATGCGCAGGTGACCCACCGTTTTCGTCGTGGACGGACCGCCGTCAACATAAAGCTTTTCGCGGTGCCGGCCGTCGGAGCGCAGATGCGTGGTCAGCACGCCGCGATCCGTGATCGCACCCGTGCCCGCTTGCGCTTCGAGAATAACGGCTCCCGCTCCATCGCCAAAGAGCACGCAAGTGGTGCGATCATTCCAGTCGAGCAGGCGCGAGAAAGTTTCAGCACCAATCACCAGAACGCGCTTGTGTGAACCGGAGATCAAAAATTTGTCGGCAATGGTGACGGCATAAACAAAGCCCGAGCACACGGCCTGTACGTCAAACGCCGCGCCATGATTCATGCCAATAGCAGCCTGCACCTGCGTGGCAGTCGAGGGAAATGTATAATCGGGTGACGACGTCGCGACGATGACAAGATCAATGTCTTGAGCGGTAAGGCCCGCATTGGCGAGCGCCTCTTTGGCGGCGTGTGTAGCCAGCATCGAAGTGGTTTCGCTTTCGGCAGCGATATGGCGATTGCGAATACCGGTGCGTTGCACGATCCAGTCGTCGCTTGTGTCGACAATCTTTTCAAGATCGGCATTGCTCACCTTATTAGCTGGCAGATAAGAGCCAATGCCGCAAATGACCGAGCGCAGTGTCGTCTGACCTGAAGTCAATGTTCTGTTCCGTTTTGTCATCGCCCGCCCTTAGGCGCGCGCATCCATCTCGTCTGTCATGATGATCCGCCGGTCATCCGACACTGCGAGAGAGTGTCGGATTTTTTCCAGCAATTGATGGCGGACCATGTCGAAACCTATGCCGACAGCATTGGAAAACCCTCTGATGTCGGTGCCGCCGTGGCTTTTGATCACAATCCCATCAAGGCCGAGGAACACGCCGCCATTCACGTGGCTGGGGTCCATCTTGCTCTTGAGATTTTGAAAAGCGCCGCGCGCCAAAAGATAGCCAAGCTTGGTGAAAATATTCGCCTGCATGCCTTCGCGCAAAATCGTCGCGAGCTGCTTGGCTGTTCCCTCTGCCGTTTTCAGTGCGATATTGCCGGTGAACCCTTCGGTAACAACAACATCAACCGTGCCCTTGCCAATATCATCGCCCTCAACAAAGCCCTGATAGCGCAAGGATGGAATCTTGCCTTCGCGCAAAATACGGCCCGCCGCCTTCACTTCCTCGATACCTTTGATTTCTTCAACGCCAACATTGAGCAAACCAACGGAGGGCGTTTCAATATTCAGCACAATACGCGCCATGGCCGATCCCATAATGGCGAGATCGACAAGATGCTGTGCATCCGCACCAATGGTCGCGCCAACATCGAGAACAATCGCGCGGCCAGTCATGGTAGGCCACATAGCGGCAATGGCGGGGCGTTCAATGCCAGCCATCGTGCGCAAGCAGACGGTCGACATGGCCATAAGCGCGCCAGTATTGCCTGCTGAAACGGTAACATCGGCTTCGCCATTCTTCACAGCTTCAATAGCCATCCACATAGAGGATGACTTGCGCGTGCGGCGCAAAGCCTGGCTTGGCTTGTCATCCATAGCGACGGCCACATCGGTGTGAATGACACGCGCCTGTGCCTGCAATTCCGGATGCTGGGCGAGATAAGGCGCGATCTTGGCCTCATTGCCGTAGAGCAGGAATTGAATGCCTGGACGGGTCTTCAACGCGTGAGCCGCACCCGGGATCACAACCGAGGGGCCATGATCGCCGCCCATGGCGTCGAGCGCGATCCTGACGGAAGTGGACATGGAACCGAGGCTCCTTTTGAGCATGGCCGGGTTCAAGAAAGGTGGCGGACCATAGACGTTTCAGCGCCCGAGGGAAACAGCCATCCTTACGCTTGCACAGGGGTCAGGCCAGGCCGCCTGCGCCCCCTTTGTCCCCGTCATCTCCTTTGAGGCACGCCAAGACGGCAAAGGGCGATTCATCCGGATCGGGCTCGGGCTCCTCGGGGGCCTCGAATGCGCCCCCCGGCTTTTTGGGATAGGGATCGAGCGCCAGAGCCAGGGCCTCTGTCACCAAAGCACCCAAATCGATCTTGCCATCCACAATCTGGTCTGGTGGCTCGGGGGCTTCTTCGGTCGAGCCAGAGGCCTCCAATTGGGCGAGCCGCTCCCAGACCTCGGTGACATAAGCCGGGGGCGCATATTCTATTTCGATGCTTTCACTAATGTCGCTTTCAAAGGGTTCCATCGTGACCACGCAGATCTGGGTCAGTCGCGCCGTCAGGCGGCCCGTTACCCGAATGACCGGCGCATGGCGCTTGGTCAGGGTGATGTGCGCCGTGAGAGAGGCGATGGCCGGCAGATCATAGGCCAACGCGAGAGCCAGCCGTTCTTCATCGCTGGCCTCCAGATCGATCTCTGTTTTGACGTCGGCACGGATATCATCCGCCAAGGCGGGGCGCGGCATGACCGGGAGCCCCGCGGGGGGTGGCAAGACCGCACGGGCGCGTGAAAGTTCAGGCTCGTCGTCAGCCGCCTTACGGCCCTTGCCTTTTTCGAACTTGCCCTTGTCGAACCTGCCCTTGTCGGACTTGCCCATTTCAAATTTGTCTGTGGGTTTGCGCGCCATGGTCAGGCTCCCGCGTCGGGTGTCGGCAAGGGAAATCCAACTTTGCCGCTCAGAAAATGATCGATGTTGTAGGCAGAAAGCGCTGCTTCAACTGCGAAACAATATGTGGCAAGCCGCCTGACTTGATCGGTTGAGGCCTTGGCAACATCGCCGAAAACATTGCGCGCCAAAGCTTCCCGCAACGCGACTTCATCCTTTTTCTCAAGAGCTGAAAAATAGGAAAGCGCCCTTCCAGCAAAGCTTTCGGCATGTTTCTTCATCTTTTTTGGCACAGTTACATCACCAACACCCATCTCTCTCAGTGTGACATCGAGATAGCGGAAAATGCCATCGGTCACATCCTGCGCCAGATCGGGACCCGGCGCTGGCAAGCGCTCGATGCGGCGTGCCGTCAGAGCGCCGTGGAGGACGAGCATTTCGAACCGCCCCTCGAACGTGTCGGGCACGCCGCATGTGAGATAGAGCGCGGGCTCAAGCACGCCCGCCATGATCTCGCCGTGAAGCTTGTCGATGAGTTGCTGGTTACGGTTGCGGCTGAAAAGGCCGAACATGATATTGAGCTCCGGCAGATTGCAGTCAAAGGCAGGCCCCTGCCCAGCTTTGCTTGCTTTTCCATCAGACGGGGGTTAGGCATCGGGGGTCTCGGATGCAAGGAAAATTCCCGGAGATGGGTCTGATGGACGCAATTTCTGACCAAAAGGGCGGTGCTCGCCGCGCCTCAACACAGGTCCGCATGGCGGGCGCGCTGGTGCTGGCACTGAGCCTGGGCGGGTGCCTTGGCTTTGATGGCACTATCCAGCATGGCTATGTACTCGATGCAAAAACGCTTGAGCAGGTCAAGGTTGGCGCATCGGCCGAACAGGTTTTGACGGTGCTTGGCACGCCTTCGACGACCTCCACGATCGGCGCGGAGGCCTGGTATTACATCTCGCAGAAGACCGAGCGGAAGGTTCAGTTCATGGACCCGGTGGTCGTTGATCAGCGGGTCGTGGCGGTCTATTTCAACAAGGGAAAGCGTGTCGAGCGCGTTGCCAATTACGGGCTGGAAGACGGCCAGGTGGTCGATTTCGTCAGCCGCACGACGCCCACAGGCGGCACGGAATCGAGCTTCATCCGGAATGCGCTCACGGGCCTGCTGCGGTTCTAAGAGCCCTATCCCTCAAGTTTCAAAAGCCGACCCTCAAAGGTCGGCTTTTTTATTGGGGGTCATTCCTCAGCCGTCATTGCGAGCGCCAGCGAAGCAATCCAGAGGCCTCACGAGGAGCTTCTGGATTGCTTCGTCGCTTTGCTCCTCGCAATGACGAGGCACACAAAAAAGGGCGGGGTTTCCCCCGCCCTTCTTGTTTCCAATCGCGCTTTACTCAGTGCGCCAGAACGGCCAGCAGCAGCAGAGCGACAATGTTGGTGATCTTGATCGCCGGGTTCACAGCGGGACCCGCCGTATCCTTATAGGGGTCGCCGACGGTATCGCCCGTCACCGATGCCTTATGCGCTTCAGAACCCTTCAGATGCTTCACGCCATCCTTGTCGATAAAGCCGTCTTCGAAGCTCTTCTTGGCATTGTCCCAAGCGCCGCCACCCGACGTCATCGAAATGGCCACGAAGAGACCATTCACAATCACGCCCAAGAGCGAAGCGCCCAGTGCTGCGAAAGCATTGGCCTTCGAGCCGGAGATCGCCAGCACGCCGAAATAAGCGACAAGGGGGGCAAGCACAGGCAGCATCGAGGGGATGATCATCTCCTTGATCGCCGCCTTCGTGAGCATGTCGACCGCACGGCCATAATCAGGGCGCTGCGTGCCCTGCATGATGCCCGGCATTTCCTTGAACTGACGCCGCACTTCCTCAACCACCGCACCCGCTGCACGGCCAACTGCCGTCATGGCAATGCCACTGAACAGATAAGGGATGAGACCGCCGAAGATCAGGCCCGCAACCACATAGGGGTTCGACAGGTCAAAGGAGACCTGACCAATGCCCTTGAAGTAGGGGCGGCCTTCCGCGATGAACGCCTGAAGATCGTTGGTGTAGGCGGCGAAGAGCACGAGCGCACCAAGACCGGCAGAACCGATCGCATAGCCCTTGGTGACAGCCTTTGTCGTATTGCCAACCGCGTCGAGGGCATCAGTCGAATGACGCACTTCCTTCGGAAGACCAGCCATTTCGGCAATGCCACCGGCATTGTCGGTGACAGGGCCAAAAGCATCGAGCGCAACGATCATGCCGGCCAGACCCAGCATGGTCGTGACAGCAATCGCCGTGCCGAAGAGACCGGCGAGCTGGTAGGTGGAGATAATGCCCCCGACAATCACCATGGCTGGCAGCGCTGTTGATTCCAGCGAGACTGCAAGTCCCTGAATGACATTGGTGCCATGACCCGTGACGGAAGCTTGCGCAATCGACACAACCGGACGCTTGCCCGTACCCGTGTAATATTCAGTGATCCAGACAATGAGACCATTCACCACAAGGCCGACGAGGCCGCAGATGAACAGGTTCGTGCCGGTGATCGCCATGCCGGCGACTTCACCGATCTTGCCCCAGCCAATGGTCAGGCTGGTTGCTCCACCAAGGCCAATGACGGAGAGAAGCGTCGTTGCCCACAGGCCCTTGTAGAGAGCACCCATGATGTTCTGGCTCGGACCAAGCTTCACGAAGAACGTGCCGATGATCGAGGTGAGGATGCAGCTCGCGCAAATGGCCAGCGGATACATCATCGTCGAGAGGAGCACAGCCTTGCCTGCAAAGAAGATCGAGCCGAGCACCATGGTAGCGACAACCGTCACCGCATAGGTCTCGAACAGGTCCGCTGCCATGCCTGCGCAATCGCCGACATTGTCGCCAACGTTATCGGCAATCGTGGCGGGGTTGCGCGGATCATCTTCCGGAATACCAGCCTCAACCTTGCCGACGAGGTCAGCACCGACATCCGCACCCTTGGTGAAGATGCCGCCGCCCAGACGCGCGAAGATCGAGATCAGCGAAGCGCCAAAACCCAACGCGACGAGCGCGTCTACGACCACACGATCCGACGGCTTGAAGCCCATGGGGCCGGTGAGAACGGCGAAATAGACAGCAACGCCCAGCAGAGCGAGACCGGCCACGAGCATGCCCGTCACCGCGCCTGCCTTGAAGGCGACGTCGAGACCTGCTGCCAGTGATGTGGAAGCCGCCTGAGCTGTGCGGACATTGGCACGCACCGACACATTCATGCCGATGAAGCCAGCGCCCCCCGAAAGCACTGCGCCGATCAGGAAGCCGAGGGCCACCGTCCAACCGAGCAGAAAGCCGATGATGACGAAGAGTGCCACCCCGACATAGGAGATGGTGATGTATTGACGGCGCAGATAGGCCTGCGCGCCCTCGGCGATCGCCTGTGCGATCTCCTGCATCCTAGCATTGCCTGCGTCCGCAGCCATGAGCTGCTTGATCGTAAAGGCGCCGTAAACGACGGACAACAGTCCGCCGAGAATAATCAGCGACATCAAATTCATTGCATACGCCCTTTCTTGGGGCCTGAGTTCGGCCCTTGGTTTTCTTCCCGTGTTGCCCCTGAGGGTCTTTTCTTTGAGCCCATCATTTTAAGCGCCGACTCACCTGCGCTGCAATGGCCCACGGGCCGTAGCATGATTATAGTCGCCCCGTGACTTTGTGGAAGGGCAAGCGCGCTCCGACCATTTGGTAAAGAACCAAACCGAGCTAGACTATGAGGATGAGACCACAGGACATGGACCGGGACGCTTTAGCCACCGAGGCGGGGAATATTCTGGGGGCGTTGCGCGCCCAGCACCCGCTCGTCCAGATGATCACCAATCTCGTCTCCATGGACGTAGCCGCCAATGTCCTGCTGGCCGCAGGCGCCTCCCCTGCCATGGTTCACGCGCCTGAAGAATCTCCCGAATTCGTCCGCAAAGCGGCCGCACTGGTAATCAATACCGGAACGCTTTCGGCGCCTGCCGCGCAGGCCATGGATGTAGCGACCTCCGCCGCCCGCACCCATGGCGTTCCCTGGGTCCTCGATCCTGTCGGGGCCGGCGGGACGACATTTCGTAACACGACGGTTGCGGGCTTGTTACGCCGGCGCCCGGCGGTCATCCGCGGCAATGCCTCCGAGATCATGGCTGTGGCTCGTTTGGCGGGGCTAACAGATCAGTCCGCCGCCCCGCGCGGGGTCGACACGGTTCATGACACAAGCGAGGTGGAGGCTGTCGCGCAAAAACTGGCGCGCCATTGCCTCTGCATTGTGGCAGCGACCGGCGCTGTGGATATTATCACCGATGGCCGGGCAATTTTGCGGCTGGCCAATGGCTCGCCGCTCATGACACGTGTCACCGCACTGGGTTGTGGGCTCACGGGTTTGATCGGCGCCACGCTGGGCACGGGCGTCGACGCGTTTGCGGCCACGCGCTCTGCGCTTACCATTTACGCCATTGCTGGCGATCTGGCCGCCGAGCGCGCCGATGCGCCGGGCTCATTCCGCGTTGCCTTCATCGATGCGCTCTATCAGATCAATCCGCAGGACATTTCATCCCGCCTGCGGCTTGGATGATTTTTAAAACTTTCCGGGCGCGGCTTTCTTGTGGGGGGCATCAGGCTCGATCGCCAGCGCTTTCATGAATAGCCCGCTCGCATAATAAGACGTCGCATTATAGGCGATTTCGATGATGTCCTGCGGGCTGAAGTGGCGCGCCAATTCCTGAAACGTCGCCTCCGTCACAGCGCCTTTTTGCAGCGTCATTTCATCAACAAAAGCCAGTACAGATTTTTGTTTCGCATCAAACAGCTCGGGCTTGGCTGACCAATGGCGCAACGCATTGAACTGCACCTGTGTGAGGCCTGCTTGCAAAGCCAGCGGATGATGATGATGGAGTTCGTAATCGCATTCCACATTGATGGCGCTGCGACAGATGGCGAGTTCGCGATAGAGACGCGGCACATCGCAATCATTGCGCAAAGCATAAGTGAAAGGCCGCTTAGCTGAAGTCAGCTTCGGCGCATGACCAGAAACCTTGTGCAGATTGAGAATATGGCCGCCCCGCTTCCGCGTATTCTCGAACAGCCCAGCAACAATCGGATCAAGCGGTTTTGGCAATGCTGGCAGACGAGACACTTTTATATGCGGATCATCCGCTTCTACCCCCTGTTCAGCATCGAGAAACGCCATATCTACCTCCCTTGCGCGGCCCTTAGCCGGGCTCTGTCGCATTCATGAGTTTCCACTCTTCCGTGCAAGCCCGCAAGATGTAATCATATGCGCCTCACACACTGGCCAGGTCTGGCCGCCTGCCCTATCTCATTCGGTGGGGTTGGCTATCAGATGGAGGGACAAATTGTCGGCAAAAAGCCTCGCGCAATGCCTCGATTGGGCCCGCACGCGCGCGGACCAAGAGGGCGATATCGCGGATGCCGTGACGCGGCTGCAGCACTTCGAGCGCGCGGCCCACCTGACCTATGGCGACGATGACCATGAACAGCTGATCTCCAGCTTGACCAATACAGAAGATCCCGGCTCATGGCTCCAGACTTGGTCCAGTGCATGGATCGCACGCGGAGCCAATCCGGCCGATATTCTGGGGGAATTGCATTGGGTCGAGTCGCTCTATGAGCGCATGAACCGCCTACCCTATGGCACGCCCGCTCATCTCAACATGATGCGCTATGCAGAAGCCCACCGTTCTGCCTTATTCGACAAGCTGGGCCTCTCACCAATGGTGCGCGCCAAGCAAGACTGACGGCGCAACGCGCCGTCAGTGCGAGCATCGCGAAGCTATGCGGGATTATTTCATGCCCTGCAGATGCGTGATGACATCTTCTACATGCATGACATCGGCATATTTGTGATGCAGGTCGAAGAGATTGACCTTATGGCTCAGCTGCGAGCGATCATAGGTGCATTCTTCCACGAGCACGCTGTGGAAGCCGTATGAATAAGCATCCACCGTCGACGCGCGCACGCAACCTGATGTGCTTTCGCCGCAGATGATCAGGCTCTCAATGCCGCGCAGGCGCAAATGCGCGACCAGCGGTGTGCCAAAAAAGGCCGAGGCGCGTTCTTTATAAATCACCAGCTCGCCGTCATGAGGCGTGAACTCGTGATAGATGCCATATTGATCTTCCGTTTCCTTGCGCATTGAACGGAATGTCGATTTCACACCCGCTGTATCAGCGTGGCGCGTGGAATAAATCACCGGAATACCGGCAGCGCGCGCGGCAGCAAAGAGTTTTTTGGTCGGCTCAATCGCTTTCCATGCATTCTCACCGCACGAACCCGCATGTTCGCGATTGACCTCCAGAACCGGACGGTTCCCGCCGTGATAGGCCTTGTTATAGAGATCGATTGCGAGAATGGCTGGCTTGGGGCCCACAAAGGTCTTGCGGTGATACGGCTCGTAGATTTCGAGAATCTCGGGGGTAACAATATCTTTCCAGCAATGGTCCTCAAAATCACGCGCCATCTGGCATCTCCCTTTTCTTGGCCGATTTCCGGCAATCCTTTATGCGCCATCGTCGGCTGACGCGGCGATTTTGTAAACAGTCCTTAGAAATGGCTGAACGAGCCACTGACGAAACTGACCGCCTGCCTGTTCCCATCTAGAAAACGGGGAGGCGAGGTGCCCGCCAGCACATGCCCAATCTGCGTAACGGACACGCCCACCGCCTCGGCTATGCGCTCGAAAGCTTGCGCCTCTTCTGGCGCAATGCTCGCCAAAATCTCGTAATCATCCCCACCCGACACAGCGCGGGCAAAAAGGGCCTCATCGCCCCCCATCACAGCGGTGGCGGCGGGAGACAGCGGCACATCAACCAGCCTCACCTCGGCTGTCACACCGCTCACGCGCATCATCTTCGTCAAATCGCCAATGAGCCCATCAGAAATATCCATGGCGGCATGGGCATGATTGAGAAGAGCGGGCGCCAAGCCCATACGCGGCTCGGGGTGCAGATAACGCGCAACCAGATGGGCGCCAGCCTGCCCCGCCGAAATAGCCCCTTGTCGCTCCAAAAGGCCCAAAGCTGCATCGCCAATTGTGCCGCTGACATAGAGAAGATCGCCTGCCCGCGCGCCGGTGCGCGGCACCATACGACCTTCCGGCACCAGGCCAAAAGCCGTGACGGAGATCATCAAAGGCCCCGGTGTTTTCACCGTATCGCCCCCCAATAGCGGAAAGGCAAAGGCGTCGATATCGCCTTTCAGACCACGCGCGAAAGCCTGCAACCAGGCATCATCGCTCTTGTTGAGGGCCAGCGCCAACACAAATCCGCGCGGTTTGGCGCCTTTGGCAGCAAGATCAGAAAGATTGACGCGTAAAGCCTTGGCGGCGATTGTATCCGCCGGATCATTTTCAAAAAAATGGACACCTGCCACAAGGGCATCGCAGGTGATGACGAGGTCATGCCCGGGCGGCGCGGACACAAGCGCAGCGTCGTCGAGAAGACCCAATCCCTCCGCGCCCGCGAGCGGAGCGAAAAAGCGGGCGATCAGATCGTCTTCGCTCATGTGGCTGAATTAGTCTTTTTCAGGCTTGCTCTCAGTCGGAGCTATCTCGGCGGGATGGGCATGCGCATCCCCATCAGTCTTGTGCGGCTTCAGGCGCTGGTGAACACGCACGTCGTGGCGTGCCTTTTCGGCAGCTACCAAATTCTTGCGGTTTCGGGTGAAGAGATTGTTCAGGATGATCGACAGCATCACGTCCTCCAGCCCCTAAGGGAACTGCCATTATAAACGGCTCGAAGCGACAAATACACTAGTTTGCGTTACTGAATTCTTCCACTCGCAGCTCACGGGCCAATTTGTCGAGGACGGCATTGATCATGCCGGTCTCGTCCCGACCCAAAAAGGCTGACGCCACATCCACATATTCGGTGATAACGACACGGCCGGGAATGTCCTTGCGCTTTTTCAGCTCATAGGTGGCCGCGCGCAAAACGGCGCGCATAACAGCTTCCACCCGCGCCAAAGGCCAACCGCGTGATAAGGTAGCATCGATAAGCTGATCGATGGCCAGCTGATCATGCAAAACGCCGTTGAGCACATCACGGAAGAATTCAATCTCGGCGGGCTTATATTGATCACCCTCGATCTCCCGCCCAATCCAGAAAGTTTCAAACTCGGCGAGGATTTCATTGATCCCTTTGGCCGCCACTTCCATCTGGTAGAGGGCCTGTGTGGCATTGAGCCGGGCCGCAGCGCGATGCTCGCGTGACATTATTTGGCTCCGCCCTTTTTCAGCGCAACCAAAGTCAGCGCGGCGCGCACCGCGTCTCCGCCCTTGTCACCTTGCGCGGGATCAGCGCGCTCAATCGCTTGGTGTTCATTTTCAACCGTCAGAATACCATTTCCCAACGGCAGCTTGCGCGTGACCGACAGATCCATCAAAGCGCGCGAGCTATCGCCTGCCACGATCTCGAAATGATAGGTCTCACCACGAATGACACAGCCAAGCGCCACCGCGCCATCATAAGCTTTGCCAGACGTTGCAGCTGCATCACAAGCAATGGCAATGGCAGCCGGGATTTCCAAAGCACCCGGCATGGTGAGCACATCGATCGACACACCAGCAACTTCAGCTGCGCGGCGCGCGCCGCTTAGCAGCATGTCGCCAATGTCATCGTAAAAACGGGCCTCAACCACGAGCAGGCGCGCACCAGCTACGCCTTGGATGGGAGGAAGTGAGCGGCGCGCTTCGGCCATGAGTCGTCCATATCCTCGGTTTGAAACAGCGAGGACTGACTAGCGCGTCAGCGGCCGCAGAGCAAGTTTTGAGGATTTATTTCGCTTCCACAAGGCGGGCCGCATACCGCGCCATCAGATCGACCTCCAGGTTGAGGTCATCGCCCGTCTTACGCTCACCCCAGGTCGTCACAGCCAGCGTATGCGGGATGAGCAGAATGGTGAAAACGCGGCCTGTGATGCCGTTTACGGTGAGCGATGTGCCATCAAGGGAGATGGAACCCTTTTCCGCAATGAAACGGGCAAGCTCTGCGGGCGCTTCAATATCGAAATGCGCCATGCCATCGAAGTCACGACGATTGATGATTTTCCCCATGCCATCGACATGGCCCGTGACGATATGCCCACCCAATTCGTCACCAATCTTGAGCGAGCGCTCCAAATTGATGCGCGTGCCAGGCTTCCATTGACCGACGCTTGTGCGCGCCAATGTTTCAGCAGCAGCATCGACCTCGAAAAAAGCTTGGCCTTTGTCTGTGCCCATTTCGACTGCCGTCAGGCAAGGGCCCGAACAGGCGATGGATGCGCCCAGCGCGATCGTCTTGGGATCATAAGAACAAGCAATGCGTATACGACGCAAATCGCCCTTTTGCTCAACGGAGAGAATGGTACCGACATCGCTGACCAGACCCGTGAACATTACAAAACCCTTTCAAACCGCGTGAGCCGATCTGGCCCAGCCATGCTTTCACTTACGCGCGAAAAGCGTGCCGGATCCGTCAATATCCGGCGCGCGTCCTCGGCCAGCACCGGAAGACCCTCGCCCCCGAAAGGTTTTACGCCGCGAAGCAGCACGACCTCATCTGCCAACCCCTGCGCAATCAGTGCAGCCGCGACATGGGGCCCGCCTTCGCTGAAGACACGGGTGATGCCGCGCGCACCCAAGGCGTGCAGTGCATCCGTCAGATCGACATGCCCGCCTGCGCCACGTGCAACAAACTCGACCTCAACACCCTGCGCTTCCAGCGCAGCGCGGCTTTCCATTGATGCACCGACACCTGCAATCACCAGCACTTTTTTCTCCCGCGCTGTCGCCACAAGGCGCGAGCGCAGGGGCAGTCGCAAATTGCTATCGAGCACTACGCGCAAAGGCGCACGCTGTTCGAGGCCAGGCAAACGTACGGTGAGCAATGGGTCATCACCTAGAGCCGTGCCGATACCGATCATGATCGCATCATGCAGGGCGCGCATCACTTGCACGCGATTGTTGGCAGACTGACCGGTAATCATCAGACGTGGATCATGCGCATTGGCGGCAGCAGCAAAGCCATCGGCTGTTTCAGCCAATTTCAACGTCACCATGGGACGGCCCTGTGTAACGCGCAGAATATGTCCGAGATTACCGCGCCGCGCGGAATCCGCGAGGACGCCGACGGAAACTTCAATGCCCGCCTTGCGCAAAATCTCGTGGCCGCGCCCGGTGACACGCGGATCGGGATCTTCAATGGCGGAGACAACGCGCACCAGCCCAGCTTGCAAAATGGCATTGGCACAAGGCCCGGTCACACCCTGATGGCTGCAGGGCTCCAGCGTCACATAAAGCGTGGCACCACGCGCTGCGGAACCCGCATCAGCGATGGCCACCGTCTCAGCATGCGGACGCCCACCCCTTTGCGTGGCGCCGCGCCCAACGATCACGCCATCTTTCACAATGATCGCACCCACCGACGGATTGGGAGCGGTCTCACCCAAGCCCCGGCGCGCAAAGGCAATGGCAGCCGCCATAAAATCTTCGTCGGAAAATATTTCCGCGCTCATTTGATCTCTTGGCCAGGATCAATCGGCGTGCGTGACGCAGGCTCTGCAAGCTCGTCGATAATGGTCGAGAAATCGCTAGCCTCGCGGAAATTCTTGTAAACGGATGCGAAGCGCACATAGGCAATAGAATCCAGCGCGCGCAGACCCTCCATCACCAATTCGCCGATATGATCGCTCTGAATTTCCACATCGCCCGAACTCTCTAACTGGCGCACAATGCCATTGACCATGCGCTCAACGCGCTCGGGATCAACGGAGCGCTTGCGCAAAGCAATCGAGAGCGATTGCATCAGCTTGTCGCGATCAAAGGGCACGCGACGGCCCGATTTCTTCAGCACCGTCAGCTCGCGCAATTGCACGCGCTCAAACGTGGTGAAGCGACCCGCGCAATCGGGGCAGACGCGACGGCGGCGAATTGCAGACGAATCCTCGGTGGGACGCGAATCCTTCACTTGTGTGTCGAGGCTTCCACAATAAGGGCAGCGCATCTGTCTGGCTCGCGATCAGGGATAGATGGGGAAGCGGCGGGTGAGTTCGCTCACATCGGCCCGTACTTTGGCTTCGACGGCTCCATTGCCCTCTTCGCCATTCTTGGCCAGTCCATCCAGCGTCTCAATAATCAGCGCGCCGACCTTCTGGAATTCCACCACGCCAAAACCGCGCGAGGTGGCTGCAGGCGTGCCCAGACGAATGCCAGATGTCACAAACGGCTTTTCAGGGTCGAAAGGAATACCGTTCTTGTTGCAGGTGATATGCGCGCGACCCAGTGCTGCCTCCGACACTTTGCCGTTCAGCTTTTTGGGGCGCAGATCAACGAGCATCAAATGATTATCTGTGCCACCCGTCACAATATCAAAACCGCCTGCACGCAATGTCTCCGCGAGCGCCTTGGCATTGGTGACAATCTGCTGCGCATAGACTTTGAATTCCGGACGCAAAGCTTCACCAAAGGCGACCGCCTTGGCAGCGATGACATGCATCAGCGGCCCACCCTGCATGCCGGGGAAGACTGCCGAATTGATCTTCTTGGCAATGGCCTCGTCATTGGTGAGCACAATGCCGCCGCGCGGACCGCGCAAGGTCTTATGCGTGGTGGATGTCACAACATGCGCATGCGGGAATGGCGAGGGATGTGCGCCACCGGCAACAAGCCCTGAGAAATGTGCCATATCGACAAGGAAGAGAGCGCCGATTTCATCGGCAATGGCACGGAAGCGCGCGAAATCCCAATGACGCGCATAGGCCGAGCCGCCTGCAATGATCAGCTTGGGCTTATGCTCATGAGCGAGCTTGGCCACCGTTTCCATATCGATGCATTGCGTGTCGGGCTGCACGCCATAGCTGACAGCCTTGAACCATTTGCCCGACATGTTGACCGCTGAGCCATGCGTCAAATGTCCGCCGGCTGCCAGATCAAGACCCATGAATGTGTCGCCCGGCTGCAAGAGCGCCAAGAAGACCGCCTGATTGGCCTGCGATCCGGAATTGGGCTGCACATTAGCAAAGCCGCAATCAAACAATTTGGTGAGGCGTTCAATCGCGAGGTTCTCAGCGATATCGACGAACTGGCAACCACCGTAATAGCGGCGGCCCGGATAGCCTTCCGCATATTTGTTGGTCATCACCGAGCCCTGTGCTTCGAGCACAGCACGCGAGACGATATTTTCGGACGCGATCAATTCGATCTCGTCGCGCTGGCGCCCCAGTTCGAGATCAATCGAGCGCGCGATTTCGGGATCAGATTGAGCAAGGCTCGCCCCGAAGAAAGAATTGGAGAGCTTATAGGTCTCAGCCATTGGAATCCGGCTCCTCTTTGGCCGCCTCGCGGCGGCGCGTCACCCCCCGGAATTGGAACCTATGGGCGCTCCCTGAGGGCACGCACGCAATATCTAGTCCCAGACCGGCCTTGAAAGATGCCCCCGCTTAGCACGGCCCGTCTGTGACCGGAAGGCGACAGAATGACCTTTCGAGGCAAAAAGAAGGGGTTGGCCACAGGGGGCATCAAGAAAATGCCCGCCCCAGGTCGGGAGGCGGGCCTGATCAAAAGTCTGTGGGAAAGGGCCCCTTAGCGGCGGGGCATTTCGGTCAGGGACATGGGCTCAAGAAGGCCACCGTCCCGTGCCTCGGACGACGAGGCCGCAGAGACAGTCACTGCACCCGCACCAAAACCATCGCGCTGGTAAATGTCATCGCGGAACTGGATCAAACCATCATTCGACCAGGCCGTGACATAGATCCAATAGACCGGCACTGGCTGCGGGATACGTGCGTCAATGCGCTCACCCGAGCGTATTACTTCATCAATGCGGTCACGATCCCAGCCTGGAGAATCTTTCAACAGCCAGGCGACATAATCGCGAACATTTTGCACACGCACACAGCCCGACGAGACGAATCGGAAATCGTCGCCAAAAATGCCCTTGGCTGGCGTGTCATGCATATAGACGCCGTGCGGATTGGGAATGTTGATGCGCACAAAGCCCAACGAATTCACGTCACCACCGGGATCCTGGCGGAACTTGAATTGCGTTGCTTCCATCGAATTCCAGTTGATGGCATTGGGCGCCACTTCCACACCGGCCGAATTGTAGACACGGATTTTATTATCGGCGAGATAATTTGGATCCGCCTGCATTTTGGGAATCAGATCTTTACGGATAATCGAGGCAGGCACCGTCCAGAATGGATTGAAATTGATCTCGACCGCCTTGGCCTGCATCACCGGCGACTGACGATCGATCTTACCGACGCCCGCCTGATGATGGGTGACAACCATGCCGCCCTCGACCGTTTCAACCGAGGCGCCCGGAATGTTCATAGTCACGAAGCGGCTGCCAAGATTGCCTGAGAAGGCACGCAAACGAACGAGATTGATTTCCAGCTGGCGTACGCGCACCTGCGCGGGAACATTCAGCGCTGCAATGGTCTGCTGCGCTACAACGCCCGTCGCCGAAATGCCGTGGCGTGCCTGAAAACGCTTTACGCCAGCTTCCACATAGGAATCGAAGGTCGGCGCGGTGCCCGCGGCCTCATCGAGATCGCCGGTAATCATCAGGCGCTGGCGCAGAGCAACTATGGCCGGGCCCTTGCTGCCAACCTTCATCGTCTGATTGGGAACATTGTTCCAACCGCCACGGGCAACAAGATCCTGATAGAGCGCGACGGCCTGTTCGGTCGTCGCAATTGTCTGGCTCGAGAGGATGGGCGTTGTGGTGCGCGGAACCGAAAGGCGCGCGTCGGAATCATATTTCTGCACCCATTCGGCCTGTTCGCCGAAGAGCGCGCCATCCGCCGGGGCTGCCGCGGCCTGATCCATGCCAAAGCGGCCAGCGCCAAGCGCCAGAAGGCCGAGGCCCAATCCACGGGCAAAGGCCCGGCGGGAAACGGAATGGTTGAACTTGCTCAAAGATCGCTCCAATGCGTTCCAAACCTGTCTGCTCATATGGCACTGCCCCAGAGCGGCCAACCGCCAGTCGTACGGGGGAAAGCCCGCAGGGCTCTCGGAAACCCGCCAGCGCTAACATGCACAAGGTTAAAAAAGAAGGAACAGCAAGGCCGAAGTATGGCAACGCCAGCCATAAGCGTAACAAGATTGCGGGCAAAACCCAGAGCAAGAGCGAAAAGCGCGTCCCTGTGGCATCTCTGCCGAGGATCGACCCCCTTTTTTCAAATTAAAGGCGGAAACGGATCTGATCCGTCCAGAAACGCTCAAGGCGGGTCAGCGCCACATTCAGACGGGAAAAATCGTCCCCCGAAATCCCGCCAATCTGCTCCACGGTCAGCACATGTTTTTCGTAGAGCCCGGCTACCGTCTCATGCACGTCGCGACCACGCCGCGTCAGGCTGATGCGCACCGAACGACGGTCAATGCGCGAGCGTGCGTGATGGAGGAAACCCATCTCGACAAGCTTCTTCACATTGTAAGACACATTCGAGCCCAGATAATAACCCTTGGTCCGCAGCTCACCTGCTGTGAGTTCCTTGTCACCAATATTGTAGAGCAGCAGCGCCTGGACGGCGTTGATATCCGAGCGTGCACGCCGATCAAATTCATCCTTGATGACGTCGAGCAAACGTCGGTGCAGACGCTCAACCAAAGTCAGGGATTCAAGATAAGCAGGCCGCACATCGGAACCCCGCTCTAAACGCGCTTCACTCATGTCACTTTTCATCACCATCGCCATTGCACATCCCCACCTGATGGCTTCAACAGATGTGATAGAGTTTAGAGGGCGCGCGTGAAGACGAGTCTAATAAACGATATGAATCCGACATTTACGCGTTGCGTGAATCGAAAATGAATGCAACACCGCGTTAAGCTTGAAGATGTGTTGATGACCTAAGGTCAGAGCAAACTCAAACTGCGTCGCGCTCTTGTGCGGCGTACCAACTCAGCACGAAATAAGCGACGACGAGCGCCACATCAAAGGCCAGAATCAGACGTCCGCCTTCGATCATGCCGACAAAACCAATCAGAAACATTTGTGCTGAGACGGCAAAGAGCCACAGCACGCCACCCCACGGGACAGCCAGCCAGAGACCGACCGCTGCAACCAGATTGGTGATGGCAAAGAAAATGATGGTCGCTGCATCAAAGGGCGTCAGGGCATCAATGGAGGCACCTTCGGGCGCCAAAATATTGCGCCATTGCATGAGGCCTTGCAAAAGCCAGAGCACGGCCAGCAGTCGCATGAAAATGACAAGATAAAGCCCCCAGCGGAACGAGCCGCCGCCCGACGCGCCGAGGTGGATCACCTCGCGACTGGACTTGTCGTCCATGGGATAGAGTTGCATGAGACTTTTACCCGCCAAATATGCGCCAAGCGCCGGCACCCGAGCCTGCCCCTGACCCATAGTGGATAGCGCCCTGCCCGGTCAACGCGTGTCGGGGTTCAGCCTGAGCCGGAAAGGTGCTAAGCGGGGAAACCTGACTTTGGAGCAAGAGCATGGCCGCACCCTCCGCCCCCCGTTCTGCCGACCGGATGATGCTGGTCCAGCGCCCGCGCCGCAATCGCCGCACGGATTGGTCCCGCCGTCTTGTGCGCGAGAATGTGTTGACCGTTGATGATCTGATCTGGCCGATCTTCATTCTGGATGGCGAGAACATCCGCCAACCCGTGGCCTCCATGCCGGGCGTCGACCGGCTGTCGATTGATGAAGCTGTGGCTGCCTGCCTGCATGCGGCAGAGCTTGGCATTCCAGCTGTTGCACTGTTTCCTTATACCGACCCGAAGCTGCGCAATGAGGACGGCTCCGAGGCGTTCAATCCCGACAATCTGGTCTGCAAGGCGGTGCGTGCCATCAAGGCAGCTGTGCCCCAGATCGGCATTATCACCGATGTCGCGCTCGACCCTTACACGAGCCATGGCCATGATGGGCTGATGGAAGGCGACGAGATCGTCAATGATCGCACGGTGCGCGCTTTGGTGAAGCAATCGCTCAATCAGGCGCGCGCGGGCGCGGATGTGATTGCGCCCTCAGACATGATGGACGGGCGCATCGGCGCCATCCGCACCGCGCTTGATGAAGAAGGCTTCGAGCATGTGCAGATCATGGCCTATGCGGCCAAATATGCATCAGCCTTTTACGGCCCCTTCCGTGATGCCGTGGGCTCGGGCGGATTGCTGCGCGGCGACAAGCGCACCTATCAGATGGACCCCGCCAATTCGGACGAAGCCATTCGCGAAGTCGGCCTCGATCTCGATGAGGGCGCCGATATGGTCATGGTCAAGCCCGGCATGCCCTATCTCGACATTGCACGGCGCGTGAAAGATACGTTTGGTGTTCCCACCTTCGCCTATCAGGTGTCGGGCGAATACGCGATGATCATGGCCGCCGCCCAAAATGGTTGGCTGGATGGCGACAAGGCGATGATGGAAAGCCTCTTGGCTTTCAAGCGCGCCGGCTGCAACGGCATCCTCACCTATTTCGCGGTGAAGGTCGCGCAGAAGCTGAAGTAAGCTCAATCTAAACAGTCAGCGTTGTCACAGCACCAGCCTGACCTATTATCCACCCTCCTTCGGAGGAAAACATGTTTGCCCGCCCCCTGCTTGCCTTTGTCTTGCGCCTTGCCTCGTCGTTGCCGCCCCCCGGTCCCCGCTAAGCTGATCCGTGTCATGGCGCCAGTGGGGAGAAGCTATCGGGTCCTTGCGGGCGCGCCCGCGCCGCCCCACATTAGGCCCCACAGAAGAACCGACAGGAGCAATTGACGTGAGCGAAGGCAGACCGGAAAGTCAGATCATCTGGCCAGCGCAATTGCCTTTTGTGGCATTGGCAGGTGTGCGCACACGCCGGATTTTTGCGTTGCTCATCGACCTGTTTCTCATCTCGATACTCTTCTGGGCCTTTTTTATCGTCTTTGCCGTACTCGGCATTGTGACCTTCGGCCTGTCATGGTTCCTAATTCCGGTGCTCTATCCGCTGATTGCCATCATCTACAATGGCGCCAGCATTTCCGGCCCGCGCATGGGAACGCCCGGCATGGCGATGATGGATCTCGAAATGCGTCGCAATGACGGAACGCCTGCAAACTTCTGGGTGGCTGCCGCGCATGTGATCTTGTTTTACGTGAGTTGGGCTGTGGCTTTGCTTGCGCCCATCAATCTCCTCACTTCGCTCCTCAACAATGACAAGCGCTGCTTGCATGACATTGTCGCGGGTGTCGTTGTGACACGAAGCGCATGATGAGGAGCTGTGAAGCGTGAGCAGAGAGCCGCGTGACGCCCCACAATTTTATCTGACCTCGCCCGCGCCCTGCCCGTATTTGCCAGAGCGCGAAGAGAGAAAGGTATTTACCCATCTTGTGGGAAAGCGGGCGGCCACGCTGAATGATACGCTGACGCAATCAGGCTTTCGTCGTTCACAAACCATTGCCTATCGCCCAGCCTGCGAGAATTGCCGCGCCTGTGTGTCGGTGCGCGTGAAAGTCGACGACTTCAAGCCGACGCGCAACATGCGCCGGATTCTCGACGCCAATGCAGATCTCATCGGCCATGCGCGTCAGCCCGAACCGACCTCCGAACAATATTCGCTTTTCCGAACCTATCTGGATACGCGCCATTCGGAAGGCGGTATGGCCGACATGAGCGTGCTCGATTATTCGATGATGATCGAGGATACACATGTCGACACGCGCGTGATTGAATATCGCCCGCGCGGCATCGACACATTTCTCACCGGACGCGGAGAAGGCGAACTCGCCTCTGTCTGCCTCACCGACCTGCTCTCTGATGGCCTGTCGATGGTCTATTCCTATTATGACATCGCCCAGTCCGAGCGTTCGCTGGGCACATTCATGATTTTAGACCATATAGAACGTGCGCGCCGCATGGGCCTGCCGCATGTCTATCTCGGCTATTGGGTCGAGAGCTCGCGCAAGATGGATTACAAGGCCCGCTTCCTGCCGCAAGAGCGGCTCGGCATGACCGGCTGGGAATTGGTGGAGTAGTTCCTCGGCATTGCGAGCGAAGCGAAGCTATCCAATTAAGCCAGGCGACACCTGGATTGCCACGTCGGGCTGGCGCCCCCCTCGCAATGACGAATGCCCTATCCGAACCGATTGTTCTTCGGAAAGCCCTTGGGCGGCAGGCGACCGGCTTCCGCGCGATTGCCGATCCAGTCTTTCAGCTCTGCCTTCGGCAATGTGAAATTGCGACCCGCTGAATCGGTCCAAGTGAGGCCCTCCTTCAGCGTGAAGACCCGCGCATCGACAATGCTGCCATCCTTGTAGCGCTGCAGACGCACACCCTTGCCGCGCGCCATATCGGGCACATCAGCTGCTTTGAAGATCAGCATCTTGCGGTTCTGGCCAATGGTGGCGATGTGATCCCCATCACCTTCCACCAGTACTTGCGCCTTGGATCCTGCATCGACCGACAAAACACCACGACCCTTGCGCGTTGACGACAACATCTCATCTTGATTGACAAAGAAGCCGCGCCCGTCAGAGCCCGCGATCAACATGCGCTGCCCAGCCGTATAAGGCATGACGCAGACAATATCCTCGCCCTCTTCAATCTCGGCATAGAGGCGCACGGGCTCGCCAAAACCGCGCCCGCCCGGCAATTTGCCGACATCCAGTGTGAAAACTTTCCCATTTGTTGCCAGCACGAGCAATTTAGACGTCGTCTCGGAGAAGAAAGCTGACTTCAGCGCATCATCACCTTTGAATTGCAGCGCCGTAAGATCGGCGGCATGGCCCTTCAAAGTGCGGATCCAGCCTTTTTCGGAATAGACAACAGTCACCGGCTCACGCTCGATCATCGCTTCTTCGAGTTCGAGCGCAACGCCTTCAGGCGGTGTCTCGAACTGTGTTCGGCGACGACCGGTCTTGGGATCACTATTGAGCTTTTTCTTGGCTTCACGAATCTGCCAGGCAATCGTCTTCCATTGCTGCGGGTCATCCGACAGCAGGCTCTCGATCTCCGACTTCTCCTTGCCCAGCGCATCATATTCGCCGCGCAACTGCATTTCCTCAAGCTTGCGTAGCGAGCGCAAGCGCGTGTCGAGAATATAATTCGCCTGGAGATCGGATAATTTGAAACGCGCTTTCAGCGCATCCTTGGGCTCGTCTTCTTCTCGGATGATGCGGATCACCTCATCCAGGCTGAGGAAAACCAGCAACATGCCAGCCAGCACTTCGAGCCGCCGCTCGATTTCCGACAGACGATAACGCGAACGGCGCAGCAACACCTCGCGGCGATGGTCGAGCCATTGGCGCAAAGCCTCCGACAAGGAGACAACGCGAGGCACAACGCCATCGACCAGAACATTCATGTTCATCGGGAAGCGCGATTCCAGCTCGGTATTTCGGAAAAGGCTTTCCATCATCACAACGGGGTCAACCGTGCGCGCCTTCGGCTCCAGAACGATGCGAACATCTTCCGCCGATTCATCGCGAATATCACCGAGCAAAGGCAGTTTCTTGTCATTCAAAAGCTCGGCAATTTTTTCGATCAACCGCGACTTCTGCACGCCATAGGGAATCTCCGTGACGACCGTCACCCAAGCGCCCCGTGCGCTCTCTTCCTTCTCCCATTTCGAGCGAATGCGGAACGAGCCACGCCCCGTGCGATAGGTCTCGGCAATGCTCTCGGCTGTATCAACCACAATGCCGCCGGTGGGAAAATCAGGACCCGGCACAAAGTTGAGCAGCTGATCGCTCGAGGCTTTGGGATGCGACACGAGATAGAGTGCGGCATCGCACAGCTCACCCAGATTATGCGGCGGAATCGAGGTCGCCATGCCCACCGCTATGCCCTGCGAACCATTGGCCAGCAGATTGGGGAATGCCGCGGGAAGAACAATCGGTTCTTTCTGGTCACCCGAATAATTTTCGCGAAAATCAATCGCGTCTTCGTTGATGCCTTCAAGCAGCATGCGTGCGGCATCAGTCATGCGCGCTTCGGTGTAGCGATAGGCGGCCGCACTATCGCCATCGATATTGCCGAAATTACCCTGCCCCTCGATCATCGGATAGCGCGAGGAGAAATCCTGCGCGAGGCGCACCAGCGCATCATAGATCGCCTGATCGCCGTGGGGATGGAATGAACCCATCACGTCACCGACGATCTTCGCGCATTTCTTGAAGGCAGTGCCCGGATCAAGCTTGAGAATATGCATGCCGTAGAGAATGCGGCGATGCACCGGCTTCAAACCATCGCGCGCATCGGGCAGTGCGCGGCCCATAATGGTCGACAGCGCATAGGCGAGATAGCGCTCCTCGAGCGCGTCACGCAGATTGATCGGGTCGGCAGCCGCGGGCGGGGGCGGTGGTGTGTGAGCTTTAGCCATGAGTCAGGGGGTTAGCTGATGCGGCGAGACCCCGCAAGTTCCCTTTTTGTTTCCTTTTAACCCGCCCCCAGAAAAGGCGGACTAGAGGCAGGCAATAAAGGCACCCCGCGCCTCGGGCATGGGGAGACCACGCGCTGAAAAAATATCACGCTCCAGAAAATAGCCGGTCATGCGAAATGCCTCGCGCACATCATCGCGTGGCGCGTGCATGGCGATTTTCTCCAGTGTCAGAAAATTTGGCAAAGGCAAAAGGCGCTCCGACCAAGGTGCCCCCGCCGCACGGCAGACAGCGCGGCCCGATTTTGGCGAGACATAAACAAGCTCCTCGCGTGCGCCCGTGGCTGCGCATTCCGACAGATCAAGCCCAAAACCCAATTGGACCAAAAGCGCGAGCTCAAACCGCACAATGAGTGCGGGCGCGACATCCTGATCCTGCAAATGCTCGACAATGAGGGAGGCCATCTCATAGAGATTTTCGTGTGGCTCTCGCTCGGGCAAAAGACGCAACAAGGCGCTGACAAGTCCTATCCCGTGAAGCGCCTGTGATGAGGCCATCAATTCGGCTGTGCGCAAGCGCGACGCCTCCAAGGCATATTGGCCCAGATGCTCTTCAATGCGCGCGCGCCAATGCGCTTCAACATGATTGCCGGCCTGCAATACAGGCTGCATGGACCGCGAACGGCCCGAACGCACAAGACCCATATGGCGGCCATGACCACGCGTCATCAATTCGGCAATGACGCTGCTCTCGCCATGCCGACGAACGCCAATTACCAGGCCTTCGTCACGCCATTCCATTAAGCCCCCTGTCGTCTTTGCAAAGCGCAAAGTGAGAAAGCGGTTGAGTGGCAGCATATGAAACGCTCGATTGTTGCGCTTGCACTCGCAATAACGGCATCACATTTCGCCGAGCTTCATCTCAGGTGAATAATCCTCGCCTTCGACATCCTTCGTGATCGCCTGTCCGCAAATCACGCGGCCCTGTACCGGATCAAAAGTGAGCGTGGGCGGGCCATAGAGTGACCAGCCATTGTTGATGGCTTGCGTCACCCGATGGCAGAAAGAGGAATCATCGGGACCGGTCAGATAGCGATAGGCGGTAAAACGTTTACGCAGATTAAGAGGCGAGACGCTCATCAGATCGCTCCGTCAGTTTTTGGGGAAATCGAGACCCATGACACGGTAGCGTTCTGGATCATCACTCCAGTTTTCACGGACCTTCACAAAAAGGAAGAGGTGAATCTTGGTCTCCGCTGCTTCCATAATATCCTTGCGTGCGGCTGTACCAATGGATTTGATTGTGCGCCCACCCTCGCCTATGACGATTTTCTTATGGCCTTCGCGGGCTACAAAAATTGTCTGTTCAACGCGCGCTGATCCGTCTGGCTGTTCTTGCCACAATTCGGTTTCAACGGTTGATTCATAGGGCAGTTCGTCATGCAGTCGCTCGAATAGTTTTTCACGCGTGATTTCGGCTGCCAACGAGCGCAATGGCGCATCCGACACTTGGTCTTCCGGATAGAGCCAAGGGCTTGGCTGCATCATCCCAGCGAGCGTTTCGCGCAATTTTTGCAGGCCGTGGCTTTTCAGAGCGGAAATCATAAAAGTGTCTTTGAATTCGCCTTTGGCATTGAGATCTGCGGCGAGCTTCAACAAGCGCGGATGATCGATCGAATCGATTTTGTTCAGAACGAGCACTTTCGTCTGCCGAACGCCCTTGAGCTTTTCAAGAATGGCCTCGACCTCTTCGGTGATGCCTTTTTTGACATCCACCAAAAGCGCAATCACATCGGCGTCGCCAGCTCCACCCCAAGCTGACGTCACCATAGCGCGATCCAGCCGGCGCTTGGGCGCAAAAATACCGGGCGTATCCACGAAGATAATTTGCGCGTCGCCTTCCAGCGCAATGCCGCGCACCAGTGCGCGCGTGGTCTGCACTTTGCGCGAGACGATGGTCACCTTCGCGCCCACCAGCGCATTCATCAATGTTGATTTGCCGGCATTGGGGGCGCCGATCAGAGCGACAAAGCCGCAGCGCGTGTTCAGTGTCTCGCTCATGCGTTCGCCTTTTCCGTCCAGACACCTTCTCGGATGAGAAAGACCTGAGCTGCCGATTGTTCCGCAATGCGCTTGGAGGCACCTGAGGCCTCGGCTGGATCCATATCCTCAAGCTCAACAGAAATCATAAAGACCGGTGCGTGGGCTGGCCCAGAACGGGAGACTTCACGGTAGACCGGCGTTGCCTTGCCGCGCGCCTGCGCCCATTCCTGCAAAGCTGTTTTGGGATCTCGCAGCGGTCGACGCGGCGCATGCATGCGTGCCGTCCAGGCTTTTGCAACAGTCTCGCGCGCCTTATCATAGCCCGCGTCCAAAAAGACGGCGCCGATCAAAGCTTCGCATACATCGCCCAGAATGGCAGTCTTTTTGCGGCCACCCGTCTGCGCTTCGCCGTCACCCAGTTTCAGATGCGGCCCAACGCCCCATTCGATGGAAACTTCCGCGCAGCTTTCCTTACGCACGAGATCTGCGAGACGGCGTGATAGCTCTCCTTCCGCAGCCTCGGGAAAAGTGCTGCAAAGCATATCTGATACCGCCAGACCCAGCACACGATCGCCCAAAAATTCCAGCCGCTGATAGGTCTCACTGCGCGCGGCATCGCTTGCCACTGCACTCACGTGCGTGAGTGCGCGCGCAAACAACACACGATCCTGAAACTCATGGCCAATCGCCTTTTCAAGATCGGCAATGGGCGGTTTGATGAGACGGGGCATCAGCGAACCGGCTGGAACAAACGGGACCAGCGCACGCTCCAGGGCCATTTCCAGAATTGCCAAGCTGCGTCGCCCTCTTCCACCGAGAAGAAGATCACTTCGGCGCGGCCAACAAAATTTTCAAACGGCACGGGACCTACGCCCCCATCGTTTGCAGCAACGCGCGAGTCGGTGGAATTGTCGCGATTGTCGCCCATCATGAAATAATGGCCTGCCGGCACGTCGAAAGGTTTCGTGTTATCGTAATAGCCGGTGTCACCATCGCGCTCGATGATGAGATGCGACACGCCACCGGGCAATGTTTCCTTATAGGTCGGGACGTCAACCTCGCGACCAAAGGCATCGCGTGTCCGAATTTTTTGCACCGGCTCGCGCGGCACCACTTCGCCATTGATGAGCAAGCGGCCTTGCACCATCTGCACCTTGTCACCGGGCAGACCAATCACGCGCTTGATGTAATCGGTTGAACCATCGCTGGGCAATTTGAACACGGCTATGTCGCCGCGCTTGGGCTCAGAACCCCAGATGCGACCTGGGAACAGGTTCGGACTGAAAGGCGCGGAATGTTTCGAAAAGCCGTAGCTATATTTTGAGACGAACAGATAGTCGCCAATCAGCAGCGTGGGGATAAGTGAGCCCGAGGGAATGTTGAAGGGCTGGAAGAAAAAGGTGCGCACGACGAGTGCTATCAAGAGGGCCTGAACGACGACCTTGATCGTCTCGACCACGCCACCATCTTGTGCCTTGGCCTTTTTCTCATCCAATTGGATCGGACTGCTCATGAAATGTCCTGCAATGGGCCCGAATCGCGGGCGGGTGGGCGCTGCGCGCGCCCCGATAGGGCAGCTATAGCGATTGCTCTCCCACACGCCAAGTGTTCAGCCCAATTCCGGCTTAAACACGACACCCGACGAAATCTTTCTTGGAACCGCAATCAATCTTGAAAATTCAATGGCTTGCCTTCGAGAGGCTACATGGCTTCGCGGGGCTCGCCATGACGGGGGCTCAGGCCCCTGCCCGCCCCTTATCCATCGCCCGCCGCATGGTGCGAATGGCTTCCGGCAAGCCCATGAAGAGAGACTCTCCCATGAGAAAATGGCCAATGTTCAGTTCAATGATCTGCGGCAACGCTGCGACCTGCTGGGCGGTGGCATAATCAAGCCCATGGCCCGCGTGACATTCAATCCCCAGCTCAGCTGCTTTGGCGGCGGCTGTTTTGATGCGCTCAAATTCATGGTCTGCCTGACCCGCCCCTTCGCTCACAGCCTCACACCAAGACCCCGTGTGTAATTCAACCACCGGCGCGCCGATGGAATGGGCTGCCTCCAAGGCTGCAATGGACGGCTCGATAAACAGTGACACGCGAATGCCTGCAGCCTTCAGCTGAGCGGTCGCCTGTTTCACGTGATCATGCCCGCCGATTACATCAAGACCACCTTCGGTGGTGCGCTCACTGCGCTTTTCGGGCACGAGACATGCGGCATGCGGCTTGGTCTTGAGGGCAATGGCGATCATCTCATCGGTGGTTGCCATTTCGAAATTCAGCGGCTTGGAAATGCTCGCCATCAGGCGCGCAATATCCTCATCGCGAATGTGGCGGCGATCTTCGCGCAGATGAGCTGTAATGCCGTCGGCGCCCGCTTCAATGGCCAGAAGTGCACCGCGCACAGGATCAGGCAATGCGCCGCCACGCGCATTGCGCACGGTGGCGATGTGGTCAACATTCACTCCCAGGCGAAGCCGCGGCGCGCTCATGCTAAAACTCCCTCTTAAGCCTTCAGCCCGCGACTGCCCGGCTTGATCGCCGGCATGGCCGCCAAATCGGGCGGCAGAGCGTCGGGCGAATAGGTGGGGATGTCCATCGTAGCCAGCGCCACCAACGGCCCACCCACATCTGCCTTACCACCGGACCGATCGATCAGGCAGGCGGCGGTGACAATTTTCGCACCGCCCGTGAGATGCTCCTGCAAACTCTCCAGCGTTTCACGCAGCGAGAGGCCCGTGGTGATAATATCTTCAACGATGATGACCTTGGCGCCGGGATCAATCTGAAAACCACGACGAAGAGCAAATTTTCCATTCTCACGCTCGACGAAAATCGCCTTGGCACCCAGATGGCGCGCGGTCTCATAGCCCGGCACAATGCCACCGACTGCGGGCGCCACAACAATGTCGATCTTGCCGTAGATGGATTCAATTTTCTGCGCGAGCGCACGGCACAGTTTTTCCGTGCGCCGGGGATCCTGGAAGACGAACATTTTCTGTAAAAAGACGGGGCTGCGCAGGCCCGACGTCAAAATGAAATGGCCCTGCAGCAACGCACCCGCCGCGCGGAATTCGTCCAAAACCTCGTTCTCGGTCATTTTGGCCCTCACTCTGTTGGGGGAGATTTAGGGCGACTTGGGCTTGGAGACAAGCACCCGTCATTGCGAGCGGGGCCTACTCAGCCGCATCGGCCAGAAAGGCACCCGATTGCGTCTCGACCAGACGGCGATAGACACCATTCTCGCGCGCCATGAGGCTGCGGTGCGTCCCATCCTCGACAATCTTGCCGCGCTCGAACACCAAGATACGGTCGAGCCGCTGCACAGTCGAGAGCCGATGGGCGATAACAATCGTGGTACGGCCTTCCGACAGCTTGTCCATTGCCTCGCGAATATAAGTCTCCGACACGCTGTCCAGCGATGAAGTTGCCTCATCGAGAATAAGGATCGGTGTGGCCGCCAGAATCGCGCGTGCAATGGCGACGCGCTGGCGCTCGCCACCGGACAATTTCACACCGCGTTCGCCCACCAACGTCTGATAGCCCTTGGGCAGGCCACGAACGAATTCATCGACATGAGCAAGTTTAGCCGCCCGCATGATATCCTCTTCGCTGGCATCGGGGCGCCCATAAGCAATGTTTTGTGCAATCGAGCGATGGAAGAGCACGGGCTCCTGCGGCACCAACCCCACCGCATTGCGCAAAGATGTCTGCGTGACAAGACCAATGTCTTGAGCATCAATCAGAATGCGGCCGCCATCCAGATCATAAAGTCGCTGAACCAATTTCACGAAAGTGGACTTGCCTGCACCCGATGTTCCCACCAATCCAATTTTCTGCCCGGCTGGAATCTGCAGTGAAAAATTTTCATAGAGTGGTGCTTTGGCGCTTTTGTAGCGAAACGTGACGTGATCAAAATCAATCACGCCATTCGGCACTTGCAGTGGCTTGGCATCGGGACGATCGGCTACTTGCAGCTGCGCATTGCGAAACTCAAGCACATCGTCCATGTCGTTGACCGTGCGCTGGACGGAGCGCACATGCTGGGCAATATCGCGCAAATAGCCGGTGATCAGAAATTGCGTGGCGATGAGGCTTGCAATGTCACCAGGCGTTGCACGCCCCTGCGTCCAAAGCCAAAGGCCTGTGCCCAGCATGCCCAATTGCAAGACCAAGAGCAGCACCGCTTGCACGAGACCCGAGACAGCACTCCGATCCCACGAACGCACTGCCCGCCATTGCCAGCCCTGCGCGATATCAGCAAAATGGCGATCCTCGCGCTCTTCTGCCGCAAAGCTTTTGACCGCCGCATTGCCGGTGATGGAATCTGCCAGCACGCCCGCCATTTTAGAATCCCATTCGCGTGCTGCGACATTGGCGGGTCTGATCCAGACAACCGACAGCGTCACGACAACAACAATAAATGTGAGAACAGAAAGCCCCGTGACAAGCCCGAGTAAAGGCCAGCGCCATGCAAACATAATGGTGACGCCTGTGACGACAATAAAAGCGGGCACAAGGCCAAAGGCCAGCGTATCGGTAAATGTATCGAACGAGGTCATGCCGCGCGTGATTTTGCGCACCGTCGCACCGGCGAAAGAATTGGCATGCCAGTCGGAAGAAAAACGCTGCACCTTGGCAAATGCATCGCGCCCAATGGCTGTGATAGCGCGCGCTGACAGGCGATTGGCAATAAAAGTCACGCTTTGGCGCAAGATATGAAAGAGAACACCAAGCCCAAGAAAAATGACGAGCGCGCGAATGGCGGGCGCAGGATCATCAGTCTTACCAGATGCCACTGCATCAACGAGCAAGCCAGCAGCCACAGGAACGCTCACATCAATGAGCGTTGAGAAGATGCGCACTGCCAGCAGCGAAAAGAAGAGGTTTGGGGCCACCATCCAATAATGGGCCACAAAGCGCATCACACGCCCAATTTTCGTCCCCGCCCCCGCGGGCTTTTCTTTGTCTTTGACCATGCGAGGTTTATGGCGCGGGAGGCCGCTGGGGGCAAGGTCTACGTCATTGCGAGGAGTCGCAGGCGAAGCGGCGATCCAGAGGCAACGCGGACCCTCAATTGCTTCGCCTGCGCTCGCAATGACGGTCGCCCTATCCCCCCTGCATGATCTTCAGCCGCGCTCGCAGACTTTCGCGGATATGGGCCCGTGCAAGCGCGTCGGCCTTGTCGCCATCTTCCGCGGCGATGGCCTCGATAAGCTCGCGATGCTCGCGAAAGGCTGCCGAGGGGCGCGCCTCCACGGTGAAGGTTGTAGGCCCCAGCAGGGCAATCGCGTCCTGCAATTCCTTTAAAGCGCTATCGAGGTAGCGATTGCGGGACGCGGCAAATATGCTTTCGTGAAACAGGCGATTGAAGCAGGCCATGTCCTTAGCGGTGGAGGCCTGTTCAAAGCCAGTTTCGAGATCGCGCAACGCGTCAACTTCGGGTTCGCTGGCATGTTTGGCGGCGAGCCGTGCTGCCGCACCCTCCAAAATTTCGCGCATAGCATAGAGCTCGACGACCTCTGTCTGGTCGAGGCGGCGCACGATCAGCCCACGCCCCCGTCCCTGCACGACCAACCCTTTGGACACCAGCCGCCCAAAAGCCTCGCGCACCGGCGTTCGGGAGACTTTCAGCCGCTCCGCCACCTCTTCCTCACGCAGGCGGTCGCCCGGCTTGTAGGTGCCCGATCGCAAAGCCTCACGCAGCGCCCGAAAGACGGTCTCGCCCAGCGGAAGCCCCTCGGTGTCGTCCAAAACCTTGTCCACCGACATGCTGAAAACCCCGGCAAAGCCTGTTGCCTGATTTTGTATACAAAGATATACAAAAATGGAAGCCCTCTAGGGGGTGGCATAAGTGGGCGTAGCCATGGTCGATTTTTCTCAACGCTATGATGTGCTGGTCATCGGAGGCGGCAATGCTGCGCTCTGTGCCGCCATCAGCGCGGCACGCGAGGGAGCGAGTGTCCTCGTGCTTGAAGCCGCACCGCACTTCTATCGCGGCGGCAATACGCGCCACACGCGCAACATGCGCTGCGCCCATGATGCGGCCACCGACACTTTGTCAGGCCCCTATTATGAAGAAGAATTTTACGACGATCTGCTGCGCGTCACCGGCGGCCAGACGAATGAAGAATTGGCCCGCCTGATGATCCACGAGTCGAAAGACATGCTGGATTGGATTGTGGATCAGGGAGTACGGTTTCAACCCTCGCTGGGTGGCACGCTATCACTTGGGCGCACCAATTCTTTCTTTCTCGGCGGCGGGCGCGCCATGCTGAATGCGCTCTACAAAACAGCGGAAGATCTCGGTGTTGCCATTGCCTATGAGGCCGAAGTCATCAGCATGGATGTTGAAGACGGCATGTTCCTGGGCGCAACCGTGAAACGCCCCGAGGGCGATGTTCATGTGCGCGCGGGTGCGCTGGTGGCGGCGGCGGGCGGCTTTGAGGCCAACAAAGAATGGCTGGAAGAAAGCTGGGGCCCAGCTGCAAAAAACTTTCTCATTCGCGGCACGCGGTTCAATCGCGGCACGGTTTTAAAAATGCTGAGTGCGGCTGGCGTCGACCAGATTGGTGACCCCACCCAATGTCACGCGGTGGCCATTGATGCGCGCGCGCCCGAATATGATGGCGGCATTATCACGCGTCTCGATTGTGTGGTCTTTGGCATTGTCGTGAACAAACAATGTGAGCGCTTTTATGATGAGGGCGAAGATGTCTGGCCCAAGCGCTATGCCATCTGGGGCCGCTTGGTGGCAGGCCAACCCGATCAGATCGCCTATATTATTTTCGATGCCTCCTCGCTCGAACTTTTCATGCCCTCCTGTTTCCCGCCAATCAAGGCTGAGAGCATTCGCGAACTTGCAGGCAAGCTTGAACTTGATGCCGAAGCGCTGGAGAAAACGCTGACCCAATTCAATGGTGCCGTTCAGCCCGGCACATTTGATCACACACAATTGGACGATTGCCGCACGCAGGGCCTCTCAATCGATAAGACCCATTGGGCACGCAAGATCGAGAAGGCACCCTTCTACGCCTATCCCGTGCGACCCGGCATTACATTCACCTATCTGGGTGTGCGCGTGAACACGCAATCGCGCATGATGATGGCGGATGGAAAACCCTCCGCCAATATGTTTGCCGCAGGCGAGCTTATGGCTGGCAATGTGCTGGGCAAAGGCTATGCAGCCGGAATTGGCATGACTATCGGCAGCGTTTTTGGACGCATCGCGGGTCGGGAGGCCGCTACCAATGCACGCAACTAATACGCTCCAGGAAGCCGACCGCCTGATGACACTGTGCAATAGCTGCCGCTATTGCGAAGGGCTTTGCGCTGTTTTTCCGGCCATGGAAATGCGCCGCGACTTTTTGGATGGTGATCTCAACTATCTCGCCAATCTCTGCCACAGCTGCGGCGCCTGCTATCATGATTGCCAATTCTCGCCGCCGCATGAATTCAACATGAATGTGCCAAAAGTCTTGGCACAGGCGCGCGCAGAATCTTACGAGACCTATGCTTGGCCGCGCGGCCTTGCACCCATGTTTGAACAAAACGGCCTAAAAATTTCGCTGGTGGCGGCCGCCAGCGTGGCCGCTTTTATCGCGGGCTTTGTTGCCTGGCATGATCAGGCCGCGCTCTTTGCCCAGCATGCAGGCAATTTTTACAAGCTCATGCCACATAATACGATGGCTGCGATTTTTGGTGCAGCCTTTCTCTACGCCATAGTCGCCATGATCATGGGCATTCGCAATTTCTGGAAAGACATTGGCGAGCCTGCCTCGACTTTGTCGGAAGCACCCTCGCTGTGGCAGGCGATGAAAGATGCTTCAACCCTGCGTTATCTGGATGGTGGCGGAGTGGGTTGTATGAATGATAGCGAGCGCCCGACCGATACGCGCCGCCGCTGGCATCATTTCACCTTCTACGGTTTTTTGCTCTGCTTTGCCTCCACCAGCGTGGCCACGCTCTATCATTATGTACTGGGCAAGCAGGCGCCTTATCCCTGGTATGATCTGCCCGTTCTGCTGGGCACATTAGGGGGCATTGGTCTAGTGCTGGGCCCCATCGGCCTGATGCTGGCCAAGCGCGTGCGCGATCCCATGCTGGTGGATGAGAGCCGCAAGGGCATGGATGTTGCCTTTCTCGTCATGCTGTTTTTGACAGGCATCACAGGGCTCGCACTTCTCGTGCTGCGCGAGACAGCCGCCATGGGCTTGCTGCTGAGCGTTCATCTCGGCGTGGTGTTCGCGCTTATTGTCACCATGCCTTATGGAAAGTTCGTCCATGGCATCTACCGCTTCCTCGCGCTCGTGCGCTACGCAAAAGAAAAGCGGATGCTGGAAGCGGGTGCGGCTGGAGCGGCGTAACAATCCTTCTCCCGCAAAGCGGGAAATGGATAAGCACAAACCTACCCGTTTACGCGTTCAACCTTTGACACCACTGACTTGGCTTTTAATTGCGTCAAAATAGCATTGAGATGTGCAAGATCGAGCACTTCAACATCGATGAAAATATCGCGGAAATCCTTCGTCTGTGAAACAAATTCAATATGATCGATATTAGCGCCTGCATCACCAATCACGGTCGAAATGACGCCCAGCGCACCTGGTTCATTGAGAGCATTGATCACAATTTTGGCGGGGAAAAAATCCTTACGCTCCTCGTCAATGTCCCAGCGCACATCGAGCCAACGTTCGGGCTGGTCATCAAAGTCCATCAGCGCCGGTGACTGGATCGGATAGATCGTAATGCCCTCGCCCGGCGTCAAAATACCGATAATACGATCTCCAGGCACAGCGCCGCCATTGGGTGCAAAGCTCACCGGCAGATCGCCCGCCAAACCTCGGATCGGTATGGCCTGCGCATTGTCTTCGCCACCGGCACCCGGCACTTTGAAGACGAGGCTTGCAGCCTTCTTCATACCAAACCAGCCGGTCTCGGTCTTAGGTGCAGCAAGCCCGGCTTTTCGTTCTTCCTTGAAATCGGGATAGACAGCCTTCACCACATCACCGGAAAACATTTCACCTCGCCCGACGGCAGCCAGCACATCATCAATGGATTGGCGCGCCAGACGCGGCAAAGCACCTTTGAGCTTTTCGTCGGAATAGACTTTTTGTGCGCGCTCGAAAGCACGTGTCACAATTTGGCGTCCAAGCCCTGCATATTGCGTGCGCACGGCATCGCGCGTGGCGCGACGAATGGCAGCCCGTGCCTTACCGGTGACAACGAGACTTTCCCACGCTGCCGGCGGCACTTGATCCTCGGCAATGGCAATCTCGACTTCGTCTCCATTCTGCAATTCTGACAAGAGCGGCGCGATGCGTCCGTTGATCTTGGCACCGACAGCATTATTGCCAACGTCCGTATGCACGGCATAGGCAAAGTCGATCGGAGTTGCCCTGCGCGGCAGCGCGATGAGCCGACCCTTGGGCGTGAAACAAAAAACCTGATCATGAAAAAGTTCGAGCTTTGTATGCTCCAGAAATTCTTCCGGGGAATCGCCCTCGCCTAGCATTTCAATCGTACGGCGCAGCCAGCGATAGGCGCGGCTTTCGCGCGACAGCGCATCGGTGTCATTTGCACGCCCATCCTTGTAGAGGGAATGCGCCGCGATGCCATATTCATTGATCTCATGCATTTGCATGGTGCGGACCTGCAGCTCGACGCGCTGCCGGCCCGGGCCCACGACGGTGGTGTGCAGCGAGCGATAATCATTCTGCTTTGGCGTCGAAATATAATCCTTGAAACGCCCCGGCACGAATGGCCATTTCGTATGGATGATCCCAATGACCCGATAGCAATCTTCTTCACTGTCAACCAGAACACGGAAACCAAAAATATCTGACAGCTGCTCAAAGGCGATGGATTTGCGCTCCATCTTCCTCCAGACAGAATAAGGGGCTTTTTCACGCCCCTTCACATCAGCATGAAACCCACGCGCGGCCAGCGCCTCACGCAATTCATCTTCGATCTTGGTAATGAGCGCGCCATTCTTGGTGTGCAAATCTGCGAGTCGTGTGCCGATCATCGCGAAAGCATCTGGCATCAACATTTTGAAGGCGAGATTCTCCAATTCATCACGCATATTCTGCATGCCCATGCGCCCCGCGAGCGGCGCATAAATATCAAGTGTCTCTTCGGCAATGCGCTTACGCTTTTCAGGAGGCACAAAATGCAGCGTGCGCATATTATGCAGTCGGTCGGCAAGCTTGATGACGAGCACGCGCACATCGTCTGCGACCGCCAATAGAAGCTTGCGGAAATTCTCGGCCTGCTCCGCACGTTTCGAGACAAGGTCGAGTTTCTTCAACTTGGTGAGACCATCGACCAGCGCGCCAATCTCCGGGCCAAACAGCTGGTCGATTTCCTCGCGCGTCGAAGCGGTATCTTCAATCGTGTCATGGAGGACGGCGGCGACAATCGTCGCGTCATCCAGTTTCAGATCGGTGAGGATAGCAGCAACTTCCAGCGGGTGACTGAAATAGGGGTCGCCAGAAGCACGCTTTTGAGCGCCATGAGCCTTCATGGCGTAGACATAGGCGCGATTCAATAGCTCCTCATCCGCATGCGGATTATATTTCCGCACGCGGTCCAGAAGTTCATATTGCCGCATCATTTTGTTCATGCGTGAATCAGATCTTTCCCGTGGTTCCGCCGATATCGTGTAAACAATATCAGGCAAAGCGGGCACAAGTGACAACCCGATAAAAGAAAAAGGCGCCGGAGAAATCCGACGCCCTTGAAACAGACACGCTTAAGGTGAGGATTATTCCCCATCGTCTTCTGTGGCGGCCGGGGGCACTAGCCCCTCAAGACCGCGCAGAAGATCCTCTTCCGTCATACGATCGAACTGAAGGTCGCCATCAGCGCCACCGCTAAGGTCGGCACCAGCCGGTGTGAGCGCCGGCACGACTTCTGTCTCGGGCTCGTCCACCTCAACATGCTTCTGCAGCGAATGGATCAAATCTTCCTTGAGATCTTCCGGCGCCAGCATTTCGTCAGCAATTTCGCGTAGGGCGACGACGGGGTTCTTGTCATTGTCGCGATCGATGGTGATCTGCTGACCTGACGAGATCATCCGGGCGCGGTGGCTCGCCACGAGGACAAGCTCAAAACGGTTTTCGACTTTGTCGATGCAATCTTCGACGGTGACGCGTGCCATGGGGCGACGTTCCCTGAAATTAAGAGGAAAGCGATTGGATTTCCCCTTAATACACGAAAGCCCCCCTGAAGCAACAAAAAGTGCCACCCGGACGAGGCGGGCCTCCGGGCCGAAAATCACCGGCAATCCAATCACTTTAGGGCTGCTAGAAGAAGCCTAAGATTTAGCCAAACCATTTGAAAACAACAATTTTTTATCGTCTTTGCTTGACGAAACACCCCCGCCCGTCAGAAGGTGTCCGCATTGCCTTGGACCTGAGTCTCTTTTGACCCTTTCTCCCCGGCATGGGATTTTGCCAAACAGCGTGGCCGCCCTTTTGATTGCGGCATTTCAAGCGGATTTTGAGCGAAATTCCTCCTTTAATAACTGAGACAAGACGAGTTTTCACGCATGTCCCAAGAACGCATTGCCCTGTTCATCGATGGCGCCAATCTCTACGCCACCGCCAAATCCCTCGGCTTCGACATCGATTACAAGCGGCTTCTGAAGGAGTTCCAATCGCGTGGGCGCCTGGTCCGGGCCTTCTATTACACCGCCCTTATTGAAGATCAGGAATATTCCTCCATCCGCCCGCTGATCGACTGGCTCGATTACAATGGCTTTTCGGTCGTGACCAAGCCGACGAAGGAATTCGTCGACTCGATGGGCCGCCGCAAGGTCAAGGGCTCGATGGACATTGAACTGGCCGTTGATGCCATGGAAATGGCTAATCACATCGATCATATGGTACTTTTCTCGGGCGATGGCGACTTCCGCTCGCTGGTGGCCGCTGTTCAGCGCAAGGGTGTGCGCGTGTCGGTGGTCTCCACCATCACCACCCAGCCGCCGATGGTCGCTGATGAATTGCGCCGCCAGACGGACGAATTCATCGACCTCCTTCATTTGGCAGCCAAGGTCGGTCGCGATGCCAATGAGCGGGCACCCACGCGCGAGCGTCGTCCGGCCGGCACTGACGAGATGCTCGACACCTGAGAATGAAGCGTTAGTTTTGCGGGCATGGCCAAATCTTCTTCGCCCGCCCCGGGACATGACTGCCCACTTTGCCCGCGCCTTGTTGCCTTTCGCAATGAGGCGCGCGCCTCATTTTCCGATTGGCACAATGCGCCGGTCCCCTCATTCGGGGATAAATCTGCGCGTCTGCTGATCGTGGGACTAGCGCCAGGCTTGCGTGGCGCCAATCGCACAGGTCGTCCGTTTACAGGTGATTGGGCCGGCGACCTTCTCTATCAAACGCTTCTAGAACAGGGCTTTGCCAAAGGCACTTATGACAAGCGCCCCGATGACGGGCTGAAGCTCGTCGATTGCCGTATCACCAATGCCGTGCGCTGTGTGCCACCGCAAAACAAACCCACGCCAGCCGAGATCAACACGTGCCGTGCTTTTCTGATGGCCTCGCTGGGCGACATGAAAAACCTGCGTGCGATTGTGATGCTGGGGCGTGTTGCACATGACAGCGTCTTGCGCGCTTTGGGCTCAAAATTGTCGGCCATGCCCTTTGCTCATGGCGCAGTGCATGAAGCGGGGACTTTGCGTCTCTACGACAGCTATCATTGCTCGCGCTACAATACGAACACCGGCGTATTGACGCCCAAAATGTTCAAAGATGTTTTCAAACAAGTGAAAAAGGGACTGCCCTAGCCTCGTCATTGCGAGCGCGAGTGAAGCCATGACATGTGAGACGGCGCACTCTTTCAGAACCGTCATTGCGAGCCAAAGGCGAAGCAATCCAGACGCGACGCGTGAGGCCTCTGGATTGCTTTGCTGACGCTCGCAATGACGAGCCAAAGCCACGCTCACTCGCGGTGGCGCAATAAGCGGCCTTGTTCTTTCTTCCAGTCGCGGGCTTTTTCGGTCTCGCGCTTATCGTGCACATTCTTACCGCGGCCCAGTGCGATTTCGATCTTCGCGCGGCCTTTTTCATTAAAATATATTTTAAGCGGCACAATCGTCATGCCCTTACGTTCGACGCCTTGGGCAAGTCTGGCGATCTCGCGCACTTTGGCCAGCAATTTGCGCGGGCGGCGGGGCTCGTGATTGAAGCGGTTTGCCTGTAGATATTCCGGGATATTGGCGTTGATGAGATAGAGCCCACCATCCCGATCCAGCCCGACATAGCTTTCTGCAATGGTTGCCTTGCCAGCGCGCAGCGACTTCACCTCCGTGCCGGTGAGCATAATGCCCGCTTCGAGTGTGTCGCCAATCTCAAAGTCATAGCGCGCGCGACGATTGTCCGCGACGACTTTAAAATCCGGCTGGTTCTTGGGGGCCAAAATAAATCTCCGGATCGCTGGCTGACACTCAGCCGCCGATCACGCCAGCATGAACCATAGCAGATCGGATCACGGCGCGCGTGCCCTCAGTAACAGGCAAAAGTGGCAGGCGCACTTCATCCTTCACCTTGCCCAGCAGTGACAGGCCATATTTGGCACCCGCAACACCCGGCTCCTTGAAGATCGCATCATGCAGCGGCACGAGCCGGTCCTGGATCTCCAGCGCGCGCTTGTAATTACCTGCGAGCGTTGCTTCCTGCATCTGCGCGCAGAGCTTGGGCGCGACATTGGCTACAACAGAAATGCAGCCCACACCACCCGCCGAATTAAAGGCGACCGCCGTCATATCCTCGCCCGAGAGCTGGATGAATGTCTCGCCTATGGCATGACGCTGCTGGGAAACACGCGCAAGATTGCCGGTCGCATCCTTCACGCCTGCAATGTTCTTCAGCTCGAACAAACGCTTCATCGTATCCACCGACATGTCGACGACGGAGCGCGGCGGGATATTATAGATGAAGATCGGCAGGCTGACCGCATCATTGATCGCCTTGAAATGCTGATACATGCCCTCTTGTGTGGGCTTGTTGTAATAAGGCGTCACCACGAGCACCGCATCGGCGCCGGCCTTTTCGGCATGCTTGGCCAGATCAATGGCTTCGGCCGTATTGTTGGAGCCAGCCCCCGCAATCACGGCCGCGCGGCCCTTGGCCTCCTGAACGCAGAGCTCGACCACGCGATGATGCTCAGCATGCGACAATGTTGGGCTCTCGCCCGTCGTGCCGACAGGGATCAGACCCTTGGTGCCCTCTTCGATTTGCCACGAGACGAGCGCACGAAAAGCCTCCTCGTCGATCCGGCCATCACGGAATGGCGTTACGAGGGCGGTCATCGATCCCTGGAAGCGGGCGGGCTGGGCCATGAGAAGAAATCCCTGAAATCGGTGGGCCGTCATATGGACGCCGCACTTGAGCTGCACTTGATCGACAATTGGCAGACCTGATGAAAGTCGGCCCAGAGATAGCCTCTGGGGACTGGCGAGAAAAGGGGGACTGGCCCCAAGACTGCGCATTTACACTTCATAAACCCAATTCCCGCAGGGTCTAATCCGGCCTACGACCCGAAAAGGACAAAACGGGATGCTTTCGTTCCGTCATGCCCTGCTCCTTTGCGCCGCCGCAGGCGCCTTGGGACTCGCGGCCCTGCCGTTCGTTCGCCATGAAAAACTGTCCATACCGGAGCCCGCAGCTGCAACGCCACCAAACGCAGTCGCGCCCGCGGTCCCCGCCGCCACAACTTCGCCCCTAGAAGCCCAGCAAGACCATCACCCTGCTCTGCGCGAAGCGCTCGCCGCCTATCGCGCGGGCGAGATGGACAAAGGCGACACGCTAGTTGCAGGCATCAACGACCCCGTGGCGCGGCTGATGCTGGACTGGATCAGCGTTCAGAAAGAACGCTGCCCCGCCTCCCTGCCGCGCGTGCTTGCCTTTCTCGCCGCCCATTCCGATTGGCCTGCCCGTGCTGCTCTGGAGCGACGCGTCGAGGAGATCATCGTCTGGGACAAGACCCGCACGAGCCTCGCAGCCACATGGTTTGCGCAGCACGTGCCGCAAAGTGCAGCTGGTCGCCTCGCGCTGGCGCGCACTGAGCGCGCCGCTGGTAAAGAGCCGCAGGCGCGCATGCGTGTCGCAACGCTATGGCGCACAGAAGAGCTTTCCAATGCGCTTGAAACGCAGGTGCTCAAAGAGTTTGCCGACGTACTCACACCTGCCGACCATAAAGCGCGCGCCATGCGCTTGGGACTAGCGGGCAAATCGGCTGCGCTCCGGGCTGCTGAACTCGTGGGCAATGATGTGACAGCTCTGGTCAAGGCGCGTCTGGCTGTCGTGAACGAGGCTGCCTCAGACCTATTAATGCAAGCTGTGCCAGAGGGGTTGCGCAAAGATCCGCTTTGGCAATTGAGTGAGGCCCAACGCCTGCGCCGCAAAGGCGAAGCGGAAGCCGCCGCCAAAATCATCGAGGCCGCGCCGCGTGATCGTGCGGCTCTGATTGACCCGGACGAATGGTGGACCGAGCGACGCGTGCTCGCGCGTAAATTGCTGGATGAGAAAAAGCCCCAGCTCGCCTATCTGCTCGCAGCACATCACAGCGCGGTCGGACGCGAACAATTTATCGAAGCCGAATTTCACGCAGGGTGGATTGCCTTGCGTTTTCTTAATGATGCCACCACGGCCATGCTGCATTTTGCGCGCGCGGCGCAACGCGCCGAAACACCCATATCGCGCGCGCGCGCGGCCTATTGGCAAGGGCGCGCCACTGAAGCACAAGGTCGTCGCGACGAAGCGCGCGGTTTCTATGAGCAGGCAGCGAAAGACCAAACCGCATATTATGGCCAACTTGCGCGTGAGAAATTAAATCTGCCGCCCGCGCCGCTGCGCAAGGCGAAGATCATCGCCAAAGGACATCAGCGCCTGCAGGCCACGCGCGTCATCGAACTTCTTTACGCCCTGGATGAAACAGAAAACGCCACGACACTTGCCATCGACACAGCACGCACGCTCACAGACGAAGCCCAGCTTGCTGCCTTGACTGCATTGGCAGAAACCTATGGCGATCCGCGCACCAGCTTGGCCATCGGCAAACACGCTTTGCAACGCGGCATCACGCTGGAAACGGCTGCCTTTCCAACCAGCGGCATACCGGCTTTTGAACCAGCTCCCGGCTCAGCTCCCATGCCAGTTGTTCATGCCATTGCGCGACAAGAAAGTGCCTTTCATCCGCGTGCTTTGTCGCCTGCTGGAGCAAAAGGCTTGATGCAAATGATTGATTCCACCGCACAGCATACGGCCAAGCAGATCGGTGTGACATTTGAAAAAACGCGGATGCTCGACGAGCCTGCTTATAACGCAAAATTGGGCGCAGCCCATCTGGGACAATTGCTCAATGAATTCCGTGGATCGCATATTCTTACCTTCGTGGCCTATAATGCGGGCCCGCGCCGCGCGCGAGAATGGATCGCCGCCTATGGAGATCCGCGCGATGTAAATGTCGATACTATCGACTGGGTGGAGCGCATCCCCTTTTCCGAGACCCGCAATTACGTCCAGCGTGTGATGGAAAATCTGGATATTTATATGCGACTGGCTGGGCAGCCGGGCACCTCGATCTTGAAAGCCGAATTGCGCACAGCCGAACAAAAGCTCTAAAATGCTGCGATGAACACCGTGCAGATCACCTCGCATATCTACACGGCAGCAGACGGGCTGCGCCTGCATTTGCGCGCTTACGTGCCGGCAAAACCCTGTCCCCTGCCCGTCATCTGCTTGCCTGGCCTTGCACGAACAGCCGAGGATTTTGATTGTTTGGCGCGCGCGCTGGCAAGCGGCAGCTTCGGCCCCGCACGCCGCGTGCTAGCGATCGACTACCGCGGCCGCGGGCTCTCCGACCGCGATCCCGATCCGAAAAAATATGACCTTGCCGTTGAGAGCGCCGACATTCAGGCAATGCTTGCCGCACATGGCATTAAACGGGCGATCTTAGTGGGCACATCGCGCGGCGGCATTCATGCCATGCTCTTTGCCACCTTCCGGCCTGACCTTCTGGCGGGCGTCGTACTCAATGATATTGGCCCGGTGCTGGAACCCCAAGGCCTCATCCGCATCAAATCCTATGTCGGCAAATTACCGCAGCCACGCACATGGGACGAAGCGATCGCCATGTTCAAACAAGTCTCGGGCGCGCAATTCACCGCGCTCAATGATGAAGATTGGCGCGCCTATGCACAGCTAACGCTGGAAGAGAAAAACGGCGCTCTTGTCACCCGCTACGACCCCGCGCTGGCGCGCGCACTTGATGCCTATGATCCCAGCCAGCCGATGGCCGATCTATGGGCGCATTACGACGCGCTGGTACCTGTGCCCCTGCTCGCAATTCGGGGTGAAAAATCCGACCTTCTATCCCCGGAGGTTTTTCAGGCAATGATGACGCGCCACCCGAGAGCGGACGGGTTGGTGGTTCCAGGCCAAGGCCATGCACCCCTCCTGCTCGACCCGCCCACGATTGAGCGGATCGGCGCTTTCATCGCCACCATTGAGGACTGACCAAATGCGGGAAGCTTGCCAATCCCGCCCGCCTCGGGCATAGAAACGCGCGGTCCCCAAAAGGGCCTGCGGAGATGTGGCCGAGAGGCTGAAGGCAACGGTTTGCTAAATCGTCATAGGGGAAACCCTATCGTGGGTTCGAATCCCACCGTCTCCGCCATTTATTTAATATAAGTTATTGATATTAAAAGATTTTTATTTATTCATGACCTTCGATGACCCAAAATAGTCCCCAAATTCACCATTGCTTAGCCGCCACTCATGGAGCCTGCACAGCTCCTCCCTCGGCATAGAAGACAACAGCGTTAGAAAATCTTTGATCGCATCAGTTGGGGCAGCACATTGCCCTCTCGCAGCTTGGATGCGCGCAAGCTTCGCAGTCCGGCCAATTCGACTACCGGCGCGCATGTGAAAGCTCGGACTTGGATTCAAGCTCCTGAATACGGATTTCCAATTCCTCCGTTTCAAGCGCCTTTCTTCGCTCCTCGATCAGACCGCTGAGTGCCTGCGCCTCATCAAGCAGCAGCTCGCCCGCGCAGGTGGCCCTGAGGACTTCCTGCTGGGCGCTTGCGACGTCTGACACGTCAGAAATTGACGGCAGCTCGATGTGAATGGGGCGTGACTTGCGTGGAGGACATATGCGATCCAGTACGAGCCGAATTGCGACCATATCGCCCGCCTTGGCAGCTTCGATGGCCTTTCGGGTGATGGTTTCGGCCTCGCCGTCTAGGAGGGCCTCTATCGCCAATGTCGTGGCGTGACGTGCGCCTTTGGGCCTCCCCGCAGGGTTGCCAGACTGACCGGGCTTGAAGCGGCCCTGCTTTGAGGTTGTTGTTTCAGGCATCGGAGAACCCGTTACGGATCCGTTATGTTATCCCAAAAGCATGCGATAACAAACAAAAACGTTTGTATGCACAAATAACGGCGGTAGGCTCTTTACGATCTTACGGGGAGGCGACAATGCAGCTCTATAGAATGTCATGGTTTGTTTGCGTTGTTTTTGGCGCTCTTTCATTCTCATCTGTTGCGTCTGCGCAAACTTCAGGCTGCAGAACCTTTGTACAGGTGGTGAACGGAAAATCGGTAAATTGCGTAGTTTGCTACCACAGTAACGGCGCATCTACGACAACATGCGACAACTGAGAGCTATAAAAATTTACATCACCAGCACAGATTAGCCGCAACCAAAAAGCGGCTCTGAACAAGCGTGCATTAAAAGCCATTTGGAGGATATGGTCTGACCACACATGCGCCTTATCAGAGAAGGTTTACCATGTGGCTGGACGGGTATTTTATAGACAAGTCTGTGCCCCAATGATGACGCCAATGGGAGCATGTAGATCATCTGCCATTAGTCGCATGTGCAATCCTCGCAACGATGTTTGACGACAGAGGCAATCCAACAGGCATTACGAAATGAATGAATACTTTGAGACATTGGGCATTGAGGAAACAGCCTCGCTTGAAGAAATTGAGGCATCGTATGTGCGTTGCCTGAAGATGTATCACCCAGATACTTATGTAGGTGATAAATCCCATGCCGAGCAGATGACACGCAAGGTCATTCACGCTTACAGGTCAATCGTTTCAAAAAAGCTTCTGGAAGAAGATGGTCTCAAAACAAAAGACAAAAGCACCAGCGCATCAACGGGGCTAAAAAAAGAAAAGAAAAAATGGAGAAAAGGGACCGTCTATATAGTAGCAATTGCCTTATTGATGGGATTGATTGGGTCAATCATTCGTCTACAGGGCTATTCTGGACCAACAGAAACAAATTTATCCGAGTCAAAAATTTTTAGCGAAAAAATAATGCTGGAAGGAATTTCTGCAATAAAATACGTCGCTATCAAAGATCATCCAGAATCATATTCAATCGATGGAAAAAATGACGTTCGCTGGCGCCTTGAATTGAGCCAGAGAGCTGCCAAACCAAAAACGTGGGGGCATGTATTTGCATTAAAAAATGAAACAAGCTCTTCAGCCGTAGCTTGTCTGAACCCTGTAGATGGTTTGCAACTAACTGTGAGTGCATCTTTGTTGATGATGCGCGAGGGGGAAGACGCTGAAAAATTAGAAAATGGCTGCTTTCGCTTGATGCAAAAATCAGAAGCAAATATTTTAATTGAGATAGACAAAAAAATATCATATTTCTCGCTTGAAATTGGGCAAAATCTTGTCCCGATAAATAATTTTTTACCCAACCTCCGAAATCAGTTCTATAGGCTTACTCCGGAGAATGTGACGGATGTTCCGCAGCAAAGCGAGCGACTGACAGTTGATGAGGCTATTATGGCCAAAGACGGGCCAATTGAAGAAGAAGCCTTTGGCGATCCTATTGTCCGCCCTCTACGCCCCAAAGAACCCGCCGCTGCAACAAAGCCCCTTCAACCTCCGTACAATCTTCTAATGCGAACAAGTAGGCAGGTTGCGTCCGTGAGCCAACGCGCAGCATTGCTCCTCGGTGCACACGACGATCCCCAGCGCGTGAAAACATTCGTGGGCAATGTTGTCTGGCGCCTCGATCAGGTGAGCCGCGGTCCCGGACAGCCGTTGTCTGTAGGGGTACGCGCAGAAATCGATCTGCCGGATGCAAAATTAAAAGCCGTCATGCTCTTCCAGCAAAACACGGATGAAAAATTGCCGGCATCCCACACGATTGAATTGCGATTCACGCCCGCCGACGGCAGTGTGGTGCCTGAGATTGCACAAATTCAGACACCACAATTGCGCAGCGAAGATACGCCTTCGGGTGATCCTCTGGTAGGCGTCCCGACGCCTATCCTGCGCAATTTCTTTCTGGTGGGTTTGGCACGTGGCGGGCCTGCGGAGAAGCGCAACATCGAGCTGATCCGCAATCGCGGTTGGTTCGACGTGCCGATGCTTTTGACAGATAAGAGCATCGCAAAGATCACCTTCGAAAAAGGAGCATCGGGCGAGCGCGTCATCAAGGAAGCGTTTGATGCATGGAGCGAAGATAATAAAGTTTTTGCTACGTTTGCAATCGTTTTTGCTACCACTTCTTCTAAAGACGAAGCGGAAGCTGCCATGAAAAGGCTGATGCAAGGCTTTAATTCTGAGCTAAAGACGTATCCACCTTCAATTGAAACTGCTGCCAGCACGCATTCGAACACGTTGTATCATGTGCTTGTCAAACCTTTAAGAAGAGAAGAAGCCAATACCCTTTGTAGCGCTATCAAGGCGAAGGGTGGCGCTTGTAATATTAGAGATATAGAGAGCTTGGTCAGCACTGTTGCCAAGCCAATTTTTGCTGAACCGAAAAAGGTTCGCCCTGTCGCAGTGCGGCCGGATGGAACGATCATCGATCCCAATGCGCCTTTACCTCTATCAAAAGCTACTGCTGGCGCCGCCGCGTCAAATCCAGATGAATCAAAAAGCAAAACCGACCCAACTGAAATTACCCGATTGCTATCATTCGAAATGGGAAAGCAAAGCAGTGCTCCGGATCTGACGGTCAATATTAGGCCCTCGCTTGTCGACGCCAATTCAAATGTGCCGCGCATGTCAACTTCTTTTTGGGAAGAACTCGATGCCTCATTGCATGAGCAATATAAAAATTGTTGGAATTTTAAGGGCGCTAGTTCAACTCAACGATACATTCCTATGGTCAAGGTAGAATATTCAAAAGATGGCTCTCTCGTTGGTCAGCCCGCACTACTCAATGCCCCACAAGATCCGTCTTTGAACGTACTGGCGGAAAGCGCCTTGCGTGCTGTACGTCTCTGCAATCCAATAAAAGTTCCTAAGAAGTTTTCTTCATTCTATGACCAATGGAAAATTCGGGTTCTTCGATTTGATCCGATAAAAAAATAAAAATGCTCAGAATAGCTAGATATAAAAAGAAAGTTTCTAATCATGAGACATGGTTAATAGAAAAATTAATCATACCGGATCGGATATAGCGTCATCTTTTTTCGAAAAATTGGAACTGCAATTAAAGGATTACAGATAATGCGCCATATTCTCCCTACCATTTTCGTAACTTGTCTTACGATTTCATTTTCTGGCATTCAGGCTAAGGCGGATGTGTTCCAGTGCCTGTCGAAGTTCAAGGCCTCATCGAGAATTTCAGGCGAAAGCCCCGGGATGCTTTCGACGCGAAAGGACACTCCATGCCGTCTGGCTAGACGAATGAAAAAAGGGACTGCGGACGGTATCAAAATCATCGAACAGCCCAAAAACGGAAAACTCACAATGGAGAACAGGTCTACTGTGATCTTTACGCCCAAAACTGGTTTTGTCGGGACCGATGTCGCTGTCGTAAAGATGCTCTATGGAAAAGGAGATTCCGAAGGAGGTCTAGTTAGGTTCTCAATTTCTGTGCAATAAATTTTTCCGCTGTTCCCCATCAGCACCCCTGTCCCAGATTTGCGTTTGTGATTGAAGGGTAGCTTTGCTCTCGTCGTCATGATGAAGGAACCAATATGAAATCCGCTCATCTAAGCCGCAATCTGAGCCAAATGTTCTGACGATGGACAACATGATAGGGCCCACGAACTGGGTTGCGAACTTCGCGGCCTTAGCAATATCTTGGATCGTCGCGGGTTCACCGGTCTCAAGCTTTCGTTGCCACGAGCGAAGAGCACACAGCAGCGGCGGCACGCCTCGACGCCTCTACAGCGCCCGCCAGATAGCCCGGC
>CANJVX010000023.1 GCA_947478405.1 Beijerinckiaceae bacterium | reverse complement strand
TACAAAGTTAGCACAGCGGATGCCGTATGTCAACTAATAGTACCCGCGCTGCCAAGGGCGTCAATATATAGGGGTGATAAGAGATTTTGCCCATTGCTCCATAAGGGCGCGTCGCCTCTCTAGAGCATCTCGACGGCGGTATGCCTGCTCGGCCTTATCCCCGATAACATGTGCCAAGGATTGCTCGGCGAGCTCACGGGGAAACTCAGTCTCATTCCCTGCCCAATCACGGAACGAGCTTCTAAATCCATGAACCGTCGCGTGCTCAATACCCATCCTTCGCAGAAGCATTTCCATAGCCATACTGGAAAGGGGGCGATCTAGCCTATTGCCGGGAAAGAGGTATTCGCCGGTGCGCGAAACAGAAAGAGCTTCTACAATTTTGAAAGCACCACTGGACAACGGTACACGATGCTCTCGCCCTGCTTTCATGCGTTTCGCAGGAATGGTCCATATACCCTCGCCCAAATCAAACTCGCTCCATTGAGCTAGGAGTGTTTCCGAGGTCCGGGTAGCGGTCAGGACGCAAAACTCTAAAGCACGCGCTGCAATAGCCTCTCTTTCACGCAAAGCATTCATAAAAGCTGGAACATTTTTATAGTCCATCGCCGCATGGTGCTGGCGCGCCAGCTTTGATTGACGGGGCAAAAGGTGGTCTAAATTGCCACGCCATCGTGCGGGATTTTCAGTATGTCGATACTTTTGAGCGCGGGCCGCGTCTAATACCTTCTCGATACGGCCCCGGACACGAGAAGCTGTCTCAGGCTTGGTAGACCATATTGGCTTTAAAACCTTCAAGACATCGCCCGTGTCGATGTCATCGACCTTCATATCCAATAAGTGCGCTGCATAAGTCGAGATTGTATTGCGCCACTGCTGTCTATGCTTTGCGTTTCGGAACCCCGTCTCAATTGAACTGATTACGTCCTCCGCCAACTTACCAAAAGTGGGAACCTCTCTTTGTGCGGCTTTTTGAACGAGAGGGTCGCTGCCATTCATGAGCGAGCGGGCTGCGTCCTCCGCCTTTCTACGGGCGTCAGCCAATGTATTTCCAGAGGCTGGACCAAGCCCCATTTCACGGGCTTTGCCTTCCCGCATGTAGCGGAAAACCCATTTCCGAGCGCCAGACGGTGCAACGATTAAGTAGAGCCCTCCCCCATCGGAATGCTTCCCGGGGTTGGCCGCGTCTACAGCACGAGAGGTCAACCTCTTGATGGTTCTCTTTGACATCACCAGTCCCCAAACCAGTCCCCAAAATTAGCACGGATTTGGGTGAATACAAGAGAACCCTAGTGGACAACGAGAACGAAGAGGTCAATGATTTTCAGATAGTTACTAACTACGTGAATATGTTAGTGCATACACATTCGTCGGACACCGTCTCCGCCAATATTTCCAATAAATCATTTTGAAATCAAAATCTTATAAACTGTTAGGCGGTTTTCTTCCCGCTTGATCTGGTTTCTCATCAATATATGCCTGAAGCCTCTGATAGGCCCCGCCCCAAATCCCGCGCGTATTCCGACTAAATTAAAGCCTCGGATCATAACGCAGCAAAGGCAAACCCACAGGCCGGTGACAGATTGCACGAAAACTTTCTCCAAGACGCCCTACACGTCAAATCAAGGAACGAAACAACGCCCACACCTGCAGCGGCCCTCTTGCAAACGTAAAAATAAAACAGTGGCTTATCGCTCCGGACTACTTTTGGCCGGCTGCTAGATCGTGTAACAGGCTAAAACAGGACCAGAAATAGAGGGGTGAATCATGAATTTTTGGGAAGCTTTAAATTCTGCTTTTAAAAATTATGCAACCTTCAAAGGACGGGCCAGCAGATCAGAGTTCTGGTATTTTTGTTTATTCAGTGTCTTGATCAGCTTGATCGCCCAACAGATCGATTCCACCTTGAACAAAAATGAAAGTGGCGCGATTTCAGGCATCGTCACACTCATCTTATTAGTTCCAGGAATCGCCCTACAAGTCCGCCGCCTTCATGACATCGGAAAAACAGGGTGGTGGTTTTTCTTGAACTTTATCCCACTGCTCGGTCAGATCGTTCTAATTGTCTTCAGTTGCTTTCGCGGTCACGCGGACACGAACCGGTATGGCGATAATCCGCTTGCCGAGATGGCGTCTGACACTGGTCTCCCAAACCAGCCATAATATAGGGTCCAACCAAAAGCGATCTTCCCGAAGCGATTAATCTTCGGCGTTGCGGCGGACTTGCAGAACGACCCGCAGGACGACCCGCAGGACAACCCGCAGGAGATCCTGTGGACCTGATCCCTGCTTGCCACCTGTTAAGAAGAACAGCATAAATCAGCACGCGCGACATCAAGAAAACAGCGCGGCTGCAGGCGCCCGTTCGCGTAAAAACGAGCAGGCGACCCGAGAGAGCGACGACGTTAATCGGCAGCCGGCGAATTCGCCGGGTCCTGTTTCGATAATTTATAAAAATGAAAAATACTTCTGAAAATGACGACCATAAGATTATAGAGAACAATCATGCCGAAGACTGTGTCGACGAACGTGGTATCCGAAGGAAAGTCCTTAATGACGAGCTCTCGAGCACCGAATATGCCGAGAATAATCGCACCTACATCGAGGATCAATTCATTAAAGGCCCGCGTCGCCATCGTATAGATGGACACCAGAACAATCATTAAAACGACCATTGTCACGATGATTTTCAGATGCATCGGACGCTCAAATTTCGCAACACCCGCAAACAAATAAGGTTCAGTAACATTGCGCGGCTTGTAAACTGCGCCATCGACCTTTTCGAAACTCTTCAGCTCAATCCGGGAAACGCTCTCGGAAAACGAAATCTCAAAACTATCTGCAACGTCACTCGGCTTGAGCTGCTTCGCAGGTTGTCCTGTAAACGTTCTCTCGATGTTGATACCAATGCCAAATACATATTTATCATAAGGATAAACGAAAAGCCTTCCGGTGAAAGGAAGCTTGATCTCGCTTGAGATCGGAACATTGGCATCCGGAATTGTAATCGATGCGCTTTTCGAGTGCGAACGCTGATCTTTGGTCTGTTCATTAATCCCGTAGAACGTCACCTTGTCTTCAAATGTACCGCAGGGTGCTACACAGCTTCTTTCACCCGAGATTTCAACGGTTGCAACCTGGGTCAACTCGTCAACTTCCTTGAGGGAAATTTCGATGTCCGTAAAATGTTGTCCCCTATCATCAAGATCCTTGGTCAAGAACTGCTGCTCGGACACCAAGCCTTTGATGTCCCTGACGATGCTCTGAACAGCGAATGGAAGCAGGCCAAGGATAATAAGTGACGCAATCAATGCCGCTGCCGAAAGCGCCAGACTGAAGCGGAAGGAAGACACCTTCATAACTTTTTTCATCATGGTGTCTTCTGACCTTTTCGATTTTCGTAAAAATGAAACGTGAACCGTTCGGGAAAATTAGTCTAAAGGTGCCTCTATGACAATCGGCCAATACGAATTCCTGATTGAATTAGGTCTGCAAAACAGATTGAACTTACCTGCCTACGAGCAAGTGCCGGTATGGATTGGAGAGAAATTTCCTTATCCGTCACCCAAATCGATAAAGGCAAAAGTAAACAGGCTAAATTCAATATTACAGAATTATGAAGCCTCCGCGGAGCATCCAAATATCCGTACTAAAAATGCGAATTATATCTCATAAATTGAAACATTAGACTTCGATATTGATGCAAAACTAAGGCCTCTTGCCTCTCCGTTTTCCGCATGGATATAACGTGGAATATGTGGTTTCGAAGGGACTCATGAGATGATCAGAAAAAAAATAACGCGCGTGGTTGCTCTTGCCTGTTTGAGCATTTTCGCGGCGATCACCAGCTATGCGGCAGAAGTTCCGAAACTCCCCTCACCGGTTGTCTCGAAGAGTTTGCACGCCGTGATCATTCCCATTGATGATAGCGTCAGAAAAACCTTCGGCCTGAAAGCGCCCAACGACAAAGGGATTTTCGTTGTTTCTGTGGAGCCCGGCGGTTACGCGGACAAAGCCGGCCTCAAAGCTGGGGACGTGATCGGGAAGGCTGCCGGTAAAGAAGTGTCGAAGCCGCACGATATTGATCGCATCGCCAACACACTCGTGAAGAAGAAGAAGACAACCGATTACATCGCCTATTATCGGGCCGGCAAGCATCACAGCGCAAAAGTCGCCATTGATGCAGGCTTCATGTCATTCAAATTCGATACCGGAAGTTTTGGCCGCTGGAATAGCTGGGACACTGGAAGCTACGGCTTTGGATATTCAGACTGGTATTCGTCCAACTCGACATCTTTGACCAATAATTACAATAGCACCACCTACAATAATGAGACTATCGATTACGAATCAAACGTCGAATTGGACGACAATTACGACGCTGACGAAGATGAAGATGATGAAGAAGACGATGATGATTCCGACGATGGCGATGACGATGATGGCGATGACGGCGATGATGGCGATGACGGTGACGACGGTGACGACGGAGAATAATTCCGTTCCCGACGCGGTATTTGCCACAAACGCCTTGGTTTCCAACTAAGTAAAATACCAGATAGATATATGCCTTCTAAACTACAAAGGGCTCAGCTTTCCGCTGAGCCCTTTTTCTTTGAAGCAGCCTGGACCCAATCACGTCAAAGAGCGCTAAACGTGACGATAATGGGGGCGATCTCTTTTAAGAGTGCGGCGGAAAAGAGAAGAGCTACGCATTTTTATTGACCCCCGAAATTCATTCGGGAAATGTCGATTACTTGTTCTGCTCGGCAGCCTGCATCTTCGTACGCACCATGTCGATGGTCTTTTCATCGAAACGATAGGCGACCTCAAGAGTCTTCATCAGATCATCTGGTGAGATGAGTGAGACATTGAGACCTTGCCGTGATGCATCGTCGAGTGTGGTGGCATCTTGGAGTGTGTTGACGAATGCTTTGCGCAATGCTGCCAAGCGATCTGCAGGCACCCCCGGCGGCGCCACAAAGGGGCGGCCCATGTCAGCCCGCAGCAAGAAGAATTCCGCGGCCTTGCGTTCTGCCGGTGAAAGATCAAGATCATTCAAGCCCGGCACATCCTTGATGCGCGGATCAGACGTCAGGCGCCCCTGCACAAGCAGGCGGCGCGAACCATCTTTAAGACCCGGCTCACGCAGCGCGGTATCATAAGAGATGAATGTGCCATGCGCTTCTCCTCGCTCGACGGCGAGGTTCATATCGCGCGAGCCCGGATATCCCTGCACGATGCGCAATTTCAGATGGAACAAATCGCGCAAGATCACCGGATAGGTGAGACTGTCAGCCCCCGAACCGGTAGCAGCCACTATCAATTCTTTGGTGCGCAAATCAGAGAGCTTTTGCACCGGGCCATCTGTGCGCACGAAAGCTACAATCGTATCGCGATCTGGTGAGCCGATGTAATTGAATTGGCGCGGGTCGAATTGCGCCGATTTATTGCCCAGCAATGGTTCAAAGGGCACGCCGCGATTGATCAGCGCCATAACCGTGCCATCCTTGGGCACAGTCTTAAAGGCCTGATTGGCGGCGACAAGCGAGCCGGCGCCCGGAACATTTTGCGGCACGACTGTTGGGTTGCCGGGCATGAAGCGGTTCATATGGCGGCCAAGCAGCCGTGCCCACAAATCATCCGATCCACCGGCCCCATAGCCAATCATGATCGTAATGCTCTTGCCCTTGTAAAAATCCTCAACCGCATCGGCACTCGCTGCATGGGCAGACGTTACGAACGCCGCGCCAAACAGAATGACTTGGGCAAGCTTGCGCATATTCCCCTCCCCAGCAGTCCTTCATCGGACTGTTTGTTTTAACGCCATTAATTCTGGAGGCTCATGGCTTCCATGGCTTTTTCATCCGGCTTCATCTCTTCCCCGGCTGTCGCATAGCCATTGCGCTGCAGAATATAGGAGAGAATGTCGGTGTAAGTCGTATCATTCAGACCGCCAGGATTATCCGGTGGCATGGTGGTTTTCACATATGAGAAGAGAGAGGCAACGGAGCCCGATCCCCAATGGTCGCGAAACCACGAGCCGCGCAAAGGCGCGCCGCCAAAGTCGCCATCATCCAGATTTTCGCCATGGCACATGCCGCAACGCTGGATATAGGAGGCTTTGCCGCGTGCCACTTGCTCGGGCGAAAAAACGGGAGCCTGCGCCGCAGCCGTAGAGACGGCGGCGCAGAGAAACGTGAACATCAGGGCCAACAGTCTCATTGCACCGCAAACACCCAGAGCGTTGCGCCACCATCCGGATTTTTAATGTCCGGCGTGAGCGTGTTGAGTGAGCGCACTTGCGAAGATCCATTGCCAACAGCAATGGCAACATATTGCTTGCCATTCACCGAGAAGGAAATTGGCGGAGAGTTCAGCGCATTGTTCAGGCGCGTTTCCCAAAGCACTTTGCCATTTTTATCATCGTAAGCGCGGAAATAGCGATCAAGCGTGCCGGCAAACAGAACACCACCGGCTGTGGGCATGACGCCGCTCGACATGGGCGCGCGCTGGCGCTGGACCCAAGCCGATTTCTGATTGGCAAGATTGACAGCCTCGAGGCGACCAAACTTGCCATCACTATTGGGGATCGGCACACGCGCATAGACCGCACGACCACCGCCCGTATATTTCTCGCCCGCTTCCAGTGGCGCGGGTGTGGTGTTCGAGCAATATTCGGTCATCGGCATGTAGAGCATTTGCGTCTTCGGGCTGTAGCCCGTTGACGGCCAGCCACGAGCACCAGGATCTGCCGGACAATTGAAGGTCGTCTTGCCAATATGGGGCATGGCGGCTTCATTGATTGTTTTGACGCCGGTCTTGGGATCGATCGATTTGACGACATTCTGGAAAGCGGTTTCCTTCGCCCAGAGGAATTGGCCGTTTGTGCGGTCCAAGACTTCGACGATGGCGAGCTTGCCTGCTGTCACCACCGTCTTGCGCATTTTGCCGGCAATCGGCAGATCGACGAGAATGCGCTCATAGGCGTAATCGAGATCGAGCGTGTCATTTTCCAAATGCTGGAAATGCCATTTCATCTTCCCTGTCTTGGGGTCGATGGCGAGGGTGGCATCGGTGTAGAGGGCGCTATTGTCGAACCCGGCCTTCTTCGGCGTCGTGCCGCGTATTTCTGCGATCCAAGGATAGGGCTGGCCGACACCGTGATAGATCGTGTCGGTTTCCGGATCATAAGAGCCTGCAATCCAGGCCGAGCCGCCAAAGCGTTCGGACAATGGCAGGCCGTTCCATGTTTTTGCGTTCGGATCACCATCTTGCGCGACCGTATGCACGCGCCATTTTTCGGCACCCGTCTTGGGGTCGTGCCCGGTGATGAAACAGCCGCCGGGCTGGGCCAGATTGCAGCCGCTCATTGAGGCGACAAGGACACCATTGGCCATGAAAGGCCCGCTGGTGTAGCGGTAGCCCTTCTTCCAATCCGCCGTCTCATGATCAAAAGCAATCTTGCCCGTGCGCGCATCAAGCGCGACGACGTGAGCGTCCGAGGTCGTGATATAGAGATTGTCGCCATAGAGCGCCATATTGCGCTTGGCGAGCGAATTGCCGCCCTGCTGAATGAGCTGCGGCGCGAGATCACGACGATATTCCCAAATGAGATCGCCAGTAGCCGCATTCAGCGCCTGAATCTTGTCGCCCGAATTGGTGACGAACAAAATGCCATCATGCACCAGCGGTTCGCTCTCGGTGACGCCGGAATTCAGCGACCATGTCCACGCGACGCGCAGATTCTTCACATTGGACTTGTTGATCTGGGCAAGCGGGCTATAGCCCCAGCTCGCATAATTGCCGCGCCACATCAGCCAGTCATTTGCCGAGGGTTTGCGCAGCATGTCTTCAGTGATCGTCGTCCACTTCGCTGTCGGCGACGATGCCGGAGCCTGCGCCCAAGCGCCGCCCGTACTAATGGCGCCAGCAGCAATGCCGAGCATGAAGCGATTAAGGCTCCTGCGCATGAATTCTCCTCCCCTGTCGGGCTGGTCTCTCTGTCTGGACCAGCTCATGATGGTAGATTGGCAAGGCGCGAGCCGCTTGGCAACTCGTCACGCCAACTTGCCTGCCTTCTGTGCCCATGCCATTTTCCGCGGCGCTTCCAAAAGGACCCCTTATGCCCCCGATTGAAAACGAGCTTTTGGCAGGTCTCATCCTTCTGGCCCTAGTGTCGCTGGGCCTATGTGCTGAGCTTTTCCGCCGTCTCCTGCGTCTGACCAAATGACACAGGCCGCCCACGCAAGCCTCGAAGACCTCCTTTGCGCCAGCGCGGCAACGGATCTCGAGGGGCCGCGCGTGGTCTTTTCAGGGCACGATGATCTCTACCCCACCCGTTTCAGATCAGGTCATGTCACCGGCGTCGCTCTCGCTGCGGCAGCGCTTGCCAGTCGCCCGACCGGCGAAATCAAAATCGATCTCGACCATGCCGCCCTTATCAGTGAAGGCTATCGTCATGTTTTGCGCGATGGTGCCCCAGTGGCAGCACCGCGTGATCCGCTCACCGGCTTTTACGAGACGGCTGACAGGCGATATCTTTTCCTGCATGTAAATTTTCCCCATCATCGCGAACGGGCGCTGGCGGTCTTGCAGGCTGAAGGCTCGCGCGCCTCGTTGGAAAGCAAAATCGCCACTTGGTCGATGGCCGAGGCAGACGTGGCTCTTGCCGCCGCAGGCGCCATTTGCGCGCCGGTTCTGAGTGCTGACGAATGGCGTCAAAATACCCAGCGCCCGCCGCTTATTGATATTGAGAAAGTGGCGGAGAGCACACCACGGCCCGCTGATCCGGCGCGCGTGGTGGATTTCACCCGCGTGCTGGCAGGCCCGACCTGCGGACGCTTTCTGGCTGAAACCGGCGCCATTGTCACGCGCATCGACAATCCGCTTTATCCCGATCTCCTCTCCTATCGGCTCGATGCCAACCGCGATAAAAAAGAAGAAAGCCTTGATCTGCGCGATGCCAAGCAGAAGGCACGGCTGTTTCAGCTCATCGACGAAGCGGATGTGTTTTTGCAAGCCTATCGGCCAGGTGTGGCGGAAAAACTAGGATTGGGCGCACAGACACTTTGCGCGCGAAATCCAGGACTGATCCACGCGTCCTTGTCAGCCTATGATGATCATAGTGCCTTTGCCGGGCGCCGCGGTTTTGACAGTGCGGTTCAGGCAACCAGTGGCATCGCACTTCTGAATGGACAGGGAACACCCAAACTTCTGTCCACTTCACCACTCGACTATTGTGCCGGTTTTCTGCTCGCTTTTGGTGTGAAAGAAGCATTGCGGCGCCGCACACGCGAAGGCGGTAGCTACATTGTGCGCACATCACTCGCCCGTGTTGCGACATGGCTTCTCGACATGCAGCATGCGACAGCGCCCATCGAGAACAAGCAACGCATGGTGGACCTGATTTCACGCTACAGGCGTGAAAGCGTGACCGCGTCAGGCACGATCAGCCATATTGCCTCAGCTGTCTTCTAATCAGCGGCGGCGGTCGCGCGATTCCTGTACCCAAGGCATATCTGCAAACATCTGAGCTTCCCATGCTGTGATCTCGGCTTCATGCTTCATGGTCAGGCCAATTTCATCCAGCCCTTCAATCAGGCGCGTCTTATCGGACCCGGAAATATCGAAGACAAAGGTCTCGCCGCCGGGCGCGCACACGATCTGCTCTGGCAGATCAACGCAAAAGGGCTGCGCTCCATCGATCTTTGTCACCAAAGCCTGCAGGCGACCCATCGCCTCGCCTGAGAGTTCAATCGGCAGCAAGCCATTCAACAGGCAATTTTCACGAAAAATATCGGCTATGGTGCGCGCGATGACACAGCGAATACCAACACCCGTCAAGCACCAGACCGCGCTTTCTCGCGACGAGCCGCAACCGAAATTCTCATTGGCCAAGAGAATGGCCGGCTTTTGATATTGGAGGCGATTGAGCACATGATCATTGGCCGATCCGTCGGCATTCATGCGCTGGCGCTTGAAGAGAAGCTCACCCCAATCCGGCGAGAGGCCTTTGGCCAGCTGCAAGGGTGCGATCTGATCGGTATTGATGTCATCTTCGATCATCGGCATTGCCGGACCAGACAGGGTGGTGAACGGTTGCATGTCTTGTCCCTTAAAGCTTGCGCACGTCGGTGATGCGACCGGTCACGGCGGCAATGGCAGCGAGCGCTGGGCCAACAAGATGCGTGCGCACGCCCCTGCCCTGCCGATTTTCGAAATTGCGATTGGTGGTCGAAAGCACACGCTCGCCCGCTTGACCCATATCGCCATTGGTGCCCGCACACATGGAGCAGCCGCTTTCGCCCCACATGAAGCCGGCATCCTTGAAAATGCGATCGAGGCCTAGAGCCTCCGCATCGCGCTTCACTTGGGAAGAACCCGGCACAGCCCATGCGGTGACACCGGGCGCGACTTTGCGACCCTTCACCAGACGTGCCGCCAATTCGAGATCAGGCAAGCGCGAATTGGTGCACGAGCCAATGAAGACACGATTGACAGGTAGCCCCTCGATGGATGCCCCCGCTTCAAGACCCATGTAAGCAATCGCGCGCTCGACCGCGCCACGCTTATCCATGTCCATCTGAGCGGGATCTGGTACACGACCATCGATACCAATCACTTGACTGGGCTCTGTTCCCCAGGTGATTTGTGGCGCAAGATGGCTGCAATCGACATCGATTTCCTTGTCGAAAACCGCGTCCTCATCCGTGAAGAGCGTAAGCCAATAAGCGACAGCTTGATCCCATTGCGCGCCATGCGGCGCGAAAGGGCGGCCCTTGATCCATTTGAAAGTTGCCGCATCGGGCGCGATAAAGCCCGAGCGCGAACCCATTTCAATGGTGAGATTGCAGAGCGTGAGGCGCCCTTCAATTGGCAAAGCGCGGGCCACGGGACCGGCAAATTCAATTGCAAAACCACGCCCGCCTGACACGCCAAGCTTCGCAATCACAGCAAGTGCTACATCCTTGCCCGCAACATCTGCGCCCAACTGACCCAGTAGATTGACCCGCAACCGTTTGGGGCGAAACAGCGTGATCACTTGCGTGGCCAGAATATGTTCCAGCTCCGTGGTCCCGCATCCGAAAGCAAGCGCGCCGAGGCCACCCACCGTGCAGGCGTGCGAGTCTGGCACGGCATGCGTCGCGCCCGGCAGAACAAGGCCGAGTTCGGGTGCCACCACATGGCTGATGCCTTGATCGGGGTCTCCCAGATCGAAAACACGCACGCCATTTTCAGCGCTGCCCTTGCGCATGGCTCGGATGAAGGCTGCGCCTTCTGCATAAGTGTCATCATTACGCCCCGGCTGAACCGAAACGGAGTGATCTTGCATCGAAAAAGTGAGGTCGGGGCGGCGCACCTTCCGGCCTGCTTGCGCGAGTTTTCCGAAAGCATGGGGTGCATGAAGATCATGCAGCACATGCCTATCGATGTAGATGAGTTCACGCCCATCTGCGCGATGACCGACAAGATGTCGATCCCAGATTTTGTCGAAAAGTGTACGGCCCCGATGGCTCATTACTTGGCGCCCATCGCTTCCATACTGTCCTTCAGCGCAGAAATGATCTCCGACGAGGCACCTGACAGTGCCTTGAAGACTTTGTCAGCTTCGGCATCATTCACATAATCGAATGGCAGACCATTGCGTTGCACGGATTCCGTGATGAATTCCTTATCATTCATCATGTCAGCAATCGCCTTGCGCAAGACTTTCAAGGCAGGCTCAGGCGTACCGGGAGGTGCGAGACCCACATAGGCAAGATCGCCAAACTGCTGAACAGTCCAGTTGAACGCATTCCATAGCGGGCCTTCCGGCAGTTTCCCGTGAATCTCCTTATAGAGATCCTGGAAGGCCGGCATGTCGGTGACATCCGTGCGGCGCGCGTAATTGCCCTTCTCGTCGGAAGCGAGAAGATAGGAGAAGCCCATGCCTTCACCCGATTGGATGAAACCCTTCGAGCGGGTGCGGAACGTTGCAAGGCTGGTGTTATGGAAATTCACTTCGCCCCGTTGCAGCGCCAAGAACACATCAGCGCCGCCGCGATAGCCCGTTACAACCTTATGCGGTACACCCAATGCCTTAAGCGACAAATGCGCAAGAATGCCAGACAGATCGGTCGTGCCATAAGCGCCAACGATAATGTTCTTGGCTTTCATAATATCAGCAGGCTTTTTCGAGCCTTCCAAGGCGTCAATACGCATGTAGTTCACGCGCACGTCGGCAATGCCACCAAGATAGGGAAATTGATCATAACGCGCGCGCAAGCCCTGATTGCCAAGCGCTTGGGCAAGTGGATCCCACAAAGAGAAGATGATCTGCGTGCCGTCCTTGGGCGCCTTTTCATAAATGTAATTGAATGCGAGCACGCCGCCCGCACCCGGCATATTCTGTACGACGATCGAAGGATCACCCGGAATATGTTTTTTCAGATGCGGCACGAAGAGGCGCACCAATGTGTCGGCAGAGCCACCAGCCGCAAGACCAACCATTACAGTCAGCGTCTTGCCCTGATAATAATCCTGCGCCTGCGCAGGACGCAAAACGACCGCAGAAAAAGCGGCGGCCACAAGCGACAGAGACTTCGCCCAGGCTTTCATGCTGTCCTTCATGGTGTCCTCCTTGGTGGCCGCTTTTGGCAGGCGCGACCTTCCTTCAATTTATGTGGATCAACCTATTCGGATGCCGGAGTAAACTTGGCTTCCCGCGCCTGCCAATCGGCCAGACGCAGAATATCGAGATAATCGCTCATGGGGCCTGCGCCGACGCTGGCCTTGGCCACATCGCCAGTCTCCTTCAGCACACGCAGAAAATTCTGCATGGCGGGCAGCGCTGCCAGCAACATGCAGACCGAGCAGGAAAGCAGACGGAAGCCAATCTCTTCAAGTGTCTTCACATCGAGCGGGGGCACGCTGCCGGTGGGCGTGACATTATAAAGCAGCGGAAGATCAATGGCGCGGGCGATCTCTTGCGCCTCTTCGAGCGTTTTGGGGCCCTCGACAAAAATCACATCGGCACCCGCCTTTTGATAAAGTTCCGCGCGCTTGATGGCGGCGGCGAGACCTTCCACTGCGCGGGCATCTGTGCGTGCGCAAATGACAAAGTCATCATCGAGCCGCGCGTCGACAGCGGCTTTCACTTTGCCTTCCATTTCAGCGGGAGAAATTACGCGCTTGCCAGCCAGCATGCCACAGCGCTTCGGGCTGACCTGATCCTCAATCATAATCGCTGCCACACCTGCGCGCTCAAATTCCATGATGGTGCGTCGCACGTTGAGTGCATTGCCATAGCCGGTATCGGCATCGGCAAAAACCGGCAGACCACTCGCCTGCGCCATCGCGCCCGCATTGGCGGCATTTTCGGCCAAGGTCATAATGCCAACATCCGGCATGCCGAGCTTCATCGCCGACGAGGCATTGCCCGAACTCATCAGAGCTTCAAAACCCTCATGCGCAATGAGGCGCGCCGAAAACGCGTCACCCACGGAGGGAATCATGGTTATCTGGCGCCGCGCAATCAGCTCGCGGAAGCGGGTCGTCGGCCGTTTGGGATTTTGCATCCTATTTCCTCACTCGGGCGATTCTTTTGGGGCATTCAGCACGGCCGCAATCGTGATATTGAACCGGTCCCGCGCCCCGTCAAGGCGCAAGGCCTTATCCAGCCTTGCTGCGGGATCCGCCGAGACGTACAAGGCGCCCGACCCGCCCCGAGGGCAAATGAGAAAGCGTAAACGTGCTCAGCCGCATCATTCCCGATCCCTTTCTGGTCGCCCTCGTTTGCGTGGTGACATTAGCGGCACTCTTGCCGGCCTCCGGACAAGCGGCTGAGGCCGTCGATTTTCTCGCCAACTTTGCCATCAGCCTGTTGTTCTTCCTACAAGGTGCCCGCCTCGCCCGCGAAACGGTAATTGGCGGCATCACACATTGGCGCCTGCATCTCTTGGTGCTGGCGTGCACCTTCATCCTCTTCCCATTAATTGGCTTGGCACTCCATGCTGCCGCGCCCAGCCTGCTGTCAGAAAATCTCTGGGTTGGCATGCTCTTCCTCTGCGCGCTGCCATCCACGGTCCAATCTTCCATTGCCTTCACCTCGATTGGCAAAGGCAATGTGCCTGCCGCCATTTGCTCGGCAACGGCCTCTAATCTATTTGGCATTTTCCTCACACCTGTACTGGTCGGGCTTTTGCTCTCGGCCAAGGGCGACACTGGTGTTGATCTGTCGGCTATTGGCAAAATCGTCATGCAATTGCTGTTGCCCTTTATCGCCGGACAAGTGCTGCGCCCCAAGGTTGGCGCCTTCGTGCTGAAGCACAAGAAAATCCTGTCCATCACAGACCGCGGTTCCATTCTGCTCGTCGTCTATTCGGCTTTCAGCGCAGCTGTGGTCAACGGCATCTGGCAGCGCATTGCAGTGAATGATCTCGTGACGCTTCTACTGCTCGATAGCCTTTTGCTGGCGCTGGTGTTGGTCTTTACAACGGTGGTTGCAAGGACACTGGGTTTCAACAAGCCGGACGAAGTGACCATTGTCTTCTGCGGTTCCAAAAAGACGCTCGCCAGTGGCGTCCCCATGGCCAATGTGCTGTTTCCAGGTGCCGCCGCGGGCATTGTGATTTTGCCCTTGATGATCTTCCACCAGATCCAACTCATGGTCTGCGCTTGGCTCGCGCAACGCTACGGCAAAGAGATCGGCAACACAGAAACGATCACGCGCCCGTGAGTGGCGGGGCGTGCTCAGGTCTGGACTTGAGCACAGCTTTCTGGCATCGGGACGCAGTGAAAAAATCACAGGCGGTGATTGGAAAACTCGGTATTTCGCAAATGTGACCGGCGGCGTTAGTCTGCCAAACGCAACCACAACAGGATGACAGGCGATGGACGGCGAAGTCAGCACATTCATGATCCAGCTTTTGCAGATTATCTGGATCAACATTCTGCTCTCGGGCGACAATGCTGTCGTCATTGCTCTGGCCTGCCGCGGTCTGCCGCCCAAGAGCCGCACGGTCGGCATTATTGCAGGTGCGGGCGTCGCCATTGTGCTGCGTATCATCTTCACCCTGCTTGTCGTCTCGCTGCTGGCCATTCCGTGGCTGCGTTTGGGCGGCTCGCTCTTATTGCTCTGGATCGCGGTGAAACTGCTCACCGATGAAACGGATGAGACCAATGTGGCTGAAGCGGGAAACATTTGGCAGGCGGTTCGAATCGTTGCCATTGCTGACATGGTCATGTCGCTCGACAATGTTCTGGCCATCGCCGCTGTGGCGAAGGATTCAAACCTTCTCGTCATCATCGGTCTGGGCATTTCCATCCCGCTGATCGTTTTTGGCGCACAGCTCGTCATTACCATGATCGAAAAGTTCCCATGGCTCGTTTGGGTCGGTGGTGCCCTGCTCGGCTTTGTGGCGGGCGAGCTCATCGCCTCTGAGCCTGGCCTCCAGCCCTATTTCGGGGGCCTGTCGGAGCACACGGTGGAACTGAGTCTGGGAGCGATTGGCGCCGTTTTGGTGGTGGCTCTGGGCGCTTTCCTCAGGAAGCGCGGCGGGAGTGACGAGGCCGGAAACCTGGCCTAACCCGATCTGAATTCAAGAAAACAAAGGCGCGGGAGAAAATTCCGCGCCTTTTTCTTTGGAGCCCCTTGCGTCACCCTGTAATTTGTATGTAAAAGCCAACAAAATTTCATAACATCAAAACTCCATAACAAAGGAGGGGTCGTGCTGGTCTTGAGAAAACAGGCTCTTGCCGCTCTCTTCCTCAGCGCTGCAGCTCTGCCGCTACCTGCTATCGCCCATTTCCAGGAAATCCTGCCCTCCGAAGACGTCCTTCCCGAAGGTGGAAAAGTGACCCTCGATCTCGTCTTCACCCATCCGATGGAGGGTGGGCCGGTGATGGAGATGAAGAAGCCCAGGCGCGTCGGCGCGCTGATCGGTGGCAAGACAATTGACCTCACAGCCAGTCTGATGCCCAAGAAGAAGCAGGGCGTAGGCGCCTGGTCTCTCGCCCATGAGCTGAAAGAGCCCGGAGCCGCCATCTATTTTGTAGAGCCGCAGCCCTATTGGGAGGCGGCTGAAAACAAATACATCGTCCATTATGCCAAGGTGGTCGTTGATGGTTTTGCCTCCGGCAAAGGCTGGGATGAAAAGATCGGCCTCCCAGTAGAGATCGAACCCCTCACACGCCCAACTGGCCTTTGGGCCGGCAATCTGTTTCGCGGTGTCGTGCTGAAGGATGGCAAGCCTGTGCCCTTCGCCGACATTGAAGTGGAATATCTGAATGATGGTTCCGTGAAAGCGCCCAATGATGCTTTCATCACACAGGTCATCAAAGCAGATGCGTCCGGCACATTTGCCTACGCCATGCCGCGCGCGGGGTGGTGGGGGTTTGCCGCGCTGATCGAAGACGACAAGCCGGTGAAATCGCCCGAAGGCAAAGACGCCAAGACGGAGATCGGCGGTCTCATCTGGGTGAAAGCCACAGAAATGACGGGCGCCCGCCCCGCACGGGGGAAATGAATTGGCGCATATTCCAGACGGCGTTCTCTCCTTTCCCGTTCTGATCGGCGGTGGCGTGATTGCTGCCTGCGCTGTCGCGCTGGGATTAAAGAAGATCGGCGATGAGGACATTCCACGCACCGCCATTCTCGCCTCGGGCTTTTTTGCTCTGTCTCTTTTTGCTTTACCTGTGGGCCCCTCCAGCGTGCATCTGTTGCTGGGCGGCTTGATGGGCATCGTTCTGGGCGCTGCGATTTTTCCGGCGGTCTGTGTCGCACTTTTGTTGCAAGCCGTGATGTTTGGCTTTGGCGGATTGACGACGTTGGGCGTCAATGTCGTCAATATTGCTTTGCCCGGTGCACTCATCGGCTCATTGGTGGCGCCGATGATCCAGTCGGCAACACCCGCGCGTGCCGCACTCATTGCAGGTGTGGCAAGCGCGCTTTGCGTGGGGCTCACGGGACTATTGGTTGCACCCGCATTGGCGCTCTCTTCAGCTGATTACATGTTCTCGGCCCGCGTGATGATTGCGACCTATATCCCGCTCATGCTGATTGAAGGGCTCGTTGGTGGCTTCTGCATTTCCTTCGTCAAACGCGTCAAGCCGGAATTGCTGGCAGGTGCGGCATGATTATATCGCGCGCCCTCGCTTCCTGCCTAGCGCTCGCGGCGATGTTGACGAGTGCGCAGGCGCATCGCCTCAAACTCTTTGCCACACTCGAAGATGGGACGATCTCTGGCTATGCGTTTTTTGTCGGCAGTGGGCGCGCCCAAGATGCTGATCTGCGCATCTCAGACGAAAGCGGCAAGGAAATCGCCGCAATGCGCACAGACTCCCAAGGTACCTATCGTTGGAAGGTTCCAGCTGCGAAGACTTATCGCCTCGTCGCAAACACAGGTGATGGCCACATCGCCGAAACATTGATCGACCGCGCCCGCTTTTCGGGCGTATCGACCAATGTCACCGACAGCACAACCGGCGACGAGGATGGGCCCGCTTCCAATGGCACCAACGCCGCGCACATCGAGCGCATCGTCGACGCCGCAGTCGCACGCCAGATGCGCCCGCTGATTGAAGCCTATGAGGCTGCCGAAGGGCGCACGCGTTTCAATGATATTATGGGTGGCATTGGCATGATCGTCGGACTTGCGGGTCTCGCCATGTTTGCGCAGGCGCGCCGCCGGGAGACAAAGCCATGAGCCTCGCGCGTTTTTCTGATACGCCAGCGCTGCTGATCACGCGGCTTGATCCGCGCTCGCGCATCATCGGCGCTGTCTTTTGCGTGCTCGCTGCCGTTTCGATGACAACGACGGTTGGGCAAATCGGTATGATCATCGCGGCTCTCGCTCTGGCGACCTTTGCTGACGTGAATTGGCGCGACATGTTGCATCGCCTCGCCCATGTCGAAGGCTTTATGGTGGTGCTGCTGATACTGCTACCGCTCTCCGTGGACGGCCGCACGTTCATTGCTTTTGGTCCACTCGCGCTATCTGAAACAGGGCTCATGCGAGCGTTGGCTATCGTGCTCAAGGTCAATGCTTCTGTCATTGCTACGATGGCACTGCTTGCCACACTGGAGCCTGTAAGACTCGGGCGCGGCATGGCAACGCTGGGGGTGCCTGCGCGTCTTGTCCATCTCCTGCTTTTTCTCGTGCGCTACCAGAGCCTCTTTCGCGAAGAAGGCGCGCGCCTCATGGAAGCCATGCGCGCGCGCGGCTTTGCGCCGCGGCTCGATATGCGCACCTGGCGCGCCTATGGAAATTTTACCGGCATGTTGCTGGTACGCTCGATGGAACGAGCCGAACGCGTGGAAGAATCCATGCGTTGCCGCGGCTTTTCAGGAAAATTTCCATTGCGTATGACGCGCGCCCTCAATCCCACCGACTATGCCTTTATGTGTCTTCTGGGCTTGTTGATCTTTGGCCTTTTCCTGCTGGACCGCCTTGCATGACATATATGATTGAAATGAAGGATGTCATTGTCGAGCGCGACGGTGTGCGTGTGCTCGACGGCATCAACATGCATCTGGAGCACGGCGAGAGACTGGCGATCATCGGTTCAAACGGAGCGGGCAAGACGACATTTCTGCGTGCGCTGATCGGACTGCAAAAAAAATCTGGCGGCACCATTCATGCTTTTGGGCGCGAGCGCCGCGTGGAAGACGATTTCCGCGAAATGCGTCTGCGCGCTGCCTATCTCTTTCAGGATGCCGATGATCAGCTCTTCTGTCCAAGCGTGGTGGAGGACGTCGCCTTCGGGCCGCTGAATAAGGGACTATCTGAAGACGACGCCATGGCCAAGGCCCGCACAACGCTGGAGCGGCTTGGCCTGAGCGCTTTGTCAGCGCGCATCACGCGTAAACTCTCGGGCGGTGAAAAGCGCCTCGTCTGTCTGGCCGCCATTCTGGCGATGGAACCAGACGTCCTTCTGCTGGACGAGCCGACCAATTCGCTCGATGCGCAGCATGTTGAGAAGCTCGTTGAGATTCTGAAATCGCTCGATGTGGCCATGATCATCGTCTCGCATGACCGGCCTGTCCTCGACCGGCTGGCAAGCCGCGCCATGCTCATGAAAAACAACAAGCTTGAGCCTGCCGTCCTGCATCGCCATCCGCATGTGCATGAACATGTGCATATTCATACAGATCACGCCTGAGAGCGTACTCAACCCTCGTGATCGAAAATATCTTCCTCCTGCGCATTGTGGATCCGAACGAGAGACTCAATCGTCTCGATAGCGCGCTGCGCGTCACGGATCACATAACGATCCGAAGCCGAAAGCTCCAGCTGACTTGAAAGCCGATCGAGCAATCGCGCCAGATGCAAAATCTCACGATGGGCGCGGCTCATCGCTGAACACGCTGCGCCATATGCTCCCCGATGCACGGATTGCAGCGATGCCTCATCAGATCGCTCATGCTCGACCACACGGGATTGAACGAGGCCATTGGCCTCGCGAATGAGCGAATGGGCACTTTCGCTTCCGGCATCATCCAAGGCATCGGCAATGGCACGCAGTCGATCCAATTGCTGGTCTAGCACCCTGTGTCTGGCATGGAGATCGTCATCATGTGGCTGCGGCGTGGAGCGCACATGCGCGGGCAGCAAAGCCCTCAGCGCATTGAGAATGACCGCGATATCAATTCCTTCCTGCACCAGCGCGCCCTCCACCGGTGTGAGGTGGCCAAGCGCTGCCGCGAGCATCGCGATGCCGGAAAAAACCATTCCTACAACAATGCTTTGCATGGCAATGGCACGTGTGCGCCGGGCGACAATCAGCGCATCCGCCACACGATCAACCCGGTCGACCAGCAAAACCACATCGGCTGCTTGCGAAGAGGCACTCGCACCGCGCGCACCCATCGCCATTCCAACGTGAGCGGCGGCCAGAGCTGGCGCGTCATTTATGCCATCGCCTACCATTAACACCGGCGCACGGCGTTGCTCGGAGGCAACCGCATCGGCCTTATCGGCTGGCACCCGATCAGCGAGAACGGAATCGAGATCTAGTGCGGCACCAATCGTCTCGGCTGCATCGGCGCGATCTCCCGTCACCATGAGAATGCGTTCAATGCCGTTGCGGCGCAGACGCTGTACTGCGCGGGGCGCTTCACGGCGCAATTCATCGCCCATCAGCAAGGCCCCCACGCCCTGCCCGTCAATGGAAACAAAAACCGCCAGAGCTGATCGCCACGAGGCACGACGAAACACCCGCAGGGCCCATTCTTCTGGCTGCGCCGCACCAAAGACGAGAGGATGCGCGCCTATGCGCACCTGCCGTCCCTCTACCAAGCCTTCAAGTCCAGAACCATGCGTCTCACGCACTCGGCTGGGCATGGACAATGCCAATCCCTGAAGTCGGGCTGCCTCAACGATGGATTGGGCAACAATGTGATGTGATGCCTGTTCCAGCGAGGCTGCATAAAGCAGCACATCGCGCGCAAGCCCGCCCGGTGCGGTCTCTACGCCAATCAGTCTTGCACCGCCCACGGTCAGGGTACCCGTCTTATCGAAAATGACAGTACGCACTTGCGCAAGCGCTTCCAGTGCCCCCCCGCCCTTCACCAGAATGCCCAGCCGGGCGGCCTGCGACACGCCTGCAATAAAGGCAACGGGAGCAGCCAGAATCAATGGACATGGCGTTGCCGCCACCAGCACGGCCAATCCGCGCACCATATCACCCGACACAAACCATGCGGCTCCCGCGAGCAGCAGAGAGGCCGGCAGAAGCAAGAGGGCAAAACGATCGGCCATTCGCAAAAATGGGGCATGTGCAGTTTGGGCGGCGCTCACGAGCCGCAAAATGCCCGCATAAGTGCTCTCGCCCGAACTGGCCGATGCACGCAGTCGAAAAGTCTCGCCTGCATTGGTTGTCCCAGAGCGAATCGCAGCACCCACAATATGCACAACCGGCATGGGCTCCCCCGTCACTGCGGATTCATCAAGCACCGCGACAGACCCCTCGACGAAGCCGTCCGTCGGCACGACCTCGCCGGCACGCACCAACAGAAGATCACCCGCGACAATCGCGTCGACAGAAATGTCTTCGACAGTCTCGCCGTGAACCTTGTGAGCGACGCGCGGGGCACGGTCAATCAATGCGGTTAGATCGCGCTCGGCGCGCGCCACCGCATAGTTTTCAAGCGCCACGCCACCGGCATACATTATCGCGACGACATTGGCCGCCAGCGCTTCGCCAATGGCGAGTGCAGCTACCATTGACAGGAAGGCAATCGTATCGAGACCTGCGCGCCCAACTTTCAAGCCGCGCAAGATTGCAACCGCCAGCGCGGCAACGACAGGCAAGGTGCCCACCGTCCAGACAGTGCGCGCCCAGCTACCGCCGATAAGCTGCACCATCAAGCCGGCGGCAAGCGCAATCAAAGCGCCGGCTATAAGCAGACGGTTGATCAGGCGCTCGGCTGAAGCAGGCCCTCTGTCCATGACTACATGCTAGCAAACCGCAACGGACCCGCCTTGCGCCAAAGCAAATGCGACCTTACGGAGACTACTTCTTGCGATAGATCAACAATGTCTTATACAAGCCGACCTTCTCAACCCCGCTTTCCTTCTCCCATTGCTCGATCACCGTGGACTGAGCTGTGTCGAAGGCAAAGGACTTCGTATAGAAAAGAATATAGCCACCCGAGCGCGTCTTATGGGTCAGAAGATCCGTCACTTCGCGGTCGGTGAGCGCGCCATAAAGATCATTGCGCTCATTGCGGAATTCGCACAGGTGAAAGAGGCTCACCACATCGAATCGCGGCAACAGACGATCTTCCAATTGGTAGATGTCGCCGAAAACAGCCTTATAGGTCTTTTCCACCTCCGGCCGGTCAATGGCGAGCTTGATGAAGGCTTCATACTCGCCAGGGCTTGCTGTAATGCCATAGACGCAATTGCGGCTGCGGTTCTCTGCCTGACGAATCCCAACGATGTGATGGCTGCCTGTGCCGAAGTGAAAGATCGAAGCATCGGTGACGCCTTTCTTTTCGATCCAGTCGCAGAAATGCACATCGCAGGGACAGGTCTCAACCTGAAGATCCCAGACAGCATCCCAAAAATGCAATTTGCGATTCACATGCTCATTCATGTCGTGCCCCCTGTTACTGGCAAAACCCCCCGAACGGCATGAAGCTCTGCTCCCCGTTCAGTGAGACGAACATCGCCCGCCGCATCCCTTTCGAGAACGAAGCGGCGCGAATGCAGATCGGCAAGGCCCGCGGCCCCGCCGGTTGTGATGAGGATCGCCCGCGGCAAATGGCGCGCGAGGCGATCAAACAGCTCAATCTGTTCAGGCGCACCGAAACAGGAAAAGGCATCTTCCAAGATCACGATGCCCGGGCGCGTCACCAAAAGGCGCGCCAGCGCCACGCGCTGCTTCTCGCTGGCTGAGAGAACATGTTGCCAATGATCCGTCTCATCGAGTCGCTCGGCCAGATGTTCAGCGCCACAGACTTCCAGCGCGCGCAAGCAAGAGGCTGTTGAATAGGCCTCCAAGCCCGAGGGGAAACAGATCACATCACTTAGGCGACCCGCCTGCAGAAACGGATTGGCCGCGACATAAGACACATGCTCGCCATGGGGCACGCGGATCTCGCCATCGCCCCATAGCCAAAGGCCTGCGAGCGCCCGCAACAGGCTCGATTTGCCAACGCCCGCTGCCCCGCTAACGATAATGCGGTCGCCCGGTGCAAAACGCGCATGGGCGCGCGCGACCACAATTTCGCCTGATGGGCGCATCAGCCGCAGCTCATGCAGATCCACCGTCAGTGCATCGGCTTGCGGACGCTTGATCAGCGGCACACCATTCTGCTCGCCACAATCGGCATCGGCCATGGCATCGTTGAGCTCAACGATACGGCGCGCCGAAGCAGACCATTCGGCCACACGCACATAATTATCGACAAGCCAGCCAATCGCGATCTGCACCTGCACGAAGGCAGACGCCAGCTGCATCACCTCGCCCAGCGACAGGTCGCCCGCAAGATATTTGGGCGCCGCCAGAACCAGCGGGAAGACAGGCACCATCGCCGCATTGCCATTGGTCAGCCAGGTGATGCGCGCGTGCTGGGATACGACCCGCATCCATTTGGAGGCCAACGACCCATATGTCCTTGCGAGCTGGCGCCGCGCATGGCCCTCGCCCTGGGTCAGCACGATGGCTTCAGCATTCTCGCGTAGCGCGATCATCTCGGCGCGAAACAGCGCCTCGGACTCGTTGCGGGCGGCAACAGCTTTGGACAATCCCCCGCCCACAAGCGGCATGAAAGCCGAGACGAGGACACCATAGAGCAGCGCACCCATCACCATGAACGCGGGAATATGGAAAACATGTTTGCCAAGGGTCACATCCAACCCCCGCCCACCGTCCACAAAATCACGACGAAGGTGGAGGCTGTAAGGACAGCGGTAAACAGGCCGATGGCGAAATCGGTCAGCGGTTCTGTCGCCATGCGCACATCGTCGGAAATGCGATATTCCGGATTGGGCAGACCATTACGGGCAATGCGCATGCGGTAAAAGCGCTGATCGAAGAGCCAGCGGTCGAGTAGGTTTGTCGTACACCATTCGCGCCAGCGCACCTGCAGCGTCTCGCGGCATATGAGAATGCCCACGCCAACCGCTGCAACGCAAAAGACAAGAACCGGAAAGGCAAAGGCCGCCAGAGCAGCCCCGCCCGTGTCATGATGTTCGAGCGCATCGAAGAACCAGCGGTTCCAACGATTCATCGCGACATCGACAAGCAGCTTGACGATGAGGCAGCCAACCAGTCCAACGGTCAGGAGAGCGGCCGCGCGCGCGGTGGCGCCTCGCCAATAGCCACCTGCAACGCGGATGAACGAGCGCAAGAGATGCGATTGCCCCCCAACACCCGCCTCACGGCTCTGCTCGAAAGGCGTCCCGGTCATTTCGTCATCCCGTTTGGCGCCCCTTAATGTCGAGCATGACGCGAGGATAAACATCCTCCCAGACGCTCCGAAAGACGTACGCAGTGCCTCCCGCGGCGTTTCGAGTCACGACCGCGTGAGACTGCCCCGCTTCTCACGCAACGGTGATCATGGAGGCAATGGTTGAGAGCGCGTCCGGTTGCGCTTGGATGTTTGGAAAGCGCTCATCGGGCCCAAAGGGCTACCTGAAGCGGAGCTGAATCACTGCCACAGAAACTCGATGGCTGCCATTCATGACGAACAATGTCTGGCTCACAACGTTGGCCCAAGCCCCCAGGAGGGCGTCACGGGACAAGAATCCAGCAATATTAATCACTACAGGCAATTGCTTTAGGTCTGGCTGCGCAGGCTACAGCTGAACCTTAAGACATTTATCAAAGTGGCTTTTCGTCTGGCTCTGTTTCTTCAAGAACCTCCGACACATCCTCCAAGCTCGCGCCCTGTCCGATGCGGATCGAAATATCGCGCAGCCGCGTCAATTGTTGGACGATGGTGGGCACGTGATCGAGCCCCTCCATCAAACGCCAGACATAGACAAGGATAGCAAAAATATCGCCTGCCTCATTGTCGGGCAGAACAGTGGCCCGAAGGAGGATCGCGATGAAGACAAAGATCGACAGAATTTCGATGATGGTCCAGTTGAACGCCGACGCATCCGACAATTTGACGCGCCACATCCGCACAGCCGTAAAATGTGCGCGCACCTCATCCCGCCGATAATGCTCGATATAGCCCACTTCCTTTTCGAGCTGGTCATTCAGGCCATGGTTCAGCAGCGTGGTGACCCGCACATAGACCTTGTTGACCAGATAGACGGGAATGAACAGCAGGGCCGCAAGCCCACCGATGGTGAAATCGTACCAGAAGAGAATGATCGCCGAGCCAAAAATATGGATCAACGAGGTGATGACAACGGGAACATCAATCTCGAAAAAGGTGACGAATTCGCGCGACATGGCCGAACGCGCGGCCACTGAGGTGGCCTCGATACCGGCGCTGCGCTGCCGGATGATCGTGTCCTCGACAATGTCATTATAGACCTGCGTATAGACGCGCGTGTCATACATCTGCCGGAAGCAGCCGATGGTGGCGCGCCCCGCCCATGCGAACACGATAGGCAGCGCATGATGAAACTCATGGGCAATCAGCCCATCGATCGCCAGACCTGTTGCCCAAGGGTAAGAAAGCTCCAGCAGATCTTCGAGGAAGGTCAGCGCATAAGTAAGTCCGATGCGCCATTTGTAGGGGCGCACCGAATCCAAAGCCGAGCGGGACTTGGATTTCGGGTGGCTTCTCGCGTCAATGGGCATCATTCAATCCAGGTGCAACATTGTCATTATGGCGAGGGCTTGCCGCCTTCCTGCCACAATTGCGGCCGACAAGACCGCATAAGTGATTCACCAATAGGGCAAGTCGAAGGGGGCTGAAAAGGGTCCCCGCGTTAAATCGACCGAATCAGGCCGTGTTGAGGCTTGAATACGCTCTGGGGAAAGGCCGCGCCCGTCGCGCGATCGCCCTCCCCGCCGAGGAGATTTAATGGTCGGTTCCCAAGCAAAGTTGCGCGCGGCTGCACAGGCTGCGTCCTTGCTGCTGTTGATGCCACTAGCAGCCCAGACGGCAGGCGAGCGCATGCCCTTGCCTGTTCCACGTCCTGACTGGATCGATGCGTTAGTTTCAGCATCCGCCCATCATGAGGCTCAAACAGCACCAGTTGACGAGCCGCGCGCGCAAATAGCAGCAACGCCGGAGCGGGTCCCCCTTCCCATTCCACGCCCCAAGTTTCTCGACCAGCTCCCCACAGATAATGAGGGCGGTGTCACGCGCGTGTCCCGCAGCACTGCGCCAAGAGATAACGCGCGCACCTCTGAGAATTCAGCGTCGCCCCTGCACAGCATGATTGGAGATTATGCGCGCCATCATGGCGTACCCGAGCGCCTAGCGCATCGTATCGTGCAGCAAGAGAGCCGCTACAATCCCGTGTCGCGCACCAAAGTACATTTCGGCCTCATGCAGGTAAGCCTACCGACTGCCAAATCCATGGGCTATGTGGGCGATGTCATAGGGCTGCTCGATGCCAAAACCAACCTGACCTATTCCATGCCCTATCTTGCCAATGCTTGGATCGTCTCTGGCGGCGATGAAGAGAAGGCGCGCCGCCTCTACATGACCGGCTATCACCAGGAAGCAAAGCGCAAGGGACTGCTGAATGCGCTTCGCAAAGCCGATAGCCCATCCACAACGGATGAGAGAACAGCTGACGCCCGCTGAGGCTGCAGACCAACAATCAAAAGAGTAAATGGAGCGAAGGCACGCATCTGAGCGCCGAGAAAAAGCATGCTCGTGACTATTGGGCTGGTGCGAAAACACCTGCGCGCAGGCAAAAGACCCACTTGAAAAGAAAACGCCTCTCTGATCCACGGCGGGACGAGAGAGGCGTCTCGAATGACGACAGAAGAATCTGCCTAACCATTCCGCCGCTGACACGATCACCACAGAGGGCAATCGTGTCGTGCGACTATTCCTGACCCTGCCTTGCAGCAGGCCCCAAGAATTAGGCCGAAGCCGGAGCAGCAACCTTCGCCTTGCGGGCGACGCGCTTCTTGGCAGGAGCCTTCTTGACAGCCTTCTTGGCGGTCTTCTTGGCAACGGCCTTCTTGGCAGTCTTCTTGACGGCCTTCTTGGCAGTCTTCTTGACGGCCTTCTTGGCAGTCTTCTTCACGGCCTTCTTGGCAGTCTTCTTCACGGCCTTCTTACCGGCCTTCTTGGTCGCACCCTTGCGGGCGGTCTTCTTGGCTGCAGTCTTCTTTGCAGCCGGCTTACGCTTCGTTGTTGCCTTAGCCATCTGAGGTCCCCTCTGATTTGTCCGCCGGCAAAAGAAAGTGAGTACCGGCATGAGGCGTGGATAACCTAGCCTCGTTAACGAGTGGTGCAAGTGTCTGTTTGTCTGATTACTCGTTTTCGACCCAGTCATGACCTCGCAAATGCATCGCATCGCAAGCATACATGAGCTTTGATTCAAGACTGCTTGCGGGATGATTTGGATGACGTAGACGCATAGGTGTGACGCCCTCGATGCGGGGCCGTATCACCCCCGAAAATCGACCGATCTTAGAGGGCGCAATGCACCACCACTCTCCACCCTGATCAAGAAATGCCTATTTTTACGAGCTTTTTTTCGTATGGGGTCGCGTTAACCAAGATTAAACGGGCCGCTTCTGGGTTCGATTCTTGTCAAGCCCCAAAACTCCACAGGACGCATTTTTTCTGTCCTCATCCAAGGCTCTAAAGAGCGCCCCCTTAGACCTGAGAGCAGGACAGCAACAGCCTACGAATAGGGCTGCAAATGGACGAAAAAAAAATTTGCAGAAGGCGATTTTTTTTAAAAAAAAAGCGCCGCGGAGACCGCGGCGCGATACGAATCGCGCAAATCGGGAGAATCACTCCTCCCGAAATGCGTCTGATTCAGATCCCCAATTTCTGCTTGAGCATGTCATTCACGGCCTGCGGATTCGCTTTTCCGCCGGTCTGTTTCATCACCTGACCGACAAACCAACCGAGCATTGTGGGCTTGGCTTTCGCTTGCTCGACCTTGTCGGGATTGGCCGCGATGATCTCATCAACCGCCGTCTCGATCGCGCCGGCATCAGTGACCTGCTTCATGCCGCGCTGTTCGACGATGCTGTTGGGATCCCCACCTTCGCTCCAGACGATCTCAAATAGATCCTTCGCCAGCTTGCCGGAGATCGTGCCTGCCGAAATCAGATCGACGATGGCGCCAAGCTGCTGCGCAGACACAGGCGACGTCATCACCGTCTTGCTCTCTTTGTTCAGGCGACCGAACAATTCGTTGATGACCCAGTTCGCCGCCATCTTGGCATCGCGGCCATTGGCCACGGCTTCAAAATAATCAGCGGATTCGCGTTCCATCACCAGAACGCCTGCATCGTAAGGCGGCAGGCCATAGTCAGCGATGAAGCGCGAGCGCTTGTCGTCGGGCAATTCAGGAAGTTCGCACGCCAGCGCATCGACATACGCCTGATCGAACTCAAGCGGCAGCAGATCGGGGTCTGGGAAATAACGATAGTCATGCGCTTCTTCCTTGGAGCGCATGGCGCGTGTTTCACCCCGCGCCGGATCAAACAGGCGGGTCTCCTGATTGATCTTGCCGCCATCTTCCAGGATCGCGATCTGGCGACGCGCTTCAACCTCGACCGCCTGACCAATGAAGCGGATCGAGTTGACGTTCTTGATCTCGCAGCGTGTACCGAGCGGCCCGCCGGGGCGACGCACAGACACGTTCACGTCGGCACGCAGGCTGCCCTCTTCCATATTGCCGTCGCAGGTACCCAGATAGCGCAGGATGGTGCGCAGCTTGGTCACGTAGGCACGCGCTTCTTCAGCCGAACGAATATCGGGACGCGAGACGATTTCCATCAGCGCCACGCCAGAGCGGTTCAGATCGACAAAGCTTTCGGTCGGCGACTGGTCATGCAGCGACTTGCCGGCATCTTGCTCCAAGTGCAGACGCTCGACGCCCACAATGATCTGCTCGGTGGCCGACACATCGACGATGACTTCGCCCTCGCCCACGATCGGGTCTTTGAACTGGCTGATCTGATAGCCCTGCGGCAGATCCGGGTAGAAGTAGTTCTTGCGATCAAAGACCGAGCGATGGTTGATCTTGGCCTTGAGGCCCAGACCCGTACGGATCGCTTGGCGGACGCATTCCTCATTAATCACAGGCAGCATTCCAGGCATGGCTGCATCAACGAGCGAGACATGGCTGTTTTGCTCGCCGCCGAAAGTGGTGGACGCGCCAGAGAAGAGCTTAGACTTGGATGTGATCTGGGCATGGATTTCCATACCGACGACAATTTCCCAATCGCCTGTCGCACCCTTGATCAGTTTGGAGGGTTTCGCGGTCGCATTCATGGGGCTCACCACCAAGCTTGCGGCAGGCTGATACGCCCGGCCGCCTGTTCAATCACTTCAGCCACTGAGAACAATGTCTCTTCTTCGAAAGGGCGTCCGATCAATTGCAGGCCGAGCGGCAGGCCGCTGGCTGACAATCCACCCGGCACAGCCAGACCCGGCAGGCCTGCCATGTTCACGGTAACGGTGAACACGTCATTGAGATACATCTCGACCGGATCACCTGAGCCCTTCTCGCCAATTCCGAAAGCAGCAGACGGCGTGGCGGGCGTCAGGATCGCATCAATCCCATCCTGATAGGCCAATTCGAAATCGCGCTTGATGAGCGTGCGGATCTTTTGCGCGCGCACATAATATGCATCGTAATAGCCAGCCGAGAGCACATAGGTGCCTATCATGATGCGGCGGCGGACTTCGCGCCCAAAACCTTCGGCGCGTGTATTTTCATACATGGACGAAATGTCTTTGCCAGGAACCCGCAGGCCATAGCGCACGCCATCATAGCGCGCGAGATTGGACGAGGCTTCGGCGGGTGCCACAATATAATATGCCGGCAACGCGGTTTTGGTGTGAGGCAGCGAGATGTCGACGATCTCGGCGCCGGCCGCGCGCAGCCACTCAATACCCTTTTGCCAGAGCGCTTCGATTTCAGCGGGCATGCCGTCGATACGATATTCTTTCGGAATACCGATCTTCTTGCCCTTGATTGAGGCGCCAACGGACTTTTCGTAATCAGGCACCGGCGTGTTCACGCTGGTGGAATCCTTTGCATCATAGCCAGCCATGGAGCGCAGCATGATGGCGGTATCGCGTACCGTGCGTGCAATGGGCCCCGCCTGATCGAGCGAAGAAGCAAAAGCGGCAACGCCCCAGCGCGAGCAACGACCATAAGTTGGCTTGATGCCAACCGTACCCGTGAAAGCCGCCGGCTGGCGGATCGAGCCACCTGTGTCGGTCGCCGTTGCAGCCAGGCACAAATGCGCAGCAACCGCCGACGATGAACCACCTGACGAGCCGCCTGGAACAAGCAGGCCCTTCTTGTCACCCTTCAGCGCCGCACGACCCTTGTCAGCATCCCAACCAGCAGGCAGCCAAGGCGAGGCAACGGGACCATAATAAGATGTCTCGTTCGATGAGCCCATGGCGAACTCATCCATATTGAGTTTGCCGAGCATCACCGCGCCGTCGCGCCACAGCTGGCTCGTGACGGTGGATTCATAAGGTGGCTTGAAGCCATCGAGAATATGCGAGCAGGCCTGCATGTGCACGCCCTCCGTCGCATACAGATCCTTGATGCCCAGCGGCAGACCGTCAAGCGGTCCGGCATTGCCTGATGCAATGCGCGCATCTGCAGCTTTCGCCATGTCGAGCGCTTTATCGGGCGTCTCGACAATATAAGCATTCAGACCGCGTGCCTTTTCGATAGCCTCGATATGGGCCTTGGTCAGATCAAGTGAGGAGATTTTCTTGGCCGCCAGCGCATCGCGCGCTTCGGCCAAAGTCAGGCGGGTGATGTCACTCATTACTCCACCACCTTCGGCACTGTGAAGAAGTGATCGTCGGCGCCCGGCGCATTGCGGGTCACGACATCGGCACCGGCATGGCCGGTCACTTCATCCTTGCGCAAGGGCAAGCTCATCGGAATGACGGAGGTCATCGGCTCGACGCCAGTGACATCCACCGCACTGAGCTCCTCGACGAAGGAGAGCATGGCATTGAGTTCTTGCTGGAGGTGGGGCACCTCCTCATCGCGCACGGCGATACGCGCAAGATGCGCTATCCGGCGGACGGTAGCCTGGTCGACGGACATGGAAACTCCGAGGCAAAAACGGCGGGATTAAACGGCGAGTTAATAGGGAAGTGAGGCTATAGCACCCCCCCAGAGGGGTGAGCAAACGCGGGGTGCAGGATTGCCCGGACCATCCCCACGAACCGAGTAGCCTGGCAGGCCTTTAAGAAGAGGCCTCGGCATGGCCAAACAAAAATGCTACCCCAAAGGTCATGGCCATTGAAATTCTTACCATAGAGGCACTCCTCGAACGTCTACCGCGCTATGCTCGGCTCTTCGGGCTCGACCTCGGCACCAAAACCATCGGCGTCGCGGTTACCGATGTGGAACGCCACATTGCAACGCCGCTGGAGACCATTCGGCGCGAGAAGTTTACGGCCGATGTGCAAAAACTCGCGGCACTCGCCAAAGCGCAGGAGGCTGTCGCACTGGTCATCGGCATGCCGCTCAATATGGATGGAACCGAGGGGCCGCGCGCGCAGGCGACCCGAACCTTCGTTCGCAATCTGGGCCAGCACATGTCTCTGCCGGTCCTGTTCTGGGATGAGCGCCTGTCAACGGCCGCTGTCACACGCACGCTGATCGAACAGGATGCCTCACGCGCCAAACGCGCTGAAGTGGTCGACCGGATGGCGGCAGCTTACATTCTGCAAGGCGCGCTCGACCGGATGCAGCACCTTCAGCGCGAACGGCAAGCCTGAAACAGACCCACCGCATAATCCATGGGCTCATGCCGAAACATTCCGCAGCGGCATCCGAACTGTCAGCCAGGCTGACGGCAAACTGTTGATGCACGCGCGACAGCTTGATCTTTACCGTTTCCCTCGAGAACCGTTGTGATAGTCTCAGGGTTAATGAAAACTGTTTCGAGTTTTGAAAAATGTCGCAACCCGTCGTGACGAATGAAGGCAATGTGGCCCGCATCCATCGCACATCTGCGCCTGTGCCGCAGGAGAGCAATGCACGCAACGAGCTTGCGCGCTACATCAGCCAGATGGTGCTTGATCTGGAGCGCATGGCAAATACCGCCAATCTGGAATTGCTCGCCTATTTTCTCGCGATGGCGCGTGCGGAAGCTGACACGATCGCACAGGTTCCAAAAGACAAACAGCCCGAGCACGAAGCTCAAACCCAGGCACTATATCACGCCGAATGAGTATCTCGCAGGATCAACGAGATAAGCCCGCCACCATGGCGCTCGATTGCGCCTTCCATTTCAAGGTCAAAGAGAATTGTGCGCAATTGCGCCATCGGCGCTTCGCTGAGGCGTGCCAGATCATCAACAGAAACGGGTGATGGCCCCAGCAGCAAAAGTATGCATGCCCGCCAATCCACATCTGAGCGCGGGCGCGAGAGCGAAGGCGCGATGTAGGGCGACGCTGGATCTTCATCCATCTCATGTCCGGGCGCGGACAAAGGCGATGGTGACGCCCCAACCAGATCAAGCTCATCCCACAAGGGCTCGGCTGTTTCTTCCTGCGTTTCAAACAATATGCCGGGTTCAGGCAGACCATCGCGCAGAATGGGGGCGAGCGCATCAAGAATGTCGGAGGATTGCGTGCAGATCATTGCGCCCTCGCGCAACAGATCATTTGTGCCCTCCGCACGCGGATCAAGCGGCGATCCCGGCACAGCAAAAACTTCTCTCCCCTGCTCGCCTGCAAAACGCGCCGTGATGAGAGAACCAGACCGACGCGCAGCCTCAATCACCAAAGTGCCGAGCGAAAGCCCAGAGACCAAACGATTGCGGCGTGGAAAATCACGCCCGCGCGCTTCCCACCCCAGCGGCATTTCACTGACGAGAATGCCACGCTCAGAAATGGCGCGCGCGAGATCTTCATGTTCAGCTGGATAAATGCGGTCCAAGCCGCCCGCAAGAACGGCGACCGTCCCCGTTTGCAACGCGGCGCGATGGGCGCGCGCATCAATGCCGCGCGCAAGACCAGACACGATGACCATATCCTGCGCACCAAGCTCTGCGGACATGCGTTCGGTAAAAGCAAGCCCTGCTGCGGAAGCATTGCGCGATCCGACAATGGCAAGGCTCGGGCGCGCAAACAGTTCAATGCGACCTAGCACACATAAAACAGGGGGCGGCGCATCAATGGCGCGCAAGGCTTTCGGATACCCCTCTTCGCCAAGACACAAGAGACGCGCGCCGAATCTATGCACGGCCTCGATCTCGCGCTCGCAATCCTCGCGCGCGGCGATACGGATCGTCCGACCACCTTGCTTGGCCAAAAAGGGAAGCGCCTCAAGCGCGGGCCCTGCCCCGCCATAGCGATTGACGAGGGCTCGAAACGTGCGCGGACCGATATTTTCACTGCGGATCAGGCGCAGCCAATCCAACCGCTGCGCATCGGACAATTGCATGGGGAAAGCCCCGTCAAAAAAATAAAAAACAAATGTAAAACTTTAAGCCTTCGGATCGGATTTTTGGCCGATCTTGCCTTCCGTGCCATTCAACAGACGACGGATGTTGTCAGCGTGGCGGAACCAAAGCAAGACCGCAAGCGCGACGAAAAGCTCAGCCTCATCCTGAAGCCCAAAAAACATCAGCGACACAGGCACAGCAAGGCTGGCGACCAGCGCACCAGCTGACGAATAACGCGTGAGATAAGCCGCTGCGAGCCAAGCACCAATGAAGACGAGTGCGGAGGGCCAATGCAGCGCCAGAACAAGACCTAGAAAAGTCGCAACGCCTTTCCCGCCCTTGAATTTCAGCCAGACAGGATGGAGATGACCGATGAAAGAACCAAGCCCTGCAAGGATGGCGGCTTCGCGCGAAAATTGCGCGGCGATCAGCACTGCAACCGTACCTTTGAATGCATCGAGCAGCAAAGTAGCGACTGCGAGATCCTTGCGGCCTGTGCGCAAAACATTGGTTGCACCAATATTGCCTGAGCCGATGGTGCGCAGATCGCCTGTGCCCGCGAGCTTCGTCAGCAAAATACCAAACGGAATCGAGCCAAGGAGATAGCCGAAAACGAAGCTGATAATTTTCTCTTCCATATGGGCGTGCCTTATCCGTGCACGATCTTGCCCGCAACCATGGCGAGCTTGACCACACCTTGCAGCCGCGCCTCATCAAAGGGCGTGTTCTTGCAACGTGAGTGAAGTTTTGTCGGATCGACGACGAAAGGTTCGTCTGGATCAAAGCGAATGAGATCGCCCGGCGTGCCCTTGGCGAGGCGGCCTTGCGGCAATCCCAAAATCTCCGCCGGACGCGAGGTCATCGCGCGGATGAGTTTGGGCAGGCTGATCTGCTCGGCATGCACAAGACGCAAAGCTGCAGCCAGCATGGTTTCAAGACCCAAAGCGCCCGCCTCGGCTTCGGCAAATGGCACGCGCTTGTCTTCAACATCCTGACCACAATGGTCAGAGACAATCACATCAATGGCGCCGGCGTTCAGCGCTTCAACCAGCGCGAGACGCTCCTCTTCATGGCGCAAGGGCGGCATGAGTTTCAGGAAGGTGCGATAATCGCCAATGTCATTTTCATTCAGCGTGAGATGATTGATCGACACACCACAGGTGACGTTCAAACCTTGTGCGCGCGCGCGTGAAATCGCATCGACCGACAATGTGGTCGAGACAAGTTCAGCATGATAGCGCGCACCGGTCATGGCCACGAGACGCAGATCGCGATCCAGCATGATGACTTCCGCTTCGCGCGGAATGCCCATCAGACCCAGACGCGTTGCAAATTCACCCTCATTCATCACACCGCTGGCGGCGAGATCCGCGTCTTGGGGCACATGCAGCACAAGCGCATCGAAATCGCACGAATAGGTCATCGCGCGGCGCATCACCTGCGTATCGCGCACGGAATGTTGCCCATTTCCAAAAGCAATGGCGCCGGCCTGGCCCAGCAATCCCATCTCGCCAATTTCTTTACCCGCAAGCCCCTTGGTCAGAGCGGCAATAGGATAGAAGCGAACGCCATCATGGTCGCGCGCACGGCGCACGAAAAAATCAACCACGGCTGTTGTGTCGAGAACCGGATTGCTCTCGGGCGACACGCACACGCTGGTGACGCCACCCGCTGCTGCCGCTTTCGAAATGGACTGGATGGTCTCGCGATGCTCGGACGCGCGCATATCGATGAGACCGGGCGAGACGACATCGCCAGCACATTCGATCACGTCAGCGCTGCTGCCGACATTGGCGCGCGTCACCCTTGCTCCGACATCCTTGATGAGGCCGTTTTCGACAAGAACGCCACCACGCGTTTCGGTTCCGGCGACCGGATCGATCAGGCGGGCGTCGAGGAGGGCGATGGGGCGTGTGGTCATGGTCTCACCTCACCCGTTCGGCAAATGTTGGGCCAGCACTTCGAGCACGGCCATCCGCACGGCCACACCCATCTCGACCTGTTCATTGATCAGCGAGCGCGCACCATCGGCGACATCGGAGTCAATCTCCACCCCGCGATTGATAGGGCCCGGATGCATCACTAGCGCATCGGGTGCGGCAGCAAAAAGCTTTTCTTCAGTGAGCCCGTGGAAGCGCGCATATTCATTCAGGGAAGGCACATAAGCACCATCCATGCGCTCGCGCTGCAGGCGCAGCATCATGACAATGTCGGCGCCCGCAATGCCCTTGTTGAAATCACGAAACACTTCGACGCCCATGCGCTCAATGCCAGCTGGCAGCAAGGTCGAGGGCGCCACTACACGGACACGCGCGCCCATCTGGGTCAGCAAGATCATGTTGGAGCGCGCAACGCGCGAATGGGCCACGTCACCGCAAATCGCAACCGTCAGTCCGTCGATTCGACCCAATCGGCGGCGGATGGTCAGCGCATCAAGCAGTGCTTGTGTGGGGTGTTCATGCGAACCATCGCCCGCATTGACCACTGAGCAGGATACTTTTTTGGCCAGAAGTTCGACCGCGCCCGAGCAATAATGGCGCACAATGATGAGATCGGGGCGCATCGCATTCAGCGTGACCGCCGTGTCGATCAGCGTCTCGCCCTTATTTACGCTCGAATTGGCGACCGCCATATTCATCACATCGGCGCCGAGCCGCTTGCCTGCAAGCTCGAAGGAAGATTGCGTGCGGGTGGAGGCTTCGAAGAAGAGGTTGATCTGTGTGCGGCCCGAGAGGACCGTGCGTTTCTTCTCAACCTGCCGGGAGACTTTGACGGCCGCATCGGCCATATCGAGCAAATGCTCGATCTCAGGGCGGGAAAGCCCTCCGATGCCGAGCAGATGCCGGTGATTGAACGAGGTCTTTGCGCGCAGACTTGCCATAAGTCGTGTGTATAGGGGGCAATCCCCAGACATGGCAAGCGCGAGCCCCTGTCCTCAACAAAAGAAGGTTAGCGCAAAAATTCTCGGTTCCGGCGCTCAAGCTCCTCGCCATAGCGGCGCAGGGCATGCGATTCCGTCACAAGGCCCAGCAAAAGGCGGCTCTGCGGCCCATCGATCACGGCCAGAACATCGGTTTCGGCTTTTTCAAAGGCATCCAGCGTCTCGCGGATATCCATCTCCGGCAGCAGGAAGACTTCGCGCTGATGGGCAAGCTCGGACACCGGCCGCTCCGGCGCCGCGCCCTGCAGATTGTCGGAAAGGATGAGGCCCTCATAGCGGCCTTGCGCGTTCACAGCCATGATCTGGCGCGTGCTGCCCGCCGGAAACATCTCGCGCGCAACGCTGACCGAGACGTCAGATGGCACGGTGCGCAGATCCTTGCTCATCAGCCGGGCGACAATGAGTTGGCGCACCCAGCCCACATCATGGGGCCCCCGAATGGTTTCGCCACGCAGATGGAAGCGCCAGGTGGCAAATGAATAGCCGAAGGTCTCGCGCACAATCAGAGCGCAGATCAAAGAGGCTGCCAATGCAGCCGCCGTCACCGAAAAATCACCCGTGGTCTCCAGCGCCAACACCGTCATGCTGATCGGCGCGCCCAGCACGCCCGTCCCAAAAGCCGCCATGCCGGCAATAGCGGCAAGGCCTGCTGGAAATTCAAATGGCGTATAGAGCGTGGCGGTTTCGGCATAAAGACGCCCAAGCAATCCACCCATCAAAAGCGATGCGAAGAACAAACCGCCGCGAAAACCAGAACCCAAAGAAATGGCCGAAGCCAGACCTTTGAGCACCAATACGCCTGCGACCATACCCAGCGGCACCGCTTGCGTGAGATTGAGCTGAAAAGCGCCATGACCCGCGCCTAAAACCTGTGGCGTGACGAGGCCGAAACCACCAACGATCAAGCCACCAACAGCGGGGCGCAAAAAAGCGGGGAAACGCTTGTGGCCAAACATCCGCTCGGCCAATGCCACGCCCCGCATCAACAGGATCGCGCCAAGCGCACAAAGCGCCCCTAATATAATGACATGACCTAAAAACGCCCCGGTCGCGGCATGGAACTCGGTGATAATTGGCAAAGGCCCGTGCCGATGCGTGACCAGACCCGAGACATAGCTCGCCACAATCGCGCTCGCGGTGACCGGCACCAGCGAGGCCACGGCATAGGCACCGAGCACCACTTCAAACGCATAGAAAGCGCCAGCCAGCGGCGCCCCGAACGCAGCCGAAATAGCCCCCGCGGCCCCGCAGGCAACCAGCAAGCGCATGTCGGAGCGACGTGCCGCCAAGCCACTACCAAGAAAAGATGAGAGCGCCGCGCAAACCTGCGTATAGGCCGCCTCAAGCCCGACCGAGGCGCCGCACGCATTGGAAATAAATGTCTGCACCGTAATATAAATAGAGCCGCCGATCCGAAGACGCCCGCCATGCAGCGCATTGGCTTCTATAGCATCTGCCATTTCATCCTTGAACCGCGCGCCAACGCGCCAGACCAGCAGCGAGAGCAAAAGCCCGCCAGCAAAAGGAACAGCCAGAGCAAGCAGCGGATTGATGAAGGCCTGAGCCGACAGACGCTCTTCGGGCACCAGATGAAACAAAACCTCATGCGCCCATTGCGCGCCATTGGCGATGAGCCCGACCAACACGCCCGACATGAGGCCGATGACAAGCCCCGCCACGGCCAATCCACTCTCACGAGCGCGCACGAATGTGCGCATCCAATGGGGCAAGAACCGTTCAAACTTCTGCGTTGGCAGCGCGGCCATAGGCTCTCCGATCGGGTCCGTTTGCATAGACGATCCGGGTCGCTGTGCAAAATTTTCTGCTCCCCCTTAAGGGGGAGCAGGGACGCCTTCGCAGCCATTCGGGCAAGAGTACCATTTGACAGGCCATCGCCCCTCCACCATGTTTCGCCTCCAAAGCTTGGCCCGCAGCACCCCGAAAGGGCACCCGTCGCGATCCGCCAAATCACATAACCATCTGATTTTCAGGATATTTCCATGGATGTCGTCATCGTCGAGTCGCCCGCCAAGGCCAAGACGATCAACAAATATCTGGGACCGGGCTATGAGGTTTACGCCTCATTTGGCCATGTGCGCGACCTCCCCTCGGAGGATGGCGCGGTCGATCCTGATGCTGATTTCGAGATGAAATGGCAGATCGATTTCAAGGCCTCCAAGCGTCTGGCCGAGATTGCGGCCGCCGTGAAAGAAGCCGACGGCGTGATTCTGGCAACCGATCCGGATCGCGAGGGCGAAGCCATTTCGTGGCACGTCCTGGAAATTCTGAAGGCAAAGAAGGTTCTCAAAGACAAGCGCGTCCAGCGCGTCGTCTTCAATGCCATCACCAAGACGGCCATTCTGGAGGCGATGAAACACCCGCGCGAGATCGATGCCGATCTGGTCGATGCTTATCTCGCCCGTCGTGCCCTTGATTATCTCGTCGGCTTCAAGCTCTCGCCCGTTCTGTGGCGTAAGTTGCCCGGCGCCCGCTCGGCAGGTCGGGTGCAATCGGTCGCGCTCCGCCTTGTCTGCGATCGCGAACTTGAAATCGAAAAATTTAAAGCGCGTGAATATTGGTCGCTGGAAGCTTTCCTGAAGACCAAACAGGGTGCGCCGTTCTCGGCCCGCCTCATCGGTGCCGATGGCAAGAAGATCAACCGTCTCGACATCGGCACGGGCACAGACGCGAATGCGTTCAAGACAGCTTTGGAAAATGCCGATTTCGACGTGGTCTCGGTGGAATCAAAACCCGCCAAGCGACACCCCTACCCGCCCTTCACAACCTCGACCCTGCAACAGGAAGCCTCGCGCAAATTGGGATTTGCCCCAGCGCGCACCATGCAAGTAGCACAGCGACTCTATGAAGACGGCATCATCACTTATATGCGAACTGACGGCGTCGACATGGCACCAGAAGCCATTGCCGGCACGCGACGCGTGATCGAAGAAGAATTCGGCGCCAAATATCTGCCCGGCGTTCCGCGCAAATATTCAGCAAAGGCGAAAAATGCGCAGGAAGCGCATGAAGCAGTCCGCCCGACAGATCTCTCCCGTTTGCCGCGCGCCTTTTCGCGCAGCGCCGAGAATGACGAGCAGGCCCGTCTCTACGACCTCATCTGGACGCGCACCGTTGCCAGCCAGATGGAATCGGCTGAGATGGAACGCACCAGCGTCGACATTTCCGCAAGCGTGAACAGCGGCGCTTACAAGCAGATCGATTTGCGCGCGACCGGCCAGGTTGTACGTTTCGATGGCTTCCTGAAATTGTATCAGGAAGGCCGCGATGACGAGGACGATGAAGATGCCAACCGCCTGCCGCCCATGGCATCGGGCGACCGGCTGAGCAAAGAGCGCATCGAAGCGGTTCAGCATTTTACCGAGCCGCCGCCCCGCTTCACAGAAGCAACTCTGGTGAAGCGCATGGAAGAGCTAGGCATTGGTCGCCCCTCGACCTATGCCTCGACTTTGGCTGTGCTGCGCGACCGCACCTATGTGCGCCTTGAGAAAAAGCGCCTCGTGCCGGAAGATCGCGGCCGCTTGGTCGTGGCCTTCCTGGAAAGCTTCTTCACCCGCTATGTTGAATATGATTTCACAGCGGCTTTGGAAGAAAAGCTTGATCTTGTTACCAGCCATGACATTCACTGGAAGCAATTGCTGCGTGATTTCTGGGCGGAATTTTCCGTGGCACTTGCAGGCACAGCGGATCTGCGCACCACGCAAGTGCTCGATGCACTGAATGATCTTCTCGCCCCCCATATCTTCCCTGAAAAGGAAGGCGTGGGTGATCCGCGCGCCTGCCCGGCTTGCGGCGCGGGTCAGCTCTCGCTGAAATTGTCCAAATTTGGCGCCTTCGTTGGCTGCACCAATTATCCCGAATGCAAATTCACCCGCGCTGTTTCGGCTTCAGATGAAGGTGATGCGTCGGGGCGTCCGGGTGTGAAAGTGTTGGGCGCTGATCCGGCGAGCGAACTGGAAGTCTCTGCACGCAATGGCCGCTTTGGCCCCTATGTGCAATTGGGCGACCAGAAGGATTCTAAAAAGACCTCACTTCCACGCGGTATCGCACTGGAAGATGTCACGTTTGAAATCGCGCTGGCGCTTTTGTCCTTGCCGCGTGAAGTGGCAAAACATCCGACTTCCGGCGAGCCAATTCTCGCCGGCATAGGCCGCTATGGTTCATATGTGCAGCATCAAAAAACCTATGCAAATCTGGGCAAGGATGATGATGTGCTCGAAATCGGCGGTAATCGCGCTATCGATCTCATCACCACGAAAGAACAGCGTGGCGGTGGTGGCCGTTTTGCCGGCCGTGAATTGGGGGATCACCCCAAGGGCGGCACGATTGCAGTGAAAGCGGGACGTTTCGGGCCTTATGTTGCTTGGAATAAGATCAATGCGACGATCCCGAAGGGCACTGATCCCGACAGCTTCACCCTGGAAGCCGCTGTGGCGTTGATTGAAGCCAAGCAAAATGGCACGGGCGGAGACGAAGGCGGAGGCAAGGTTCTGGGCGTCCATCCTGCTGGCGGACCGGTGAGTGTGCGCGCGGGTCGCTATGGACCTTATGTGAATTGGGGCAAGATCAACGCCACAATTCCCAAGGGCCAAGCGCCAGATGATGTCTCGCTCGACGAGGCCTTGCGCCTGATAGAGGATAAAGCGGGACCGGGCGCTGCCCGCAAGGCTGCCAAAAAGGCCCCGAAAAAAGGCGCTGCCAAGAAGAAGGCTGCTGGCAAAAAAGCTCCCGCCAAAAAGGCAGCTGTCAAAAAGACGGCCGCCAAAAAAGCGCCTGCGAAAAAGAAGGCCATGAAAAAGGCGTGAAAACTCCTCTCCCCTCGCGCGCAGAGATACTTGCATTTATCGCGCGCGAGCGGGCAGCAGCGGGCGCTCAGCCGGTTAAAATCGGCAAGCGCGAAGTCGCCCATGAATTTGGCATTCGCGGCTCCGACAAAATCGGCTTGAAAGCACTTCTGAAAGATCTCGAAGCTGAAGGCGCTGTCGAAAAACGCGGCAAGCGATTTCACAAAGCCGGCGTGCTGCCAACAATCGTGCTCGCCGATGTAACAGGGCGTGATCGCGATGGTGATCTCGTCGCCAAACCTGTTGAATGGGACGAAGAGCACGGCCCCGTGCCACGTATTCTGATTCAGGCACCACGCAAAGCACGCCCCGGTCAACCTGTTCCGGGTGTCGGTGATCGCGGTCTTGTGCGCGTCGAATTGTCGGACGAGAGCACTGACACGCTTCAGGTCTATACAGGCCGCGTCGTCAAACTTCTCTCGCGCGCCAAAATGCAAGTGCTGGGTGTTTTCCGCGCGCAGCCGGGCGGTGGTGGCCGTCTGGTGCCGGTGGAAAAGAAAAACATGAACCGCGAGCTTGTCATCCCGCCTGGTGCGGAGATGCAGGCGGAAGATGGCGATCTGGTCGCGGTCGAGATCATGCGCGAGGGACGTTTTGGTCTTACCGCCGCACGCGTGAAAGAACGACTGGGCTCGCTGCGTAGTGAAAAGGCAGTGAGCCTGATCGCCATACATGCGCATGGCATCCCCAATGCACTCCGGCCCGAAACTTTAGCGGAAGCCGAAAGTGCGCGGGCCGCGACCATGGACCATCGCGAAGATTGGCGAAACCTGCCGCTTCTCACCATCGACCCCGCAGATGCAAAAGATCACGATGATGCGGTGCATGCGCGCGCAGATGATGAACCGGAAAATGAAGGCGGCTTTATTGTCACCGTCGCTATTGCCGATGTGTCGGCCTATGTGCGCCCCGCCCGCCCGCTTGATCGGGAAGCTCTTGAGCGCGGCAATTCGGTTTATTTTCCAGATCGCGTCGTGCCGATGCTGCCCGAGCGCATCTCAAATGATTTATGCTCCTTACGTGCGCTGGAAGATCGACCGGCGCTGGCCGTGCGCATGGTTATTGCTGCAGACGGCCACAAGAAGAAACACACTTTCCATCGCATCATGATGCGTTCAGCCGCGAAGCTCGCCTATCCGCAAGCCCAAGCCGCCATTGATGGGACGCCGGATGAAACCACCGCGCCACTTCTCAATACAGTGCTGAAACCACTCTGGGCCGCCTATGCCTGTGTGAAGCAGGAGCGCGCCAAGCGCAGGCCGCTCGATCTCGATTTGCCCGAGCGCAAAATTCTTCTGAAAAGCGACGGCACAGTCGATCGCATTATCGTGCCGCCACGCCTTGATGCGCATCGCTTGATCGAAGAATTCATGATCCTTGCCAATGTCGCCGCCGCGGAGACGCTCGAACAAAAAGCCCAAGAGCTGATCTATCGCGCGCATGATGAACCCTCGGCTGAGAAACTCACCAATCTGGGGGAATTTCTCTCCTCCATTGGCATCAAGCTCGCCAAGGGACAGGTTCTGCGCACCTCGCATTTCAACGACATTCTGGCCCGCGTGAAGGGCACGGACAATGAGCATGTCGTGAATGAGGTTGTGCTGCGCACACAGGCGCAAGCCGAATATGTGTCAGAGAATTACGGTCACTTTGGTCTCAATCTGAAACGCTATGCGCATTTCACCTCGCCTATTCGCCGCTACGCCGATCTCATCGTGCATCGCGCGCTCATCCGCGCACTCAAACTCGGCCCCGATGGTCTGCCTGATTTGGAAAAAGGCGAATTGGCTGAAATTGCCGCGCGCATTTCCGCCTCTGAGCGCCGGGCGATGGCGGCTGAGCGCGAGACAACAGATCGCCTCATCGCTGGCTGGCTCTCCGAACAGATCGGCGCCTCCTTCCGCGGCCGCATTGCCGGCGTCACCAAAGTGGGGCTCTTCGTCAAACTCGAAGAGACGGGCGCTGACGGCTTTATCCCCGCCTCGACGCTGGGCACCGATTATTTCCGCCATGAGGAAGGCCTGCACGCGCTGATTGGCAATCGCACAGGCGAAACCTTCCGTCTAGGGGATGCTGTCGAGGTCAAACTGGTGGAGGCTGCCCCCTTTGCCGGTGCGCTGCGCTTTGAAATGCTGAGCGATGGCAAGCCACGTCCGGGTGGCGGGGGCTTTGGCAAAAAGGCCAAGAGAGGGCGCGACACCGCGTCGCCTCGCAAAAGAAGCCCGAAAGCCTCATCTAAAGCGCGTAAGAAGATCCGCTGATCCAAAGCCAGGACCGACCATGACCATGTCCGCCCAGACCGCAAAAGTGCCCGTACGTGATTGGTGGGCTGCCCTGAAAACCGGCTTTCGTCTGCGCTGTCCGGCCTGTGGCGAAGGGCATATGTTTTATCGTTTTCTGAAAGTCAGCGATTGCTGCCCCCACTGCGGCGAAGAATTGCACCATCATCGTGCCGATGATGCACCGCCCTATTTCACCATTCTTGTTGTCGCGCATGTAATTGGCGCGCTGATGCTGATCGTCGAAGAACATAATGATGCACTCGACATCCGCATTCACATGGTTGTCTGGCCCATATTGACGCTTGGACTTGTCCTGCTGTTACTCCCGCGATTCAAAGGCGCGCTGGTAGCCTATCAATGGGCTTTGCGCATGCATGGCTTTGAAACAGCACAGCCCAATACATTCACATCCGGCAAGCCGGCGTGACAGAGAGCGATGCACCTTTCGCAGGATTAGCGGGCAAGAAATCCGCCGAGGGCGACCCGCGCAACCCGCCCCTTCGACCAGTGCCCGCTTCCTCCATGATCATCATCGACGGATCGGGCAGCGAACCACGCATCCTGATGGGGCGGCGTCATGAATCCCACGTCTTTATGCCCGGCCGTTATGTCTTCCCCGGTGGTCGGGTTGATCCCACCGACCGGAAGATGAATGTCGCTGGCGCTCTACATGAAAGCGTGGAGGCCCGCCTCATCGCCCGGGCGAGCAAGGCGACCCCTACGCGGGCCCGTGCGCAGGCGCTGGCGGCTATACGCGAGACCTTTGAGGAAACGGGCCTGTTGCTGGGCTCCGCCGACTACGGCGCCCCTAAGAGTGCGCCCGACGGCCCATGGAGCGACTATGCCGCGCATGGCATCTATCCGGAACTCGACCGCTTGCATTTGATAGCCCGCGCCGTGACACCGCCTGGCCGCAAGCGGCGGTTCGACACGGCCTTTTTTGCCATTGGTGCCGATGCCATTGCCGGCGAAGTGACCGGCATGGTGGGGCCAGACAAGGAACTGGTTGATCTTGTCTGGTTGCCACTGTCGGGTGCCGCCAAGCTCGACATGCCCCAGATCACCCGCACGATATTGCTCGAACTCGCCCAAAGGCTCGAGGCAGGCATGGGCTATCACCTGCCGGTGCCGGTCTATTACGATCGTCGCGGGATCTGGCAGCGCGAGCTCGTTTGATCAAAGCTGACCGATCGTCGACTTGCCAGCGCTCAGGCTTCGTCCTAGCGTAGCTAGGCTTGTATTTTGATTTTTTTATTGTTTTTCAATGGCTCCCGATGACCGAATTGATCGGCTGGTTCCGCGAACGGGGTTTTGCCTGCGAACAGGCGCCCACGATTTCGACATGGATCGAATATGAGCGGCCAGTGCGAACCATGGGCTCGACCTCTTTCTATGCCACACAGATCGGCGCCTGCACGTATGTGGCGCAGGACTCGCGCATCGTTGATGCGAAGATCGGCCGCTATTGCAGCATCGGCAATGAATGTCGCATCGGCCTGCCCGATCATCCCCTCGATCGCCTGACCACCAGCCCGATCACATATCGTCAGGTTTTTTCAGACGATGCCACGATTGACCCGAGCGTGCGCAATACCAAACCCGTGCGCATCGGCCACGATGTCTGGATTGGCACACGCGCGATGATTTTGGGGGGCGTCACTATCGGCCATGGCGCCATTATTGGCGCAGGCGCAGTTGTGACACGCGATGTCGAGCCCCATACGATTGTCGGAGGCACGCCGGCCCGCATATTGAAACGGCGCTTTCCCAAAGCAGTCAGCGACCGGATTCTGGCGTCCGAATGGTGGGACTTCGATCTGCGGCCAGCCATCACCGAAATCGATTGGAACCAGGGCGAGAAATGTCTGGCCAAGATCAAGGCCATGGCTAAAGAGGGGCGATTGACGCGATTCTCAGGCATGCGCCACCGCATTAGCCGGCGGGGAAATGTCCTTAATTGGGATGTGGCGGAAGACCCGCAACCCCAATCTTGACATAGCCACGGCGATCCGTAAGGTGCGGCCCAATCCGACCGGCCTGCGTGCCGGTCGCTCTCTTTGACCGGCCGCGGCCGCTATTTCAGGATCAGACTCATGGCCAAGGCCGCCAATATCAAGATCAAGCTCCTGTCGACTGCCGACACCGGCTTTTTCTACGTGACGTCGAAGAACGCCCGTACGAAGACCGAAAAGTTCACCTTCAAGAAGTACGATCCCGTCGTGCGCAAGCATGTCGAGTTCAAGGAAACCAAGATCAAGTAACATCCTGCTGTTTCTGAAGAAACGAGCCGCCTTCGGGCGGCTTTTTCGTTTCTGAGCCAAGAAAAAGCCCCGGTCGCTGGATGCGAGCCGGGGCTTTTAAATTGGTGGCCGGTCGGGACGACGGCTATGAGGAGGCCACTCCTTGCCATCACCGACCGGCCGACCCCACGGACCCAGGAGATGCGGCGGACCTGAGCACTCCGTAGGGTATCTGAATCCTGTCTGCGCCCGTAAAACAGGTGCCGTGCTTTTGAGCACAGACAAAAAGGTACAGGGCCGGTGCGGAATTGCAATCCAAACTGGACGTTCTCCAGACTTATCCCTCGCGTTTACCTAAACCCTTTCGGTTATTATCCCCGCGAATTCCTCGGAATTTCCACTAAGTACCTGACAAAAAAGAAAAAAATCTCGCCGCACCCTCATGCGGCGTGGCCGCTGACCCGGTTCCGCCCTTCCCCCTTTGAGCGGTAAAGGGCGGCATCTGCTCGGCGGTAGAGGTCTCTCGGCCCCATGCCGGGCGCAATGCTTGCCAAGCCTGCCGAGACCGTCACCGGACAGAAGAGCCCAGATCCAGCCAAAGCCACGGGCGCTGCCGAAACCGCCATGCGCGCGCGCTCGGCAATCTGGCCAGCTTGCAACAGGTCGGCGCCGGGCATGAGAATGGCAAATTCCTCACCACCCAAACGACAGACGAGATCACCCTCACGTACCGCCCCGCGCAGGCGCTGGGCGATGATACGCAGGACATCATCCCCGGCATCATGCCCATAGTGATCATTGATGAGCTTGAAACGATCAAGATCGAGAATGGCCAGCGAAAAGACCTCACCGCTCGCCAGACCGGCCGGGATCATATCCATCAGCGCTTGGTCCAGCATGCGACGATTGTGCAATCCCGTCAGCGCATCGACATGGGCCAATTCTATCGATGTCCGCAGATTTTCCGCCAATGCGTCCATGGTGCACTTGCGGCGCCACAAAGTACGACATCGCGCGAGCAATTCAGCCGGATCAACCGGCGAGGCGCAATAATCCGTCACACCAAGATCAAAAGCGCGCAAGATGCTCTCGCGCTGCGCGGTATCGGCCACAAGCAGCACCGGCAATTGGCGTGTGCGCTCGAGTGCCCGCAATTGTGCGCACAGCCGCAAGGCCACATCAGATCCGATCGACAGGTCAAGGATCAGCAGATCACACCCGCCCTGCCCGGCCCGATGCAAAGCCTCTTTTGCATCGGGCTGAAGCCCGACATGAAAATGCTGTTCTAACGCCCGCCCCATCGATTGAGCACGATGCATGGCGGGGCCAACCAGCAGAACTGATGCGCTGCCTGACACGGCATCATGCCCAAAAATCCAATCAAAACGGGGCTTTTTTGTACGCGCGCGCAAATCATCATAAGCGGATTTCATCCGCGTCAATGCGCGCAACCGCGCAATCAAAGCCAAATCATCAATTGGCTTTGACAGGAAATCATCGGCACCTGCCTCAAGGCCGCGCAGACGGTCGGCGGGCTGATCAAGTGCCGTCACCAACACAATGGGAAGATGCGCCGTCGCCGGATCGCTTTTCAGCGCGCGGCAAGTCGCAAAACCATCAAGCCCGGGCATCATCACATCCAGCAAAATGATGTCGCAGAGCTGGGCGCGCGCTTTCTCTATCGCCTCCAAACCGCTGGAGGCTGTGACAACCTGATAATATTCAGCTGAAAGGCGGGCTTCTAAAAATCTGATATTGGGAAAATGATCATCAACAATCAAAATGCGGGCTGGCATGGGGTACCCCCCCTATTTGTCTCCGATATAATTCTTCACCGTCTCAAGAAACTTCACGACTGAAATGGGTTTCGACAAATAGGCCTCGCAGCCCCCCTGCCGGATTTTTTCCTCATCGCCCTTCATGGCGAAAGCGGTGATGGCGATGACAGGAATATGTTTCAGTGCCGGATCTTCCTTGATCCATTGCGTGACCTGCAACCCCGAGACTTCCGGTAATTGAATATCCATCAGGATCAAATCGGGCATATGTGCGCGCGCGAGATCTGTCGCCTCAAGGCCCGAGCGCGTCTGCACCGTCTGGTAGCCATGGGCCTCCAGAAGGTCATTGAAAAGCTTCATATTAAGCTCGTTGTCTTCGACGATCAGAACTTTTTTGGACATATGTGTCTGACCTGTGTCAGGGACTCGTTGGGCATGGTAGTTAGTCTACCCGCTTAAACCTTGCCGAATTAAGAATCCGCAAAAAAAGCGCCTTTTTCGATTTTGGACCCGAGAACGAGCATGAGCGAGCGACCTTTTCGCCCCCATCCCAAGCCCGAGCCCCGCAACAAGGGCGAGATCGCAACCCGTCAGCGGCCTCAACCCGCCCGAGTAAGCCTTGAAAAGGCTGGTGAGGTGGCGGTTTTAGGCCTTTCGTGGCTCGCCGCCGACCCCGAACGCCTGGATAAATTTCTCTCCCTCACCGGCATCGACCATGGCGCCATTCGCGAGACCGCCCAGCAGGCGGGCTTTCTGAGCGCCGTGCTTGAGCATCTGTGCGCGGATGAAGACAGCCTGCTGGCCTTTGCAGCAGAATCCGGTTTGGCACCCGATGTCATCTCAGGCGCTGCTGTTACACTCTCAGGCCAGGGTGAATGGCAGAGCATCTGAGCGCACTCTGCCGTGACTGCCTGACAGAGGCAGAGCCCGCCGGGCGGCCGATGCGGTGTAGCGCCTGCGGCTCCCCGCGCCTCATTCATCATGCCGAGCGCCACTCACTCACCATCGCCCATATTGATTGCGATGCTTTTTATGCAGCCGTTGAAAAGCGTGACAATCCGAGCCTGCGCGACAAGCCGGTGATTGTGGGCGGCGGCACACGCGGTGTCGTGGCGACCTGCTGCTATATTGCGCGCACTTACGGCGTGCATTCGGCCATGCCCATGTTCAAAGCGCTGGAGGCCTGCCCGGATGCAGTGGTCGTGCGTCCCGACATGAGCAAATATGCCGAGGTCGGTGGACAGGTGCGCGAGATGATGCGTGCGCTGACACCTCTTGTCGAGCCGATCTCGATTGACGAAGCCTTTCTCGATCTCACCGGCACTGAGCGCCTGCATGGCATGAGCGCGGACCGCGTGTTGGCGCGTTTCGCACGTGAAGCAGAAGAGAAAATTGGAATTACCGTTTCCGTTGGCCTGTCTTATTGCAAATTTCTGGCAAAGATCGCGTCTGATCTCGACAAGCCACGCGGCTTTGCCGTGATTGGCGAAAAAGAAGCTTTCGAGTTTTTATCGAATAAACCCGTCGGCCTCATTTGGGGCGTGGGCAAAGTCATGCGCGAAAAGCTGGAGGGCGATGGCTATCGCCTCATTGGCGATCTGCAACGGGCTGACGAAACCGATCTGATGCGCCGCTATGGCATGGAAGGCCAACGCTTATGGCGTCTGGCGCGCGGCATCGACACGCGTGAGATCAATTCTGAGCGCGAGACAAAGAGCGTCTCCAATGAGACAACTTTCAACGGCGATGTCGCAGATGTGGAAACGCTGGCGCGCGAACTCTGGCGCATGAGCGAGAAAGTCTCAGACCGATTAAAGGAAGCCGAATTGGCAGGCGCGACGATCACGTTGAAGCTCAAGACCAAAGATTTCAAATCGCGCACCCGCGCACGTACGCTGAATGAGCCCACCCAACTTGCTGCACGCATTTTCAACGCAGCGCGGGAATGTCTCGATAAAGAGGCTGACGGCACTGCTTTTCGGCTGATTGGTGTGGGTGTGAGCGCCCTCACCAATGCATCGGAGGCAGATCACGGCGATCTGGCCGATACACAAACAACACGCGACAAAGCACGCGAAGCGGCTGTAGATTCGCTGCGTAAAAAATTCGGCGGCGGCGCCGTGGTCCGCGGCATTGCTTTTGAGGATGAATGATAATAGCCCATCCCTCCTCCCGCTTACGGGAGAAACGGAAAACTTACTTACATTCCTTCACAGGCAATGGCTCATATTTGCTCATTTTGCCAGCCAAAACGAAATCGCCATAGTCGAGCCGCAGATTGCCTGAGACGCCATTTTCGTAAAGATCAAAACCCAGCACATAATTTGGTGTGCCATCCAGCTTGCCGGGATCGAAATAGCTCACCACCACGGGCCAGCGCGCAACATTCTTCAATGTGTCGCGCAGTGCCGAATCCTCAGGCGGTGACTTTGGGCGTGCACCGATGATGGTTAGCGTGTCGAAAATCTTCTCGCCACTATCGGACCCATCAAACACTTTGGCTTCATAAGTGTGCTGTCCCGCTCTGGCAGCCGCAATGAGCTTTCGTGCCTGTTCGGTAGGAAACAACGGATTGAC
>CANJVX010000022.1 GCA_947478405.1 Beijerinckiaceae bacterium | reverse complement strand
TCAATCAACGAAAAAATGAATTTGCTGGAATTCAATGCATCCCGTGCCATCGCTTTAGGCTATTCGAACGACGGCAAGATCATCAATCTCCGCGTGTTCAATTTCGACAACAACACATTTACAAACAGCGGCCATTATCTGACCGAAAAGCGCAAGCCCTTCCCCCAGCTGTCTGAATGTGTGGGAAACCGCTGATGAGCAACAAACTAAGTTTTTTGGAGAGGCGCAAAGCGTCCACGGGCAGACGAGTAACATGTTGCGAACAAGAAAAATAATGGTGGGCGCGACAGGGATTGAACCTGTGACCCCTCCCGTGTGAAGGGAGACCTAGCCTTTCCGGACGAACCAGCCGACTGGAAAACTCCTTCAATGCCAGACTAATACCGCGCCAAGAGAATGCAAGGCAAACATAACGCCAGCGGCGAGGTGTGACCACACTGTGACCGTCAGTCAGAGGGCCGAACAGCAAGAAGCGCCTGTCTCAATCCATCCCTTTGCTCTTTTGTAAGCGATCTGGCGTCAATCACGGTAGAGCAAGTGTTTAGGGCTATTGGGTCTCCGTCAGGACCTGAGATTTCAACCTTTCTATGTGCATGATCCCATCCAGATGCAGCACGGGACCGGTTCCTTAACGCCCATTGGACGAGCTGAGCATTACCAGCACCACCATTTGCCACATCTAGAAGCCTCCCTTCCCAAAACGCTGTAGCCGCCGCCCTACCCCTCCGCACGGCATCGGAAAATTCTGGATAGCGGTGCTGCCATTCATAAAGACTGTCTGGATGCACTCCTAACAATGCAGCGCAGCCGTCGAGGGAACGCCCCTCCCTCATAAGATCAACGATCCGTTCGCAAAACTCTGCGCGATAGCGTGTAGGGCGCCCTTTTCTCGTCATTTCACGGGTCCTAGTCCAAAATTGTGTGGCATTACGCCATACCAATGGCCGACATCCGCTTCCGCTTTCCCTCCCCTCCCCTTTCTTTTGGGTTGGGTCGCGGCTTGGAGGGGGACACTTTGCAGCACCGTATAGCCAAGATGCCTTTTGTCGGTGGCCAGCCGCCCTCCCCGCCACATATGCCGTAGCCGCAAAAAAGGGGGGTATGTTTGTCTTGGTTTCCCCTCAGCCCGTGTCCGGACATTCGGGCCGTCGGAAGTCCCTTACGGGCAAAGTTCCGGCAGTGCATTCTCCCGCTTTGTTTGTGAGGACGGGTAACCCCTAGCAACTCATCAATCTGGCTGGCTCGGAGAACATCACCAACCATACAATGCAGGGACAGTCGCTAAACCCACCCGCATTTTCCTCCACGCTCAGTCGGCATAGCCGGGCGTTGTTCCGGAGTCATGCGCCAGCAAAAGCAAACGCACATTTTGGACATCGTTAGTCACACTAACGACGATAGTTGAAAATAGCGCAAAAGACACACGACAACAACTGGCACCTTGCCATGTTGATAAGTTTGGAAGGATAAATGGCGATAAATAAGATCTAGCTAGTTAGGGGGGACACGTGATTTCTCTTATCCCAATCAACGCCACTCTGGAGATGAGCAATAAACTCACAAGCAAATCGGATCGTGGTTCATCAACCGTGTCAATTCGATGCACTAATGGGACCAGCGGGGTAATTAAATTAGAAAGCGGCAGCCGCTTCTTTCATAATGTGAAAAACTTCGATGAATCCATTTTTTTTGAATTGTGCTTGTTTTCTGGAAAATCAATCAAAATCAATGAACACATAAATTCGATCAGATTTTGGGAGCCAAATGAGGATACTTCAGGGTTTTTCTCAGCCGCTTTAGCGTTAAATGAAGATTTTTTTAGCGATTTTGTTTCTGACCTACGAAAAGGTTTTCTGCCAAGCGAAATAACTCTCGACCATCCGCCAATGGGCAAAGATAACAAGTTGCTTGTTTGGGGAAAAGGGGAAGAACGGATTTGGAAAAATAAGAGCTACCCAGATGCTTTTCTTCCTGTGAGCAATGTAAGCTTTGTTCGGAACATCGAAAGTTAAAGCAGATGAACGTTAAGCAGCGATGCAGATTGACGAGAGATTTTTTCAGCGACGGCTGATGGCTTTAGATGGGTATAGCGAAACAACATTCGGGCATCCTTGTGGCCACTGATGAGTGCAACTTCTGGCACGGACAGACCCATTTCAAAAAAGGCACTAATTGCTTCATGACGTAAATCATGGAACCGCAAGTCACTCACACCAGCCCTACGGGTAGCTCTACCCCATGCCAAACGAACTGCGTTCGCAGAAATATTGAAAACAGGTCCACTCAGCTTCCCGTTTGAAGCTTCATAATTGCAGGGGTGCGTTTCCAACTGGCGGGCCAGTGCTGTCATGGCGCGGGGACCCAAAGGCACGACCCTACATTCCCCATTCTTCGTTAAAGGCAACCGCGCCGTCTGGTTCGGCAAATCCACATTCTCCCAAAGCAGAGACAAGACCTCACCACGACGCATCCCCGTAACCATCGCAAACTTGGCAATGTCAGCCACCAAAGGGTTTCTGCTCTTTTTGAGTTCTTGATAGACACGGAGAAACTCATCGGATGATGGCCTCCGATCACGACCCTGCGCGTTTTCGGGCTTCCGAACCGATGCAACCAGATCCGGCTTTACGCTGGCTCCCCATTCACAGCGGGCGACTTTAAGAAGGTGACCCAGCAGGTTCAGCTCTTTCCTGACGGTAGGTCCCGCAACACTTTTAAGGCGATGATCTCTGAATGACGCAATGTCAGCAGCTGTCAGCTTGGACACCACCAACGCTGCCAAGCGATGCCGCATGATCTGGCGGAAATGGAATTCATCTGATTTGGAACGCTTCCGACTGGAAACCTCAGCCAGATAACGGGCAATAAACTCTGATAAGGGAGCAGAAGCGCTTACACGGTTTGGACTGGGTGCTTCTCCCAAATCAACAAGCCGCTCTTGTTCACGCCCCCAGCGCTGGGCATCCGCCTTAGACAGGAAACTGCGGCTAACCGCAGGATAGCCCACCCTCCGGATTTGAACCTGCCACTTGCCCCTATGCTTACGGATCGTAGCCACTGTCAGCCCCTCTCTGTGACCAGAGTGTGACCAGTTGGCAGGGCGATCTTGGCTAGGCTTGTGTAACCATCTGAAGATAATGGTGGGCGCGACAGGGATTGAACCTGTGACCCCTCCCGTGTGAAGGGAGTGCTCTCCCGCTGAGCTACGCGCCCGCCGCCGGGCTAGGCCCGAGGCAGGAGGAGGATGTAGGCCAAGGCCGCCCATCGGGTCAAGCGAGCAGTGCCTCGCTTCAAGCTTTTTGCGGCCCGCTCCCCGAAGTCAAGAAAACGGCGATCTTGCGTCCGCCATGCTCAGATTGTTAAGCATTTCTATAAGGGTGGTGCTTAGGCTGGAACTGTTGCCGGGATGAGTCGCTTGAGCAAAAGCGGGCCTCTGGCACAGGCATTCAAGTGACGTGCCCCAGCGGGCCGCAAAGCGGGACAAAGATGATGATGAAGCAGATCAAAGCAGCCCTGTTGGGCCTGACGGTCGCCCTCTCCGGCAGCGCCGCGTTGGCCAGCGATGAAGTGGGCGGCAGCGCCGTCGAATTCCTGCGCATGAACCTGAAATTTGATGGCCGCCCCATGGCCAGCTCCATTCCGCGGGAAATCGTCTCATTCGATGAGAAACATGCGCCAGGCACAATTGTCGTCAATTCCAAGGAGCGTCGGCTCTATTTTGTACTGCCAGAGGGCAAGGCCATTCGTTATGGCGTGGGCGTGGGGCGTCCTGGCTTCGAATGGGCCGGTGCACATGCCATTTCCAACAAGCGCGAATGGCCCTCATGGACGCCCCCCGCGCAGATGTTGAAGCGCCGTCCCGACTTGCCCCGCCATATGTCGGGTGGTCCGGAGAACCCGCTGGGCGCACGCGCCATGTATCTGGGCTCCTCGCTTTACCGCATCCATGGCTCCAACGAGCCTGATACCATCGGTCAGGCCGTCTCCTCGGGCTGCATCCGCATGACCAATGACGATGTGATGGACCTCTATGAGCGCGCCAAGGTCGGCACGCGCGTCTATGTGATGCGCTAAGCCGCCAGCCTCGATCTGCACCAAGGCCGGGCTCCGCCCGGCCTTTTTTATGGGGGCAAGACCCCCGGCTTGCCATTGAACCGGCGCCCCGCATGGGCAATATAGGGACAATGACAATGCACTCCGGTCTGGAAACGCCTCACGCTGCCCCCTTGGTCGACCCGTTTGGCCGGGCCATCAGCTATATCCGCGTCTCGGTGACCGACCGCTGCGATTTCCGCTGTGTCTATTGCATGTCGGAAGACATGAATTTCCTCCCCAAAGGCGATCTGCTGACGCTGGAAGAGCTGGACCGGCTCTCCTCGGCTTTCGTCGCGCGCGGCACGCAGAAGATCCGCATCACCGGCGGTGAGCCGCTGGTGCGCCGGGGCATTATGACGTTGTTCCGCTCACTCTCGCGCCATTTGCAAAGCGGCGCGCTGGAGGAGATCACGGTGACCACCAATGGCTCGCAGCTCGCCCGCTATGCGCACGAGCTCGCCGATTCCGGCGTCAAGCGCATCAATGTCTCGCTCGACACATTGGATGCCGATAAATTCCGCGCCATTACCCGTTGGGGTGATCTGGGCAAGGTGATGGAGGGCCTCGATGAAGCCCAGAAAGCAGGCCTGTCTATCAAGATCAATGCCGTCGCGCTGAAAGGCGTGAATGATGCGGAAGCGCCAGACATGATCCGCTGGGCGCATGGGCGGGGCATGGACATGACTTTCATTGAAGTCATGCCGCTGGGAGAGATTGAAGGCGCGCGTGTCGATCAATATCTGCCACTCACCCAGTTGCGCGCTGACCTCAACGATCATTTCACGCTGGAAGACAGCGATTACAAAACCGGCGGGCCTGCGCGCTATATGCAGGTGAAGGAAACCGGCGGACGGCTCGGCTTCATCACGCCGCTCACACATAATTTCTGCGAAGGCTGCAACCGCGTGCGCGTCACCTGCACGGGCACGCTCTATATGTGCTTGGGCCAAGAAGATGCGGCTGATCTGCGGACACCTTTGCGCGCCTCTGAATCCGATACGCCTCTCATGGCCGCGATGGAAGAAGCCATTGCCCGCAAGCCCAAGGGGCATGACTTTGTCATCGACCGCACCACCAGCATGCCGGCCGTGGGACGCCATATGAGCGTGACCGGCGGCTGACGCACTTCATGGATCAGACCCGCATCAATCGGCTCGGCATGGCCGCCATGACGGGCGCGACGGCATGCTTTGCGATCAATGATGCAGCGATGAAGTATCTCGTTGCAGATATGGCTGTGTCAGAGGCTGTGGTTTTACGGGGCATCATCGCCGTTGTGGCGTCCTTCGCTTTGCTCTGGCAGGCCAAGCAGCTCAACTTCTTAGCCGCCATATGGAGCCGCCCCGTCCTGATCCGCGCTTTGTTCGAAGGCGCTGTGGTGGTGACTTACATGCAGGCCTTGCGCCTCATGCCGCTGGGACTCGCCACCGCCATCCTGCAAGCCACCCCGCTGATGATCACAGCTTTTGCCGCCATCTCGGGCAAAGAGATTGTGGGGCTTGCGCGCTGGGTTGCGGTGGTCGTCGGCTTTCTGGGTGTGCTGCTGATTGTGCAACCAGATTCCGCGGGCATTTCCTGGGCCATGGCCCTGGCCATTCTGACGGCCGTCTTCGTCGCCATTCGCGACTTGTCGAACAGGCTCGTGCCGCGCCATGTGCCGACCTTTCTGATCGTGCTGGCTGCTTCCCTCGCCAATATTGTGGGCTGCGGCCTTTACGGCTTGGCCACGAATGAGGTCTGGCGCATGCCCTCGACGCTGGAACTGGCGCTCATTTTGGGAGCCGCTCTTTTTGTTCTCGTGGCAACATTCCTGATGATTCTGTCCTTTCGTGGCACCGAAGTCTCGGCCGTCTCGCCCTTCCGCTATGCGGGCGTGCCTGTGGCCCTGCTGATCGGCGCCATCGTTTGGGGAGAGGCGCCCGATCTCCTTGCCAGTATTGGGATCATTCTAGTGATTGGCTCTGGAATCTTCGCCATGCGCGATGAGGCCCTGCGCGCCAGGGCGCATCAAATTGCCGCGCTTCGCTAAAGTATGATCGGCGAGCGCTGGTCGGAGCTGGGCGGCAATGCTAGTTCTGTTGAGAACCATCGAGGCTCCGCGCCCAAAAGAAGCGGACATCCGAGGAGGAAAAAGATGAATGGCTTGCTGGCCATCAGCCGCATCATCGACGCTGTGAATGAAAAGATCGGCCGCGCGACCGGCTGGCTCATTCTCGCAGCTGTCACCGTGTCATCCGTCAACGCGCTGGTGCGTTTTTCGATCAATCGAAGCTCGAACGCTTGGCTCGAATTGCAATGGTATCTGTTTGGTGCCGTCGTCCTGATGGGAGCTGCCTACACGTTCAAGCAGAACGAACATATCCGCATTGACATTGTGTCCTCGCGCCTGTCCAAGCGCCATCGCGACATGATTGATGTGATAGGTCACATCCTTTTTCTGATGCCGCTTTGCCTCGTCATCATGTGGCTGGGCTGGCCATTCTTCCTGCGTTCCTTTGCACAGGCTGAAGTGTCGTCGAGCGCGGGCGGATTGATTGTCTGGCCTGCAAAATTACTCGTACCGCTTGGCTTCACGTTTCTATTTGCACAGTCGATCTCCGAACTCATCAAACGCATCGCGGTGATGAAAGGATTGATCGATGATCCCTATGGCGTCACCGATGGCGACGCTGCACCAGCCGAATAAGAGAACGGATCCCCACCATGGCTGCTTTCATCGCACAGAACATGGCGCCGATCATGTTCCTGTTCCTCGTGATCTTTCTGTTGATCGGCTATCCCGTTGCCTTTTCATTGGCTGCTGTTGGTCTTGCCTTCTTCGTCGTAGGCGTGGAGCTGGCACCCCTGTCGGGCGGCTCGATCAATCTGTCATGGTCACTTTTGCAAGCCATGCCTGAACGCATTTTTGGCGTGATGAACAATGACACACTGCTGGCCATCCCATTCTTCACTTTCATGGGCCTCATTCTGGAACGCTCTGGAATGGCGGAAGACCTGCTTGACACCATCGGTCAGCTTTTCGGCCCCGTGCGTGGCGGTCTTGCATATGCAGTGATCTTTGTCGGCGCACTGCTCGCTGCCACCACAGGCGTTGTTGCAGCATCCGTCATTTCCATGGGGCTTATTTCTCTGCCGATCATGCTGCGCTATGGCTATGATCGCCGTATGGCTGCCGGTGTCATCGCCGCATCGGGAACGCTGGCGCAAATCATTCCGCCATCGCTTGTGCTCATCGTGATGGCCGACCAACTCGGGCGTTCCGTTGGGGATATGTACAAAGGCGCATTCATTCCGGGCCTGACGCTTGCCGCCCTTTATGCAGGCTATGTTTTTCTCGTCACCATAGTGAAGCCTGAAGCAGCACCCGCTTTGCCGCTGGAAGCGCGCACTATCCCGGAAGATCCAGCACTCGAAAACCGTCAGAAATGGTTGACAGGCTTTTTGCTGATTTTCGTCGGCATACCAATCTTCTATCTCCTCATTTCTTTCTCTGAATGGATTGGCGAGAGCCTCGATAAGCCTTTCCACGTATCCAATCATGTTCAATGGATTGGCGCGGTGATTGCATCGCTGCTGGTGTTCGGTCGCCGTCTCATGGGTCACGTGGACAAGGACCAGGACGTTCCGCGCTGGAATACCTTTGCCATGGTTGGGGCCGCAGGCATTGCAACGGCCGTGCTCAGCCAATATCTCGACGCGCGCTTCCCTGACATGCCGACTGACAATGTGCTCATCTGGAGCGCCTTTATCGCAACCGGCATTCTCTATGTTCTTGCACTCCTGAACAAATCGTCGAACCTCGGCATCATGTCGCGCATGACGGAACAAGTGGTGATCGTTCTGGTGCCACCGCTGGCGCTGATCTTCCTCGTGCTGGGCACCATCTTCGTTGGCATTGCAACACCAACGGAGGCTGGTGCCATGGGCGCGGGCGGCGGTGTCTTGCTGGCCATGGCCAAGCGTCGCCTCGACATGTCGCTGCTTAAGCAGGCAATGAACACGACAGCCAAACTCTCCTGCTTCGTGGTCTTCATCCTGATTGGCGCGCGTGTCTTCTCACTCACCTTCTATGGCGTGAATGGACACACTTGGGTCGAACATCTGCTGACATCACTGCCGGGCGGACAGACGGGCTTCCTGATCATCGTCAACATGATGGTCTTCGTGCTGGCCTTCTTCCTAGATTTCTTCGAGCTGGCCTTCATCGTCATTCCGTTGCTGGGGCCTGCAGCAGAAAAGCTCGGCATCGACCTCATCTGGTTCGGCGTCATTCTAGGCGTCAATATGCAGACAAGCTTTATGCATCCCCCATTTGGTTTTGCTCTCTTCTATCTGCGATCGGTGGCGCCCAAAAATCCGTTCAAGGATCGATTGACCGGCAAGATGATGGATCCGGTAACAACAGGACAGATTTATGTTGGTGCGATTCCATTTGTCATTATCCAATGCATCATGGTCGCCCTGGTGATTTTGTTCCCGCAAATGGTGATGGTCTACAAGTCGGGCGAAGTGAAACTCAACGCGACGCAGATCGAAGAACAGTTTAAAGGCATTGCAGTGCCTAATGTCGAGATACCACCGGAGCTGAAATTTTAAACCCTCATTGCAAAGGCAGTGAATCAATCCAGAGGCCTCACGTGGCGCTTTGCCCCTTGGCCAGCAATTACAAAAAGCCCCGGAGTTTCCTCCGGGGCTTTCTTTTTGTAAGGCGCGAAAGACTTAGCCCTTCGAGCGCTGGCGGATCATGAAGTTGTCGTAGTTGAACTCGGCAACCTGCCACCAGAGATATTCATCGTTGCGGAAGTTCATGTAGGAATCATAGACCTTCTTGAACTTATCGTTCTTGGCATTGATATCCGCATAGACTTCATTGGCAGCCTTCCAGCAGGCTTCCATAATTTCCGGCGAGAAGGGGCGCAGCTTTGTGCCCGCTGCCACCAGACGCTTCAGCGCTGGCACGTTGCCCGCATCATATTTGGCCTGCATTTCAACATTGGCATAGGCGGTCGCAGCCCGCAGGATCGACTGATAATTCTTTGGCAGTGCATTGAACTTGTCGAGATTGGTGCAGAAGTTGATCATTGCACCACCTTCCCACCAGCCGGGATAATAATAGAACGGCGCGACTTTGTTGAAGCCGAGCTTCTCATCATCATAGGGGCCGATCCACTCAGCCGCGTCGATCGTGCCTTTTTCGAGCGAGGGATAAATATCGCCGCCCGCAATCTGCTGCGGCACAGCGCCGAGCTTTTGCAAAACAGCGCCACCGAAACCGCCGATGCGCATCTTGAGGCCATCAAGATCTGACGGCTTGGTCACTTCCTTGCGGAACCAGCCACCCATCTGAGTGCCGGTGTTTCCGGCGGTGAAGTTATTCACCTTATAGGGGGCAAGAAATTCATTGATCAGCTGCTCACCGCCGCCAAACAACATCCAGGCATTTTGCTGACGTGAGCTGAGACCAAAGGGAACCGCTGTGCCAAACGCAAAAGTCGGATCCTTGCCCCAATAATAGTAAAGGCAGGTATGGCAAGCTTCGACCGTTCCGTTGGACACGGCGTCGAGCGCCTGAAGTGCAGGTACAATTTCACCACCCGCAAAAACCTGCATCTGGAATTTGCCGTCGGTGGCATCCGACACGTATTTGGCGACCGTTTCAGCCGCACCATGGATGGTGTCGAGCGAGCGCGGGAAGCTGGTTGTCACGCGCCATTTCACGTCCGGGGAAGACTGGGCAATGGCGGGGGCCGCGATGGCGGCGGTGCCGGCAGCCGCGAGGCTGGCGGACTTCAGGAACTGGCGACGCTTCATCAATTTCCTCCAATTTTCTGCGCCCGCGCGACGCGCCGACGGTTATGGCTATCAAGTACCAAAGACTCGGGTCCATGCAACGCAAAAGAGCACAGCCAGAGCCCAGAGCAATGCCCCTTTAGTCATATGGAAAGCGGTGCCTAAACCGCCAGCATTGTGTGCCATTAAAAATGGGGGAACCTGATCACGCTCAAGTGAGGATCACAGACGCCTTGCATCGCCCGGCGGTGCGTGGGATTGGCAGCCATCGACAGATAATCAACACCGGAGTGAGACATATGGCCAAACTCGCCTTCCTAGGCCTCGGCGTTATGGGTTTTCCCATGGCCGGTCATCTGGCAGCCAAGGGCCATGAACTGTGTGTCTACAATCGCACCGCGACCAAGGCGCAGGATTGGTTGCGCAAACATGGCGGCCGCAGCGCTCCCACACCCGCAGAAGCGGCCAAGCGCGCCGACATGGTTCTCGCCTGTGTGGGCAATGACGACGATCTGCGCGCCGTGACCTTAGGGTCCGATGGCGCTTTTCAATCCATGTCAAAAGGCGCGATTTTCGTCGACCATACAACGGCTTCTGCCGATGTTGCCCGCGAGCTGCAGGTCAGAGCAGCAGACCTCGGCCTTGCCTTTATCGACGCGCCTGTTTCGGGCGGACAGGCGGGGGCTGAAAATGGTGTGCTCACAATCATGTGCGGTGGCGATGCGCAACCCTATGCTACGGCCGAGCCCATCATCGGCGCCTATGCCCGCGCCTGCCGCCTCATGGGTGCCTCGGGTGCCGGCCAGCTGACCAAAATGGTCAACCAAATCTGCATTGCAGGCCTTGTGGAGGCTTTGGCTGAAGGCCTGCATTTCGCACAAAAGGCGGGGCTTGATCCACTCGCTGTGGTCGATGTGATTTCCAAGGGCGCCGCACAAAGCTGGCAGATGGAAAATCGCTCCGCGACCATGGTGGCCGACACATTCGATTTTGGCTTTGCAGTCGATTGGATGCGCAAAGATCTGGGCATCTGCCTCGCCGAAGCGCGCCGCAATGGCTCGCATTTGCCCATCACCGCGCTGGTCGATCAATTTTATGCGGAAGTCCAGACCATGGGGGGCGCTCGCTACGACACATCAAGCCTGATCAAGCGGCTGAACAGATAGGCCAGATCGGCGTCTCAAAAAGGGGCGAGGCATGGTGCGGGGGGCATAAAGAGGCGGGCGACAGAAGTTTTTACCGGGGAGGGTTAACGCGCAAGGATCCCCCCAGCCCGCTGTGATGCGCCTCTGGCCACTACAAGCCGGCCAAAGACCGCGGGATTTGGGCTTTTTCCGGGGGTTTTTGCCGGCCCCGCACCCAGCCAGCTCCCATACGGGGCGAGGTCAAAGGTTAAAACTCGAATTTTCGAGCGAAAACCACGTTAAACTTTCCCCGTCATTGTCACACCTGCAAGAGCCGTATTTCCGGCCAAGCATTGTGTGCGTCATGAGTGAAGCGTCACGGCAAGTGATTGAGCCAAACAGCGGGAGAAACCCCGCGGCTTTCGCGCGCCGTACCCGCTTCCAAGCCGGCCTGCGCCTGCTGCGCGAAAAGATCTTTGCGTCAGGCACAGGCAACCGCTCGTTCGACGTGGAACTGCTGCGCCTCTTTGCCCAGAGCCGCATGACCTCCGTGCCCGCTTTGGCCATCATTGCTCTGTCGGTCGCCGTCATGTCCTTCATGTGGACGCCCGAAATCGATGTACTTGTCTGGCTCGGCATTGTCTTGGCCTGCCATCTTGTCTCCTACAAAACGGCTCGCAGCCTGATGGAGCAACCGGAGCCCGAGCTGAATGTCGCCTTCTGGCGCCGGCGCTTTGTGGCCACCGAATTCTGCCACGGTCTTGCCTGGGCCATGCTCACCGTACTCTTTCTCAACGAGCCGGATGCGACCGCGCGCGTTTTCGTGTTGTTTGTGTTGCTGCTGATCTCGGCTCTGACATCGCTGATTTCAGCCACCGTGCCGCTGGCCGTCTATGCAGGCTTGATGCCCACCACCATTGCCGTCGTGCTTTATATGAACCCCGTCTGGCAAGAGCAGGCTTGGCCCGTGGCACTCATGGCCTGCGGCGCGCAATTCTTCTTTCTCATTCTGGCGCAGCGTCTTTATGCCACGAACCTGTCCTCGCTCTCCTTCAGGCTTGAGAAAGACATGCTGATTGCCGAGCTGGAACAGGCCAAGGCCAATTCCGATGAAGCACGCCGGCGCGCTGAAGAAGCCAATCTCGCAAAGTCGAGTTTTCTGGCCACCATGAGCCATGAGCTGCGCACACCGCTCAATGCCATTCTCGGCTTTTCGGAAGTGATGAAAGCCGAACTGTTCGGCAAACATGGCGTGGCTGCTTACAAGGATTATGCTGGCGACATCCATTCGAGCGGCCAGCATCTCCTGATGCTCATCAATGAAATTCTCGATCTGTCGCGCGTCGAAGCCGGGCGGTATGAATTGCGCGAGGAACCTGTTTCGCTGGTCAATGTCGTCGAAGAATGTCTGCATCTCTTGGCTTTGCGCGCAGAACAGCGCGAGATCACCATCACGCGTGCGGTCGAAGCCGCGCTCCCGCGCATCTGGGGCGACGAGCGCGCGCTGCGCCAGATCACGCTCAATCTCTTGACCAATGCCATCAAATTCACACCCTCAGGTGGACATGTGACGCTGAAATGCGGCTGGACGCAGTCGGGCGGGCAATATATTTCCATCCGCGATACGGGGCCGGGCATTCCCGAACATGAAATTCCAGTTGTGCTGTCGTCTTTCGGTCGCGGCTCGCTGGCCCAAAAGAATGCGGAAGAAGGCTCAGGCCTCGGCCTGCCGATTGTGAAAGGCCTCGTCGATCTGCATGGCGGCACGTTCCATATTCAATCAGAACTGCGCCAGGGCACAGAAGTCACTGTGATCCTGCCTGCCGAGCGCGTCATTGAAGCCATGGCGCAAGCCAAGCCGGAACGCCGCCGCGATGGCCGCGTGAACGCGCGCAAAGCCGCCTGAGTTTCACGCCTTGCCGGGCACTTTCGCCTGATCGAAGGTTGCCATGTCGCGATGGCAAGCAAGAGCTGCCTTCATCACACCCACAGCCAGCGCAGCACCCGAGCCTTCGCCCAGACGCAGGCCCAAATCGAGCAAGGGCTTTTTGCCCAAACGCTCCAGCACGCGCGCATGCGCGCCTTCTGCTGACAGATGCCCAGCGATGCAATGGTCAATGGTGCGCGGATCCAAAGCATGCAGCACAGCTGCTGCAGCCGTCACCACATAACCATCAAGCACAACCGGGATGCGCTCCATGCGCGCCGCCATAATGGCGCCCGCAATGGCTGCAATCTCGCGCCCACCCAGACGACGCAAAACCTCCAGCGGATCGCTGAGCTGGCCAGCATTCAGCGCCACCGCACGCGCCACCGCATCGACCTTGCGTTGCAAACCAGCATCATCAATGCCCGTGCCACGACCAACCCAATCTGCCGCCGCACCGCCGTAAAGCGCATGATAAATGGCCGCGGCAATGGTGGTATTGCCAATGCCCATTTCACCCAGACACAAGAGATCTGTGCCACCCGCAATGGCCTCCATGCCGAAAGCGAAAGTCGCCGCACAGGCCGCTTCATCAAAAGCGGGCTCTTGCGTGATGTCGGGCGTGGGATAATCCAGCGCCAGCTCGAACACTTTCAGACCAATGTCATAAGTCGCGCAGATCTGGTTGATCGCAGCGCCACCGGCTGCAAAATTTTCCAGCATGGCGCGGGTGACTTCAGGCGGAAAGGCCGAGACGCCTTGCGCGACAACACCATGATTGGCCGCAAACACAGCCACCATGGGGCGCAAAATCGTCGGCTTGGATTTGCCCTGCCAGGCCGCGAGAAATTCGACGATTTCTTCCATGCGGCCCAAAGCACCGGCGGGCTTGGTCAGTTCACCATCGCGCCGGCGGATCTCCTCGACCATAGCGGTCGCGGCTTCGGGCATTTGGGGCAAGAGATTGCGGATATCATCGAAAGGCAGGCCGGTGGCGGACATGAGATTCTCGCGCGTGATCAGTGGCGGCCTGTTTAGGGCCTGCGTCCGCAGAACTCAAACGGACCTCGTGTCGCGCCCCGACTCATGCCAATGTCGCTCCATGCTGACCTTGCCCGCCCGCCTTCTGGCCGATTTCCTCGCCTGCCTGCGCTTCTATTCCCGCCTGCCTGTGCCGGTTCTGCCGTATGAGGCCGAGCCCTATGCCATGCTGGATTTCGCGACCTCAGTGCGTGTTCTGCCCTTCGCAGGCTTTTTCATCGGCGGTTCGGGTGGGGTGGTGCTGTGGGGGGCGAGCCTGGCTGGCTTCTCGCCTCTGCTCGCATCTGCCTTCTGCCTCGCCGCCTTGCTGCTGGTGACGGGCGCCTTTCACGAGGATGGACTGGCCGATACTGCTGATGGTTTGGGTGGCGGCATGACTCTCGAGCGCAAGCTCGAAATCATGAAAGACAGCCGCATCGGCACTTTTGGTGGCGCGGCGCTGATCATGTCGCTGCTGCTGCGCACGCTTCTCATGGCTGAGATCATCACGCGTTTTGGGGCTCCCGCTGCAGCCCTCGTGCTGGCGGCCTCGGGCGGGGCCTCACGGGTCGCCGCACTCATGCTCCATGCCCTGCTTCCCTCCGCCCGCAATGATGGTGCGGCCTGGGCTGCCGCCAAACCCCTACCCTCAACGCTGATGCTGGCAACAGGCCTTGCGCTGGTCGTGGGCTTCTCACCTATGGCGCTGGGTTTGGGGGCCTTGCCTCTGGCCATTGGTCTTGCACTGATGGCGGGGGCGGCTTTTGCCATGGCCGGGATTGCGCACCGCCAGATCAAAGGAATGACCGGCGATATTGCCGGCGCCACACAACAAATTGCAGAAATCCTCTTTTTCGCTGCGCTCGCGAGCCGTTTGGCTCTTTGATCGGCGCCCCAAATTCCCTATGAAAGGGACATGAGCGAGATGGAATCCCCCTGCATCAAAATCTGCATGCTTGATGCCAAAGGCGAATATTGCATGGGCTGCTATCGCACCCGCCAAGAAGTTGGCGCTTGGGGCACCATGAGCGATGACCAACGCTCACAGATCATGGGCGAGTTGGTCGCGCGCAAAGACGCGCTCAATAACCCAGAATAGACAGAAGAAAGCGCAGCGAGACCAGCAGCAGGAACGTGCCGAAGGCCAGTTCCAAATGCCGCTTGGACAAAGCATGCGCGATCTTCACGCCAATGGGTGCCGTCATCACACTCACCGGCGCGAAAGCGGCAATGCCAATCAGCGACACAAAGCCCAGCGATAACGGGGGCAAATCAGGCTTATCGAGCCCCGCCAGCACATAGCCAATGGCGCCAGGAATCGAAACCAGCACACCCACACCTGAGGATGTCGCCACAGCCTGATGAATGGTGCGGCCATAAAAGGTCATGAACATCGTGGCCAATTGCCCGCCGCCAATGCCCATCAATGCTGACAAAACCGCATTCACGAAACCAAAAATGCGCAAAGACATTCCCTTGGGCACATCAGCGCCCAGATTCCATTTCAGATTGAACAGCAAGCGCGCCGAACTGATGCCAGCAATGCCCACGAAGACAAATTTGAACACATAAGCCGGCGCATAACGGGCGATGAAACTGCCGACGAACACGCCCAAAATGGTCGGAATTGCCCAAGCCTTCAATACATCCATATCAACTGCGCCACGCTCGCGATGCGCGCGGAAAGAGCGGATCGACGTGGGAATGATGATCGCCAGTGATGTGCCAACACTCAGCGGCATGCGGATCTCTTCGGGCACGTTCAGAACACGAAACAGCTCATAGAGCACGGGCACGATCAGCGCCCCGCCACCCACGCCAAAGACGCCCGCCAAAATACCAGTGACCCCACCAGCCGCTGCCAGTGCGCCAATGAGGAAAAGGATTTCGTTCAGATCATGTCCGGCGAGCATGGGGCCTCTGCGAGGAAAAATGTTTGTCCCGCTTCATGAGCCATAAGGCCATCCGCTGCAAGTCTGGGCAGCCCACGCCTTGCCCGTGTAGAGCGCTTAAACGCTGAGGCTCGCAGAGCCATAGAGCGCCTCGCTTGTGCGCTGTACATGGCCCATCGCTTCGCGAAGAACCTCGACACCCGAGCCACGCAGCGGCGCCTTCGTTGCAATCGTGCGCCGCCACAGACGCGCGCCCGGCAGCCCCGTGAACAGGCCCAGCATATGGCGTGTCATATCGTGCAAGCGATAGCCGTCTTTCAAACGCGCTTCGACATAGGGAAGATAGGCTTCCACCACTTCGAAACTATCCGCAAAAGGTGCCGGCAGACCGAAGACAAACGGATCCACCTTCAGCAGAAGATCGGGCATCTGATAGGCCGCACGCCCAAGCATGATGCCATCGAGTTGATCGAGATGCGCGAGGCCCTCTTCGATTGTCGCTATCCCGCCATTGATCGCCATCGGCAAATGCGAAAAATCTGCTTTCAGCTGGTGCACCAGATCATAATCAAGCGGGGGAATGTCGCGGTTTTCTTTGGGTGAGAGCCCCTGCAACCAGGCTTTGCGCGCATGCACGATGAGTGCATCCACACCGGCTTGGGTCAGCGCGTGCGTCATTGCCCACAAAGCTTCGCGCGGCTCTTGATCATCCACGCCGATGCGACATTTCACTGTGACGGGAAGTTTCACCGCCGCTTTCATCGCCGCCACGCAATCAGCCACAAGCTGCGGCTCACGCATCAGACAGGCACCAAAGGCGCCATTCTGCACACGATCTGACGGACAGCCGCAATTCAGATTGATCTCGTCATAGCCAAAATCTTCGCAAATCTTGGCCGAGGTCGCCAGCGCTTGCGGATCGGAACCGCCGAGCTGCACCGCCACCGGATGCTCGGCATCATCAAACCCCAACAGACGATTGCGATCCCCATGCAAGATTGCGCCCGTTGTCACCATTTCCGTATAGAGCAGCGCATGGCGCGACATGGTGCGGTGGAGAACGCGGCAATGCCGGTCCGTCCAATCCATCATGGGCGCAACTGAAAAGCGCATGCTGTGTTTCAAAGCAGACATCCTTGAAAGCGCTCAATGACCGTGGTCGTCATCTTCAGAGGGCGCGCCCATGGCGTGACGCAAATAGGCTGGCATGTCTTCCTTGATATGGGCGATCTCGGCCATGGCCTTGGACTGGCCAGACAGCCCCAGTTCGGCTTCCGCCAAAACGGCATTCACTGTTTCGCGGGTCAGAATGCCGCGCAGCATGAATGTGGTCATGATTGTCTTGATCGTGTGGCTCAGCGCTTCAACGCGCTGTTCGAGCGCTGCGATGCGGGCAGAATCGTCGACCATATGAATCTCCCAAAACCTGCTTTGAACCGAAAGCAGAGCAAAACGTTGTGTCTGTGCAAGCCAAGCCGCTCGATTTGTCCGAGGTCAAGGCGAGGCCCATGCCTGTCACATAGAACGACAACAGCCCGAAGTCACGCGGGACCGCGCCACTTGGGGCAAGACCGTGCCAATTGGGAGGAGGAGACGAATATGGCCATCAAGGACATGCTTTTCGTTCTGGAGCCGGATGCCGAACGGCAACCTGCGGCAGCTTTTGCCACCAAGCTGGCCGATGGGCTCGGCGCCCATCTGACGGCTGCTGGCGTTGTCTATGAAATGCTGGTGCCCTCGGGTTTTGCTGGCGATTATCCGGCCGACATTATGGCCTCGCTTTCCGATCAATCGCGCCAGCGCAATGCGGCAGCCTTCGAGACCCTTTGCAAGGCGGGCCCCGCAAGCCTGCGCAGCGAGCTGGTCGAGATTGATGCCATTCCCGGCGAAGCGCGCTACGAGCTTGCCCGACTGGCGCGCCATTTCGACGTCACCATCATCGCCCAGCCGCGTGAGCGCAATGGTGAGGATGCGCTGATGGCGGAAGCCGCTTTGTTTGAAAGCGGGCGCCCCGTTCTCTTCGTGCCGCGCATCCAGACGCGCGACCCCAAGCTTGAGCGCGTGATGGTGGCATGGGATGGCAGCCGCACCTCCACACGCGCACTCGCCGATGCCATGCCAATTCTTGAACAAGCGGCCGTGGTGGATGTCGTCAGCATTTCTGATCCGCGCCTCAACTACAAGGAATTGCCGGGCTTCAACATCACCCGGCATTTGTCACGCCACGGGCTGAATGCAGAATTGAAACGCCTTCCCATGTCAGGCGACATTGGCGAAACGCTTTTGTCTTATGCTGCTGATGCGGGCGCCGATCTTCTGGTGATGGGCGGCTATGGCCATTCGCGGCTGCGTGAATTTGTGCTGGGCGGCACCACACGCACGATCCTTCAGACGATGACCGTGCCGATTTTCATGTCGCATTAAAATCCACTCAACGCTGGGGCAGCAAAAGCCCCAGCGAGGGCTGCCAAAAGCAGACATGCATCATGCGCCGCCAGCACCCAGCGTGGCGGCGCCAGTTTTTGCATCCAGATGGTCGCAGCCGCTGTTGCCAGACACCAGCCAACAGCCAGCATCATCAGGCCAAAGCCAAACCCCGCCGCATCTGACGCCTGAGACAAAACAAGCCGCGCGGCAATCACGAGCGCGAGGCCAACGAGCGCGGTACCGGCTTGCCCAAAAAATGTCACCAACACACCCATGCCAAAGCCCGGCGCATACATAGCCACCACATGCCAAGCGAGAAGCCCGGTGACACCGGCAGCCGAGAGGCCACAAGAGATCATCGCCGCGGGCGAGGCCAGCATCAGCGCAGTCATGCCAAACCAAGCCGTGGCAGCAATGATTGTGGGGGCCAAAGCTTCACGCCAGCTGAAAACACGCGGCACATGTTTCTCGACAAGCAGCCCGCCCTCATGCGGCCCCCAGAACATGGCCAGCGCCAGCACCGCCACTTGCACAAAAGCCGCGGCCAATGCGGCAGGCACGAAGGGTGTTGCGGGCATCAGCTTTTGCCCCACCAACAGAAAGCCTGGCCCCACAAGCCCTGCCAGCGCGCCAGAGCCAAAGACAACCCCCACCAGCATGGCGCGCCCCATCACGCCGCCCCCCATCGCCGCTTCATGGCGATAGAAAAGCCCAAAACCCTGCGCGACACCGAGCCAGAAAGCGCCCAGGCAGAACGGAATGAAAGCATGCGCCATCAATGCCCATGCGAGCACAAGCCCGCCCGCAATGCCATGCGAAGCCCCCAGCGCGAATGACGCGCGCCGACCAAAAGCATCAAGAAGAAAAGACGCCGGAAATGTCGCAACCGCAGCGCCGATCAGCATCGCCATGTAAGGCAGACCGGCCAGCTCCGCGCGCGGTGCCATCAAGAGGCCTGTGAGAGGCAAAATGCCAAGCGTCAAAGTTTGCGCGAGAACGGAAAGCGCAAAACCCGCAGAGAGCAATAGGGGCCCGCGCGCTTGCGCACCTTCCACCGGCATGCCGGGCGGGCAGAAACAGACGAGCCTGCCTGCGCGCGCCGCAATTTCTGGCAGGAGGCTTTTCACTTCTTCACATCCTCATCCGACAGAATGCGATGGGCTGGCCCTTCGGAATCTTCATATTGGCCGTTCTTCAAAGACCACATGAATGCAAAGAGCGCGGTGATGCCTAATGCCAACGCAATGGGCACGAGATAGATCAGCACATTCATGCGCGATGCTCCCGAGCTGAAAGAGAGAAAGGCGAAGCTGAATTCGCAGCGCGCTCGGGCGAAGCCTCGCGCGCAACACCGCGCATGCGCAACGCATTGAGCGTGACAATGATGGAAGAGCCCGACATGGCAGCCGCCGCAATCAAGGGCGTCACATAGCCTGCAATGGCAAGCGGCACGGCGAAGGCATTATAGATGACGGCGATCCATAAATTCTGCCGCATCAAAGCGCGCGATTGGCGTGCAAGATCGAGCGCATGGGCCACAGGCGCCAGCCGATCCGACAGAAAAACTGCATCAGCCTGCGCTTGCGCCAAATCAGCCGCCGTGATGGGCGAGAGCGAAGCGTAAGCTGCCGCCAAAGCTGGCGCATCATTGATGCCATCGCCAACCATCAGAACTTTGCGGCCCTGCGCGCGCAGCGCCTCGATGGCCGCAATCTTCTGTGCGGGAGTCATCCCGCCATCAGCCTGCGCAATAGCGAGTTGGTGAGCCAGCGGCTCCACGGCCTCCGGCCGGTCACCCGACAGAATATGCAAATCAAAACCACGCTGGCGCAAACCAGCCATGGTTGCGACAGCATCAGGGCGCAGGCTCTGGCGAATTTCAATCGCCGCCTGCCGCGCGCCAAAACGCAAATAGATGAGAGACACATCGGGGCTTGAAGGCTGATGTGTTTGCGCCTGACAAAATTCAGCACTGCCCAAACGCAGATCAACCCCATCCACCAGCGCCCGCACACCCGCGCCTGTTACTTCTTCCACTTGATCGAAGGGAGCCACATCAACAGCCAGCCGCGACACGGCCAAAGCCAAAGGATGACGGCTCGACAAAGCCAGACGCGCGGCGCGCTGCAAGAGATCGGGCTCAAGCGCCCAAGCATTGACAACATTGGGATCAGGCAGAGTGAGCGTGCCGGTTTTATCAAAAACAATCGTGTCGATTTCCGCCAAACGCTCCAGCGCATCCGCATTGTTCAGGAAAATGCCCGCACGAAACAAATGACCCGCCGCCACCACCTGCACAGCGGGAACCGCCAAAGCTAGCGCGCAAGGACATGTGATGATGAGAACTGAAATGGCGATGATGATCGCATGATGCGCGCCCGCACCCATCAACAACCAAAAGACCAGTGTCGAGGCCGCTGTCACATGCACAATCGGCGCATAGACGCGTGCAGCACGATCCGCCAGCCGCATATAGCGTGAGCGCGCTTCGCCCGCTTTTTCGACAAGGCGCGCCACCTCATCAAGCATCGTGCCCTCGCCCGCAGCCGTCACTTGCACGCTGAGAGCGCCATCAAAATTCATGGAACCGGCATAGACCTGCGCACCACTGCCCACGCGCGCGCGCAGGGTCTCGCCCGTGACAAGGCTTGTGTCGATTTCAGATGATCCCGACAGGATCACACCATCGGCTGGGATACGATCACCGGGGCGCACAAAAATCTGATCGCCTGCTTTGAGCACGCCAACAGGCACGGCCACCAGCGCACCATCCGCCCCCACACGCTGCGCCATCTCACCCTTGAGAGCTGCCAGATTGCCTGCTGCCGCGCGCGTGCGCTTGCGCATGGCCTGATCGAGATAACGCCCCGCCAACAGAAAGAGCAGCAGCATGACAGCGGAATCAAAATAGGCCTCTTGTCCATGCAGCGCGGTTTCCACCACCGACATGGTGAGGGCGAGCAAAATGCCCAGCGAGATCGGAAAATCCATATTGAGTTTTCCAGCCCGCATGCTGGCCAAGGCCGAGCGGAAAAACGGCTGGCCCGCATAAGCAGCTGCGGGAAGCGCAATCAAGGCTGACAGCCAATGAAAGAAATCGCGCGTCTCAGGCGTGATGTCCGTTGCATTGCCCGACCAGACCGAGACCGACAGCAACATAATATTCATCGACGCAAAGCCAGCGACCGCCAGGCATTTCAAAAGCCATTGCGTGCGCCGCGTCTCTTCTTGCTCAACACGGCTTTGCTCAAAAGGATAGGCGCGATAGCCACCCTTGGCCAAAGCATTGATGAGCGCCGATGCATCTGTCTTATCCGCCTCCCAAATCAAGCGCAGACGGTAAGTTGTGAGATTGAGGCGTGCGGAGACAACACCCGCTACAGCCGCCATAGTGCGCTCAATATCATCCATACAAGCCGCGCAATCGACACCATCCAGCGCAAGATCCATCGACGCCCGACCCTGCTCTGCTGGGCGAACGAAAGATGAAAAGTCGATGGTCTCGAGCCCGTCGTTCATTCACCTCACCGCGGCAATATCAATGCGATTGAGCGAACGAAACATCAGCACGCCATTCTGGGACGCTTCGATCTGCACATCCCAACGCCCAGCTGCCACCGGCGCGGCCGCGCGATAATGACCAGCCTCCACCAGCGCCACGTCGAGCTTCACATCACGGCGCCGATCCGCGGGGTGGATGAAAGTCGCGCGAAGGGAGAGACCCGGCGTTGCCACACCCGTCTTGTCGTGCTGGACAATATCAACCATCACGCCTTGGCCTTGCGGCTCGACTGTTGCCTCCACCTTCCAGCCGCGCGCGGCCTGCTCACGCGCAAAAGCGATCTCATCATTATATTTCAAACCCTCCTGATAGGGCTTTTCAGCCTCCAACCCGGAGAAGGTCTGAATGGCAACGCGTGCCATATAGAAATTCACCGAAAACACGGTGCCGAAAAACAACAGCAACATGGCGAGCACATGTCGCCCCTTGAGAGTGAAGCCTTGCACAGAAAGCGATGTCATCTCTTCTCTCCCTCAGGCTGAATGAAATGGTCCTCGACCTTCACCTGCGCACCCGAGCGCAGATCAATCAGGCGGAAGGAAATATCGCGTTTATCTTCATCATGATCATGGCCCCTGCCAAGCGCCTTGCGGGACAGAGTGATGAAGAGACGCTCTTCCAGAGTTTGGTCAGGGCCAACGGTGAAGAGCGGCCAGCCGGTATCGGCACGTTTGCCTGAAGCCGATGCCACATCGTCAGGTGCAAAACCATCGACGCGGATTTCAAAGGCCCGGTCTTCGGGCAATTTGTTCGACAGGCGCAATGTATAGGCATTGCGAATGCCACCATCGCTCAGGCGCACAAACAAAGGATTGCGATCATGGATCACGGCCAAGCCTGAATCATGACGAGTCGCCAGAGCGCCAATCATAATGCCGCCCACAATGGCAATCACGGCTGCATAAAGAAGCGTGCGCGCGCGGATCAGCCGCGGCTTCAGCGCAGTCTTACCAATTTCGCGGCGCTTCACATTGATGTCTGTGTCATACCCAATCAGCCCCGTGGGGCGCCCGAGCTTGTCCATCACTGTGTCGCAGGCATCAATGCACAGCCCGCATTGGATGCAATCAATTTGCAGACCTTGGCGAATATCAACGCCTGTCGGGCAGACATAGACGCATTGATGGCAATCAATGCAATCACCCGCCGGCGCACCTGTCTCGCGCAAGGCATCATTTTTCTTCAATGAGCCGCGCGGCTCGCCCCGATCATAGCGATAGGTGACATTGAGCGCCCATTCATCGGTGAGTGCAGCCTGAATGCGCGGCCACGGGCACATGTAAGTGCACACTTGCTCGCGCATGAAGCCCGCCAAGAAATAGGTCGTGAAAGTAAGGATCGCAATCCACGTATAAGCGACAAAAGGTCCCTGGAATGTGGCGAGTTGATAGACCAGCGTGGGCGCATCCGAAAAATACAAAACCCAAGCGCCGCCCGTCCACCAAGCAATCATCAGCCAGGCCCAATGTTTGAGCACGGATTGCGCGAAAGTTTCGAGAGTCCATGTCTGCCCGGCCTTGAGCATGCGTTCGCGCCGATCCCCCTCAATCAAGCGCTCGACGGCAAAAAACAGATCGGTCCAAACCGTCTGCGGGCAGAGGTAGCCACACCATACGCGACCGGCAATGGCATTCATCAAAAACAGCGTCACCGCGGCCAAGATCAAGAGGCCCGTGAGGTAATAAACTTCCTGCGGCCAGATTTCGATGAAGAAGAAATAGAAGCGATGATGATCCATATCGATCAGCACCGCTTGCGAAGGGGCATTGGGCCCCCGATCCCAGCGAATAAAAGGCAGAAAATAATAAACACCCAGCGTGCAGACCAGAATGATCCATTTGATCTTGCGGAAACGCCCACTCACAGCAGCCGGATAAATTTTCTGGAGCGAGGCATAGAGGGGCGCATCGACGCCTGCCGCCTCCAGCTCGATCTCATGCGCCTGCTCTTGCTTCACACTCATTTTGTTTGCCACTCCGCGCGCCGAGTTCAAGGTTCGGGCTGGATGAAGATTGAGCGGCCACCCGATAAAGGGCGGCATCTCTGTGTCTTTAACGGGCGCCACCAATCGTGCGGACATAGACAGCCAGCGCTTTGATCGTGCCCGCATCAAGGCGCTCGCCCCAATTGGGCATCATGCCGCCGCGCCCTTTGGTAATGCCCTCAACAATGGTCGCTTTGTCAGATCCGTAGAGCCAGATCTGATCGGACAAATTGGGCGAGCCAAGATCGTGATTGCCACGCGCATCTTCGCCATGGCAGGCAGCACAATTTTCAACATAGATTTTTTGACCAAGCTTCAGATCAGCGGTCTTGTCGACATCCAGAACAGTGAGCGAGCGCACGTAATCAGCCACGGCTGAAATTTCTGCGGGCTTCAAAACGCCATCACCAAAGGCTGGCATATTGCCTTGTCGCGTCTGCGGATCGGTGGAGCGAATGCCATGGGTCAGGGTCGTCTGGATATCATCCAGCGTGCCCGTGCCCCAGAGCCAATCATCATCGGCGAGATTGGGAAAAGCTTTCGAGCCGCCACCGCCCGCCCCATGACAGGGCGCGCAATTGTCACCAAAAGCCGCCTTGCCCTGCGCGCGTGCGAAGGTCAGCAGTTTTGTGTCTTTTTGAATCTCATCAAAACTCGCCTTGGCAAGCTGTGCGACCATCGGAGCACGCGCGCTCGTCAGCTGCGCCACCTCAGCCGTGACTTCGGCACGCGACGAATAATTGATCACGCCTTTGGTAAAGCTCGAGGCCAAAGGGATCGCCGGATAGACGACCCAATAGCCGAGCGACCAGACAATCGTGGCATAGAAAATATAGAGCCACCATTTGGGCAGCGGTGTATTGAGTTCGCGAATGCCATCCCATTCATGGCCGGTCGTGGCCGTGCCGGTGGCGGCATCAACTTCATGTTCATGCGAGGTGACGCTCATGGCTCAGTCCTCGTTTAAAGGGAGACGGGAAGCGCGGTCGAAAGACGACTGCATGGAGGGCCACAGCGCATAAGCAACGATCCCTGTGAATGTGATGCACACGGCAATCAGGCTGATAATCTGTGCATCTTGAAGAAGCGAAGCGATGTTCATCTCGGGATTACCTCAGATTGGCCTTGCCATCGTAAAGCTTGAAATCCACCTGCGTGCCGAGCTGTTGCAGATAGGCGATCAGTGCATCCGCCTCGGTCAGCCGGCCCTTGTCCTCGCCATAAGCGCGGGCCTGGGCTTTTGGGTAGCGTTTCATAAAATCAGCGGCGCCCGGATCATCATCAGTCCCCTGCGCTTTCGCATCGGCTGACGCTTTCTCGATCATCTCGGGCGTGTAAGGCACACCTTCCATCGCCAGCACTTTCATATGCTGATCGATATGCGCCAGATCGACATCATTTTTGGCAAGCCACGAATAGGCAGGCATGATCGAGCCCGCGACAACCGCGCGCGGATTGACCAGATGACGACGGTGCCAATCATCCGAATATTTATTGCCAACGCGCGCCAGATCAGGGCCATTGCGCTTGGAGCCCCATTGAAACGGATGGTCATACATGCTCTCGGCTGCGAGCGAATAATGACCATAGCGTTCCACTTCGTCACGCAAAGCGCGGATCATCTGCGAGTGACAATTGTAGCAGCCTTCGCGCACATAAATATTGCGCCCAGCAAGCTCCAGCGGCGTATAGGGACGAACGCCCTCCACTTTTTCAATCGTGCTCTTCAGATAGAAGAGCGGCGCGATTTCAACGAGGCCGCCAATCGAAATGACGATCAGCACACCGATGAGCAGCAGGATCGGGTTTTTCTCGAAAATCGCGTGCTTGTTCCAGAGTGACATGAGTCCCCCCCTTATTCAGCTGGCACGAGAGAGGGCGTGATGCGGGCTTCGATTTCTTCGGCCGGCATCACAATGGTCTTGTAAAGGTTCCACACCATGATCAGCGCACCTGCGAGGAAGAGCCCGCCGCCAAAGGCACGAATGATGTAGAAGGGATGCATGGCTTCGACCGTTTCGAGGAAGGAATATTCCAGAAAGCCGAGCGCTGTGTAAGCGCGCCACATCAAGCCTTGCATGATGCCCGCCACCCACATCGCAGAAATGTAGCAGACGATGCCCAGCGTCGAGATCCAGAAGTGCCAATTGACGAGCTTCAGCGAGTAAAGTTTCGGTTTGTTCCACAACCACGGCACGAGACAATAGATCGCGCCGAAGGAGACATAACCAACCCAACCCAGCGCACCCGAATGCACGTGGCCAACAGTCCAGTCGGTGTAATGCGAGAGCGAATTGACCGCTTTCACCGACATCAGCGGACCTTCAAAAGTCGACATGCCATAGAAAGCGACCGACACAACAAGCATGCGCAACACAGGGTCGGTGCGCAGCTTGTCCCATGCACCAGACAGCGTCATCAGACCATTGATCATGCCGCCCCATGAGGGCATCCACAGCATGATCGAAAAAGTCATGCCAAGCGTCTGCGCCCAATCGGGCAGTGCTGTGTAATGGAGATGGTGCGGGCCCGCCCAGATATACATGAAGATCAGAGCCCAGAAGTGGATGATCGACAGGCGATAAGAATAGACCGGGCGCTCCGCGCGCTTCGGGATGAAATAATACATGATGGCGAGAAAGCCCGCGGTCAGGAAGAAACCCACCGCATTATGGCCATACCACCATTGTATCATCGCATCCTGTACACCCGACCAGACGATGTAGGATTTCGATGAGAAGATCGAAACGGGAATGGTGGTGTTATTGCCCAGATGCAAAACAGCAATCGTCAGGATGAAGGCAAGGAAGAACCAATTGGCCACATAAATGTGGGGCTCCTTGCGCTTGATGATGGTGGCGAGAAAGACGATGAAATAAGTCACCCAGACAATCGTCAACCACAGATCCGAATACCATTCGGGCTCTGCATATTCTTTGCCCTGTGTGATGCCGAGCAAATAGCCGGTGCCGGCAATGACAATGAAGAAATTATAGCCCAGCACAACAAACCACGGCGCGAGATCACCCGCCAACCGCGCGTGACACGTGCGCTGCACGACATAGAAGGAACAAGCCAACAGCACATTACCGCCAAAGGCAAAGACCACCGCAGATGTATGCAGCGGGCGCAGACGACCAAAGGAGGTCCACGGCAGACCTAAATTCAATTCCGGATAGGCGAGCTGCAGCGCGATGATGAGCCCCACGAGGAAGCCTGCGATCCCCCAGAACATGGCAGCGATGGTCGAGAATTTGACGGGGCCAAAATTATAATTGGGCTTGCCGTTGATCTCCTGCGTTGGGAGTTCCGCCGGACGCGCCTGATAGCGGTTCACGATTAGGAAGACCGTCACCACGCTTGCAAGCGCGAACAGGCCGGCATGAAATGCATATTCCGGCGTCCATGCATTGGCGGTAATATAGACCCACAAGACCGCCGATATGACGGCTGCCACGGAAAGCCCCATCTCTCCGAACGTCATGGCCTTTTGAGCGGGCAAACGCCCTATCGATCCTGTTTGCGCCATCTGATTGCCCCGGGTCTTTGCGGCGCGACTCGCAATCTGTCGCGCTCGTTGGCCACGGTGCTACACTCACCTTTGAGTGCCTCCGCGGCATTGACCCAAGTCAACAGACGCTCGTTTCGTCCTGGCCAATCGGCAGGAGACCAAAGTCTAAGATCACTGAAATCAAAGAAAAAAGGCGCTGCTCGACAGCAGCGCCTTGGCCGATTTGAGGGCGGCAGCGTCGGAAAGTCTCATCTCCACCAGCAGCGGCGGACGAGGCGGCCCCAGCGATCGTAAAAGGTGCGGCAGCGGCGTATGCGCGGCGGGGGAGCATAATAACGCCGACGATAGGCACGATGCGGCCGAGTGTAATAATATTGCGCCTGGGTCGCGCCGGAGGCGGGCATGTCGGCAAGTTCGGCGGCGAGCAGATTGCCCCCGCTGGCCTCCATCTCCGCCAATTCCTCCAAGAGTGTCGCGGCCTGCGCCTTGGGGGCCAGTGCCACCAAGGCTATGCTTGTGCCAGCAGCACCGAGTAGTGATGTGAGAAAGAAACGACGATCCATATAGGCTCCTTCGCTATCCGACCCCCGAGGCCACTCACCCAATCATCGGCAAGGCTGCAAGGTTCCATTGTTTATGAATGCCACAATAGCGGATTACGGCGGAGAAAAATATTGATATGCCTCATTTTATGAAGACATTAAACGACACTTACTCCACCACTCCCGCAATGGCCGAAATCCTGTCGGACGGCAGGCTGCTGCGCCATATGGCGGCCTTTGAAGGCGCACTGGCACAGGCTGAGGCAGATGCCGGCCTGATCGGCCGGCAAACGGCCGATGTGATTGTCGAGGCCGCACATAAGCTGATCTTCGATGAGCCCGCCCTCTTTGCCGAGGCTCTTTTGGGTGGCACGCTGGCCATTCCCTTTGTGAAGCAGCTCACCACCGCCGTGCGCACAATTGATCCCGCTGCCGCCAGCAGCGTCCATTTCGGTGCCACCAGCCAGGACGTCATCGACAGCGCGCTTGTCCTGCAACTGGGCGAAGCGCTTGTTCTGATCGATAAGGATCTGACGCGCCTTGCAGAGGCGGCAGCCAAGCTCGCCCGCACGCACGCCAAAAGCGCGATGCTGGGTCGCACTTTGATGCAGCCTGCAACGCCGATCACTTTCGGCCTGAAAGCCGCACAATGGCTTTTGGCCGCATCGGAATCACGCGCCCGCTTGCGCGCCCGCGCGCAGGAAGCCTTGGTCGCGCAATTGGGCGGCGCTGCTGGCACATTGGGGTCGCTGGGTGCCCATGGCGCGGCCACCGCGCGCCATCTCTTCAAACGGCTTGCGGCACTGAATGCTTATGAGCCCGCACGCCATGCGCGCGTTGAGGGCACGCCCCTGCCCTGGCACACGCGCCGCGGTGCGCTGATTGCGCTTGCCAGCGAATGTGCCATTGCCACGGGAATCGCCGGAAAAATCGCGCGCGATATCGCGCTGATGATGCAATTCGAAATCGGCGAAACATTCGAGCCCGCAGAAGCAGGCCGCGGCGGCTCTTCCGCCATGCCGCACAAGCGCAATCCTGTGCGCTGCATGCTCACCGTCTCTGCGTCTCTGCGCACACCGGGCCTGATGGCCACGCTTTTGTCAGGCATGGTGCAAGAACATGAGCGCGCGTTGGGCGGCTGGCAAAGCGAATGGGGGGCGCTCCCAGAACTCGTCAAGCTTTGCGCAGGCGCGCTCGACAATATGGCGCAGACGCTCGAGGCATTGAACGTCGATGCACAGCGGATGCGCGAAAACTTCGACGCGCTGAACGGCCTGCCGATGACAGAAATGCTCTCCCTCGCACTGGCCCCACATCTGGGCCGTGCAGAAGCTTTCGCACTGGTTGAAAAAGCTGCGCGCGAGGTGAGTGCATCTGGCAGGAGTCTGGCAGAGGTGGTGAAAGCCGATCCATCTGCAAAAGCCCTGAGCGCAAGTGAGATCGACACGATTCTCGATCCGCTGAACCAGCTCGGCGCCACGCAAGACTTTATTGAGAGCGCGCTGGCGAGTTGGGCGCGCGCATAACCTTCTCCCAGTGGGAGAAGGTGGCACGCGAAGCGTGACGGATGAGGGGTTACACTCGCACGACATAAGTGCGTAACCCCTCACCCCGGCGCATTCGCGCCGACCCTCTCCCTCTGGGAGAGGGTTACACCGTCACCCCGTAAGCCGCAAAGCGCGGGATCAGCGCGTCGATCTCTTCCTTGGGCAAAATCACCGGCTCGCCGATCTGACAGGCGAGCATATATTGGCGCACGATTGTTTCGAGTTCATGCGCGCGCCACATCGCGCGCTCCAGCGTCTCGCCCACGGCAATCATGCCATGCGAGCCCAACAGCACACCCTGCGCCTCACCCAATCCCGCAACAGCCAGCGCTGATAATTCCGCTGTGCCATAAGGCGCATAATCCGTGCAGATGATGTCATGCGTGTTGAAAGCCGCAATCATGTAATGCGCGGCGGGCAGATTTTTGCGCAGCATGGACAGCGCCGTCGAATAAGGCGCATGCGCATGAACAATCGCCCCCACATCGGCCCGCGCGCGATAAATATCGCGATGAAAACGCCATTCACTCGACGGCGCACGGGGGCCCGCAAAACGCCCCTCTTCATCGCCGATCCGAACAGTGGCCATCATGTCAGGCGCAAGCTGGTCATAAGCCGTGGCGGTCGGCGTGATCAGCATGGACCCGTCCACACGCACCGAAAGATTGCCCGATGTGCCCTGATTGAGCCCCGTCCGGTTCATCTCCTGACAGGCGGCCACCATCGCAGCGCGGATAACGTGGACTTGTTTCAGGACTTGCATCAGACCTTCCTTGACCTGCCCGCCCAGTCTTGTCAGACAGGGCCATAAACTTGACCGGAGGATAGCATGAATACGCTCACGCTCGAAGCCGCCCAGAAGATCATCACAGCGGCGTTGGCTTTCGCCCATTCCAAGAAATTCTCGCCGCTCGGCATTATCATTGTCGATGCGCGCGGCGCGCTGAAGGCCTCGGCCATTGAAGACAAATCCACGCTGATGCGCTGGAAGGTGGCTTTCGCCAAAGCCAGCGGCGCTATCAACATGGGCATGGGCACCCGCAAATTGATGGGCCTTGCAGCCGACCGTCCTGCTTTCGTGGCCGGCGCAACGCCGCTCGCCGAAATGGGCCTGATGCCTGTGCCCGGCGGTGTGCTGATCCGCAATCAGGATGGCGAAGTTCTAGGCGCCGTCGGCGTGTCGGGCGACACATCCGACAATGACGAACTGGCTGGCATTGCTGGCATTGAAGCAGCGGGCCTTGTCGCCGACGCTGGCTAAACCAGCATGCGCTGCCCCTCGAACGGGGCGGCGTCTTTGCTTGTTCAACTACCAGACACCCGTATTAGGCATCGATGCCCAAGGCTCAGCCTTCGGTAGAGGCTCGCCGCGCTGCAAAAGCTCGATGGAGATATTGTCGGGTGATCGAATGAAAGCCATATGGCCATCACGTGGCGGACGATTAATCATCACACCCGCATCCATGAGCCGCTGACATGTCTGGTATATATTGTCGACGCGATAGGCCAGATGGCCGAAATTGCGCCCGCCCGTATAGACTTCCGGATCCCAATTGTACGTCAGCTCGACCAGCGGCGCCTTGCTTTCGCGGGCGCGCTCTTCATCGCCCGGTGCAGCCAGAAAGACGAGCGTAAAGCGGCCCTTTTCATTGTCGACGCGGCGCATCTCCTTCAGCCCGAACTTATGGCAATAAAAATCAAGCGCAGCATCAAGATCGGTCACACGGACCATTGTGTGCAGATATTCCATCATCGGGGCGGGCTCCGGAAAGGGTCACCTGCCTGTCATACAAGAATTGCGATAGATGGTTCCAGCGCCTTTCTGGCCAAAAGGCCCGGTCTCCGTTAAAGAAGGCGCGCCTCCCTTGCCGACAAAAGGATGACGAGATGAGCGCCCCGGCCCTCACGAGTGACAGCCAGCTAAAGCGCTCCGCCGCGCTTGCCTCGATTTTTGCGAGCGCCTTGCTGACAATCGGCAAATTGGTGGCTGGCCTTCTGTCCGGCTCACTGGCCTTGATGTCGGAAGCAGGCCACGGCCTGCTCGACACCGGCGCCACCATTCTCACCTATTTCGCTGTGCGCGCGGCCGACAAGCCCGCCGATGACGAGCATCATTACGGCCACGGTAAGATCGAGGCTGTCGCCGCGCTCGCTGAAACCGGCCTCTTGATGGTGCTCGCCGCTGGCGTGCTCTATGAAGGAATCCATCGTCTCATGACGAAAGATCCGGGCCCTGTTGACGCCACTTGGCTCACATATGGCGTGCTGGTCGTTTCCATCGTCGTCGATGCAGTACGCTGGCGCTCGCTCAATGCCATTGCAAAGCGTACGAAAAGCGACGCACTGGCCGCAGATGCTTTGCACTTTTCATCCGACCTTGTCGCCTCAACCCTCGTGCTGATCGGCCTGGCTGCAACGGAATATGGCTTCAAACAGGGTGATACGCTCGCCGCCCTTGGCGTCGCTTTGTTCATCGCCATTGCTGGCTGGAAACTGGGACGGCGCACCATCAATACACTGGTTGATGCGGCCCCTGCAGGCGTTACCGAGCGTTTGCGCCAGACTGTTGAATCCATTCCCGGCGTGGTCGCAATCGAAGTGCTGCGCCTGCGCCCGGCGGGCGGGCAGATCATCGGAGAGATCTCGGTTGCCGTGCCCCGCACCATGCCACTTGAGAAAGTTGCGCAGGTGAAATTGGCGATTACCCAGGCTGTGGCGCAGGACATGCCGGAAGTAGATCTCACCATCGCCGTCAATCCGCGTGCACTCGATGATGAAAGTATTCTGGAGCGCGTGCTGCTGATGGCTGCACGCCGCAGGCTCGCCATTCACCAAATTACAATTCAGCGCGTCGCGGGAAAAATCGCCATCAGCCTGGACCTCGAACTCGATGCACAAATGTCCCATGGCGCCGCCCATGAGATTGCCACCGACCTCGAAACTGCCATTTCTGATGAAATCGGCGCCGAGGTGGAAATCGAGACCCATATCGAGCCGCTCGAATCCGAAGAGCTTGCTGGCGAAGATCTTTCACCCGAAGCCACCGCTGAGATCAAGCGCGTTCTGGTGACTGGCGCTGCCAGCAATGGCATTTTGCAGGAAGTACATTTTGTACGCGCCCGAAAAACACCCTCTGGGACGGTCGTTAATTACCATTGTCGTGCCGATGCTGCACTGACCGTCCATGCCGTGCATGACGCTGTAGATGCACTTGACCGGCATTTACGTGCACATATCACTGGCATCGTCAGGGTTGTCGGACATGCCGACCCGTTGAGCTAAGCCATCATTCTAAAAATCCGACGTACGACCGCCGACGAGGCTAGTCTGAGCCGTCATTTCAGAACGAGACATAACCATGCGCACCGATATTGCCGAGCCTGTCCGCCTTGCCGATTATCAGGCTCCGGACTTTCTCATCGACACAGTCCATCTCGATGTGCAGCTCGCAGGTAATCAGACCCGTGTCGAATCCAAACTCGCTATCCGGCGCAATCCTAAGGGGCGCCCTGACGCCCCCCTTGTGCTTGATGGGGAAGGGTTGAAAGTTCTCTCTGTCGAACTCAATGGCATCGCGCTCACACTCAATGGCATTGCAACCCCTCAAAGATTGCAAATCGCTGAGGTTCCCGATGCCTTCACGCTCATCACGATCACTGAGCTGGATCCGGCATCCAACACCAAATTGATGGGACTCTATCGTTCGGGTTCTGTTTATTGCACACAATGCGAAGCTCAGGGATTTCGCCGCATCACCTATTTTCTCGACCGTCCGGATGTGCTCTCCGTCTATACAACGCGCATTGAAGCCGACCGGGGTGAAACGCCTGTGCTTCTTAGCAATGGCAATTGTACTGACATGGGCACAATAGAAGGCGGCAACAGACATTATGCCATCTGGCATGACCCCTGGCCAAAATCCGCCTATCTCTTTGCGCTTGTCGGCGGTGATCTGGCTTGCATAAGCGATACATTCACAACCCTCTCGGGCCGCAAAGTCGCGCTTTGCATTTATGTCGAACATGGCAAAGACATGCGCGCTGATTACGCCATGGATGCGCTCAAGCGTTCAATGCGGTGGGATGAAGAGGCCTTCGGCTGCGAATATGATCTCGATTTTTTCAACATTGTTGCCGTATCAGATTTCAACATGGGAGCGATGGAGAACAAGGGCCTCAATATTTTTAACGATAAATTTGTTCTGGCCCTACCCCAGACAGCCACAGATACGGATTACGCACATATCGAAGGCGTCATTGCGCATGAATATTTCCACAATTGGACCGGCAATCGCATTACCTGTCGTGACTGGTTTCAGCTTTGTTTAAAAGAAGGCCTCACCGTCTTCCGCGATCAGGAATTTTCGGCGGACCAGCGCTCGCGTGCGGTCAAGCGCATCGTAGATGTGCGCACGCTGCGTGCCGCACAATTTCCTGAAGATGCAGGCCCGCTTGCGCATAATGTGCGGCCCGAGACCTATCTTGAGATCAATAATTTCTATACGCCGACGGTCTATGAGAAAGGCGCGGAAATCATCCGCATGCTGAAGCTGCTCATCGGGCCCGATGCGTTTCGTAAAGGCATGGATCTTTATTTCCAGCGCTGCGATGGAACAGCCGCTGTGGTCGAAGATTTTCTTGCCTGCTTTGAGGAAACATCACACCGCGATCTCACGCAATTCAAACGCTGGTATACGCAAGCCGGAACGCCGCGGTTGAAGGTTACCGCTCATTATGATGAGACAGCACAACGCCTCACATTGGATTTTAAACAATCAACCGCTCCCACCAATGGGCAGAGCGAGAAATACCCCGTCGTCATTCCGGTAGCCCTTGGTCTGATCGATGAAAATGGTGCCGAGATCGCGCTCGTCACGCCGCCAAAAGATGAAGATGGTGGCGCCAGCGCCGATGAAACACGCCGGGGCGTTTTCGAATTCACGCAAATCACGCGACGACTTGTTTTCGAGAAAGTGGCACGCCGCCCTGTACCAAGTCTGATGCGTGGCTTTTCAGCCCCGGTGAATCTGGACAGCCCACTCTCGGACGATGATCTGCTGACCCTACTTGCCCATGACAGCGACATGTTCAATCGCTGGCAAGCAGCGCAAACATGCGCCACGCGCTGGATGATCCGCGCTGTTGATGCCGTGCGTCACGGCGGAACACCTGATGATGCGGTTAAAATCGCTAAGGCGCTCGCAGCTGTTCTCGCCAATTTCGAGATGGATCCAGCCTTCACGGCGCAAGCTATGATCTTGCCCAGCGAAAGCGATCTGGCGCGCGAGATCGGAGAGGATGTTGATCCCGAAGCCGTGCATTATGCGCGCAAAATCCTACGTGCCCAGATTGGCCGTTCGCTCAAAGACGATTTGGAGCGCGTCTATCACGAACTCGGTCATACGCAGGCCTATTCCCCGGACGCAGTCCATGCCGGCCGTCGCGCCTTGCGCAATGCGACACTCGATCTCATCGCAGCAGGGGCACCCAATAAAGGCGTGCAATTGGCGGCAGAGCAATTCCGCGCCGCCAATAATATGACTGACCAGATCGGCGCCTTGAATGTGCTGTCGCTCATTCCCGGAGATGCGCGCGAAGCAGCCCTGGATTCGTTCTTCCGTGCGCATGCCAGCGATCCGCTTGTCACAGATAAATGGTTCGCGATTCAGGCCATGATTCCCGAAGAGGCCACATTGGTTCGGGTGAAGCGGCTCATGAACCACCACGCCTTCTCGCTGACCAACCCCAATCGCTTGCGCTCGCTAATCGGCGCTTTCGCCACCGGAAATCTCACCCGCTTCAATGCGGCCGATGGTTCGGGCTACGATTTGCTGGTCGAAACCGTCATCGCGGTGGACCCCAAAAACCCGCAGGTCGCCGCCCGCCTGCTCGCAGCCTTCCGCAGCTGGCGCTCACTGGAACCGAGCCGCCGCGCCTTTGCTGAGGCAGCCCTCCAGCGCGTCGCCGCCGTGAAAGATCTCTCGGCGGACGTGCGCGACATCGCCCAGCGATCACTGGGAGTCTGAAAGACCCCTGAGTCCGAGCGGGATTCAGAAACAAGCCCCGAACCTTTCCCGGATGAAAAAAAATCCATCAACCTTTCATTAAGGTCTGGACAAAGTGATTCGCGCGGATTCAGATGGGAAGTGATTCGGGCAGGCGATGCGGCACATTGGCTCGCCCGAAACATACCATCGAGGGGGCCAACGCATGGCGCGTGCAAACGCAGCCACTTTCTCTGCTCGCGCAGAAATCGAAACGGAGATTGCCACAGGCAATGCCTCCGGCGTCTGCATTTCCGCGCCTCGCTTTCATCGCCGCTTTGTCATTCCCCTGGTTATCCTTCTGGGGTCTGCGTGTCTGGCTCTGCTGGGCCTGCATGAGGCGATTGAAAGCCGCAAGGCCGTCCATGCAGCCGCCATTGATGAAATCGATATGATTGCCTCGGGGCTGAAAGCGGAATTCAATCTGCTCGCGCGCAATCGCGAGGGCACAAACCCGTTGCTCCCCGGCCGCGTGTTTATGCATGGACGCGAAATTTACGTCACCAACGAAAGCGGCATCATTACAGGCCAATCTCCGCAATCGGTAGCAACCGGCGAAAATCTGCAAGACGTGCTGGGCACCACGCAGCCAATTACTTTTTTCGCTGACACCGCCGGCGCCATGCAGATCACTCTGGGAGACGGACGCGAAGTTCTCGCTGCAGTGCGTGTCCTCAACGCACCCTACGGCCAACTCGCACTCGTTCAGCCAGTCACTCATGTGTATGAAGATTGGCGCAAGGATATGGCGCGCGGCGGCATCCTGCTGATCGGGTTTCTGCTTTTGACGGGATTTGGTGCGCGCGCCTATCTCAAGGAATTTTCAAATCGCGCCGAGGCGGAAGACGCGCGCACGGGATTGCGCCAACGCTTTGATGCGGCTCTGGCACGCGGGCGCTGCGGCTTGTGGGATTGGGACATTGCGCGCGGCCGCATTTATTGGTCGCGCTCCATGTATGAAATTCTTGGGCTCGATCAGAAACAAGAATTCCTCTCTTTCGGCGATGTGAACACACTCATCCACCCGCAAGATGGCGATCTCCAGGCTATGGCCGAAATGCTCGCAGCCTCACAGACCAACTCACTCGATCATGCTTTCCGCATGCGCAATGCCAAAGGCGAATGGCTCTGGATCCGTGCGCGCGCTGAAATCATGCGCCAAGGTGCACAAAAAAATCCGCATCTCGTTGGCATCGCGGTGGATATTTCCGATCAGAAGAACCTGATCGAACGCACGGCCACAGCCGACATGCGCCTGCGTGACGCGATTGAAACCATCTCGGAAGCTTTCGTACTGTGGGATGCGGAAAACCGCATGGTCATGTGCAATTCGAAATTCCAGAGCCTGCACAATCTGCCTGCTGAAGCCGAAATCCTCGGCCTCCCCTATGCTGACGTCATGTCGATTGGCACTTCACCCAATATTCAGGCGCAGATTCCATTGGGCGCACGCAAAGTACCGGGCGCACGCACTTATGAAGCCCGCCTCACCGACGGCCGCTGGTTGCAGATCAACGAACGCCGCACCAAGGATGGCGGCTACGTTTCGGTCGGCACCGACATCAGCAAGCTCAAAATTCACGAAGAACGTTTGCTCGATTCAGAACGGCGTCTGATGGCGACCATCGCCGATCTGCGCAAATCCCGCCAGACACTGGAAACGCAGGCCCAGCAGCTCGCCGATTTGGCAGAAAAATATCTGGAACAAAAGGCCGAGGCCGAGACCGCAAACCGCGCCAAGGGCGAATTCCTCGCCAATATGAGCCACGAATTACGCACACCGCTCAATGCCATCATCGGCTTTGCCGAAATGATGGAACATGAAACCTTCGGTGCGCTGGGTTGCGCGAAATATATCGATTATTCAAGCCACATCCGCGAGAGCGGCCAGCATCTTCTGGGCGTCATTTCCGACGTGCTTGATATGTCGCGTCTGGAATCAGGCAAAGTCACCCTGCATCCCGAAAGCTTCGAGATCGACAGCGCCATTTCGCGTGCCATTGAAGCGCTGCGTTTTGCAGCAGAAGAAAAGAATATTAAGCTTGAGGCAGAAAGCTTACCCAAAACCAAGCTCTTTGCTGACCGCAATGCGATTGAAAAAGTTCTGGTCTCGCTCTTGCGCAATGCCGTCAAATTCACACCCGACGGCGGCCGCATTTCTCTGCGCACACGCCTTGATGAGGATGACGCACTGGTGCTCTATGTGGAAGACAGCGGTGTTGGCATTGCCCCTGACGTATTACCCCGACTCGGGCGCCCCTTCGAACAAGTCGACTCGCCACTTGATAATGGCAATAAGGGCTCGGGCCTTGGCCTCGCCATCGCGCGATCGCTGGTTGAGCTGCACGGCGGCACGCTGACCATTCGCTCAAGCCTCGGCTCTGGTACCATTGTGCGCATCCGGCTGCCGCTCAATCTTTCCAAGCCCGCGCAAGCCGATCTACTGGCGACCGGCTGATCAATTAGGCTTGAGTATTTTTTCAAAGATCGACCGCACCTGCGCACGCGTCTCACGCAGATTCATTTCCAACAAACGAAAATCCGGCAGATCTGCTGCCGCAGCAATGCGCCGCAAAACGCCTGATGCCATCAGCTCGGGGTTGAAAGCGCCATCCGTCGACAGGCGAAACATCTGCATCAAAATTGTATAAAGTCGATCGGCGCTGATCAGCCGCTCACCATCATCGGCGTCCAAAAGCTGTGCGGCCAAGGCCGCCTTCAGAATAGAAGCGGTTTCGACTTGCGCGATCTGGGGATGAAGATGCGCAAAATTCAACGACAGATACTGGGCGAGGAATTCAATATCCATCATGCCGCCTTTCACCAGCTTCAAGTCCCAGATTGCACCATCACCCTTTTCCTGCGCGATCAGCGCCCGCATTTCGGCGACCGCCTTGCGCAGCGCGCGTCCATCGCGCGAGCGCCCGATCACGTGCGCCGCACCCCTCACAAATTCCTCACGCAAACTCATGTCGCCGGCCACAGGCCGCGCACGTGTCAGCGCCATATGTTCCCAGGTTTCAGCTTCGCTTTGTTGATAATCAGAAAAACTTTGCCATTGTGTCGCCAACGGACCTTTGCCACCAGACGGGCGCAGACGCATGTCCACCTCATAAAGCCGCCCACGTCGCGTCGCCACCGTAAGCGCAGAAACAAGGCGCTGCGTGAGGCGGGTATAATATTGCACAGCGTGCAGACTTTTAGGCCCATCAGACTCGGGGCGATCAGCGTCAAAATCATAAATAAGAACAAGATCGAGATCAGATGTCGCCGTCATTTCGCGTGAGCCAAGCTTGCCCATTCCAACAACAATGCATCGGCCCCCACGCACTTGGCCATATTCAAGTGCAAAGGCTGCTTCCATCTGTGCCAGCGAGGCACGGATGAGGCTGGCAGCCAAATCCGTGTAAGCAGGCCCGGCTGCCTCTGGGCCAATCATACCCGAAAGCGTACGCACACCAATGATAAAGCTCTCCTCAAACAACATGTCGCGCGCAGCATCCAAAAATTCTTCGATCAGATGGGGTGGGCGTAGAATGCGTTCGACACGCCCATCATAATTCGTTTCATGCGATGCTGAGACCAAAAATGCAGGATCAATGGCAGCGTCCAGAACGTGCGGGCGCTGCGCAACAACTTGTGCGAGGCGGGGCGCGCCACCCAAAATATCACCAAAAAGATCGCGCACGGCTTTATGGCTTTTCAAAATCGAAAATAGTTCTACCGCAGCGGGCATGCGTGCCAAAGCTGCGTCAAAAGCAGCCAATGCTGAATCGGGGTCTCCGCTACCAGAAAATGATTCAAGCAATGCAGGGACCAATTCAGTCAGCACTTCGCGCGCACGGGCCGATTGTACGGCAGCGCGGCGACCAAAATGCCAACCCCGGATCGTCTCTACCGTCACAGCCGGATCGACAAAACCCATTCCTCGCAGAGTCTCGAGCGTATCTGGATCGTCCGTCACACCGGTAAAAACCAAAGACCCTTTTTGCGTATCGAGCCCCTGAGCGTGTTCAAACAAGCGCGCATAATGGGTCTCGACCTTGCGCATTTCCTTGATGAGCGCTGTGGAAAATTTCGAAAGATTAGCAAATCCACAGAATCGAGCAAACTGCTCAAGCTGTTTGTGGTCTGAGGGTAGACGTTGTGTTTGCTCATCGTCCATCATCTGCAGGCGATGTTCGACCATACGCAGGAAGGCATAGGCTTCGGTCAGATCCCGCATAGCCTCTGGCGTCACCCATCCATCGCTCGATAATTCTTTCAACATGTCGAGCGTGCGCGCGCCGCGCAATTGTACACGTCGGCCGCCGAAAATCAGCTGCTGCGTTTGCACAAAAAACTCGACCTCGCGGATGCCTCCGCGCCCGAGCTTCACATCATGCCCTTCGACCATCACTTCGGCATGGCCGCGCACCGCATGAATCTGCCGCTTCATCGCGTGAATATCGGCAATAGCGGCAAAGTCAAAATATTTTCGCCAGATGAAGGGCGCCAGATCGACCAGCAATCGATCGCCGAGCGGCTTGTCGCCAGCAACCGACCGCGCTTTGATGAGGGCGGCACGTTCCCAATTCTGGCCACGGTTTTCATAATAGGAAAATGCCGCGGGCAAAGAGATTGCCACGGAAGTCGAGCCAGGATCTGGCCGCAAGCGCAAATCAACGCGCAAAACATAGCCATCGCCCGTGCGCTCTTGCAGAAGGCGCGCTAGATTTTTGGTGATGCGCACAAAGAGCGGGCCTGATTCAATATTCGGATTTATAGCAGGCGATTCCGGATCGAAGAAGACGACCAGATCAATATCGCTCGAGTAATTCAATTCGCGCGCACCGTGTTTTCCCAGCGCGAGAACGACAACACCGCACCCCTGTTCTGGATCCTGTTGGTTAGCGGGCGTAAGCTTTCCCGCTTCCGCAGCCTCACGCAGCAAGAAAGAAAGTGCGCATGAGACCATGCAATCAGCAAAGTCGGACAGGGCAGCTGTCACCGCAATCACATCCCACAGCCCACCAATATCAGCCAGCGCGATAAGAAGTGCGGTTTCCTGCTTGGCATGGCGTAAAGCTGACATCACATCGGCTTCACCGGATGCGTCGCGCGTGCGTGTTCGTGCACGATCCAAAATCTCGAGCAACGCCACATCCGGCGACCGAATGACAAGGCGGAGCAATCTCTGCGGATCACCGGAAACCAAACGCCAGAGATAGGGGGAATGATCGGCAAGCCCCTCCAACAAAATACGAAATTTTGGGTTTAGAAATATCCCGGCCAAAGCTGGCTCCGCCATAAGATCGGCCATCTTTGCGCGCGCCGCTCGTGCATCTGACAAGCGCGGCGCTTTCGTCACGCATTTCCAGAGCGGCTCACGCATGGTCAACCAATGGTAGCGAATGCCTCACGCACAAAATCGACGCATCATCTTCAATGCGCAATTTCCGGCGATGCAATTTCAAAATGGCCCGCGCCTTCGACAGGCAATGGCCGTTTTCCGGCCGCGAGCAGTAACGTTCCAGACATACAAAGCGATCGACAATGCTGCGCAGGCGCGTGAGCGGCGTCTTCAAGTCATGCGCAATGATGTCAAAGCCGTCCTTCAATTCTCTCATTGTCTTGTCATTACTTCGCGACAATGGCCACCGGCGTGATTGGCAAAGACTTCGTCAGAAATCAACGCAACGGCGCCAAGCGGTGCGTTGAGATGCAAGGTCAGACTGGATGCAAGCGACATGAGGCGGGCTCCAGTTTCAAGATGTCACGAACACTTTGCGTCCGGCGAGGTCGGAAATTTGTAGCTCGATGCCTGCGCCGCGCTGGCGGCTAGATAAAATTTCGTAATGTTAGAGAGATGGTTTGGTGCCCTCGGTCTCCAGAAGAGCCTTGAGCCGCGCCTGTTCGGCTTCCGAAAGGCCCGTGGCCGGCGCCGTCTGAATATGCCGGCTGCGCGCAAAAGCCACCAATGCGCCAGCACCCGCGAGCAAAACACCAAAAGGCAAGAGCCAGAGCAGAAACGTCCCAGTCTTGAACGGCGGCTTGAGCAAAATAAAATCGCCATAGCGCTGGACAAGAAAGTCACGCACCTGATGATCATCATCACCAGCGCGCAAGCGCTCGCGCACGAGCAGCCGAAGGTCGCGCGCAAGGCCTGCATCAGAATCATCGATTGATTGGTTCTGACAGACAAGGCAACGCAGTTCTGCCGAAATCTCGCGCGCGCGGGTCTCTAGTTTCGGGTCTGCCAACATCTCGCCCGGCTGCACAGCAAAGCAAAGTGAAGGCAGAAGATTGAGGCACAGCGCGAGGATGAAACGCATCATTTCACTCCGCTGCCGCCGTCTGGACATGCGCCGCAGCGCGCTTGGCAATGCCGATGCGCAACCGCCGGTCCGACATGGAAAGAAGTCCACCCAGGGCCATCACGAGGGCCCCGATCCAGATAAGTGCCACATAGGGCTTCCAATAAAGGCGCAGATCAATCGCACCATCCACGCGCACATCGGCAATGTTCATATAAACTTGGCCCAGGCCCAACGTGACAATGCCAGCTTCTGTGCGCACCATGGTGCGTGTTGTGAAGGAGCGCCGCGAGGGATCTATTTCAGCAATTACCCGGCCGCCTTCGCGGATCTGCGTATGTGCGACAAGCTCATTGTAATTGGGCCCTTCGCGTGGAGCGATGGACATGATGACCACTTCATAAGGCCCAGCCGAAACAGCCTCGCCGGGCTTGACCGAGACAATGCGCTCGACCCCCCAGCCGGTTGCTGCCAATCCAAACAAAGTCAGTCCGACACCCGCATGCGCAAAGGCCGCGCCCCAAGCCGACCGCGGCAAACCAAGTGCGCGCGCCAACACAGCTGAAGCTGAGGGCGCGCCGCTCAAACGTCCGGCAATTTCAACAAAAGAGCCGATGGTCAGATAAATCGCCAAGCCCGCGAGAACAGCCGGCACAACATCGCCACCACGTAGCGCATAGAGCACCAGCGTGCCGACGACGCCGAGCGCCGTGGCAAGCACAAGCCTCTGCGCCGCGCCCAACAGATCACCGCGCTTCCAGGCAAGCATCTGGCCAATAGGCATGGCCAAAAGAATCGGAATGAAGAGCGGCCCGAAAGTGAGGTTGAAGAAAGGCGCGCCGACGGAAATTTTCTCGCCCGTCACAGCTTCCAGCGCCAGCGGATAAAGCGTGCCGATGAAAACAGTTGCGCAACTTGTCGTCAGCAGAAGATTGTTGAGCACCAGCGCGCCTTCGCGCGACACGGGCGCAAAAATGCCGCCCGGTTTCAGCGCCGAAGCGCGAAATGCAAACAGGGCAAGAGAGCCGCCAATGAAGAAAACAAGAATGGCGAGAATGAAGATGCCACGTTGCGGATCGCTGGCAAAAGAATGAACGGAGGTCAGCACACCCGAGCGCACAAGGAATGTGCCCAGCAGCGACAAAGAGAAAGCGAGAATCGCGAGAAAAATCGTCCAGATTTTCAGCGCATCACGCTTTTCCATCACCGCGGCGCTGTGCAAAAGCGCGGTGCCCGCCAGCCAGGGCAGAAGCGAGGCATTTTCCACAGGATCCCAGAACCAGAAGCCGCCCCAGCCCAACGTGTAATAGGCCCAATAAGAGCCCATCGCGATGCCAAGCGTCAGAAACACCCATGCACCCAGGGTCCAGGGCCGAATATAGCGCGCCCACGCTGCATCAATGCGCCCAGAAATCAGCGCGGCCAAAGCAAAAGAGAAGGTGATCGAGAAGCCGACATAACCGATGTAGAGAAGCGGTGGATGAATGGCCAGACCCGGATCCTGCAACAGCGGATTGAGATCGCGCCCATCGATCGGCGCTGGATCCAGTCGCGCGAACGGATTGGAGGTGAGCAGCACAAAGAGAAGGAAGGCCGCTGCAATCCAGCTCTGCACGGCCAGCACCAATGCGCGCAGATCATCGGGCATGCCGCGCGAGAAGAGCGCCACGGTTGCGCCAAAAGCTGCCAAAATCAGCACCCACAAAAGCATCGACCCTTCGTGATTGCCCCAGACGCCGGAGATTTTATAAATCAGCGGCTTCAACGAGTGGGAATTTTCAAAAACATTGGTGACGGAAAAATCCGACGTCACATAAGAATATGTCAACGCGCCGAAGGAGAAAGCCACCAGCAGAAATTGCATCACGGCGGCGGGCTGCGCCATCGCCATGAGTTCCCCATCGCGACGGATCGCGCCGACCAGCGGTGCGAGGCCCTGCACAATGGCAAGGGCCAGAGCCAAAACAAGTGCGTAATGTCCGGTCTCGACGATCACAGCATGTTCCTCATGGCTTTTTACCGCTGCCATCGTTCCAGACACCCTGTTGCTTCAGGGAATCAGCGACTTCACGCGGCATATATTTTTCATCATGTTTGGCGAGCACGCTGTCAGCGCGGAACACGCCATTGATCAGCTGCCCTTCAGCCACAACCCCCTGCCCCTCGCGAAAGAGATCGGGCAGCAGGCCGGTATAAGTCACTTTCACCTCGGTCTGGTTGTCGGTGATGGCGAAAGAGACATGGCGTTCATCCGCCTTTTGTACGGAGCCTGGCAGCACAAGCCCGCCAATGCGCATGCGCGCATTGGGGCGCAGCTCCGCTGTCTTGGCGGCGAGTTCGGTTGGCGTCACAAAGAAGACGACACCATCGCGGAAAGCAAACAACGCAAGACCAATCGCCACACCAATGACGGCAAGGGCGGCGGCAATGAGGGTGAGACGGCGGCCCTTGCGGGTCATGATCAGCCTTTCAATCCAAGTTCATCAGCCAGCGTATTGATGCGCTTGAGACCATCAGCATCTTTGGCCAGCGCCGCGCGCGCCTTGCCCAGAGCGGCTTTCGCCAGATCCTGTGCGCGCAAGACAGTGTAAGAGCGAATGAGCCGGGCCCAGCCTTCGGCATCCTGGCCGTTCTGCTCAAGCTTGCCGGCCAGCTGATCAACCATGGCGCGGATCATTGCCTGCTGTTCAGAGGGAATGGCATTCTGCACAGACTCGATGGCCTCGATGCGGCCGCCGAGCGCGACAATGCGCGCGCGCACGGCCGCTTGCCAGGGCGCATCGGGCGGCGTGCCACGCGCAAGATTGCTGAAAGCATCCAGCGCACCATCGCGGTCGCCCATCTGTTCGCGGGCGAGCGCCAGATAGAAGTAAGCCACCGGATTGCCTTCTCGCAGCTCCAGCGCTTTTTCAAACAGCTCCGCAGCTTCCGGCGTGACGCGCTCTTGCGCGGCATAAACCAGCGACTCGCCCTGCGCGACCAGCCGCTCAGCGCTATCGCCGAGCACACGGCTCGCATTGGCAAAAGCACGCGCTGCCTCTTCATAGCGGCCAAGCTTCATATAGACGGGGCCAATAATTTCCCAGCCGCGTCCATCATCCGGATTGGCCGCCAGATGCTGTTCTATTTTGCCAATGGCCGACATGAGTTCGGCATTGCCCTCGCGCTCGGCCGCGCGCGCTTGTAGCGGCAGGTCGGGAGCGTCGGGACTGCCGATGCGGGAATAAAGCGAGAGAGAGAACGCCGGAATGACCACAAGTGCAAAAACGGCAGCCAGGCGCACCGCCGTGCGCGAGCCAGACTTGGTTTCCCCGCCATCAGCATTTTGCAGCAGGCGACGCCCCGCTTCCGTCTTCGCGGCCTCTGCATCTTCGGGCGTGAGCAGACCCAGCGAAAGATCGCGCTGAATCTCTTCGAGCTGGGAATGATAGAAGGCAACGTCAGGCGCGCGCACGGACGATGCACGCGCGCGGCCCAGCGGCCAGAGCACGGCCAAAACGACGGCCCCCGTCATGAAGGCAAAAGAAGCCCAGATCATTCTCTGATCTTACCGCTTTGGAGGCTTTCGGGCAAAGGCCAATAAAGTCGCGGTCACGGCATTTTCAGGCGGCCGGCAGCCGCAGGCGGGCCCGCAAGCCCCCCAAAATACCATCTTCTAATGTAAATTCCCCAGCATAAACGGCTGCCAGATCAGCGACAATGGACAATCCCAGGCCCGAACCGGGCTTGGTTTCGTCTAGCCTGCGGCCCCGTTTCACTGCCTGTTCACGCAGATCGGGTGGCAGGCCCGGCCCGTCATCATCCACACTAAGGACCAGAAAGTCCTGCCCGCCGCCCACGAAACCCGGCTCCTGGTGCAGGGTCACAAGCACGCGAGCCGCGGCCCATTTGCCGGCATTGTCGAGCAGATTGCCCAGCATCTCCTGAAAATCCTGCTCCTCCCCCCGAAAGCGCGGTGCGCAAGTGAGGTCCATCTCAAACTCGGGCACACCGTCGCGATGTATCTTCTGGAAAGTGCGCACCAGCCCCTCAATCGCGGGCACAACTTCTGTTGTGGCGCCCACCATATTGGAGCGGGCGGCAGCGCGCGCCTTGTCGAGATAATAATTCACCTGATCGCGCATCACCTGCGCCTGTTCGCTGACTTTGTCCGCGAGCGGCGATTGTTCAGACTGCGCTTCATTGGCAATGACGCTGAGTGGCGTTTTCAACGCATGGGCCAGATTGCCCACCTGCGTGCGTGCGCGCTCCACGATTTCGCGATTGGAGGAAATGAGCAGATTGAGTTCGCCCGCCAAAGGCGCGAGATCAGGCGGAAACTCGCCTTCGATCCGGTCGCCCTCGCCGCGACGAATGGCTGAGACCTCACCCTGCAAACGACGCAAGGGCGACAGGCCAAAGCGCACTTGCGCCACGGTAGAGCCCACAAGCGCCAAGGCGAGCAGAAGGAACGTCGCAGCCAGCGAATATTCAAAGCGACGAATATCACTTTCCAGCTGATTGATGGCAGCCGCCACCTGAATGAGAAACTTACCTTCCTCATCCGTCTCGATCACACGCTCGATCAGGCGCACCGAGCGCCCATCGGGGCCTTGCGCATAACCGCGCCGATATTCACCCAGCTCCGCTTTCACACCCTGATCGGCCAGAAGGGGCAAGCGGCTGGCAAACAAAGAGCGCGAGGCTTTCACTTTCTTAGTCTGCTGCGACAGAGGCGTGATCTGCCAATACCAGCCAGAGAGCGACAATTCGAATTGAGGATCGCCCAATTGTCCAGGCTCGGTTCGCGTATCCTCGCCCGGTGTCGCCACATCAGCAACGATGGCACGCAGATAAACGCCCAGCCGCTCGTCGAAAGCATTTTCCGCTGAACGACGATAAATGGCCGAAAGAATGAGCCCAGCCACCAGCAGAATGCTGAGGCTCCACAGCGCGGCCGAGGCAAACAGCCGTTGCGCCAGTGAGCGCGGCGCGCGCGCTGTCATTTCGACAAGCCTTCGGCCGCCGGATCAAGCCGATAGCCAAGGCCCCGCACAGTCTCGATCACATCGACACCGAGCTTCTTGCGTAATCGACCGACAAAAACTTCGACTGTGTTGGAATCCCGGTCAAAATCCTGATCGTACAAATGCTCGACCAATTCCGTGCGCGACACGACACGCCCCATGTGATGCATCATGTAAGCGAGCAAGCGATATTCATGCGAGGTGAGCTTCACCGCCTGGGCCCCAACAACCACACGGCCCGATTTCGTATCAAGACGCACAGGACCGCAGGTCAATTCATTGGTGGAATGCCCCGTTGCGCGACGCAACAATGCGCGCACGCGCGCCAGCACTTCCTCCATATGAAACGGCTTGGCGACATAATCGTCTGCGCCGGCATCAAAGCCCTGCACCTTGTCGCTCCAGCGGTCGCGCGCGGTGAGAATTAGCACGGGCATCGTACGACCCGCGCTACGCCACTCTTCGAGCACCGTGAGCCCGTCCTTTTTCGGCAGGCCAATATCAAGAACAACGGCATCATAGGGTTCAGTATCACCGAGGAACCAGCCCTCTTCGCCATCATGCGCATGATCGACAGCATAGCCGGCCTGTTCCAGCGCATTCACCAGCTGACGATTGATATCCTTGTCATCTTCTACAACCAGCAGTCGCATCTCTTAGCGCCCCTGACCGGAATCGCGCGGCGGCAACCTGTCGCCCGATTTCGCATCAATAAAAATACGCAAGACACGCCCGTCGCGGCGCAAAAGCGACATCTCGTAGACATATTGCTCGTTCCACCGGCACAGACGCGAATTGAGCGGGTCGGCGCGTGTATCGCGCGCGGCATCGCGCAAAAGACTCAAGGGCTCGCGCAACTGATACGTCACAACACTCTCGCGCGTCTCGGATGGCGACAGGCAGGCGCGCACCCGCTCGGCCTGCGCCGCGGCAGGTGTCGCGAGTGTGACTGTCATAGCCACCATTGCTAGCATCGTTCCCATCATCCAAATCTGCCACAGCTCTGGTGAACCCGAGATGAACACCTCTAACGCCGTGGCGCGCCGACCGCAAATCCACGCTCAGGAGATAGCCGACGTCGCCCGTACGCGCCCGACAATGGCATTGACGCCCCCAGAAGCGCGGTCAGCGCGGCACCAAAGCCTGCAATATCGTTGCCCTTCCAGGCCAGCAGCGCGCCGGTGACGGATGAACCGATTACAGCAATGGATGACCAGATGGTCTGCGAGGCCCAGAAGGGCTTGGTGTCATTCGTAGGATTATTGCTCTCTGCCATATGTGCAGTCTCCTTGTGTGTAGTGGCCCCCCGGGCCACCTGCGGCGCCGGGCCCCTGCCCCGCGAAACTTTGGCAAGCTCTTTGGCAAGCTCTTTGGCAAGCGCCTTGGCCTGCCGCTCAATGCGCTGGATGCGCCGCGCCCACCCCCGGCCAAACAGCGAGAAATGCGACAGGCCTTTCAGCCGCGCCAAGCGCGCGGCTCCCAGCGCCACAATCAAATCGGCAGGCGCACACGCCTCCATGGCGGCGCGCGTTACCGGCCCGCACAGGCCATCTTCGGTGACCTGCAAGGCGCGCTGCAGATCCCGGATCGCCTGACGCGGCCCTGAATTGACCGCATCATCAAACAGCGCAAGATCGAGCCCATCCGACACATCATCAGCGCTAATCGCGGCCCAGAATTTTTCGCGATAAATGCGCTCGAGCTCTGGTCGCTCCAGCATCATCACATCTTCGCGCGATACAGCCTGTCCACGCCAAGTGGCCAATGTCGCCCGCGTGATGCCCATATTGGTCGCACCACCCGGATCACCCGGATTATCGGCAAATCCGCCTTCTTCAGAAAGGATGGCAGCCAGACAGATGGAGAAATTGCGCGCCGCCATATTCACCTCCACTGACGATAAGAGGGGATTGGCCCGATATCCCAAGGGATCGTCTCAAGCCCTTGCACAATGCTGGGCAGAGCAAAGAGAAACACCGCGCCCGGTGTCGCGCGGAACGGCCAAAGCGATATTGTCGATCCATTGGCAGGCGTCAGCCACATTTGCATGTGCTTCCAGCCGGACGCTGCATTGAAAATACGCGTGGGCGTATCGGTGGCCATATTATGTGCCACCCCATCAATCAGCAGTCGCGGAACAATCTCGCTACTGGCCAGCACCACATTGCCAGAAAGAACACGAAAATAAGCACCCGCCGTAATGGCCCGCCCGACACTGCGCACACTCGACAGGACTGGATAGTAAAGTGTGGATTGCACCGTCACCGGCAAGGTCACGCCAATTCCTGCGGCCACCTGCTGCACAAAAAATTCGGAGCCCGAAGCCTGCGCGGACACGGGCCTCATTTTATTCAACAGATCGGCAATATTCGTGTTCAGCGTCGTGCTTGGCCGCGCAACACCATAATTGGCGCGCACAGCTCCGTTGAGATTGGTGATCCACGTCACATCGGCATAAGTCGCAACCGCCCAGGCGGACGGCTCCGGATTGCCCGCAAAACGACCGCCATCTTCCACAAGATTAAGCAAAGCAGGAATGGCGCGCGCAACCTGCGCAAAATAAACCCCGCCGCTTTTACGAACAGCAATTGCCTTTCCAGTTTCCAGACAACCTTGCGGCAAAGTGGAGCCATCAAAAGCCTTCAAGGGAAGCGGTGCCCCATCAACCTGGTCAATCTGCAAAGTCGGATCGACATTCAGCGCTGTGGCATTGGGCGCATGCGGCACCATCCAAAACAGCGCACCATCCGGCAAAGGCCCCCGCATCGGCGCGCTTAGAAAATAAGCCGCAGGCGTCCCGCTGGTGACGGCCACAGAGGCAATGAGATCGCTCGCCCCGTTGGGAAAGAACACCCGCCCTGTGGCTGGATCGGCATAAAGGGCATCTCTCCAAGCTGCCCCATCTGCCGACACTTTGATGCGGAACCGATCATCCGCCATCAGCCCGGTTTCAGCACGCCCCGACCAATTGGATTGATACAGCTGCGAGACAACATTCGTCCCCTGCGCGCGATTGAGCGTGAAGCGCACATCACCCGTGCCACCTTCCGCCACCGTATAAGGCGCAAATAAAAACGCATTGCCCTTGCTCGTCACCTGCGCCTTTGGGTCAACGGGTGTGAGATCAGCAAGGCCATTGGGAAAACTCACACGCCCCGTGCTCGGGTCAATCGACAGCGCATCTTTCCAAGCCACACCATCTGCAGAGACTTTGATACGGTATTTATCATCGCCCAAAAGGCCTGTCTCTACACGCCCCGACCAATTGGATTGATAAAGCT
>CANJVX010000021.1 GCA_947478405.1 Beijerinckiaceae bacterium | reverse complement strand
CGCCATCTTCCGCCTTGCGCGCTGTACCATCAATCGTCTCAGCCAGACGGCCATTGACCAGTGTTTCAATCTTGAACCGCAAGAGCTTTGCCCGCCCATCCTCGTAAGTGGTCGAGCGCATATCAGACGTACGGCTTTCGCCTTCGGAGGGCTGTAATTCCGTCACCTGCCGGAAGGTGGTCACAAAGCCGTCGCAGGCATTGCCGGAGAAGTCGAAGGCAATCCGCCCGCGCGCCGCCGCGGGCGAGGACGTGCCTGTGCTTTTCAACAAAGTAAGATCATAGATCGCGCGATGGGGCACGAAAGGCACGTCCGCTGCCCATGCGCGTGCGGGCGCAGCCAGAAGCGCAAGAGCGGGCAAAATTGCCTTCAAAAATTGCATGGTCCGCCGTCCGATCCCGCGAAAAACTGATATGCAGGGACTGCCCTTTTCGAAGCATTCCCGATGCTCCAGAAATAGGGTCTGTTGGCCCGCCCGCAAAGGGGTGAGGACAAAGTCGCTGAGGAGAAATGCATGAGCGCCGAAATGCGCCTCCAAGAATTAGGCCTTATTCTGCCTGCGCCAGCGGCGGCGGTGGCCAATTATGTACCCTTCACGATCAGCGGCCAGCTCCTCATCGTCTCCGGCCAATTGGCCTTTGGCCCTGATGGCACGCTTTCGCCGGACCATCGCGGCAAGCTGGGCGGTGACGTTTCTGCGGATGCGGGACGGGCCGCAGCGCGTGCCTGTGCGATCAATCTTCTGGCACAGGCCCGGGCGGCAGCAGGATCACTTGATGCCATCGCGCGCGTCTTGCGGCTGGGCGCTTTCGTCACGGTCGCACCCGGCTTCACAGCCATCGCACCAGTGGTGAATGGCGCCTCCGATCTGATGGTCGATGTGTTTGGCGAGAAGGGCCGCCATGCGAGAGCCGCTGTGGGTGTCGCCGAATTGCCGCTGGGCAGTGCGGTGGAAATCGACGCCATGTTCGAACTCGCCTGATGCTGTTGTTTTTCATTTCCCTGTGTGGTTTTGCCAGCGCCGTCGCCCATCGCTCGGTTGACCCGCTGGTGAGCGTGCTGGCGCGTGAGTTTTCTGTGCCGGTTGCCACCGCAGCTCTCGTCTCGTCGGCCTATGCTTTGCCTTATGCTCTGGGCCAGCCTGTGCTCGGGCCCATTGGCGATGCTTTTGGCAAAGGGCGTCTGCTGGCTATATGCCTCACAATTCTCACCCTCACCCTGATCGCACTGCCTTTCGTGCAAGGCTTTGAATCCATGCTGATGCTGCGCTTCATTGGCGGGCTTGCGGCGGGCGGAACAATCCCCGTGGCGCTTGCTCTCATTGGTGACAATTTCCCCGCCCAGGAGCGACAAGTTGCCATTGCCCGTTTTGTCGCCTTTGCTTTGATCGGGCAAATCCTCGCTTCGTCTCTTGCTGGCATTGCTGCCGAGTTCATCGATTGGCGCTCTTTCTTTTATGCGGGTGCCTGCGTGACGGGTATTGCGGCCCTTGGGGCTGCTTTCAAATTATGCGAGCCCAACGGCATTGACGTTGCCCCAATGCGGCTGTCGCAAGCCTATGCAGGCTACGGCATGATTTTTCGTAATCCCAAGAGCTGGCTTTGCTATGGCACTGTATTTATAGAAGCCATCGCAGTGTTTGGTCTTCTGCCCTATGTGGGAGATATCCTTGAAAGCAACCAACTGGGCGGGCCGAAGGAAGCGGGCTTCATCATTGCCGGCATTGGTTTGGGCGGCATCCTCTATTCGTTCATCATTGCTTTGCTCATACGCCATTTGTCGCGCGTCGCCCTAATGGCCTGGGGTGGCGGACTTGGCGCTTTGGGGTTGATCGGCTTTCTTGCGCTGCCCGGCTGGCTTGTGCTCTTTAGTCTGATCACTCTGCTCGGCTTTGGCTTTGGCATGCTGCATAATTCAATCCAGACAGAAGTCTCTTCCCTCGCACCACACGCTCGGTCAGCGGCTTTCTCTGCGCATGCCTTCTCCTTCTTTATGGGCCAGGCACTCGGCCCCATTTTCTTCGGCTTCGGCCTTCAACATGTCGGTCTAACGAAGACCCTGCTTGTCCATGGGCTATTGCTGGCTGCTGTCGGATGTGGGGCCGCCATTCTGTTTTCACGTCAAAGCAGGGAGCTGCTGTGATGGCAGGCAGCCAACTCACTTTGCGCCAGATCAGTACGCTGTCGGAGATCTCAGCTGAAAAATGGGATGCTTGCGCCAATCCACAAAATCAATCCGGCACGTCGGCACAAACGGTGACAGACCTGCCAACTGACATTGAGACCCTGCGTTTTGGAGAGCGTCACAATCCTTTTCTCTCGCATCGTTTCCTGCTGGCATTGGAACAATCTGGCTCGGCTGTCGCCAGACAAGGTTGGGCAGCCAGCCATATTTTGGTGGAAGATGAGACCGGAAATCTTCTGGCCTGCGCGCCCGCTTATCTGAAAGCCCATTCCATGGGCGAATATGTTTTCGATCATGCATGGGCCGATGCTTTTGAGCGCGCGGGCGGCGATTATTATCCCAAGTTGCAGGTCTGCGTGCCCTTCACGCCGGTCACCGGCAACAGGCTTCTGGTCGCTCATACGCCGCGCGCGCAAGATGCGCGTGTTGCTTTGATCTCTGGCTTGCAAGACATGCGCGCGCAAACAGGTGCGTCATCTGCCCATGTCACCTTTCCCACTCAGTCAGATTACGGAGCTTTAGGTGCTGCAGGATGGTTGAAGCGCAGCGGCAAACAATTTCACTTTCTCAATCGCGGTTATGCTGATTTTGAAGCCTTTCTCGCTGCTCTCTCCTCACGCAAGCGCAAAAACATCCGTAAAGAGCGCGAACAAGCTCTGAGTGCAGGCATTGATGTGCATATGCTCACCGGCGCTGATATCAGAGAAGAACACTGGGATGCATTTTTTGACTTTTATATCGATACCGGTTCACGTAAATGGGGCACACCCTATCTGACACGCGCGTTCTTCACCGAAATCGGCCGCACCATGGCAGATCGTATTCTACTGGTCATGGCCAAGCGCGATGGACGCTGGATTGCGGGCGCCATCAATTTCATTGGTGATGATGCGCTCTATGGGCGCAATTGGGGCTGCATCGAAGAGCACCCCTTCCTGCATTTCGAACTCTGCTATTACCGCGCTATCGATTTCGCCCTCTCGCACAACATGCTGCGAGTGGAAGCCGGTGCACAGGGCGAGCACAAACTCGCGCGTGGCTATGAGCCGGTCGAGACTTTTTCCGTACATGAGTTCGCCGATGCGCGCCTCACCCGTGCCGTGGATGATTTCTTGGTTCGAGACCGAATGCATGTAGAAGCCGAGATTGAGATTTACGGAGAACATGTACCATTCAAAAAGGGATGACAAATCATCATTGCGAGGAGCCGAAGGCGACGTCGCAATCCGGAATCGCAAACATCTGGATTACTTCGCTTCGCTCGCGATGACGGATTATGATCGGAGAGAGTAATGACCTACGATACACAAAATATCTTCGCCAAAATCTTGCGCGGTGAAATTCCCTGCACCAAGGTCTATGAAGATGAGCACACCATCGCTTTCATGGACATCATGCCGCAAGCAGATGGGCATACTTTGATCGTGCCCAAAAGTCAGTCAGTCAATCTGCTTGACGCTGATGCAGCTACGTTCGGCCCGCTCTTCACAACGGTACAAAAAATTGCGCGCGCGGTAAAAAAAGGCCTGGCTGCGGATGGTGTTATCATCACGCAATTCAATGAAGCGGCGGCCGGACAGACGGTGTTTCATTTGCATGTGCATGTGATCCCCCGCTGGGAAGGTATCCCGGTGCGCAAACATTCGGGCGCAATGGCCGACAGCGCGAGACTGCAGGCGCATGCAGAAAAGATCAAAGCCGCATTTTGATGATCATTACGAGCAGATAGGCGCATAAAAAAGGCCGGATTTTTTCCGGCCTTTTGACTTAATTTTTCAACGGCACCTTTGGCACCATTGGCGTTCTGCTACCCTTGGGTGCGGACTTTTTCTTTGCCTTGGCGCGCACTTCGGGTTCCGCGCGCACGCGCTTCTTGCCCGCTTCCACAATGTCGCGTTCCGGGCGCGGCAGGATCGGGCCTTCCGGATAGACAAAGCCCAGCTTGCGCGAACCGTCTTCTTCGCCCTTCACTACCACACGCACCGTTCCACCATTCTTCAGGCGACCAAATAGCACTTCATCGGCCAACGGCGTCTTGATGTGCAACTGGATGACGCGCGCCATGGGACGTGCCCCCATCGCTTCGTCATAGCCGTGCTCGACAAGCCATTTACGGGCTTCATCGGTGAGCTCAATCGACACATTGCGATCCGCCAGCTGTGCATCAAGCTGTATGATGAATTTGTCAACAACCTGCGAAATGACTTCTGCGGGCAGATGACCGAAGGGCACGATCGCATCGAGACGATTGCGGAATTCGGGCGCAAAGAGACGGTTGATAGCCTCCACATCATCGCCTTCGCGCTTGGCCCGATTGAAACCAAAGGCCGATTTGGCCATATCAGCCGCGCCCGCATTGGTTGTCATGATGAGAATGACATTGCGGAAATCAATCTGCTTGCCGTTGTGATCGGTGAGTTTGCCGTGATCCATGATCTGCAACAGGATGTTGTAGAGATCGGGATGGGCTTTTTCGATTTCATCGAGCAAGAGCACGCAATGAGGATGCTGGTCGATTGCATCGGTCAGCAAGCCGCCCTGGTCGAACCCGACATAGCCGGGAGGTGCGCCGAGTAAACGGCTCACCGTATGGCGCTCCATATATTCCGACATGTCGAAACGGGTCAGCTCGACACCAAGAGTTTTGGCGAGCTGGCGAGCCACTTCTGTCTTGCCAACACCCGTTGGCCCCGAGAAGAGATAGCAACCAATCGGCTTTTCGGCGTCGCGCAAACCGGCGCGGGACAATTTGATCGCTGATGCCAAAGCACTGATGGCCGTGTTCTGCCCATAGACCACGCGATGCAGTGTCTCTTCGAGATGCTGCAACACTTCCGCATCGTCCTTCGAGACAGTTTTGGGCGGAATGCGCGCCATCGTCGCAATTGTACTTTCAATTTCCTTGATACCGATGGTCTTCTTACGGCGGTTTTCCGGCAGAAGCATCTGCGAGGCACCCGTCTCGTCGATCACGTCAATCGCTTTGTCGGGGAGCTTGCGGTCATGAATATAGCGCGCCGACAATTCGACCGCCGCCTTGATCGCTTCATTGGTGTAGCGGAGCTTGTGGAACTCCTCGAAATAGGGCTTCAGGCCCTTCATGATTTCAATCGCATCCGGGATCGAGGGTTCGTTCACATCGATCTTCTGGAATCGCCGCACCAGCGCGCGGTCTTTTTCGAAATATTGGCGATATTCCTTGTAGGTCGTCGAGCCAATACAGCGCAGCGTGCCCTGAGCCAGCGCAGGCTTCAAGAGGTTCGAAGCATCCATCGCACCGCCTGACGTCGCACCTGCCCCAATCACAGTATGGATTTCATCGATAAACAGAATTGCATTGCGATGCTGCTCGATCTCTTTCATCACCTGCTTCAGGCGCTCTTCGAAATCACCGCGATAGCGCGTGCCCGCCAAAAGCGTGCCCATGTCGAGCGCGAAGACGGTGGCATCGGCCAGCACTTCGGGCACTTCACCATTGATGATCTTGCGTGCCAGACCTTCGGCAATGGCTGTCTTGCCAACGCCGGGATCTCCGACGAGCAGCGGGTTGTTCTTCTGCCGGCGGCAGAGCACTTGAATCGTGCGCTGCACTTCGGGCTCGCGGCCGATCAGCGGATCGATGCGTCCGTCCTTCGCCTTTTTGTTCAGATTGACGCAATAGGCCTCAAGCGCGCCTTCCTTCTTTTTGCTATCGCTGGGCGCTTCGCGATTGTCACGGGGGTCACGGGCTTCGGGCTCGTCCTCGGCGCCGCGCGGTGACTTGGTCGGGTCGGACATGCCGGGGCGCTTGGCTATGCCGTGGCTGATATAATTTACGGCATCGTACCGCGTCATGTCCTGCTCTTGCAGGAAATAGGCGGCGTGGCTTTCGCGCTCGGCAAAAATGGCAACGAGCACATTGGCACCGGTGACTTCTTCGCGACCTGACGATTGCACGTGAATGACAGCGCGCTGAATGACACGCTGGAAGCCCGCTGTGGGCTTGGCATCTTCATGCCCATCTGTGACGAGGTTTTCGAGTTCCTGGTCGATATATTCAACGAGGTTTTTCTTCAGCACATCGGTATCGACCGAGCAGGCGCGCATGACTGCGGCCGCATCCTGATCGTCGAGGAGGCTGAGGAGCAAATGTTCCAGCGTGGCATATTCGTGGTGGCGCTCATTGGCCACCGCGAGTGCCCGGTGAAGCGATTGTTCAAGATTGCGGGAAAAGGACGGCATGGGAGGCTCTCACTTCTTTTCCATAATGCACTGCAATGGGTGCTGATGCTTGCGCGCAAAATCCATGACCATTGTGACCTTGGTTTCTGCAACTTCATAGGTAAAAATACCGCATTCCCCAACACCATGTTGATGCACATGCATCATGATGCGGCTGGCTTCGTCCGTATCCTTGTTGAAAAATCTCATCAGGACGTGGGTGACGAATTCCATCGGCGTGTAATCATCATTCAACAGTAAAACCCGATACATGCCGGGCTTCTTCGTCTGGGTTTTGGTCCGTGTGATGACAGCGGTTCCAGAACCATTGTTCCCGGGGTCACCCCCCTTGCGCGGCTCCCGCGCGGCGCGCGGCGGCGTGCCGGCAAAATTACCGACGCCTAACCCGATCCGAAACGAAAACCTGCCGACCGCCACTTGTCTCTCGTCCTCAAAATCTTTGACTACATGTCATGTAGTCTGCCGTGCGCTGAAGGTAAGGGGTCAACCCTACCCGGGTCCTGCGGGATTTGGCCGCGACCGGCGCATCTTGCGCTGGAGGGACTCTCTCCGAAGAACCGCTGTCAGTCTATGTGCATGGCAATAGCCATGCCAAGATGATCCGGACGGGAAGTGGTGGATGGGGCCCAAAAGAAAAGGCCCGGGATGACCCGGGCCTCAAAACAAACCATCGCCAGAGCGCTGTGGATTGGCTTACTTGCCGAGAGACTGGGCCTTGGCCATCGCCGTTTCGACCGGCTTGAAGGCTTCTTTGGCCAGACCCGTATAGAGCTCGCCAAACTTCGTGGCCTGGGCCATGAGGGCTTCGTAGGAGGATTTGGCATAGTCCTGCTGGAGCTGGATGGCAGTGTCGAGTGACTTGGCGCCAAACAGCTTTTCAACGAAAGCCGTCTGAGTTTCCAAGGACTTCTTGGAGTAATCGGTGGCTTCAGCCGCGATCTGCTGGACGCTCTTGGTCAGAGCGGTCGCGGTGGCGGTCGCAGCTTCCATCTGTTCCTTCGAGAAAGCCTGGATGTCTTCGATGTTCTTGAACATGGTCTCTGCCCTTTCAACGGTCCGCCCTCAAGGCGGCTGATCCGCGGCAGAAGTCTGTTTTGACCTTGCCGTTGCATCCTATTTATGTGCAGCGCACCATTCTGTCAAGAATTTATTGTGCGCCGCACAAGATTTGCGGGGTGGCCGTCGACTAGTCACCAATTCTCTTCATCTATCAGTGCGCTATTAACTGTGCCGTAACCGCGTTCGCTTAGTCTAACCGAGGTGTGGTTTTTAGGTGACGGTCGCCTCGCGGCCCCGTCCCTCGGTCGAGGGTTAAGTATGATGATGCGTCTGGCAGGCCGGAATGGTCGTGCTTTTGCTCTCTTGGCTGGCGTGGGTCTCGTTTTCAGCCTCGCCCTGCTTTCGGCAGAGGCATTTGCAGCTCCCAAAAAGAAGAAGGGCAAGCGCGCCCATGCGGGCCAAGCCTATACGCCGCCTTTTGCCGCCTTCGTCATCGACGCCAACACGAACAAGGTTCTCTACGCAAAATCCGAGAACGAGCTGCGCCATCCAGCCTCCGTCACGAAAGTGATGACGCTGTACATGCTGTTCGAGCAGCTTGAGCGCGGCAAGATGACATTGGATACGCCGATCCGCATCTCACGCCATGCCGCATCAATGAAGCCTTCAAAACTTTATCTCTCGGCCGGTGATGAAATCTCCGCCGAAGATGCGATCAAGGCACTTGTCACGCGCTCGGCCAATGACGTTGCGGCAGCAATTGCCGAACATATCGGCGGCAGCGAGCCGCGCTTTGCTGACATGATGACAGCAAAGGCGCGCTCCATCGGCATGACACGTACATTCTATGGCAATGCATCCGGGCTCCCCGACAAGCGTCAGGTCACCACAGCGCGCGATCTCGTATTACTTGGCCGGGCCATTCAGGAACGGTTCCCGAAATATTACGGCTATTTTGCCACGTCTAACTTCCGATATGCGGGCCAGTCGATCCGCAATCACAATAATCTGCTTGGCCGCATCGAAGGCGTCGATGGCATCAAGACCGGCTATACCAATGCCTCGGGCTTTAATCTGCTCACTTCAGTGCGCCGCGATGGACAGCATGTCGTTGCGGCTGTCCTGGGCGGAAAATCGGCGGCCGCACGCGACCGCATTATGGCGAACCTGATCGAAGACAAGATTCAATACGCCTCGCGCGTAAAAACAGCACCGTCTGTCTTCGCCTCGGCGCGTTTGGAACCGGTGATGACCGCAAAGGCCCATGCCAAAGAACAAGCAAAACCTGAAACGCGCGTACAAGTCTCGCGCGTCGAGAATGAAGCAGCACCCGCCCGTCCCGTGCAGGTCGCCTCCACCGAACCCGTCGGCTATCAGGGCGTTTCGCTCGACAATGCCAATCGCCCTGCACTGAGTGCGGCCGCCGTTGTGCCGCCAGCCCAAGCGAATGGCATGCGCTGGACCCAAGGCGCGAAAGATGCGCCCGCGCCGAAAATGACCAATCGCGCCGAGCCCAAATATGCGCGCGCCGAGCCGGCAACGCCGACCAAGAAGGTCGCAGCCGTTGAGAAGCCACAAGCTCCGAAAACCAAGGGCGTGATGATTCAGGTCGGCGCGACAGATGCGCCTGGCAAAGCCCAAGCCCTCATCTCGCGCGCCAAAGGCGTCAGCAAGGGCACGCTCGCAAAAGCCACACCGATGACGGAAAAAATCAGCAAGGGCCGCCAAACGGTCTATCGCGCGCGTTTTGCCGGTCTTTCGGAAACACAAGCGGAAGCTGCCTGCAAATCTCTGAAGCGCTCAGGGATGAGCTGCTTCACCACGCGCAATTAACGGAGTTCACTGATGACGACGCATCAGGATTTCCTTGGCCTCGTTGACGCGCGCAGCCAGCGCCGTCGTCCCCCCGTGGTCGGGATGCAGTTTCTTCATGAGGGCGCGATGCGCTCCCGTGATTTCGTCACGCGTGGCGCCCTTCTGAAGCCCCAGGACTTGATAAGCTTCATCTTCGGTCATCGCGCCGCTGAAATGAGCGCGCCGCGCGTCGACAGCGCTCGCATCCGCATCGTTCTGGCTTGCCGGACGCCATCCGGGAAAACGGCGGTCAAAATAAATCTCTAAAAGACGCGCGCCGGCAGCGTCCGCTGCAAAAGCATCCCGATACAATTCATCGCATTCTGCGGGCGTCAGTTCACCGAGCTGGCGCCCTTCGTACATGCCAGCCAAAACCACGCCCTGCATCGAACCATTTTTGGGATCAATCTCCAGTTCGATCATCGCTGAGCGTTGACGCGCCCCGCCTTTGCGGCCGGTGAATTTTTCAAGCCAGTGTGGGGCCACCCCAAAGCCAGCAAACCAGGCACCAAGCCCAACCAGCGCCAAAGCTATTTCCGTATGCCCGCGCAAAAACAAAAACAATGCCACAGCACATGCTGCCGCCCCGCCCGCCATTTTGGTGGCCCGCACCAGCATTTTGGGTGGCGCACGACCGGCAAAGCGGATCGCCTGATAGACCGCAAAAATAATTGCCAGAGCGATGAGGAGATTGATAATCATCAGAGCAATCCGAGTTCACGTAATTCGCGCCGTAGCTCTTCGGGCATGTCGGCAAGATCGCCGCCATCTGCACCCAGATCACGCGGTGCTTCTTCATCTTTCAAATAGCGCCAACCCTGAAACGGGCGGCATGGGCGCGGCATCACCGGAAGAACTTTAGGCTCCAGCACAAGATGGCACCGCGAAACGCCTTCGCCATCGGTGAAGGGGCGAATGTCGCGCATCTCTTGGCGCGCCGCAATCTGGCCTTTGATCACCCAATAGAGCGAGCCACCCTCGAGGATTTCCTCGCCCCGCTTGGGCAGCATGCGCGTCGTATGATATTGCTCGGGCTTAAGCCCGGCCTTTTTCATCTGCTTCAGCCGTATCTCGATCCAGTCCTCAAGGTCCTTGATCGAATCCGCGCCGACACAGAGTTTGATGAGATGCAATGCCATAGGGCTTCGTCTAGCCGGTCAGCCGCGCCCGACAAAGGGCATTTTTGTCGCCATGACGGTCATGAACAGCACATTCGCGTCAAGCGGCAGACTGGCCATATTGACCACCGCCTTGGCGGCATGGATCACATCCATCACGGCTTCGGGCATGATGCGACCATCGGCCTGCGGCACGCCCGTCTTCATCCGAGCCACCATATCCGTCTCGGCATTGCCGATATCAATCTGGCCAACTGCAATATTATATTTGCGCCCATCGAGCGCCGCCGCCTTGGTGAGACCGGTAACCGCATGTTTGGTCGATGTGTAAGGCGCAGAATTAGGGCGCGGCACATGGGCCGAGATCGAGCCATTGTTGATGATGCGCCCTCCCATAGGATCTTGCGCCTTCATCAGCCGGAAGGCCGCGCGCGTGCACAAAAACACGCCTGACAGATTGACGTCTACAACCTGCCGCCATTGCGCATAGGTCAGATCTTCCAGCAAAACCGCCGGTGAAAAGAGGCCTGCATTGTTGAACAGCAAGTCGAGGCGGCCATAAAGCCGCTGCACCTCTTCAAACAAAGCTGCCACACTGTCTTCATCGGCTACATCTGTCGGCACGGACAGCGCTACGCCGCCCGATTTGCGGATCATATTTGCAACCTCTTCCAGCGGATCGGGTCGCCGACCGGCGAGAACAAGTGTCCAGCCTGCCTCCGCTAGCGCCAGAGCCGTCGCCCGGCCAATGCCCGATCCAGCGCCCGTCACCAGGGCAATGCCGCCTGCTCCTTGCATGATGCTGTCCCCTGAGCCTCAAGATCAATGCTATAGCCTAGCCATAAAACACGCGCATGGCAGCCCCAATCAGGACGAGAGTCGCGAAGCAGCGCCCGGCCCTGTAGTCTCCACCCACCCCGATTCCTCCAAACCGGACCTTAGCCTTGAAAGACATCAGCCTCACGGCGCCTGACATGATCGCCTTCGGCTTTTTCGTCGCCGCATGGGCTGCTTATCATCTGCTGCTGGGCTACGGGCCGGGCGCGCAGAGGGGGCTCAATACAATGATGGACCGCTACCGCGTTCGCTGGATGCTGGAAATGTCCGAGCGCGAGAACCGCATTATGGACGCGTCTCTCATGGCCTCGCTGCAAAATGGTACGGCCTTTTTTGCCTCGACATCGCTACTGGCCATCGGTGGTGTCTCGGCCCTTTTGCGCGCCACCGACGACCTGTTGAAAATTTTCGCGGACCTGCCCTTTGGCGCGGATCAATCGCGCATGGTCTGGGAAATCAAGATTCTCGGACTCATTTTGATATTCGGCTATGCCTTTTTCAAATTCGCCTGGTCCTATCGCCTGTTCAATTACACGGCGATCCTGGTCGGCGCGACGCCGCAAAAAAGCTCACCTGACCCGAAAGAACGCCGCCGCACCGCCATGCGCGCTGCACAAATGAACATTGCCGCCGGCCGCCATTTCACCCGCGGCCAGCGCGCCTTCTTCTTTGCGCTGGCCTATTTCGGCTGGTTTGCCGGGCCATATGCCTTTATTGCAACAACAGCCGCTGTTCTTGTGGTGATGTCGGCGCGCCAATTTGTCTCCGATGCCCATGAAGCTATCACCTACGAGACACCAGAGAAAAGCGAATGACCAAAAAAAAGAAAACTGAAAAAAAGAAACCCGAAAGAAAGAAGCTGGAAAAAACGCCCAAGAACAGACCAACGCTCGAAGCGCTGATCATGCGCCTTTGCCATGAGAAGGGCGAAGGCCGTGTGATTTCCCCGATGGTTGTCGCCAAACATTTTGCCGAAGGCCGAAAGGGCGATGATGCGAGTGCTGGCACATGGGCGCGCGAAGTGCGCAATGCTGCCATTGGTCTGGCGCGCAATGGCAAGATTGTCATCTATCGCAAAGGCGAACCCGCTGACCCCGAAAAATTTCGTGGCATCTATCGGCTGGGACTTCCAGGTGCAGAAGGCGCGCCTGTCATTGAGGATGATGACGAGGCCTGATCAGCTGAGCGGCAGCGTGAGGACGCGCTGACAGGCGGGCCTCTGCATCAAACGCTGGTACCAGGCCTGTGCATGGGGCACAGGCGCCAGCGTGCAGGGCATATTCAGCCAGCGATGAATAATAGGCAGCATGCCGATGTCGCCAAAGCCGAATTGCCCGCCCGCAACAAAATCGCGTCCCTTCAGATGCGCATCAAACATGGCCATCAGCTCGATGGTCTTCACGCGCGAGGTTTCAACCGCCGCCATGTCGCGCTTGTCTTCTGCAACGCGCACAAGATTGTAGAAAGCCGGCACCAGAGCATTGTTCAAAGTCGGGCCCTGCCAATCCATCCAGCGCTCAGCATCTGCACGCGCGCGCAGATCGTCATAATAAAGTGTGCCCGGCGCATATTTGGCGCAGAGATAGCGCGTGATGGCATTGCTCTCCCACAGGACAAATCCATCCTCTTCGAGGGTGGGCACAAGACCCATAGGATTTTTGGCCAGATATTCGGGCGTCTTGTTATGGCCAAACTGCAGCCCCGCATCGATGCGCTCATAGGGAAGACCAATTTCCTCGAGCGCCAGAACAACTTTCTGCACATTGAGTGAATTCAGACGGCCCCAGAGTTTCAGCATGGCGTTTCTCCTATGGTCGGGATGCTAGCAAACCCACGCCGTCATGGCGAGTGTGAGCCCAAGCCGTGACGGGTGTTAGCGTCCTTGGAGCCAGGCGTTCCATTGCGCGCGGTTGCCCGCAAAAGCATTGCGATCCACCTTGCCGCGGATGCCGGGCACAGAACCGTCCGACTGATATTGCCAGAACGCCCAGCGCCGACCCGGATAAGTGATCGGCGGCGAATGTTTCACGCTGCGCACCCAAACCGGATAATCCGAAAATTCATTCGGATGCATGACATGCTGGTAGAAATCCACCGTCACATAGATCACCGGGCGCTTGCCGTAATGGCGCTCCATCTCGGTGAGCATGATGCGCATGTCTGCCAGCACATCTTCACGACGCAACGTCCGCTTGCAGCTTTTTGAATCCGGCGTGGCCTCGACATCCAGCACAGGGGGCAAAGCATCAGGCTCATTGGGCACATTGGCCTTGAACCATTCGATCTCTGCACGCGGATCGCGACACCACCACACGAAGTGATAGGCGCCACGGGGAATGCCTGCTTGTTTTGCGGCCTGCCAATTCTGCTGGAATTTGGAATCGACGTGATCAGCGCCCTCGGTCGCTTTGATCCAGGCAAATTCCACACCACCTCGGCGCGCGGCATTCCAATCAATGTCGCCCTGATATTTGGAAACATCGATGCCGTGCACTTCAAAATCGGTGGGATAAGGCCCGCTGAATTGCGAGCCCGCAGGAAGACGAGGCCCGCCGCATCCGGCAAGCGTGGCAGCGACCAAAGCCGCAATCAGGAGACGAGGTGTGCGCATGGCACGATGAATAGAGCCGCGCCTCTCAACAGCCGGTTAATGCGTAGCTACCAGAGCTTGAACCACAAGGTCGCAATGCCCAGAAAGGCGAAATTGCCGACCACATCGGTCACTGTTGTGACAAAGGCGCCCGAGGAAACGGCCGGATCGGCATCGAATTTTTCCAGCACCATCGGAATGAGAATACCGCCCGCCGCGCCGGCCACCAGATTGGTGAACATGGCCAGCGCAATCACGAAGCCGAGCGAGGCCATGCCGAACCAAGTGGCAGCCGCAATGCCGGTGATAATGCCAAAGCCAATGCCGTTGATGCAGCCCACCATCACTTCACGGCGCACCACGCGCCAGGCATTGGCACGCGTCAGCTCGCGTGTTGCCAATGCGCGCACGGCCACCGTCATGGTCTGTGTTGCAGCATTGCCGCCTTGGCTGGCCACAATCGGCACCAGCACAGCCAGCGCGACCATTTTTTGCACCTGATCTTCAAACAGGCCGATCACACTGGAGGCGATAAAGGCGGTGATCAGATTGACGATGAGCCAGGTGAAACGGCTCTTGGTGATCCACCAAACCGTATCTGACAATTCTTCTTGCGGGCTCACGCCACCCAGCGCGCCAATATCCTCAGACGCTTCTTCACGGATCACGTCCACGATGTCGTCAATGGTGATGACGCCCACCAGTCGGTCGGCCTCGTCCACAACAGGCGCAGAGACAAGATTATAGCGCTCGAAGAAGCGCGCGACCTCTTCCTGATCATCTGTCACGATCACGCGGCGGCGATCAGGATCCATCAATTCTTCGAGCTTGGAGGAGCGACGCGCGCGCACCAGCTTGTCGAGGAAAATATTGCCCAGCAGACGATAGGCCGGATCAACGACGAAAACCTCGAAAAAAGAATCCGGCAAATCATCGTCGGAAATATCGTGAATATGATCGAGCGTCTGCCCCGCCGTCCAGAAGGGAGGCGTGCGCACCAAGGTCGTCTGCATCAGACGACCTGCGGAATTCTCCGGATAGTCGAGCGAGCGCTGGATGGCAAGACGATCCAACGCCGGAAGCGCTTCGAGAATCTCTTCCTGATCTTCGGGGTCGAGATATTCAAGCAGCGTAACAACGTCATCGCTCTCAAGATCGCGCACACCTTCGGCCACGGTCTCTGCTGGCAGGTCTTCGAGAATGTCTTCGCGGACGCGCTCATCCACTTCGGTGAGCGCAGCAAAGTCGAAATCATCGCCGAGCAATTCGACCAAGCGCGTGCGCAGGTCAGGGTCGAGCGCCTCAATCAGCGAGCCAAGATCAGCCTCATGGAGATCGCCCGCCAATTGGCGCAGCTCATCGGCATTGCCATCCTCAATGGATGTGGCAACGGCCTCGACGAAGCCCGACCGGATTTCACCGCCCTCGTCCCGCAGGCTTTCTCCGGCCACGAGGACCTTCTTGTTTTCTGGTTCGGCCATGGACGAAATCCGGCTTGGCGCTACGCTGTTCAAGGCTCTTTATAGAGCCATGGGCCGAAGTCAATCACCGGGCATAGCCCGACGGCACATCGGCACAGCAAGCCGGACATGAAGCTGATGCAATCAGCCCCGCGCCTCAAGAAGAGCCAGCAATTCGGACAATGAGCTGACCTGGAATTTGGCTAGGATCGACGCACGATATTTCTTTGCCGTATCGGGCTTCACAGCCAGCTCTGCAGCCACTTGCTTATTGGAATAGCCCCTGATGATGAGATGGAAGGCAGCACGCTCGCGGTCGGACAGCAAATCACGCTTTGTCGCGATGGAACGAGAGCTATTTTCCTGTTTGATGCGATTTCGATCATGATCAATGGCAAGAGCCACAGCAGCACGCAAATCATCGGCCGAGAACGGCTTCAGGAGAAAATCAACCGCCTGCGACTTGAGCGCGGCGACGATTTCCTTGGGCTGACTTTCGCCGCTGATAAACACAATTGGCGTGCGTACAGATTTCGCTCTCAGCGCGGCCTGCAGCTCAAGCCCGGACATACCGGGCATGCGCATATCAAGCACAATCGCAGCCGGGGCGATGGGGCGCACACGATCGAGAAATTCCACTGGACAGGCGAAGCGATAGACATGATGCCCCGCGCGCTCAAGCAAAAGCCCGATTTGCTGCAAAACATCTGCATTGTCATCGATGACATAAACAGCAGTCACCAGTCAGCCTCCCGAACAGTGTTCTTTTGAGGCAGCTTAGCGGGCAGCAAAGGCTCAGACTAGGCCTTCAGATGAGATAACTGTCGGCAGATCAAGCGAAAACACTGTCATCCGCTCCTCGGCAGCCTGTTCGATGGTGAGAATGAGCCGCCCTCCCCATTGTCGGGCGAGCATTTCGCTCAAGACAAGACCGACACCCATTCCATCGGGCTTGGTCGAGGCGGCCAGAGCAGACAGATTGAAATTTGTGAGGTCGAAACTATGCCCGCTATTATCGATCACCGACATCCGCGCACGGCCATTTTCTTGATGCAATGCCAGAACAAGGCGACCATTCTCTTTGTCCGCAAGCGCGTCCACGGCATTGGCCACTAGGTTGAACACCAAACGCTGGAAGAGGACATCATTACACTCAACAAAGATGGGCGCATCGGAGATATTGCCTTCAAAAGCGATGCAACTCAACTCCATCTGTGTTTGCAGAATGGGTAGGAGACCGCGCAAGGAATTTGCAAGATCAACTTGTTTTGTTCCTGCTGAGCCGCGGATCATGATGCGCCGCAGTGTACGGACGATTTCATCGCAATGCTCGGTCTGCCGCCTGACAAATTCCGTCTGCTCTTCCAGCCGCGCCTTGCCCTTCACTTCTTCGGAAAGCCCTGAAACCGAAAGTTTCAACGCTTGCAAGGGCTGGGTAAGCTCATGAATGATGGCCGAGGTAAAAAATGAGAAACTGCTCAAGGCTGCAAATCGTGAATTGAGCAAAATCATCAAATCACGTTCGCGCACCGTTTCTGCAAGCTCGTTGCTGCGCTCCTCAGCGACTTTCTGACTTTCGCGCGCAATCGCGCCATCTCGCGCCGATTGCTCGACCAGAAATCCCCCATATCCGGCATTGAGAAAGATGATCGCCAGAAAATGGGCGCCGATCAGCAAAGTGGCTTTCCAGTCAAATTCGGACAGAAGGAATCGGCCATCACCAAAAAGAAGCGCGAAAAGGCGCACGAAATTAACCAGAAGAATCAGGACGGCCGCACCCGCAACGACCAACATACTGCGGCTGGCATGTCGCTGCCCATTGCGCCATGCCAATGCGATGATTATGGGCGTGGCTGCTATCAAGCAAAGGGTCTGAAAAATCTGCGCCCCTGCCCCATTCACATCCGGTCCGTCGACGATCAGAGCCATGCGAATTAAGCCGCAAAAAAACGCCACGGCGAGGAGCTGCCAGAGCCGACTTTTCTGACCCAGATCCTGCCACAAGATATCAATCAGGATGGCTAGATAGGCGAACACCAAAAACGAGGGAAGGTGATGAGCGACCGTAAAACCATAAGGGCGCAATGCGATCAAAATGACGGCGAAGGAATAAAAAACGCCCGCGCCAAACCAAATCATGGCGCGTTGGCTTCGACCCCAGCTCAACGCCAGACCCACCAGCGGAACGCACAGGGCGATCATAAATTGTGAAAGAATGAAGAGCTGATTTGCGGGATTCAACGCCAAACCCCGTCGTAAAGAAAGCTTCTGTGAGGAAGCGGACGCATCCCGCCATCAGAAAGAGAAGAATGGTGCGGCCAAGAAGACTCGAACTTCCACCCCGGTTAAAGGACTAGCACCTCAAGCTAGCGCGTCTACCAATTCCGCCATGGCCGCACATTTCATAAAGCGGGATTTCGCCCGCCACTTGGTAGGCGGCTCGTCTAACAAATCGATACCTCCATGACAAGCTTTCAAACAGGCTTTTCGTCCCCTTTCGCAAATCCTTGGCAATATGCGATGAAATGCATGTTCAGGAGATTGAAATTGTCCCCCTTGCCGCCCCCACAACCCAGCGCACGCCTCGCCCGCCCCATGGCGGCAGCAGCGGGCCATCCGCCTGTTGAATGGCGCATTGCCGAGGGCCTCACCCCCTACGAGGAGGCCGTTGCCTTGATGGAGGCCCGCGCCGAAGCCATTGCCGATGGGACAGCACCTGAACTCGTCTGGTTGGTGGAGCACCCGCCCCTCTATACAGCGGGCACCTCCGCGCAGGAGGGAGATTTGCACGACGCCCGCTTTCCCGTTCATCAGAGCGGGAGGGGCGGCCAATTCACCTATCACGGGCCAGGACAGCGTGTGGCCTATGTCATGCTCGACCTGAAAGCACGCACACCCGATGTCCGCGCCTTTGTGGCGTCACTGGAAGATTGGATCACGGCAGCATTGGCGATCTACAATATCCGTGGCGAGCGGCGGGAGGACCGGGTCGGTGTTTGGGTCAAGCGGCCCGACAAGGGCCAGGATTACGAGGACAAGATCGCCGCCATCGGCATCCGTTTGCGCCGCTGGGTCACCTTTCACGGCATATCACTGAATGTGGAGCCGCAGCTCGACCATTTCTCCGGCATCGTGCCTTGCGGCATCTCCTTGCAAAAATACGGCGTTACGAGCCTTGTTGATCTGGGAATTCCGGTCACCATGCCCGAAGCCGACGGAGCCTTGCGCGCGGCGTTTGAGACGATCTTCGGGCCGACAATCTAGCCAGTCGGCAAAATCGGAAAGCTCGCCGCCACACCTGCCAAATCCTCTTCGCAGGCGGGCCGCACATCAACCCGTTCGACGCGCGCTCCAATGGGACCGCGTCCGCAGGCCTCCGCCAATGCAGAGACGGCATCTGCATCGCCCGAAAAAACCGCTTCCACACTGCCATCGGACCGGTTGCGCACAAAGCCTGACAGACCGCGCCTGCGCGCCTCACGTGCGGTCCAATTGCGAAAGCCCACGCCCTGGACTTTGCCCTCAATGCGCAGATGGATGACGAGCATTTCGATCATGCACGCCCCTTATCAAAAGGCGAGGCAAAGCGTGGACGCACCTTGACACCCGTTGCAGGCTTTGAAGTGGCCGGCGGCTCTCGACCAAACGGCGCAGCGGCACCGCGCGCGCTGGCTGGCGCAAAGGCCTGCAATTCGCGCAGATAGTTTTCAGGAAAAGACCAGCTCCGCGCAGCTTCGATCAACGATTCCATATAGCCGGGCATAGCGGCACCAGCACGCGTCGTACCGCCCATATAGACCAGCGCGCGGGAGGAGGCGCCCGCCCCTCGCAAAACGGGCTGAATGATCTTCCTGTAGAGGCCGGTGGGCACTTCTTCATATTGGTCCAGCACGCGCACATCTGAGAGCGCAAGATCCCACAACACGCCATGCACTTCGCGACGCGGATCGGCGAGCACCGAGGCCCAGCCGGTCTCCATGATGAAGAAGCGGTGGCGCACAAGGCGCGCGGGCCCCAGAGGTTTGGAGCGCGGGCAACGCTGCGCCATGGCAGCCAGATCCATATTGGACCCATAGGCAAAATAAAGCGGCATGACCCTTTCTAGCGCGCAATGCCCGCCTCTTCCAGCGCGATCAAGAGACTGCTACCTTCAACCTATTCCTTCAAACATTTTGTAAGATTTTTTCATGTCCAAAGCCGCTGAAAGCCTGTTTCAGAAAGCCCGCGATTCTGCCGCCCGCCGCGATTTACCCCGAGCCATTGAAACCGCATCAGCGGCCGCCAAACTTGATCCGGCCCGAATGGACATCTGGACGTTTCTGGGAGAATTGCAATTCAATACCGGCGCCACCGCCAAGGCAACTGAGGCACTGCGTCAGGCCCTGCGTGTATCAAACGGCAAGGCCAGTGCGCTCCATAATCTTGGCATCGCCCTCAAACGCGAAGGCGCTTTGATGGAGGCCGAAGCCATGTTGCGCGAGGCTTGGCGACGCGACCCCAATATGATCGCCTCCGTGCTCAGCCTCTCGGAACTTCTGGTCTCCTCAGCTCGGCAGGACGAAGCCGAAGCCCTGCTCACCCAATGCCTGACGCGCATGCCCCAGAATTTCGAATGTCTGCGCGAACTCACCAATCTTTTTCTGCAAGGAGGCCGCTTTGCCGAAGCCATCACACAGACCGAGCAATTCATAGCCCGTAACGGTCAAAGCATTCCTGCACTCGAACAGCTCTCCGTCGCCTATCAATGCGTGAACAGGCTGGATGAGGCGCTCGAAATTACAGCCGCAACCATCCGAGCCCGCCCACCCAATACACTCGATATCAGACTGGCGTCTTATCTCTCGATTGCCGGGCGCATCGCCCGACTGGATCATCGTGAGCAAGCCTTCCGTCTGTTTCTCCCAGCACTTGCAACCAGCCTGCCTGAAGGCGAGCGTGCGCGTTGGATGTTCAACGATCTGAATGCGCTGCGCCGACTGGCATTTCTTCTTCCCTATTATGGCCTCGAAGACCGCCAATTGATGCGCGTCTTTACCGCCATCGGCGACATGATCCACACCCGCAATCCCCGCCTGCCCTCCATCAAGCACATAGCTTCAGACAAAATACGCGTAGGCTTTGTCTCGTATAATTTCAGCGAACATCCGATTGGCCATTTGCTATCGCCCTTTTTCGAAGCGCATGGCGCGACAGGCACAGATCTCTATCTCTATGCACTCCATCTCAACGGCTTCGATCCCAATGATTATGCAGGCCGCATCCGCGCCACGACGGATCATTACCGTGATTGTCGCAACCTGACGGCCGCGCAGCTGGCCACACAAATCCGCGATGACAATATTTCCATCCTGATTGATCTCGATGGGTATCTGGGTGGTGGCCAACCCGAGGCCTTTGCCATGCGCCCAGCGCCTATCCAAATTCATTGGCTGCAACATCTTGCAGGCATGCCTGCACCCTATATCGACTACACCATTGTCGACCGCGTGCTGGTGAAAGATGAGGAGCGCGACAATGGAAATGGACCGCTGATCCGCCTCGCAGATGCCTTCCAATGCGGAGATCGCGTCATCCTTCCCGAGGGTGAGCCCAAGCGCGCCGATCATGGCCTGCCCGAAACCGGCACAGTCTTTTGCGCCTTCGGCAATTGGCTGAAAATCGATGAAGAGGTTTTTGCCTGCTGGATCGAAATTTTTAAATCCGTGCCTCACAGCGTGCTCTGGCTATCGGATGGCCCCAGTGAGCGCTCGCGCGCACTCTTGCGTGACCGCCTCACCGCGAGCGGGCTTGATCCTGCGCGCCTGATATTTGCCGCCCGCATTGCCAGCAAGCCAGACCATATTCATCGGCACAAATGCGCTGACCTTTTTCTCGATACTTTTACATTCAGCGCGGCCACCACGACGACGGATGCTTTGTGGGCCGGCCTGCCCGTGCTCACCTGCCCCGGATCAACAGGTCAATCGCGCCTCAGCGCAAGCCTGCTCGAAGCTGTTGGCATGAAAGACACGATTGTACGCGATAAAAAGGCCTATATGGCTTTTGCTATTCGTGTGGGCAAATCAAAGTCACAAAGCGAATTGCTCAAACGAAAATTAGCGCGGCTTCTGCCCGATGCACGCCTCTATGATGCGCAGCGTCTCGTGGCACAATTCAAAGACATTTACACCCGGGTCTGGGAGCAGCACAGCAAAGGCAAGCCGCCTGAGCATGTGGACATCGAGCTGTCTGTGCGAGCCGCAGGCGAAGCAATCCAGAAGTGACACGTGAGGCTTTCTGGATTGCGCCGCTCTCGCTAGCAATGACGAGGGTGCTAGTTGAATTCCATAATGACGGCATCAACGGCAAGGCTATCGCCTTCCTTCGCGTTGATCTTTTTCACCGTCACGTCTTTTTCGGCGCGCAGCACATTTTCCATCTTCATGGCTTCCACCATGCACAGCGCCTCGCCCGCCTTCACCTCTTGGCCCTCAGACACAAGCACTTGCTTGACGAGACCCGGCATCGGACACAGCAGCACCTTCGATGTATCGGCGACCTTCTTCTCAGGCATGAGCGCGAAAAGCTCGGCCTCGCGCCGCGTGAAGACACGTGCTTCAATCGACACACCCCGATGCGACAACAAGAAGCCATTCAGGATTGGGCGCACTTGTACGGCTGTCAGCTGATCATCCACCAAACCGCGCCAAACTTTTGTGCCAGGCGTCCAGTCAGATTCCAGATGATGTGCATGCGAGCTGCGGTCACCAAAGCGTACAAGCAAGCTGTCATCGCCCGGCTCTATCTCAATATCAAAACGTATCTTGCCCAGCACCACTGAACGTGCACGCTCAAAAGTCACACCACGCTGCGTTTGCAATTGTCCCGAGATGAGACGCTTGCGCTCGTTCAGCACATGGTCGACATGCGCTGCGACAGCGGCGAGTAAATGAGCAACTTCGCTTTCCGCCTTCAGCGGCGCAAACCCTTTAGGATATTCTTCGGCAATAAAGCCGGTCGACAGATTCCCCGACTTCCAGCGCGGATGCTGCATCAGCGACGAGAGGAATGGAATATTATGGCGAATGCCATCAATATAGAATTCATCCAGCGCGCGCGCCTGCGCTTCAATCGCCGTGAGGCGATCACCCGCATGGGTCACAAGCTTGGCAATCATCGGATCATAATAGATCGAAATCTCGCCGCCCTCGAACACACCCGTATCATTGCGGGTGGTGATGCCATCTTCCACACCTTCGGCCGGAGGACGATAAGCCACCAAGCGGCCCGTAGAGGGCAGGAAATTGCGCGTCGGATCTTCGGCATAAATGCGGCTTTCCACCGCCCAGCCATTGAGCTTCACATTTTTCTGCTGGATGGACAGTTTTTCGCCCGCCGCCACGCGGATCATCTGCTCGACAAGATCAATGCCGGTGATGAGTTCGGTGACGGGATGTTCCACCTGCAGACGGGTGTTCATCTCGAGAAAGAAGAAGCTCTTGTCTTGGCCCGCCACAAATTCCACCGTGCCCGCGGAATCATAATCCACCGCTTTGGCGAGGGCGACAGCCTGCTCGCCCATTTTGCGGCGCGTCTCTTCATCAAGCAAAGGTGAAGGCGCTTCTTCGATGACTTTCTGATTGCGGCGCTGGATCGAACATTCGCGCTCGCCCAGATAAATCACATTGCCATGCTTGTCGCCGAGCACCTGAATTTCGATATGGCGCGGGTTGACGATGAACTTTTCGACAAAAACGCGATCATCGCCAAACGAGCTTTTGGCTTCCGATTTGGCGCGCGCAAAACCTTCAGCCACTTCATCGCGGCTATAGGCAATGCGCATGCCCTTTCCGCCACCACCCGCAGACGCTTTGATCATCACCGGATAGCCTATCTCATCGGCAATTCTAACGGCGTGATCGGCGCTCTCGATCACACCGAGATAGCCCGGCACGGTTGAGACCTTTGCTGCATTGGCGAATTTTTTGGATTCGATCTTGTCACCCATCGCCGCAATGGCGCGCGGGTTGGGACCGATGAAGACAATGCCATTTTCTTTCAGCGCATGCGCAAAAGCTTCGCGCTCGGAGAGAAAGCCATAACCCGGATGCACCGCTTCAGCGCCCGTCTGTTTGCAGGCGGCGATGATCTTGTCGATGACGAGATAGGATTCAGAGGCCGCAGGCGGGCCGATATACACGGCCTCATCCGCCATTTCGACATGCAAAGCATCCTTGTCAGCATCTGAATAGACAGCGACTGTCTTGATGCCCATGCGCTTGGCAGTCTTGATGACGCGGCAGGCGATCTCGCCACGGTTGGCGATCAGAATTTTCTTGAACATTTGCGCCCCGACATGTCCCGGGGGTTGGGCCACCGGGCAGAAATTCGTTTCGGGGTCTATGTTTATGGCGGCGCAGCAATTCGGTCCATTGGCCTAAGGGGGAAGCAGGTGCGGCACTTTTGCGATTTACTGCCCTGATTTCAGGCAGCTGAGAGGAATTTGTCCAAGCCCGGCCAAAGTGCCGCCCGTGCCTTCACCGTCACAAGGTAGGAAGCAGGAACGGCATGGGCCTCGACCAGAATATTCACCAGCAAAGCCAGGCCGGCCAAGGTCGGCACTTGGGCGGCCCGGTCCAGCACCCAGTCGGCCTGCTCGGGGCTCAGCACGCCCGTGGGGCGCGATTGCCAGACAAGATGATCTGTCAGCGCCTCGACCAAGAGGGCCGTCCAGCTCTCAGGCTTTTGGGCGGGCGAGCCATCGATCTCGAACAAAGCCTCCGCTTCGGCGCGGGTGACAAAGCCAAAGCGCAGCACACGGCGGCGCAGATGGGCGACATCCTCATCCGTCAGGGCGGCACGAGCCGCCAATGCGGCGATGGACGCACGCGGAACATCAGCCTCTTCAAACTCAATACGGCTCATCACAGGCCCCACACGAACGCAACTCAACATGCACCGAGCCTGAGCCTGTCACCTTACCCTTGTGTGAATCTGGGGAAGATCTCGGAAGACAGGGTTAAGGCGAGCGGAATCCTTGTGGTTAAGAGACTATCGTCATTTCGTCATCGCCTGTGGCCCCTCACAATGACGGTGAAACTCTTGCCAAAAAGCTGACCTTGCGCCATGTCTCGCCCATGATTCACAGCCTCGGTCTTCACCATGTCACTGTGCTGTCCGGCGACATTCGCCGCACGCATGATTTCTACACCCGCCTGCTGGGTCTGCGGCTCGTCAAACGCACCGTCAATTTCGACGATGCCGCAAGCTGGCATCTCTATTATGGCGACACGACCGGAACGCCCGGCACACTCATCACCTTCTTCTCTTGGGAAGATACGCGCCCAGGGCAGGTCGGCGTGGGCGAGACTGTTGCTATTGCTTTTTCCATTCCGTCAGGTTCGGCCACGTTCTGGACCGAACGACTGTCTGATGAAGGTCTGCCCTTCGCGCTCGCTCATGGCGCGCAGACACCCGTGATCGCGTTGCATGATCCCGATGGCCTCGCGCTGGAATTGATCGAAGAGGCCCCAATTGGCCTCAGCCATCCCTATGCCGAGGAAATCCCGCCCGACATGGCGATTGCAGGTCTGGCATCGGCCACGCTGCTGGTCAGCGATCTTGAAGCCAGTGCGCGCGTCCTTATGGATGTCTTTGGCTGGTATGAAACGGGTCGTGCCGCTTTGCCGAGTCTTGAGCGCTTGCGCTATGAAAGCGGCGCACAAGCGCTGGGAACGCGCATCGACCTCTTGCGTGGCGCGGCCATCGAACCCGCACGCCGCGGTACTGGCTCCGTGCATCACCTGGCTTTTCGCGCGACTGATGATGCAGCACAGGCCGAAATGGTGGCCGAGCTACGCCGCCTTGGCATTGAAACAACACCTGTGCTCGACCGCACCTATTTCCGTTCAGTCTATTTCCGCGAGCCTTCAGGCGTGTTGTTTGAAATCGCTACAGATGGGCCGGGATTCACCGTGGATGAAAATGTCGAGCGTCTCGGCGAGGCGGTGAAACTGCCAGAAAAACTGCAAAACAAGCGCGAAGTGATTTTGGCGAAGCTACCCGAACTCTAGCCCCGTCATTGCAAGCGAAGGCTAAAGCGGAATATTATCGTGCTTCTTCCACGGATTTTCCAGCACCTTGTGGCGAAGCGCCGCCAGCGCACGGGCAATACGACGGCGCGTGCCGTGGGGCATAATGACTTCATCAATATAGCCGCGCTCAGCAGCGACAAATGGCGAAAGGAAACGATCCTCATATTCTTTCGTGCGCTCAGCGATCTTTTGCGCGTCGCCAAGATCCTGACGGAAAATAATCTCCACCGCGCCCTTGGCGCCCATCACAGCAATCTGAGCTGACGGCCAGGCATAATTTACGTCACCACGCAGATGTTTGGAGGCCATGACCACATAAGCGCCGCCAAAAGCCTTGCGCGTGATGATGGTGATTTTCGGAACAGTGGCTTCAGCATAAGCATAAAGCAATTTCGCGCCATGCTTGATGAGGCCACCATATTCCTGTGCCGTACCCGGCAAGAAGCCAGGCACGTCGACGAAAGTGATCAGCGGAATGTTGAAGCAATCGCAAAAGCGCACAAACCGTGCCGCCTTACGGGAGGCATCAGAATCGAGAACGCCTGCGAGCACCATCGGTTGATTGGCAACAATGCCAACCGAGCGCCCATCAATTCGCGCAAAGCCGGTGATAATATTTTTGGCGTGCACATCCTGAATCTCGAAGAAATCACCCTCGTCGACGACCTTCAAAATCAGTTCCTTCATGTCATAGGGCTTGTTCGGATTGTCGGGCACCAGTGTATCGAGCGACATATCCACGCGGTCGGTTTCATCGAACGTCGGCCATTCGGGCACATCATCGCGGTTGGATGAGGGCAGGAAGTCGACCAGACGACGCAATTGCAACAGCGCCTCGACATCATTGTCATAAGCGCGATCGGCAACAGAACTCTTGGTTGCATGCACCGACGCGCCACCCAGTTCTTCCGCCGTGACATTTTCATTTGTCACTGTCTTCACAACGTCAGGGCCGGTCACGAACATATAGCTCGTGTCTTTCACCATAAAGATAAAGTCGGTCATGGCTGGTGAATAAACGTCGCCACCAGCGCAGGGGCCCATGATCATGGAAATTTGCGGAATCACGCCAGAGGACAGCACATTGCGCTGGAACACTTCGCCATAGCCGCCAAGTGCCGCAACACCTTCTTGAATCCGCGCACCACCCGCATCAAACAGGCCGATGATCGGCGCGCCATTCTTCAGCGCCATATCCTGCAGCTTGGTGATTTTGGCCGCATGCGTTTCCGACAGAGACCCGCCGAAGACGGTAAAATCTTTCGCAAAGACATAGATGGTCCGGCCATTGACCGTGCCCCAGCCGGTGACGACACCATCGCCCGGGATTTTTGCGCCCTGATCCATGCCAAAATCAGTGCAGCGATGCTGAACGAATGTATCGAATTCCTCGAAGGAGCCATGATCGAGCAGCAGTTCAATGCGCTCTCGCGCCGTCAGCTTGCCGCGCTTGTGTTGGGCATCAATCCGGGCCTGACCGCCGCCCAAAGCCGCCTCTTGGCGCCGTTGCTCAAGAATTTCAAGGACATGCTTCATAGGAGGCCTCGGGATACGGGAATCCGGCAGAATGAGACCAAAGTGTAGCATGTTGCAACGCGGCGCAGATATTCGACGGAGGGAGGGGGTGAGGATGGCGCTCCCCTATCCCGCCATCCGCCAATCCGGCTGCGCGGCCTCTTCGGCGACTTCAAAGCGCCCGACCAATTCCGCCAGCTCGCGTGCTTCCACTGCGAGATTGCGCCCGACTTCCGTCATTTCTTCCACCATGGCCGCATTCTGGCGTGTGGCCTGATCAATCTGATTGGCTGATGAATTGATCTCCGACAGGCGGTGCGATTGCTCCAATGCGGATGAGGCCATTTCCGACACAAGCCCGTCGATCTCACCCACGCGGCCGGCCATGCGCGAAAGCGCCTCACCCGTCTCAGCCACGAGCGTCACGCCGAGATCCACCTGCGTCGTCGAGGCAGAAATAAGCCCCTTGATCTCTTTCGCTGATTCCGCCGAGCGGCTGGCGAGCGCGCGCACTTCTTGCGCGACCACAGCAAAGCCCTTGCCTGCATCGCCCGCACGCGCGGCTTCGACGCCGGCGTTCAAGGCCAGCAAGGATGTCTGGAACGCGATCTCATCAATCACCCCGATAATCTTCGAGACTTCCAGAGCCAAATTATGGATAGCACCCATGGCTTCCACTGCACGCTTGACCACATCCCCGCTGCTCTGTGCATCGGCGCGCACGGTCGTCACCGATTGGCGCGCATGGGCGGCATCGGTCGCCGTGCGCTTGAAGGCGCCCGTCATCTCCTGAAGCGCTGCGACCATTTCCTCCAGACTTGCTGCCTGTGAGGAGGTGCGCTGCGCCAATTCATCGGCTGACGACGAAATTTCGCCCGTGCCATTGCGCGTGGCCTCAGCCGCACGGCCAATGACGCGCATGACCTCTTCCAGACTGGCAATGGCGGCGTTGAAATCATCCTTCAGCTGGCGATATTCCTCGGGGAAATGGTCATTGATACGCGCGGCCAGATTACCCGCCGCCACATGCGCCAGAGCATGGGCGAGTGCGGCAACAACATCGCGGCGCTGTTCTTCCTGCGCGCGCTGGATGGATTCATGCCGTGCACGCTCAGCATCGGCCTGATCACGCGCCTGGCGGGCTTCCACTTCCGATTTGCGCCCCAGCATTTCATTTTTGAAAACAACCAGCGCACGCGCCATGCGGCCGATCTCGTCCTCACTTTTGACCGACGGCACTTCTGTTTTGAGATCCCCGCTGGCCAGACGGTCGAGGGCGCGCGTGATCATGGTGAGCGGGGCAACAATGCTGGATTGCGCAAACATGATGAGCGCACCAGCGACCAGCATGCCCAGAATGGTCAAGGCGCCCATGAGATAGCGCGCGAGAGCGGCATTGTGCTTGGCAGCATCGGCCTCCTCCTGGTCGGATTTCGACACGGAATCGGAGACATTCTCCATCGCCGTTTCGAGCTCTTTGAACAATTCACCAAAGCGCCCCATGCGGTCCTTAGCTGCGTTCACATCGGTGCGCGCCAGTTTGATGATCTCACCAGCGCCACGAATATACTCTTTCAGAGGAATCCGGACCTTGGAGAAAAGAAGCCGCGTCTCTTCCGACACGTCAGCATTTTCGTTTTCGGCAATCTGCTTTTCAAAATCAGCCCGATGTTCAGCAAAATCTTTCTCCACATCATCGAGCGAGAAACCCATATCGGGATCGGCCGCCAGCAGCGCCCCATAGACATCTGCTCGAAGCGCATCATGCATCATGTCGGCACCCATATGGGTGCGCAACACGCGTGCCGAGCTCATCGCACGGTCAAGACCACCTGAGAGTTTGAGCGCGACCCACATACCTGCGCCCGATGAGGTGATAACAAGAAAAAGAACGGCAAGCGCCGCAATAGTCATTTTCCGCGTGATGGAAATGGAGCGCATGGCAATTCCGTACTGAAAAAGAAAATATCAATACGGAGGATTATGGCGCCCAATAATTGCGCAAAGATAAAAATTCATGCGCAGGATGAAGTAAAATCACAAGAAAGAATCATGCCGCAACGATAGAATGAACATATCCTTGCGTCAGACCTTCGCTGCAAAGAAAAGATCAGCTGCTGCTTTCATCTCAAGCCAGCGACGCTCACGACGCGCTTGCGCTTCCGTATCGGAACCCCAGATGCGCATCTGATAATCTTCATCCACATGTGTGGCTGCCCAAGCTGCATCAACATCCATCTTGCCGTGCACAAGCGCAAGCGCAATGAGTGCAGAGCCCGTCAGCGTCGTCATCACATGAAGCGTGGCGAGCGTAATCGCACCTTGCACCTTATCGACTGCGCGGGCGACAGCCGCGAGCGCGTGGTCGGGTTGCTCGACAAAGACGATACCTTGCGCCAAAACCATCTGCGCGCCCAAATCATCGCGTGCAAAATCAAGAACCGAATTCCAGGCTACGGCCTGCGCCTGCACGAGCACATCAGGATCAACCACGCGATAGCAAACCAGATCAGAACCCGCAAAGCGAACAATTTCCGCGCGCACGGCATCCATTTCCGTCTGCACACCATCGAGCGCAGAATTGACGATGCGTGTGATCGGCATGATCGCCGGATCAATCAATTCACCCTGCGCCTGCCATTCTTCGGCAACAAGCTGGGCTGCAGCTGCTGTTGGCAATGTCAGAGCTTTACGCCCCGGTGTGCGCGCAGGCTTGCCATCAAGAAGAAGCACATGGCCCCCGTCACGCAGATCAAAATGGGCCTGCTTATAAAAACGTTTCGGCAAATTCTTGCGCAAATCGCGGCGCGCCATTTCGACGGGATCGATAGCCTCACCATGAACTGGCAGCAGGTCTTTAAACAGATCTTCGCGCATGGACATGAGTTTAATTCCAACAATGGCCGGAGGCCAGCAGAGCCATGAGTTGCGTATAATCGGCCACCAGATGCTCCGCGCCACTTTCGCGAAGGCGGGCCGCGTCATGATAGCCCCAAGTGACACCAATGCGGCGTACACCGGCTGCACGCGCCATGGCCATATCAAATCCGGTATCACCGATCATCACACTATCCTGCGGTTGTATTCCCGTTTCGCTCAAAGCGGCGAGGATCATTGAGGGATGAGGTTTTGAGGGATGATGGTCAGATGTCTGCACCGTGGTGAAATACTTATGCCAGCCATGCTCATCAAACATATGATGCACACCCTTCACCGATTTTCCGGTGGCCACACCCAGCAACAAATCATCACGCTGCGCCAATTGCTCTACTGCCTCGCGCGCACCCGGATAAAGTGCATCAGCGTAAGCGGGGTCAAGCCGCATCTCCTGCCAGGCCGCACGATAGGCATTGGCCAGCGTGACGGCTTTGTCTTCATCACCCGTCAGCTCGATAAAAGCCTGCACCAACGACAGGCCAACAATCGACAACATTTTGTCGCGACTCGGCAGCTCCATGCCATGGGCCGCAAAAGCGCGCGTCTGCGCTTCGACAATAAAATTCTGGCTGTCGACCAGCGTACCGTCGACATCGAAAATGACCAGCTTCATTCGTCGGGCGCGTCCATGATCGGATCATAGCTGCTGATTTCGAAGCCCAGCAGATCAAATGTCTTTTGCATATGCGGGGGCAACGGCGCCGTCACATCAATCGTCCCGCCCTTGGGATGGGGCAGGATGAGGCGCCGCGCCAAGAGATGCAGTTTCTGTTCGACTTGCGAGGGAATAGCGCGCAACGGATCTGTGCGGCGCGGATCATTTTCTGGCCGCGTGCCATATTTCGGATCGCCAATGATCGGATGGCCGATGGCCTCCGCATGGGCGCGCAATTGATGGGTGCGACCCGTGATCGGCTTCATCGACAACCAAGCCAAACGCGGCGAGACTTTATCGACGGTCGCGTAGAAGGTCACGGAATGTCGCGCATCTTCCTCGCCATGTTTGGCAATGCGCATTTTCTCAGGGTCGAGCCGCTCAGTGCCCGGCTTTTTCGGACCACGCCGATTATCGCCCATAGCAGCGCCCTTGGCCAAGAACAGCGAGATGCGGCCCTGCGTCGGCTTGGGCACGCCTTCCACAACAGACCAATAAATTTTCTTGGTCTGGCGCGAGCGAAACAGCTCGCCCAAATCAGAAGCCATCTTGCGCGTGCGTGCGATCAGTAACACGCCGGACGTATCGCGATCCAGACGATGCACGAGCAAAGGTCGATCGCCCTTGGCATCCGCCATCGACATGAGCATGCCATCGACATGATGCTTGGTGCCAGAACCGCCCTGTACAGCCAGCCCATAGGGCTTGTTGAGAACAATGATGTGCTTGTCTTCGAAAATCGTCATCTGACGGATGGAGCGAACATCATCATCCGAGACGACCGCGCGCTTCACGGCAGGAGCGCCAACAGCGCCACCTGCGGCAGGCGCATCCAATTTCAACGGCGGCACACGCACGCTATTGCCTTCTGCCAGACGCGATGACGTCTGCACACGCGCACCATCGACGCGCACCTGACCCGTGCGGCAGATTTTGTTGAGATGGCCCAGCGACAATTCGGGCACGCGCCGCTTGAACCAGCGATCCAACCGCATACCATCTTCATCGGCCGTGACGGTGAACATCTGCACCCCGCCCTGCTTCTTTTCCGCTTCACTCACGACAGGGTCCTCACAAGGGACAGGCCCAAAAACAATCCGACAACTGCCAGAACGACAGAAGCGACAACATAAAGAACAGCGGAAGCCGGTTCTCCCCGCTCCCACATGAGAATGGTCTCAAGCGAGAAGGCCGAGAAAGTGGTGAAGCCACCCAGCACGCCCGTCATCAAAAACAGGCGCATGCTCTGCGTTGACCCCTCCCCCGCTTTGAAAGCGAAAAATCCGGCCAGCAGGCCCATCACCAGAGACCCGGCCGCATTGATGAACAATGTGCCCCAGGGAAATCCGTCCTCGGCCACACGCCCAGCAACCATATTCACGCCATGGCGCAGGGAACCACCGAGGCCGGCGCCTAAAAAGACAAGAAGAAAGGATTGCATGGGGCGCGAAGGGCTCTGGTGGAAGTCTAGCCGTCATTGCGAGGAGCAAAACGACGAAGCAATGATGAGGCGTTTATAGCCCAGCACCCGGCCCGGAGCCAGCTTATTGACCCCGCTCGCGCCTGAGCTTGGCCCAATAATCAAGGCGCTTGCGGATCTCGCGCTCGAAACCGCGCTCCACCGGTTGATAGACCTCGTGGCGTCCCAAAGCATCGGGCCAGTAATTCTGACCCGAAAAGGCCTCTGGCTCGTCATGGTCATAGGCATAGCCCTCGCCATAGCCTTCTTGCTTCATGACCTTTGTGTGCCCGTTAAGGATGACCTTGGGCGGCATGAGCGAGCCATGCTGCTGCGCGAGTGCACGTGCGGCTTTATAGCCGGTGTAGGCGGCATTGGATTTGGGGGCGGTAGCGACATAGATCAGGGCTTGAGCAATAGCCAGCTCGCCCTCGGGGCTGCCGAGAAAATCGTAAGCATCCTTGGCCGCATTGGCGATGACGAGCGCTTGCGGATCGGCAAGGCCGATATCCTCTACCGCCATGCGCACAATGCGGCGCATCAGAAAGAGCGGATCTTCGCCGGCATCCAACATGCGCGCCAGATAATAAAGCGCTGCATCGGGATCGGATCCGCGCACGCTCTTGTGTAGCGCGGAGATGAGATTGTAATGCCCCTCCTGCGCCTTGTCATAGATGGGCGCACGACGCTGAACGATGTCAGACAATTTTGCGCAATCAAAAATCTCGCCCTCGCCTGCCGAGCGCCAGACTTCTTCCGCCAGTGTTAGCATGGCGCGACCATCGCCATCGGCCATGCGGATCAGAGAGCTGCGTGCCTCTGCATCAAGCGGCAGAACCTTGCCTTCCAATTCTTCAGCCCGCTGCAATAATTGCTCCAGCGAATGAGGCTCAAGTGAGCGGAAGGTCAATACACGAGCGCGAGACAAAAGCGCGGCATTAAGCTCGAAAGACGGATTCTCAGTCGTCGCCCCAATAAGCGTGACCGTTCCATCTTCCATCACTGGCAGAAACGAATCCTGCTGTGCACGATTGAACCGGTGAATCTCATCGACAAATAATAATGTGCCACGGCCCATGCGGCGACGCTCACGCGCAGCTTCAAAAACTTTTTTGAGGTCGGCAACACCGGTGAAGATGGCCGAGATCTGCGCAAATTCAAGATCGGTCTCATGCGCCAGCAAACGCGCAAGCGTTGTCTTGCCTGTGCCCGGCGGCCCCCAGAACACAAGTGATCCAAGCGAGCCTGACCGAATAAAACGCGTGATAATACCATCGACACCGACAAGATGATCTTGGCCTGCAACATCGCTCAACTTTTGCGGACGCATACGATCGGCAAGCGGACGCGGCGCCCCCCCGCTCAATCCTGTTGTGTCGAAAAGATCGCTCATCTTACCCGCCAATCACGCTTGTGATGATCTGCCCGCCGCGAAAAATAGTCAGCTTCCAATAGACCTGTCGCCCGACATTGGTCGCCGCGCGCAGATCAGCTGTCCGCTCGATCTTGCGATCATTCACCGCAACAATCACATCACCCTTTTGCAAGCCCACACTGGCTGCCGCTGTACCCTGCGGCGCGTCTGCAATAATGACGCCCTCTTTTGCGCCTTCGACCGCTAATTCCTCAAGTGTCGCTGGCGAAATATTCACCACACTTGCGCCATCAAAAGGATTGCGACCCGACAGTTTCAACTCTTCGCGCGGTGGCGTCTCAGGTGCCGCGATTAACTTCAGATCCAACGTTGTCGCGCGCCCGCTCCGAAGCGTCGTGAGTTTCACGCTACCACCAATGGGGCGCACACCCATGCGATAGCCGACCCCTTCAGGGTCATCCACTTCGCGTCCATCGACATCCGTGATGACATCGCCGCGCTGCAAACCCGCCTGCGCGGCGGGAGAATTGGCCTGCACATCTGAGACAAGCGCGCCGGCCGGACGGTCCATGTTGAGCGTCTCCGCAATCTCGCGGGACACGCCTTGCAATGTTGCGCCCAGCCACGGCCTGCGCACGCGCGCCACGCCGCCTTTTGCGGCAGCAACAACTAGCTTCACCATATCAACGGGAATCGCAAAACCGATTCCAATCGAACCACCCGATTGCGAAAAGATGGCAGAATTCACGCCAACAAGTCGCCCCTGCATATCGACAAGCGCGCCACCTGAATTGCCTGGATTAATCGCCGCATCTGTCTGAATGAAGAAACCATAATCCGTGATACCCACTTGCGTGCGCGCCAGTGCCGAGACAATACCTTGCGTGACCGTCTGGCCAACACCAAATGGATTGCCTAGCGCCAGAACGACATCACCAACTTCCAACGCATCTGAATCGGCCAGCTCCATAGCCGGGAAACTGCCGCTGTTGCGAATGCGCAAGACAGCCAGATCGGTGCGCGGATCGCGCAGCACAATCTCGGCATCAAATTCGCGCCGATCCGCCAGTGCGACTTTCACATTGGTCATGCCTTCAATCACATGATGATTGGTGATGACGAGTCCGCTGGCATCGACAATCACGCCCGAGCCCAGAGATTGTGCAGTCTGTCCGCCACGACGCTGCTCGCCAAAGAAGCGACGAAAGACAGGATCATCAAACAGCGGATTACTGGGCCGGCGCTCGACGCGCGAGGCATAGACATTGACGACCGAGGGCTGCGCCTTCTTCACCACAGGTGCATAGGACAGCGTCAGCTGCGCACGACTTTCAGGCACAGCACGTGTTTGCGCATGGAGGGGTGCTACAGCAAGAGCTGCCATCAATGCGAAAGCCAAACAACGCAGCATAACGACCTCCAGAAGCGATACGTCATTGCGCGCCAAGAGCGAAGCAATGATGGCAAGACTAGCGTGCAATCAAAAAACAAAAAAGGGCGGCCCGAAGGACCGCCCTTTTAAATTCATGTCACGACGCGCTGATTATTCAGCAGCATCTAGCTCGATCACCGGACCAGAATCCTTGCCGCGCGCTTCCACGTCACGATCAAGGAATTCGATTACGGCCATCGGGGCATTATCGCCGAAGCGGAATCCGGCCTTGAGCACGCGGGTGTAACCACCGTTACGCTCCTTATAGCGGGGGGCCAGCACGTCAAACAGCTTACGGACGAGATCAACGTCCTTCATCTGCGAGATGGCTTGGCGACGCGCATGCAGATCTCCGCGCTTGCCAAGTGTGACAAGCTTTTCGATGACCGGGCGAAGATCCTTCGCCTTGGGAAGCGTAGTGATGATCTGTTCGTGCTTGATCAGCGCCTGGCACATGTTTGCAAACATCGCCTTACGATGTTCTGCTGTGCGGTTAAAACGACGCTTCTTACGACCATGATACATGTGGCTCTCCTAATTTTTATCGGACGCCGTGCCAAGGAACGCCGATCTGGGTATTTGGGGGCAGAATGCTACCCTCGGTTTAAAACTCAATAATGTTCTTCGAAGCGCTTAGCGAGCTCTTCGATATTTTCCGGCGGCCAGCCGGTCACTTCCATGCCGAGATGGAGACCCATCTGGGCGAGAACTTCCTTAATCTCGTTGAGCGACTTGCGGCCGAAATTCGGCGTGCGTAACATCTCGGCTTCGGTCTTCTGGATGAGATCACCGATGTAGACAATGTTGTCGTTCTTGAGGCAGTTTGCCGAGCGCACAGAGAGTTCGAGTTCGTCGACCTTCTTGAGCAGCGCAGGGTTGAATGCGAGTTCGGGGATCGAGGGCGCCGTTTCTTCGCGACGCGGCTCTTCGAAATTCACGAAGACATTGAGCTGATCCTGCAGAATGCGCGCAGCATAGGCCACAGCATCATCAGGCGTGATCGAACCATCGGTTTCGATGTTCAGCGTCAGCTTGTCATAGTCGAGCACCTGGCCTTCGCGGGTGTTTTCGACGCGATAAGCGACCTTCTTCACCGGCGCATAAAGGCTGTCGACCGGAATCAAGCCGATCGGCGCATCTTCAGCTCGGTTCTGCTCGGCGGTCACATAGCCCTTGCCCGTATTGACGGTGAACTCCATGCGGATTTCTGCGCCCTCATCGAGGTTGCAGATCACAAGGTTCGGATTGAGAACCGTCACGTCGCCAGTCACTGCGATATCGCCGGCAAGCACGGCGCCCGGGCCCTGCTTCTTGAGCACCATGCGTTTTGGGCCATCCCCCTGCATGCGGATGGCGATGTCCTTGATGTTGAGAACGATGTCGGTGACATCTTCACGCACGCCCGGGATCGAGGAGAACTCGTGCAACACACCATCGATCTGCACCGAGGTGATCGCCGCGCCCTGCAGCGAGGACAAGAGAATGCGACGCAGCGCATTTCCCAGCGTCAGGCCAAAGCCGCGCTCAAGCGGTTCAGCCACAACAGTCGCGAAGCGCTTGGCATCATCGCCAGGGATCACTTCGAGCTTGTTCGGCTTGATGAGTTCTTGCCAATTCTTCTGGATCACGTGTGTATTCCTTCATGATGCAGCCTGAAGCATATCGGTCCGTCGACCCTGGCTTCATGCTGCCGATGAAAACAAAACGCGCCCCTCTCACCCGTCAGTGAGAGCGACGTAGACTTGAATAAAAAATTAGACGCGACGACGCTTGCGCGGACGGCAACCATTGTGCGGGATCGGCGTGACGTCGCGGATGGAGGTCACGGTGAAACCGGCAGCCTGCAAAGCGCGCAGAGCTGATTCACGGCCAGAACCTGGTCCCGACACTTCGACTTCAATCGTGCGCATGCCATGTTCCTGCGCCTTTTTGGCGGCATCTTCTGCAGCCATCTGAGCGGCATAAGGGGTCGACTTACGCGAGCCCTTGAAACCCATCGTGCCGGCTGACGACCAAGAGATCGTGTTGCCCTGCGCGTCGGTGATGGTGATCATTGTGTTGTTGAACGTCGAGCTCACATGGGCGACGCCCGAGGCGATGTTCTTGCGTTCGCGGCGGCGAACGCGGCCAGCTTCTTTTGCCATATCAATTGTCCTTCATGCGCGCCCGTCATTCCAGGCGCTGGGGATGTGAGGTAATCGGCGCAACGCTGACGCGTTGCGCGAAGGGTATGATGAAGAATTACTTCTTCTTGCCAGCAATCGCCTTAGCCTTGCCCTTGCGGGTGCGGGCATTGGTGTGCGTACGCTGTCCACGAACAGGCAGCTGACGACGATGACGCAGGCCGCGATAGCAACCAAGGTCCATCAGGCGCTTGATGTTCATCGCGACGTCACGACGCAGATCGCCTTCGACCATGTAATCACGGTCGATGGTTTCGCGGATCTGCAAAACTTCGGCGTCGGTCAACTGCGAGACACGACGCTCGGCCGGAATGTTGACCTTTTCACAGATCTCTTCGGCCTTCTTGGCGCCAATGCCGTGGATGTACTGAAGCGCGATGATGACGCGCTTATTGGTCGGAATGTTTACGCCTGCAATACGAGCCATTCGGCCGTCTCCATGTGAGGCTGCGTCAAGCAACCAGCTGATGATCCCCGCGCCGGTGGAGGCCGGCCCTTGCGGAGTGAAGCGCGTGTTTTAGGGCGACCCTGCCAAAGGCAGAGCCCCAAGAGCGCACGCGTCTCGGGTGAAGACCTGTCTTCTAGGGGAAGGGTGGGTGTGGGTCAAGCGAAAGAGGGGCCGAAAAAGAGTGTTTCGGGCCGGATCTGAGGTATTTTTTCCTATGCCCTTCACCCGCGCACCCCCCACCGTCCTTACGAGGATGCCGAAGGCTGATGCTGCCATCCAGAGGCCGCACGCGCGGCTTCTGGATGGCTTCGTGGATACTCGCAGCGACGACATCAAAGGGCACTGGCGCTCGTTTCAAATCATCAGAAATTGGGTGTGTTTCACTTTATTTGTTTTTTATAGACTGCAGAAACGCACACTTCACTTGCGCTCGCGTTTGGAGCGATTCGCTACTACGACGCACATAAAATTTAATCACGAATTGAATGGCGTGCATGACAGCCTTTTGACTTGCGTCATCTGACACAAAAATCCGAGAGACCTGCATTCTTAAAAACACATGCAGGATGCCGGTATCATTTGATGCCTCTCTCCAATTGCGTGCCGTGCGTTAGCAGAACATCTCTGATCAAACACAAAATATCTGTAGCTCATCTTCACGGATGCGCTTTGCGAAATCGTGTCTGAGTAATCGTTACTAATTCTTTTTTTTATTTCAAACTCATGGAGGCTCCCATGCGGTGCCGATCCCTCATATGTATTCTGTCTTTCTTTGCCGCATTTCAATCTGCTCAGGCAGCTGATGTGGCTGAACCTAAAAACCCATCGCATGTCTCATCACGATTTGCCGCTGATAAATCACAGTCCTACGACTGGACCGGCCCCTATCTGGGCGCCAGCGTTGGCTATGCATTTAACACCCACATAACAGGCGGACTTTTTGGTTATGGCGATTCAGGCTTTACAGATGCAACAGGCGCACTCGGCGGGGCCTATGCTGGCTATAATTGGCAGAAAGAAAATTGGGTCATCGGTGCCGAAGTCATGTTTGAAGCAGCTAATATTTTCTCCACACACACATTCAATGTGACGCCAACTAGCTATTGGACACTGAAGCCAGAAATGTCGCATATCGGAACAATCAGGGCGCGCGTAGGCTATGCGTTTGATCGCGCCCTATTTTACGGCACGGGAGGCGCCGGCCTCACAACGCTGAGAATTTCTCTTCCGGCAGGCAGCGCATATTACGACCAAACACGTGACTACACCGGCTACACTTTGGGTGGCGGTATGGAATATGCACTCACAAACCATTGGGCCGGACGCCTTGATTACAGCTATTATAATTTCGGCAAGCAAAGATCCGGTGAGCATAGCGACGATTACATTTATAAGCTCACAGCCTCTGCTGTCCGCGGTGGATTGGCCTATAAATTCTGATCATCGTGCCAGAATTCGTCCAGACAGCCACACGCCGATCTGAATATATTGGCTTGCGCGCTCAACCCCGCCATTGTGAGGAGCCGGAGGTGACGAAGCAATCCAGAAGCCGCACGTGAAAGCTCTGGATTGCTTCGCCCGAGGCTCGCAATGACGGCGAACAGAAAACAAAAAAAGCCGAGCATAAGCCCGGCTTTTTTCAAGTGCCTCAAAGTCCCCTGCCCTCAGGCCAGAATCTTGTCGAGCGCCTTGGTGACACCGTCGATCGGCAGCATGCCATCCACGGTCTTCAGGGTGCCCTTGGAGGCGTAATAGGCCGACACGGGTGCTGTCTGGACGCGGTAGGCGTCGAGGCGGACCTTGAAGGCCTCCGGATTGTCGTCCGCGCGCACCGTGCCGCCAGCGGCCAACGTCTCACGGGCCCGGTTTTCGATGCGCGCCAAAAGTGCGTCCTCGTCGACCTTCAGTTCGACAATGGCGTCCAGCTCCATGTGCTTCTTGGCCAGAAGCGCATCCAGCGCCTCAGCTTGGGCAACTGTGCGCGGGAAGCCGTCGAGGATGAAGCCTTTCTTGGCATCGGCCTCTTCAATGCGGTCTGAAATAATGCCGACCACTATCTCGTCCGAGACCAGCCCGCCGGCATCCATCACCGCCTTGGCCTTCAGGCCGACCGGACTGCCGGCCTTGACGGCGGCGCGCAGCATGTCTCCGGTGGAAAGCTGCGGAATATCAAACTTCTCGACAAGACGGGCTGCCTGCGTGCCTTTGCCGGCACCCGGCGGTCCCAGAAGTATCAGCCTCATCTCTTTCTCCCACGCAGCTTCGCCTTTTTCACGAGCCCCTCATATTGCTGCGCCTGAAGATGGCCGTGGACCTGAGCCACAGTATCCATCGTGACGCTCACAACGATGAGCAGCGACGTTCCACCGAAATAGAACGGTAGCGCTGCGTAGGAAATCAGCAGTTCGGGTAAGAGGCAGATGATGGCCAGATAGGCCGCCCCCAGAACAGTGATCTTGACCAGAACGGAATCAATGAATTGCGCGGTGCGCTCGCCCGGGCGGATACCGGGAAGAAAGCCGCCATGCTTCTTCAGATTGTCCGCCGTCTCCGTCGGGTTGAAGACGATGGCTGTGTAGAAAAAGGCAAAGAACACGATCAGCGCGACATAAACGACCATATAGAGCGGACGGCCATGGCCGAGATAGGTCGTGATCGTTGCCAAAATGCCGGTGTTTCCCTGCGCCTGCGAGAAGCTCGCAATCGTGGTCGGCAGCAGCAAAAGAGACGAGGCGAAGATCGGGGGGATGACACCCGCCGTGTTGAGCTTCAGCGGCAGAAAGGACGTCTGTCCCTCATAGACGCGATTGCCGACCTGGCGCTTGGGATAGGTGATCAGCAGGCGGCGCTGCGCACGCTCGACGAAGACGATAAAGGCAACGACGAGGACCGACATGATGATCACAGCCAAGATCAAAGCTGTGGAAATGGCACCTTGGCGACCAAGCTCAAGCGTTGAAATGATTGCCGCCGGAAAGGCCGCCACAATGCCCGCGAAAATGATCAGCGAAGACCCGTTACCAATACCGCGCGAGGTGATCTGCTCACCAAGCCACATCAGGAACATCGTGCCACCCATCAATGTCAGCACGGTTGAAATGCGGAAGAATACGCCAGGATCGGCAACAACGCCCGTCTGACCCTCTAGACCGATTGCAATGCCATAAGCCTGGAAGATCGCCAGAAAAACTGTGAGATAGCGCGTGTATTGATTGAGAATCTTGCGGCCCGACTCGCCTTCCTTCTTGATGGCTTCAAGCGAGGGAAGAACAGAGGACAGGAGCTGAATGATGATAGAGGCCGAAATATAAGGCATGATGTTCAAGGCAAAAATCGCCATGCGCTGCACCGCGCCACCAGCGAACATGTTGAACAATTCAAGCACGCCCTGCTGCTTGCCCGTGAAGCTGGCTTCAAAGGCGGCGGGGTCAATGCCAGGCAATGGAATGTAAGTGCCCAGACGATAGACGATCAGCGCACCCAGCGTGAACCAGATCCGCTTCTTGAGTTCTTCAGACTTCCCGATGGCCGAGAAGTTGATGTTCGCTGCAAGCTGTTCGGCTGCCGATGCCATGAAGCACTCCGGATGCGCTGGGCGCCGCCCTGCGCTTTTCATTTTCAAGGTCTGAACATGACAAGCGGGGCTGAGGGATTTTCATCCCCGCCCCGCTCAGGATCAATAGTGGAAGCTCATCACACCTTCGTCAGGTGCGAGGCGCCTCAAGCTGTCGCTTCGTCCGAAAGAACCTTCACGGAGCCGCCAGCTTTTACGATCGCGGCGACGGCGGTCTTCGAAGCCTTGGCGACTTCGAATGTGGCCTTCACCTTGATCTCGCCAGAGCCGAGAATTTTCACGCCGTCACGAGGATGGGTGCAAACGCCAGCCGCGATAAGCGCATCGATCGTGACGGGCTTGCTCGCATCGAGCTTGCCTGCCTCAAACGCCTGCTGAAGGCGACCGAGGTTCACTTCATTGTATTCAAGCGCGAAAATATTGGTGAAGCCGCGCTTCGGGAGACGACGATGCAGAGGCATCTGACCGCCTTCGAAGCCCTTGATGCGCACGCCGGAACGAGCCGTCTGGCCCTTGCCGCCGCGACCACCCTGCTTGCCCATGCCCGAGCCGATACCACGGCCGATGCGCAGGCGCTTCTTGGAAGAACCGGGATTGTCGGAAATGCCGTTGAGTTTCATCTGGGTGCTCCTCACTGGCCTTCGACGACGCGCACGAGATGCGCGACTTTCGCGATCATGCCACGCACAGCCGGAGTATCTTCGAGCGCCTTGCGACGGCCGATCTTGTTAAGGCCCAGACCGACGAGGGTCTGGCGCTGATCGTTCGAACGGCCGATCACGCTGGCAAATTGCTCAACGGTCACAGTCTTCTTTGCGGAGGTCTTTGTCATGTTTACAAGCCTCCCGATCAGGCTTCAGCGCCCGCATCCGCGTCAGCGCCGGGACGGCGCGACTGGAGCGTGGACACTTTCAGATTGCGGCGAGCCGCGACGGAACGGGGTGAATCTTCACGCGAGAGCGCGTCGAATGTCGCACGGACCATGTTGTACGGGTTGGACGAGCCTTGCGACTTCGCCACCACGTCATGCATGCCGAGCGTTTCGAACACAGCGCGCATCGGGCCGCCGGCGATGATGCCGGTACCAGCAGGCGCTGCACGAAGGAACACGCGGCCAGCGCCATGGCGACCAGCAACGTCATGATGAAGAGTACGACCTTCACGCAGTGGCACGCGGATCAGCGCGCGCTTGGCGGCTTCCGTCGCCTTGCGGATGGCTTCCGGAACTTCACGGGCCTTGCCGTGACCGAAACCAACGCGACCCTTCTGGTCACCGACGACGACGAGAGCGGCAAAGCCAAAGCGACGACCACCCTTCACAACTTTCGCAACGCGATTGATGTGGACCAGACGGTCCACGAATTCGCTGTCGCGCTCTTCGTTGTTATGACGATCGCGTCCGCGACCGCCTTCACCTTCACGAGCCATTTTTCTCTTCCGTCACTTGCGCGATCTGCAAAATGCAAACCGCTCGCTTCGAGAAATCGCCGGGGCAAAGCGCCCCGGAGAGATTAGAATTCCAGTCCGCCTTCGCGGGCACCTTCAGCCAGCGCCTTGACGCGGCCATGGTACATGTAAGCGCCACGGTCGAAGACGACCTGGTTGATGCCAGCCTTCTTCGCACGTTCAGCAATCAACTTGCCGATCGCCTTGGCAGCGGCCGTATCCGCACCGGTCTTCAGCGCCGAGCGCTGATCCTTCTCCAGAGAAGAAGCGGCGACAAGTGTCGCACCCTTCTCATCGTCGATGATCTGAGCATAGATCTGCTTCGACGAGCGGAACACGGACAGACGCGGCTTGCCATAGGCACGCGCGCGGATCGAACGGCGGACGCGCGCCTTACGGCGGGCGAGAGCCTGATTATCCTTAGCCATCGCGGCCTCTCCTTACTTCTTCTTGCCTTCCTTGCGGAAGATGAACTCATCAGAGTAACGCACACCCTTGCCCTTGTAGGGCTCGGGACCGCGATACGAACGAATCTCAGCCGCGACCTGCCCGACCTGGCGCTTGTCAGCACCCGTGATCGTGATTTCGGTCGGCTTCGGCGTGACAATCGTCACACCCGCCGGGATTGCGTAAACGACGTCATGGCTGAAGCCCAACGAAAGCTGCACATTCTTGCCAGCAACCGCAGCCTTATAGCCGACGCCCGTGATTTCGAGCGTCTTGGTGAAACCGGCGGTCACGCCGATTACGAGATTGTTGATCATCGAACGCGACATGCCCCACATGGCACGCGCACGCTTCGATTCCGCACGCGGATCGACGATGATGGCGTTGTTTTCAAGCTTGACGTTGACTTCGTCAGGAACGACGAAATGCAACTCGCCCTTGGCGCCCTTTACGGAGACAGCCTGGCCATCCACTTTCGCGGTGACACCAGCCGGCACGGCAACGGGCTTCTTTCCGACTCGAGACATTTTTTCCCTCGTTCTGGTTAGAAGACCCGGCAGAGCACTTCGCCGCCCACATTCTGCTCACGTGCAGAGTGGTCGGCCATCACGCCCTTGGGAGTCGAAATGATGGTGATACCAAGGCCATTCGCGACGCGAGGCATAGCATCAACAGCGGAATAAACACGGCGACCTGGCTTCGAGACACGCTCGATCTGACGGATGACCGGCTGGCCTTCATGGTACTTCAGTTCGATTTCGAACTCGGTACGGCCATTGCCGAAATCAGCCTGCGAAAAGCCACGGATGTAGCCTTCCTGCTGAAGAACTTCGAGCACATGTGCGCGCAACTTCGAGCCAGGTGTTGAAACCTTGCCCTTGCGGCGCATCTGCGCGTTACGGATACGGGTGAGCATATCGCCCAACGGATCGTTCATCGGAATGCCTCCCCTTACCAGCTCGACTTGACGAGGCCGGGCACAAGACCCTTGGAGCCAAGTTCACGCACCGCGATGCGCGACATCTTCATCTTGCGATAGACGGCGCGCGGACGCCCCGACACTTCGCAGCGGTTGCGCACACGTACAGCGGACGAATTGCGCGGGAGTTCGGCAAGCTTCAGGCGAGCGGTGAAACGCTCGTCCATGCTCAACGATTCATCATTAGCGATCGCCTTCAGGCGTGCGCGACGTCCGGCGAATTGCTTCACCAGCTTCTCACGACGCTTGTTCTTTTCGATCGAGCTCTTCTTAGCCATGGGTTACCTCTGGTCTCCGCGTATGAGACTGTTGTCTCACTGCCGGAACGGGAAGTTGAACGCACGCAGGAGCGCGCGCGCTTCGTCGTCAGTCTTGGCGTTGGTGCACACGATGATGTCCATGCCCAGAACCGATTCAGCCTTGTCATAGTCGATTTCCGGGAACACGAGGTGTTCCTTGATACCCATGGCAAAGTTGCCACGGCCGTCAAACGACTTCGGGTTCAAGCCGCGAAAGTCGCGAACGCGCGGCAGCGCAATCGTGACCAGGCGGTCGATGAATTCATACATGCGGATCTTGCGCAAAGTCACCTTGGCGCCAATCGGCATATTCTCGCGAACCTTGAAGGTCGAAATCGCGTTGCGCGCGCGCGTGATGATCGGCTTCTGGCCGGCAATCAACGCGAGGTCGGCCGCTGCAATCGTCACCTTCTTGGTGTCGTTGACAGCTTCGCCCACGCCCATGTTCAGAACGATCTTTTCGATGTTCGGAACTTCCATCGGGTTCTTGTAACCAAACTGCTCGATCATCGCAGGACGCACGACTTCCTCGTAATGCTTACGCATACGCGGAATATAGTCACGCGGCACAACGAGCTGAGCGGCGGTGGCCAGATCAGCCGAAGGAACGGCTTTGACGGCCTTGGTCTTGGCGACCTTGCCTGATTGAATCTCAGCCATCGATCATCTCTCCGGAACGCTTGGCGATGCGGACCTTGCGGCCGTCATCGAGAACTTTAAAGCCAACGCGCGAGGCCTTGCCATCCTTGGGATCAGCAATGCCAAGGTTCGACAGGTCGATGGTCGCCTCTTTCGAGATGATGCCACCTTCTGTCTGCGCAGTCTGGCGGGTGTGGCGCTTGACCAGGTTCACGCCACGAACGAGCGCACGGCCCGCATCCGGAATGACCTGCAGCACTTCGCCGGTGCGACCCTTGTCACGGCCAGCGAGAACGACGACCTTGTCGCCCTTCTTGATCTTCGCAGCCATTACAGAACCTCCGGCGCGAGCGAGATAATCTTCATGTGGTTCTTGGCGCGAAGCTCGCGCGGAACCGGCCCGAAGATGCGTGTACCAACGGGCTCTTTCTGATTGTTGATCAGAACCGCCGCATTGGAATCGAAACGGATCACGGAGCCGTCGGAACGACGAATGTCCTTGGCCGTGCGCACGACAACGGCCTTCATGACATCGCCCTTCTTCACGCGACCGCGCGGAATGGCTTCTTTGATGGAGACGACAATAATGTCGCCCACGCCGGCGTATTTCCTCTTGGAACCGCCGAGCACCTTGATGCACATCACGCGGCGTGCGCCTGAATTATCGGCCACGTCGAGGTTTGTCTGCATCTGAATCATGGCAACGCGCCTTTCTTCTCAGATCGGTTTCCGGCCATCCGCGTTATCGCATCCGGTCCGGACTTCGTCTGAAGGGGTCCTGAGACCCCCTCGCTTAATCAACTGGTTTGGTATCGGCTTTTACTTGGCTTCGCCGCCGACCACAATCCAGTGCTTCAATTTCGAAATCGGCTTGGTTTCTTCAATTGAAACCTGGTCACCGACCTTGAACTGCTTGCTCTCGTCATGTGCATGGTAGTTCTTCGAACGACGCACCGTCTTCTTCAGAAGAGGATGCGTGAAACGACGTTCCACTTTCACAACAACAGTCTTTTCCTGCTTGTCGCTCACGACGACGCCTTGGAGAATACGCTTCGGCATATCTTGGCCCTTACTTCTTGGCGGCGTCGCGCTTCTGCGCGGCGATCGTCTTGGCCCGCGCAATTTCACGACGAACGACTCGGACGCGCGAGGTGTTCTCGAGCTGACCAGTGGCGCGTTGGAATCGCAGGTTGAATTGTTCCTTCTTCAGCTTGAGGACTTCGTCCCCGAGCTGATCTTCGGTCATCGCCTTGATATCCGAGAAGCGCTGCTTCGACTTCATCTGTTCAGTCCTCTCTTACTCGGCGATGCGCTGAATGAAGCGCGTCTTGATCGGCAGCTTGGCTGCCGCAAGGGTCATCGCCTCACGCGCGATATCGAGCGGCACGCCGTCGATTTCAAACATGATACGACCAGGAGCAACACGCGCGGCCCACAATTCGGGAGCGCCTTTGCCCTTACCCATTCGGACTTCGGTCGGCTTCTTCGAGACCGGCACATCCGGGAAAATCCGGATCCACACACGACCAGCGCGCTTCATATGACGCGTCATCGCGCGGCGTGCCGCCTCGATCTGCCGGGCGGTGATTCGCTCCGGCTCCATGGCCTTAAGGCCGAACTGACCGAAGTTCAACTCAAATCCGCCCTTCGAGGCGCCGTGGATACGACCCTTGAAGGCTTTGCGGAACTTCGTGCGCTTAGGTTGCAACATGATCTTGGCTCTTGTCTGTTAGGTCGACGCGTCAAGCGGCGTCGCGGTCACGGCGCGGACGGCGCTCGTTGCCACTGCCAGAATGATCGGCTTCGGCCAATTTCTTGTCCTGTGCCATGGGGTCGTGCTCGAGGATCTCACCCTTGAAGATCCAGACCTTGATCCCGCACGTGCCATAGGCTGTGTGGGCGGTGCCGACACCGTAATCGACATCGGCGCGCAGCGTATGCAGCGGCACGCGGCCTTCACGGTACCATTCGAGACGGGCGATCTCGGCGCCGCCGAGGCGGCCCGAGCAGTTGATGCGGATGCCTTCGGCACCCAAACGCATCGCGGATTGCACGGCGCGTTTCATGGCACGACGGAAAGCCACACGGCGTTCGAGCTGCTGAGCGATGGAATCGGCCACCAGCGTCGCGTCAATTTCCGGCTTGCGGATTTCAACGATGTTGATGACGACTTCCGAGTCCGTCAGCTTGGCGACGAGCTTGCGGATCTTATCGATGTCCGCGCCCTTTTTGCCGATCACCACACCCGGACGAGCCGACTGGATGGTCACGCGGCACTTCTTGTGCGGACGCTCGATGATGATCTTGGAGACCGCAGCCTGCTTCAGCGCCTTCATGAGGGCCGCGCGGATCGCGAGGTCTTCATGCAGCAGCTTGGCATATTCGCCCTTGCCGGCGTACCAGCGGGAATCCCAGGTACGGTTGATGCCGAGGCGAAGCCCGATCGGATTGACTTTCTGACCCATCGTTCTCTCCTCAGACCTTAGCAGCAGCTTGGACTTCGCGAACGACAATGGTCAGGTTCGAGAAAGGCTTCTCGATCCGACCAGCGCGGCCACGCGCACGCGGGCTGAAACGCTTCATAACAAGCGCCTTACCGACATGCGCCTCGGCGACGACAAGATCGTCAACGTCCAGACTGTGATTGTTTTCAGCATTGGCAATCGCGCTCTGCAGTGCCTTGCGGACTTCAATAGAGATGCGCTTGCGCGAGAATTCGAGGTCGGCCAGAGCCGTCTCAACCTTCTTGCCGCGAATGAGCTGGGCGAGAAGGTTCAGCTTCTGCGGGCTGACACGCAACATGCGCGCAACACACTTGGCCTCATTGTCCTTCAATGCGCGGGGAGTCTTTGTCTTCGACATGTTAGCCCCTCTTCGCCTTCTTGTCCGCCGCGTGACCATGGAAGGTGCGCGTCGGAGAGAATTCGCCGAACTTATGGCCGATCATGTCTTCGGTCACATTGACCGGCACATGCTTCTGACCGTTGTAAACGCCGAACGTGAGACCCACGAACTGCGGGAGGATCGTGGAGCGACGGCTCCAGATCTTGATGACTTCCGAGCGGCCCGAAGCGCGCGAGGTTTCTGCTTTCTTCAGCAGATAACCGTCGACGAACGGGCCCTTCCAGATCGAACGTGCCATGGATTAGCCCTTCTTCTTGCTCTTGTGACGCGAGGTCACAATGAATTTGGTCGTCGACTTGTTAGAGCGAGTCTTCTTGCCCTTGGTCGGCTTGCCCCACGGTGTAACCGGATGACGGCCACCCGAGGTGCGGCCTTCACCGCCGCCGTGGGGATGGTCAACCGGGTTCATGGTCACGCCGCGGTTATGCGGCATGCGGCCGAGCCAGCGCGAGCGACCCGCCTTACCCAGCGAGGTGTTCATGTGGTCAGGGTTCGACACCGCGCCGATCGTGCCAAAGCACTGACCGTGGATGAGACGCTGCTCGCCCGAGTTCAGACGCATGATCACATAACCCTGGTCGCGACCGACAATCTGGGCGTAGGTGCCGGCCGAACGGGCCATAGCACCACCCTTGCCGATCTTCATCTCGACGTTGTGCACGATCGTGCCAACCGGGATGTTCGACAGCGGCATCGCATTGCCGGGCTTCACATCGACCTGGTTACCCGAGACGACTTCGTCACCCACCGACAAACGCTGCGGGGCGATAATGTAGGATAATTCGCCATCCGCATATTTGATCAGCGCGATGAACGCCGAGCGGTTGGGGTCATATTCCAGACGCTCCACCTTGGCGACCATATCAAGCTTACGACGCTTGAAGTCGATGAGGCGGTACGTGCGCTTATGACCACCGCCACGGAAGCGAACGGTGATACGACCATTGTTGTTACGACCGCCCGAGGAATGCTTGCCCTCGGTGAGCGCCTTGATCGGCTTACCCTTGAACAAGCCACTACGGTCAACGATCACCAGCTGGCGAAGGCCCGGAGTGACCGGCTTGAATGTCTTCAGTGCCATTTGTCCGAACCCTCTCTTACAGACCGGTCGTCACGTCGATCTTGTGGCCCTCGGCGAGGGTCACGACCGCTTTCTTGACGTCCGACTGCGTTCCACGCACGCCGCGGAACACCTTATTCTTACCCTTGCGCACGAGCGTGTTGACGCTCACGACTTTGACGTCGAACAGACGTTCTACGGCAGCCTTGATTTCCGGCTTCGTCGCGGTCTTGGCAACCTTAAAGACGACCTTGTTCTGCTCGGAAGCAAAGGTTGCCTTTTCGGTGATGACCGGGGCGACGATCACGTCGTAATGACGCGCATCCTGATTCCGCGTCTGGCTCATTTGAAACGCGCCTCCAGCGCATCAATGGCGGCCTTGGTCAGCACGAGCTTCTCGCGGCGAAGAATGTCATAAACGTTGATGCCTTCAACAGGCAGCACGTCGATGTGGGGAATGTTGCGTGCCGCAAGAGCGAAATTGTCCTGCAGATCCGCACCATCAATGATGAGAGCCGAAGCCAGGCCCGCTTTCGCGAACTGATCCTTCAGCGCCTTTGTCTTGGGAGCAGCAATCTGGGCGTTGTCCCAAATCACGATGCCGCCGTCCTTGAACTTGGCAGAGAGCGCATGGCGCAGAGCCAAAGCGCGTACCTTCTTGGGCAGATCATGCGCATGCGAGCGCACAACCGGACCAAACGCACGACCACCACCACGAAACTGCGGCACGCGTGCCGAGCCGTGACGAGCGCCGCCGGTGCCCTTCTGCTTGTACATTTTCTTACCCGTGCGGGCGATGTCAGCGCGGTTCTTGACCGCATGCGTGCCAGCGCGACGCTTGGCGAGCTGATAGCGCACCATACGGGCAATGAGATCTTCACGGGGATCGAGACCGAAAATCTCATCGTTCAGATCGATCGAACCGGCGGACTTGCCGTCGAGAGACGTGATGTCGAACTTCACGGCTCAGCCCTCCTTCTGTTCATCAGCTGCAACAGGTGCAGCCGCTTCCGCATTGCCATTGGCAAGGCGGAATTTACCCGGGAGCGGCACATCCTTGGGAAGCGCCTTCTTGATGGCATCGCGCACGAAGATGTAGCCGCCAGCTGTGCCGGGGACCGCGCCTTCGACGAGAATGAGGCCACGCTCAACATCTGTCTGCACGACGCGCAGGTTCAGAGTCGTTACGCGGTCAACGCCCATGTGACCGGCCATTTTCTTGTTCTTGAAAGTCTTGCCAGGATCCTGACGACCACCGGTCGAACCATGCGAACGATGCGAAACAGAGACGCCGTGGGTTGCACGCAGACCACGAAAGTTCCAACGCTTCATCGGGCCGGCAAAGCCCTTACCCATCGTCGTGCCCGTGACGTCGACGAACTGACCAGCCACGAAATGATCGGCGGTGATTTCAGCGCCAACCGGAATGAGCTTGTCTTCCGGCACGCGGAATTCAGCGAGCTTCATCTTCGGCTCAACCTGTGCAACCGCAAAACGGCCACGCTCGGCCTTCGAGACGTTCTTCACCTTCGCGCGGCCGATGCCGAGCTGCATGGCTGTATAGCCATTTTTGTCCTGGGTCCGATGGGCCACAACTTGGCACCCATCGAGCCTGAGGACGGTGACCGGCACATGTTCACCCGTGTCTGTAAAGACGCGGGTCATGCCGACCTTCTGTGCGATGACACCTGACCGCATGATTTCTTCCTGCTTAGGCACTTTCAACGAAGAGGTGCCCGGTTAAAAAACTTAGAGCTTGATTTCGACGTCAACGCCGGCAGCCAGATCGAGCTTCATCAAAGCATCTACTGTCTGCGGCGTGGGATCGACGATATCGAGCACACGCTTGTGGGTACGGATTTCAAACTGTTCGCGCGACTTCTTATCGACGTGCGGCGAGCGGTTTACCGTGAACTTTTCTATCTGCGTCGGCAGCGGGATCGGTCCACGCACATGCGCGCCGGTCCGCTTTGCCGTCGAAACAATCTCCTTCGTCGACGCATCAAGGATGCGATGATCGAACGCCTTGAGGCGAATGCGGATGTTCTGGCCGTTCATGAATTCATCCTCTGTTCGAGGGGCGCGTGAACGCGTCACGCGCCGCCCGGAACCTCAAGACCTAATTACTCGATAATGGACGCAACGACGCCCGCACCAACCGTGCGGCCACCTTCGCGGATAGCGAAGCGCAGCTTCTCTTCCATCGCGATCGGAACGATCAGCGCGACTTCCATCGTCACGTTATCGCCAGGCATCACCATTTCCGTGCCTTCCGGCAAAGT